>CAYXIK010000003.1:0-116566 GCA_964465315.1 uncultured Gemmatimonadaceae bacterium | reverse complement strand
CCGCTCAGATTCTCAGGCACGGACCGCCTCCCTGGCCCGCTGCCAGACGTCCAGTACCACACTCACGATCCCGGTAAGCTCGTCGAGCGGCACCATGTTCGGTCCGTCGGAAGGGGCGTGCTCGGGATCGGGGTGGGTCTCGAGGAAGAATCCGTCTGCGCCAGCGGCGGCCGCGGCATACAGGAGCGGTGGAATGAATTCCCGCAGGCCGCCGCTCGAGCCGTCCGGTCCCTGCCCCGGTTGCTGCACCGAGTGCGTGGCGTCGAACACGACGGGCACCCCGCAGGCGGCGCGGAGCCGGACGAAATTCCGCATGTCCACGACCAGGTCGCCGTATCCGAAGAACGTGCCCCGCTCGGTGACCGCGATTTCGGGTGCCCCGCCGGCCCGTACCTTTTCCACTGCGCCCGACATCCCGTCGGGGGACATCCACTGTCCCTTCTTCACATTCACGGCTCGCCCGGCGCGTCCCACCGCCACGAGGAGGTCGGTCTGCCGGCACAGGAACGCGGGGACCTGCAGCACGTCGGCGACCTGGGCAGCGGCCGCGACCTGACCGACCTCGTGAACATCCGTGAGGATCGGGAGGCCGGTGGTCGACCGAACGCGCTCCAGGGCCTTCAGCCCGCGCTCGAGACCGGGACCCCGCCCTGCGTCGAGCCGTGACCGGTTCGCTTTGTCGTAGGACGCCTTGTAAATGACGTGCACGCCGAGCTTGGCCGCGAGATCGGCCAGGGCTTCACCGACCCGGATGTTGAGGTCCTCGGATTCGACGACGCAGGGCCCCGCGATGAGGAACGGGGAGGTTCCCCCCCCGAAGTGGGACGCCATATCAGTCGCGGTGTCCAGCGAGCTGAGATGAGGCCGCGCGGTCTGCCGGCGCCGCGCGAACGCCTTCCCTCGCGCGATGTTGCAGGCGGGCCGCGCCGATGAAGCCCGCAAAGAGCGGGTGCGGCCGGGTGGGCCGGGACTTGAGCTCCGGGTGGAATTGGCAGCCGATGAACCAGGGGTGATCGGGAAGCTCGATCATCTCCACGAGCGAGCCGTCCGGCGATAGTCCCGAGCAGCGCATCCCGTACTCCGCGAGCACGTCGCGATAGGCGTTCGACACTTCGTAGCGGTGGCGATGGCGCTCGCTCACCTCAAGCGCGCCGTAGGCTTGTGCGACCCGGGAGCCCGGACGGAGCTTGCAGGGGTACGCGCCGAGGCGCATGGTGCCGCCCAGCTCCTGGATGCCTTCCTGGGAGCGCATCAGAGCGATGACCGGGTTCTGGCACTCGGGTGCGAACTCGCTCGAGTTGGTGTCGGGGAGCTTGACCACGTCACGCGCGAACTCGATGATCGCCGTCTGCAGGCCGAGGCAGATTCCGAAGAACGGCAGCTTATTTTCTCGCGCCCAGCGGATCGCCTCGAGCATGCCTTCCACGCCCCGAACGCCGAAGCCGCCCGGGACCAGCAATCCGTCGTAGCCACCGAGCAGCTCGCCCGTGGCTTCCTGATCGGTGAAGCGGTCGGAGGAAATCCACTCGATCTGGACGCCGCAGTCGTTTGCGATGCCGCCGTGCACCAGGGCTTCGTGGATGCTCTTGTAGCTGTCCGCCAGCTCGGTGTACTTCCCGACGACGGCGATCCGGACGCGCTCCGGCGGGTTCAGGATCTTCTCGACCGTCTGCGCCCAGGCGCGCAGGTCGGGCTCCTTGGTCTCGAGGTGGAGTCGCATGCAGACCTCCCGGTCCAGTCCCTGCTCGTGCAGCCGGAGCGGGATTTCGTAGATCGACCGCACGTCGGGGCTCTCCACCACGCAGCCGAAGTCCACGTTGCAGAACTGGGCGATCTTGCGCTTCAGGTCTTCCGAGAGCGGTCGCTCCGTGCGGCAGACCAGGATGTCGGGTTGGATCCCGATCTGCATCAGCTCTCGGACCGAATGCTGGGTCGGCTTGGTCTTGAGCTCGGCGGTGGCGGCGATGAACGGAACCAGCGTCAGGTGAATGAACAGGGTGTTGTCTCGCCCCACTTCCTGACGGAACTGCCGGATCGCCTCGAGGAACGGCAGGGATTCGATGTCGCCTACCGTTCCGCCGATCTCGGTGATCACGACGTCGTGGTCCGGCGCGAGCCGCCGGATCGAGGCCTTGATCTCGTCCGTGATATGCGGGATGACCTGCACCGTGGAGCCGAGGTACTCGCCACGTCGCTCCTTCGTGATCACCGAGAGGTAGATCCGCCCGGTGGTCACGTTATTGACCTGAGAGAGCGAGCGGTCGATGAATCGCTCATAATGGCCCAGGTCGAGGTCGGTCTCCGCGCCGTCGTCGGTCACGTACACCTCGCCGTGCTGGAACGGCGACATCGTGCCGGGATCGACGTTGATATAGGGGTCGAATTTCTGGATGGTGACCCGAAGGCCGCGCTCCACGAGGAGCCGGCCGAGGGAAGCGGCCGCGATGCCCTTGCCGAGGGAGGACACCACGCCGCCGGTTACGAAGATGTACTTCGTCGAACTCACGGACTCACCTCCCTCAATTGGCGGGTCAATTGCGTCGCGACGGCTCGGAGATCGTCTGCCGTGTCCACGCCGGGCGCCGCGGGTCCCGGAAACAGCGCCACGCCGATCGGCATCCCGTGCAACAACGGCCGCAGCTGCTCCAGCCGCTCCCATCGCTCCTCCGGCACCGGTGCTAGCCGAACCCAGCGCGCGAGCGCGTCCGGCGTGTACGCATATACGCCGACGTGCTGGTGGTACCGCACGTCACTGGTGTTGTCGCGACTGAACGGGATCGGCGCCCGCGAGAAGTACATCGCCCTGCCGCGCAGGTCGACCACGACCTTCACCCGATTCGGGTCGCTCGCCAGTGAGCCGTCCAGGTCGCCCGCTGCCGTCCCGATCGGATCGCCGCTGCGTACGCGCGCCACAGCCCCGTGCAGCGCGGCGGGAGCCACGAGGGGTTCATCGGCCTGCACGTTCAGAATCACGTCAAAGGCACTAAACGCTTTATT
Organism: uncultured Gemmatimonadaceae bacterium; assembly: GCA_964465315.1. GTDB lineage: Bacteria > Gemmatimonadota > Gemmatimonadetes > Gemmatimonadales > GWC2-71-9 > AG41. The sequence goes on along the minus strand of CAYXIK010000003.1, from coordinate 113,569 downwards.
TGCAACGACTTCAGCAACACGCTCGGTCCCCGATTGATGCTGTGGGGATGTGAGGATTGCTTCGCACCCGGCGTTCTCGACTACGGTGACGATTTCGGGCGCCTCGGTAGCGACCACGAGACGATCGCAGGCCCGGGCCTCGGCGACGCGCCGGACGACCCAGAGAACGAGGGGTTCGCCTGCCAGAGGTAAGAGCGGCTTGCGAGGGAGCCGGCTGGAGCCCAGCCGTGCAGGAATCACGCCAAGGACGGGCACGGGGGAACATACAAAATCCGTGCCGTGGCGTCTAGTCCTGACACTAACCGGCTGTCGTGACGAGCCTTAAGCCGCTATGCCGCGGCGCGCGCGATGCTCAGGAAATTCTCGAGCAGCTGCTTCCCGTGCTCGGTCCCGATTGACTCCGGGTGGAACTGGACGCCATACAACGCGTGCCGCCGGTGCTTCAGCGCCATGATCTCGGCATCCTTCGGCCGATCGGCGCTCCAGGCCGTGATGACGAGATCTTTGGGCAGGGATTTCGGCTCCACGACGAGAGAATGGTAACGCATGCCGGTCACCGGGCTCGGGACGCCCTCGAACAACTCGTCGTCCTCATGGATCACCGCACATGTCTTGCCGTGCATCAACCGATCGGCGCGCACCACGCGTCCGCCGAACGCCTCACCGATCGCCTGATGGCCCAGGCATACGCCCAGCACCGGCACGCGGCCGGCCAGCGCCTTGACGAGCGGGACGAGGATCCCGGCCTGGCCCGGGGTTCCAGGGCCCGGTGAGAGCACGGCGGCCGTGGGCTTCAGGGCAATCACCTGGTCGACGGTGAGCGCGTCGTTGCGGTACACGACCGGCTCCGCGCCGAGCTCGCCGAAGAGCTGGACGAGGTTGTATGTGAACGAGTCGTAGTTGTCGAGCACGAACAGCATGCGGGAAACCTACTCAGAAGAAAAAGAACCGCGAGATCCACGTCTTGCACTGATACCACTGGCCGTTCCGTCGCTGGAAGACTTTGAGGTAAAAGTCGCGGTCGGTGCGCTGCTCGATCGGGACGTTGAACGTCTTCAGGTCTTCCGCCGTGAGCGGGACGCAGACCGGGCGCAGGACGAAGACGAGCGCCGCTACCGGGACGAGAAACACCCCGCCGGCGAGAACGAAGCGGCGCCTCACACGGTGTAGAACCGGTCGTGCAGCGCGGGATCGATGCGCTGCACCCGGCCCGTTCTGGGGTTCACGGGACACCATAAGGATCGGGCATGCGCAAGGACCCGTCCGTCGGCGCCCCGAACGATCTCGGTGTGCCGCTCGAAGGTGGCAGCGACCGGCGGTCCCACCCAGGTGCGGGCAATCACCTCGTCGCCCGGCTTGGCCGGGTGCTTGTAGTCGATCTCATGCCGCAGCACCACCCACCCCACGTCCGCGCGCTCGGTCGGCGTGGTGGCGGACTCCCAGTGCGCCGCAGCCACGTCCTGCACCCAGCGGAGGTACACGACGTTGTTCACGTGGCCCAGGTCGTCGATGTCCGCGGCCGCCACGTGAAATGCCCGTTCGAACCGGACGGGTTGACTCGGCATGCAGCCAAAAATATAGCTAGCGCCCCGCGCGCTCATCCCATTCGTCGAGCGAGCGGGGCCAGTCCTCTTTCAACAAGCGGGACAGTGAGCGGTCGGCGAGGAGCCGGCCACCGGTCTGACACGTGGCGCAGTAGTTCACCTCATTCGCGGCGTAGCGGATTCGCTGGATCGGCGAGCCACAGACCGGGCACGGCTGACGGAACCGACCGTGCACCGCCATTCCCTCGCGGAACGCCGTCACTTTTTCCGGGAAGCCGTCCCCGGCATCCACCCGCAGGCGGTCGATCCAATATTCGAGGGTCCGTCGCGTCGCTTTAAACAACCCGTCGATCTCTTCCGGGGCGAGCTGTCCGGTGAGCCGTAGCGGAGAAAGGCGCGCGGCGTGCAGGATTTCGTCCGAATACGCGTTGCCGATCCCGTCGAGCAGGCGCGGATCCGTAAGTGCGCGCTTGAGCGTGTGGGATTCACGAGTCAGGGCGGCGCGGAACTGCTCCAGGGTCGCGCCGAGTACGTCGAGACCGCCACGATCGAACGCCGCGAGCCCTGCCGCCCCGCGGACGAGATGCAGGGAGGCGCGGTGCTTCGTGGCGGCTTCCGTGAGGAGCAGGCTCCCGTCGGGAAAATCCCAGGCGGCGAGGCCCGAGCGGCCAGAGATGCGGACCCCGGGCGGCTTCCAGTGGAGTCGGCCGGCGATCATCAGATGGAGCACGGCGAAGTAGTCGTCGTCGAAAGCCAGCACGATGCGCTTGCCGAGACGTCGGACGTCCTGGACCGTGCGACCCGCGAGGTCAGCCACCGGAGGGTCGGCAGTCCGGAGCAGGAAGGGGCTCGTAATGCGCAAGCGCTCGAGCCGGACGCCCTTGATTCTGGCGGCGAGGGCCTGCTGGTACAGGAGAATGTCCGGCAGCTCGGGCACGCGCCCGCTCGATCCTCAGCTCAAGAATCGCTCGGCCAGTTGCTCCAAGCGCTCGTCGTGTTGCGCCCGGGCGCGCGCGAGCATGCGCTGCACGTGGGTGCGCAGCTTCGGCTCTCCCCAGTAGTAGCCGGTCGCCTGCTCCGCGCTCGCGGTTTCGCCGATGCGAGCCGCCTCGAGCAGCGCCACGGCGGCCGCGGCGTCGAACCGCGGATCGTCCTGCGGCGGTAGTCCGTAATTCCGTCTCGGCGCGCCCCCGCCGGCGTCTTCCTGCACGAACGCTCGGGACATGCGCGTCAGCCGCGAGGGTGGTACGTCTTGTGCACGGTCCGAAGGTACTCCCGGTCGATGTGCGTGTAGAGCTGCGTCGTGGCGAGGTCAGCGTGGCCGAGCATTTCCTGCACGGCGCGGAGGTCGGCGCCGCCCTCGAGCAGGTGCGTCGCGAACGTATGGCGCAAGGTGTGCGGCGTGACGCGCTTGGCGATTCCCGCGAGCCGTGCCGCGCGCCGGACGATGCCCCAGGCCCCCACGCGAGAAAGTGGTGTGCCGCGCGCGTTGAGGAAGACCTTGCCGCGTCCCCGTCCATGGTCGAAGCGCGACCGGATCTCGCGGGTGTACAGGGCGACGGCGCCCAGGGCTCGACGGCCCACGGGCACCACCCGCTCTTTCGACCCCTTCCCGAAGATCCGGGCAAGGCCCTCCTCGTAGAACACGTCCTGCATGCCGAGGCCGACGAGCTCCGTCACACGCGCGCCGGTCGCGTACGCGAACTCGAGCAGCGCCCGGTCGCGGATGGCGAGCGGCTCGTCTGTGTTCGGGGCGGCGAGCAGGCGCTCGATCTCGAGCACGGACAGAACCGTCGGCAGCCGACGCCACTGGCGGGGCGACTCCAGCCGCTCGCTCGGATCTCGCGTGGCATGGCCCTCGCCCACGAGGAAGCGATAGTAGGTCCGGAGCGCGGAGATTTGCCGGCGGATGGTCGCGGGCGCGAGACCCAGATCCTTCAGCGCGTAGACGAACTCGCGCAGCTGAGCACTGGTCACATCCTCGGGACCACGCGCGCCCTTCGCGGCGGCGTATACCGCGAGGCGCCGGACGTCCCGGGCGTAGTTGCTCACCGTATGGGTGCTGTTGCCCGACTCGAGGGCGAGATAGTCCCGAAACTGCTCGACCCGGAACGCTCGGTCGTCGCCTAGATCCACGGTCGGAGGATTCGCACTCCAGACGTGTCGTTACCCGCTTGAGCCATCGTACCCTCCCCAACCCTAACGCTTGAGACGACGCCGCACCCACACGACTGCAAATATGAACGCGACCGCCGCGACCGCGCCAAGGACCCGGTTCACCCGCCCCAAGGCCGTGACGACGCCATCGAGGTTGGTGCCGAGGGTCGCCACGAAGTACGTCAGCGCGCCGTACCAGAGCGCCGACGCCAGGGCGAGCGGGATCAGCGCCCGCGGGGCGGAGAGGCCGGCGATCCCCGCGAACGGCGGCACGACGGCACGCCAGATTGGAAGCAGGCGCGAGAGGAAGATGCCGTAGGCTCCGTGCCGCCGGTACTCGGTCTCGAGATGTGCGAGAACCGGTTGCGGAAGCAGCCGGCGGCCGATGCGTCCTCGGAAAAAGTCCGGTCCGTAGCGTCGGGCCAGCCAGTACACCGCCGACGCCGATGTGACGTTCGCTCCCCAGGTGACGCCGAACACGGTCCATGCGTCGAGGACGCCCCGCCCGGCCAGCAGGGCGCCCAGCGCCACCGCTGTGTCCGCGGGGACGGGGGGCACGATGTTCTCGATGGCGGCGAGGGCGACGATCAGACCGTATAGGGGTCCCGGCGGCAGGCGTTCGAGGTACGCCAGGAGGTCACTCAGGGGCGCTTGTCGAGCAACGCCACGGCGATCACCGCGACACCCTCGCCCCGTCCGATCCATCCCATCCCCTCGTTGGTCTTTGCCTTGACGGACACGGTCGACACGCTGGTCACGAGCGCGGCGGCGAGCTTCTCCCGCATCGCCTCGATGAAGGGCGCGAGTTTCGGTCGCTCGAGGATCACCGTGATATCCGCGCTTACGAAGTTGAGCCCGGCCTCGACTGCGCGCAGGTACGCCTGCTTGAGCAGCTCGAGCGAATTGGCGTCGCGCCACTGCGGGTCGGTGGGGGGGAACATCGTGCCAATGTCCCCGAGGCCGGCCGCGCCGAGGACGGCATCCGTCAGGGCGTGGGCCACGACGTCGGCATCCGAGTGGCCGGTCAATCCCTGCAGATGAGGGATGGTCACACCGCCGAGGATCAGCTTCCGGCGGTCGGCAAATCGGTGCGAGTCGTATCCGATGCCGACCCGCATGTCAGGCCTTGAGGATCCGGACTGCCAGGTGAGCGGCGTTTTTGGCGTTGTCGATGCCCACGCAGGCCACCGGCACGCCGCCGGGGACCTGCGCCGTGGCGAGCAGGGCGTCGAGACCATTCAAGGGACCGACCGCGAACGGGACCCCAATCACGGGAAGGTCAGTGAGTGACGCCGCGAATCCCGGAAGCGCGGCGGAGAGCCCCGCCCCGGCGATCACAACCCTGAATCCCTTCTTTCGCGCGGTCTTCACCAGGTCGCTCGTCTGCTCGGGCTGCCGGTGGGCGGACGAGACGTGGAATTCATACGAAACGCCCGCCTTGTTGAGGATCTCGAAGGCGGGCTCGATGCGCGGCTTGTCGCTCTCGGAGCCGACCAGGACGAGGACGTCGGCCACGTCAGGCCGCCTCGTCGATCACGCTGTAGTCCTGGCGACGCTTCCGTGCGGTGTAACCGGCGTCGGCGATGAGCCGCTGCATCTCGGGCAGCGTCATCCGCCACGTGGTGCCGGCGGCCGACACGACGTTCTCTTCCATCATGAGCGAGCCGAAGTCGTTGGCGCCGAACCGGAGCGCCACCTGGCCGATCTTCGGCCCCATGGTGACCCACGACGCCTGGATGTTCGGCACATTGTCGAGCACCACGCGAGCGATGGCCTGGGTGCGGAGGTAGGTGACCGCGTCAGTCTTCTCCAGGTGCGCGAGTTCCGAGTGCTCCGGCTGCAGGGGCCAGCAGATGAACGCGGTGAACCCGCCGGTGCGTGCCTGCACTTCGCGCACGCGGAACAGATGCTCGATTCGATCGGCGAGGGTCTCGCCCAGGCCGTACATCATGGTCACCGAGGTTTTGAGTCCGAGTCGATGGGCGACCTCCATCACCTCGAGCCAGCGGTCGGCGCCCGCCTTTTTCCTGGCGACGCGGTCCCGGATCTCCTGGACCAGGATCTCGCCGCCCCCACCCGGAATCGAGTCGAGGCCCGCGGCCATGAGCTCGCGTATCACGTCTTCGATCGACAGGCCGAACCGCCCGGCGAAGAAATCGACCTCCGAGGGCGAGAACCCGTGGATGTGGATGGCATGATGCCGCTTGATGTAGCGCATCAGGTCCAGGTACCACCGGAACGGAATGTAGGGGTTATGGCCGCCCTGAATCAGGATCTGCACGCCGCCAATGGCCTTCAGCTCGTCGATCTTGCGTCCGATCTGCTCGAACGACAGCACGTACCCCTCAGCGTGTTTCGGTCGCCGGTAGAACGCGCAGAATTTGCAGTCCGCGACGCAGACGTTCGTGTAGTTGATGTTCCGGTCGATGATGTAGGTGACGACATTCTCGGGGTGGAGGCGCCAGCGCGCCTGGTCGGCCAAACCGCCCAGCTCGAGCAGCGACGCGCGATCGTACAGCTCGAGGTAGGAGCGGAAGGCGGGGCTCGAGCGATCGACCATCATCACGCCACCTGCAGAAATTGGAGTGATCCGTCCGGCACCAGGCCCCGCGCCGCTAGGCGTCGGAAGAAGTCTGTGAGCCCGGCGAGATGCTTGTCGGTCAGGGCATAGTCCAAGCCCGCGAAATAGCGGCGGCAGTCCGCCACGTCGACGCCCGTTGCCCGTGCGGCCGCGTCGGCGAGGAGATCGAAGTGCGCGAGCCCCCAATCCCGGGCGGTGAGCAACGTCTGGTGTACGGCGCGTACGGCACGCGGATCCGCCACCCGGCGCGCCGCCCACATCGCGAACACGAACGGGAGGCCGGTCCAGCGTTTCCATTCCTCACCGAGGTCGTAGCGGTGAGGATAGTCACCATCGGCGGCCAGGAGCAGCGCCGCATCCCCGATCACCAGCACGGCCTCGTGGGGAAGGTGCGCCAACGCTGCGAGATCGCTCGCTTCCGCCCGCGCCTGCGCGAAGCGCGGCTGCACCTTCCATACGTCAGAACACAGGAGCTCTACGAGACCGACCGCCGTCCGGGAGGATGCGGTGAGCAGCAAGGTCCGCCCGTCCAGCTGTCCCACGGGCCGGCGGCTGAACAGCGCCACGCTCCGGACCGGCCCGTCGCATGAGATCGCCAGGTCCGGGAGGAGGACGTAGTCGCGGGCGTGACGGGCGTATTCGACGGCGCTCACGACCGAGACGTCGAGCTCCCCCGCAGCGAGCAGGTCGTTCAGTTCGGCCGGCGTACCGGTGACGAGCTCGACGTCCAGGGGGAGCGGGGTCATACCCCGGTCGATCGCCCCGTACACGGGATAACAATTGATGTAGCCGATCCGACCCAGTCTCATCATTCGGCGGCGTCCACCGCAGACAGCACCGGCAGCGCACGCCGCCCTTTGGCGCGAGTCTGGGGGCGGTGGGAGATCTGGAACGTCGCCCCTTCCGGCCCGTCCGGCCGCACGCTCGACCCGCCGGGCACCCAGTCCTCGAACGTCCGCACGGTCTGGTACAGCGAGTCGCGCTCGACCGGCTCCTTCCCTGCCCCGCGGATCAGCGTGACGATCTGATCGTACGACAGCCACATCGGCGTCGCGGCGCCCGCCTCGTGGTAGACGCGCTCGAACACCACCGTGCCCTCGAGGTCGTCACAGCCGAAGGTGAGCGCCACCTGCGAGATGAAGGGCGTCACCATGGGCCAGTGCGTCTTGACGTGCGCGATGTTGTCGAGCACGAGGCGTCCGATGGCGATGTTCTTCAGGTCGTCGAAGCCCGAGGTGGCGGTCCCGGTGCGCCCGAGCGCCTCACCCAGCTCGTTGTGGTCGGGGTGATACGCGAGCGGAATGTAGGTGAGGAAGCCGCCGGTCTCGTCCTGGAGGGCGCGCAACGCGAGCAGATGGTCCACACGGTCGGCCGTGGTCTCCACGTGACCGTACAGCATGGTGCAGTTGGACGGGAGGCCGAGCCGGTGCGCCTCGCGGTGCACCGCCAGCCATTCCTCGCCCGAGAGCTTCTTGTCGGCGATGGTCGCGCGCGCCGCTGGGCTGAACACCTCCGCCCCGCCGCCCGGGAGGCTCGTGACCCCGGCCTCCTTCATGGCGGCCAGCACCTCCCTGACGCTCAGCTTCTCGATGCGCGCGAGGTGGGCCACCTCGACGGCGGTGAGGGCCTTGATGTGGACGCCCGGGTGGCGCTCCCGCAGGCCACGGAACATGTCCAGGTAGTACGCGAGGCGGAGCTTGGGGTGAAGGCCGCCCACGATGTGGAACTCGCGCGTCGGGTTGTCGCGCGCGGCGTCCGCCTCCGCGAACACATCGTCGAGGCTGCGGGTGTACGCGCCGTCTTCCTGCGGCATGCGGGCGAAGGAGCAGAACACGCACGTGTTGCGGAGCACGCACACGTTGGTCGGGTTGATGTGCTGATTCGCCGCGAAGAACACCCGGTCGCCGTTCCGACGCCGGTTCACCTGATCGGCGAGCCGTCCGATGGTGAGGAGATCGTTGGATTGGAAGAGCGCGAGCGCGTCGTCGCGGGTGAGCCGTTCGTTGCGCGCGACTTTCTCCGCGATCGGACCCAGCATCACGCCGCCCGCCGGATGGCGAGCGTCACATTGTGCCCGCCGAACCCGAAGGAGTTCGAGAGCGCCACGTCCACGCGCCGCTTCACGGCCTTGTTCGGCGCCGAGTCGAGGTCACAGGCCGGGTCAGGGGTGAACTGGTTGATGGTGGGGGGAATGACGCCGGTCTGGACCACGAGGGCGCAGATCCCGGCCTCGAACGCGCCCGCGGCGCCGAGTAGATGCCCGGTCATGGACTTCGTGGAGCCGAAGACGAGCTTCCGCGCCCGGTCACCGAAGACCGCCTTTACGGCCGCGGTCTCGGCAGCGTCCCCGTGCGGCGTCGATGTCCCGTGGGCGTTGATGTAACCCACCTCCTCGAGCCGGATTCCGCCGTCCTTCATGGCGAGTCGCATCGCCTCCTGCGCGCCGGATCCATCCGGCGCGGGCGCGGTGATGTGATGGGCGTCGGCGGTCATCCCGTAACCCACGACTTCCGCGTAGATCTTCGCGCCGCGCCGGCGAGCGTGCTCCCATTCCTCGAGGATGAGCACCGCGGCACCGTCCCCCATCACGAACCCGTCGCGGTCCTTGTCGAAGGGACGGCTGGCGGTCTCGGGACTGTCGTTGCGCTCGGACAGCGCTTTCATGTTGGCGAAGCTCGCCACGGCGAGCGGCGTGATCGCCGCTTCCGCGCCGCCGGCGATCATGATGTCAGCCTGGTCGTTGCGGATGATCTCGAGCGCGTCGCCAACGCTATGGGCGGACGACGCGCACGCCGAGACCGTGGCGTAATTGGGCCCCTGCGCTCCGTACCGCATGGAGATCAGGGCCGCGGCGACGTTCGGCATGTACATCGGTACGAAGAATGGCGACACCCGGCCGGGCCCCTTCTCGAAGAGCGCGCGGCAGTTCTCTTCGAAGGTCTGGAGGCCGCCGGTCCCCGTGCCGACGATGGCGCCCACACGCTTCAGGTTCACCTTGTCCCAGTTGCTCGTGAGGCAGGCGTCGGTCACGGCCTGCTCCGCTGCGCCCAGCGCGAACTGCGCGAACAGGTCGTATCGGCGGATCTCCTTCTTGTCAAGGAAGCGCGCGGGGTCGAATCCCTTCACCTCGCACGCGAACTTCACCGGGCTTTGAGCCGCGTCGAACCGGGTGATCGGCCCGGCCCCCGAGCGGCCCGCCAGAAGGCCCTCCCAGGTGCTGGCCACGTCCGTGCCCAAGGGCGTCACGAACCCGAGGCCCGTGATTGCGACTCGGCGCGCCATCGCCTATTTCCCCATCTTGTCGTGGAGGTACTGCATCGCCTGGCCCACCGTCCGCAGCTTTTCCGCCTCTTCGTCGGGGATGTCGATGTCGAATTCCTTCTCGAAGGCCATGACCAGCTCCACGGTGTCGAGGCTGTCCGCCCCCAGGTCCTCCATGAAGCTCGCGCCGGGCGTGAGCTTGTCGCGCTCGACCCCCAGCTCCTCGACGATGATGTCCTTGACCTTCTCTTCGAGCTGCTTCATGTCCATTGCCATGGGTGTCCTCAATGGAGGTGTGGGAAAAGGATCACAGCACCATCCCGCCGTCGACCACCAGCACCTGTCCCGTAATGTAGCTCGCGAACTCGGAGGCGAGAAAGACCACGGCGGCGGCCACGTCCGCCCCCTCCCCCAGCCGGCCCAGCGGAATCGCCCGAAGGAGCGTTTCCCGCGCGCTGCCGGTGATGTTCTGGGTCAGCTCCGTGTCGATGAACCCCGGTGCCACGGCGTTCACCAGCACGTTCCGGGACGCGAGTTCCTTTGAAACGGACTTGGTGAAGCCGATCAGCCCGGCCTTGGAGGCGGTGTAATTCGCCTGCCCCTTGTTTCCGGAGATGCCGACCACGCTCGTGATGTTGATGATCCGGCCCCACCGGCGCTTGATCATCCCTCGCGCGGCGTGCTTGGTGACGAGGAACGCGCCCTTCAGGTTGGTATTCAGGACCGCATCCCAATCGTCTTCACCGATCCGAAAAAGCAGGTTGTCCCGCGTGGTTCCGGCGTTGTTCACGACGACGTCGATGCGCCCGAAGTCCTGTTCGACCGCCGCCACGGTCGCCTCGACCTGCTTCGCGTCGCTCACGTCACACCCGTAGCCACGCGCTCCCCCGCCGTCGCCGAGCGACGTGGCGGCTTCTCGGGCCTTCGCGACGTCCCGCGCCAGCACCGCCACCCGGGAGCCGACGTGCGCGAGCGCCTCGGCGATGGCGTGCCCGATCCCGCGGCTGCCCCCCGTCACGACCGCGACCTTCCCGGTCAAGTCGATTTTCATCCGCTCACGCCACCTCGAGAAAGCGTGTCACCTCGTCGGCGGTTCCGAGGGACGTGATACTGGCGGCCGGGACGACGCGGCGCAGGAGCCCGGCCAGCACATTCCCGGGGCCGATTTCGATGAAGCGCACGCCCGCGCCGCCGAGTTCGGCGGCACGCTGCATGCTCGCCACCCAGCGGACCGGAGCAGTGAGCTGATCGGCGAGCAGCCGGCGCGCGCGCGCGGCGTCGCGGACCGGCTCAGCGGTCGCGTTCGCGATCACCGGGAAGGCGGGGTCGCGAAACGCCGCGCGCTCGAGCGCGACGCGCAGTTGATTGGCCGCCGGGGCCATCAGGGAGGAGTGGAACGCGCCGCTCACTTTGAGCGGCACCACGCGTTTAGCTCCCCGCGCTTTGCAGAGCTCCCCGGCCTTCGCGACGGCGTCCGGGTCGCCCGAGATGACGGTTTGATCGGGACCGTTCAGGTTCGCCGCTACGGCGACCCCGCCGCCGGTCGACGCGTCGCGACAGGCGGCCTCCACTTCGGCCGTGGCGAGCCCGAGCACAGCGGACATGGTCCCCGGTCGCTCGGCACCGGCCTGCTGCATCAGCTCCCCGCGCCGGCGCACCAAGGCGGCCGCGTCGGTCGCCGAAAGCGCGCCCGCCGCGACGTACGCGGAGTATTCGCCGAGCGAGTGCCCGGCGGCAGCGACGGCGGCGCCGTCGACGCGGGGGCCCACGACGCTGAACACCGCCGCGCTGTGCGCGAGGATCGCGGGCTGCGCGTTCTCCGTCGCCGTGAGCCGGTCCTCCGGGCCTTCGAACATCAGCCTGGTCAGCGGGAACCCGAGTGTCGCGTCGATCGCGTCGAGCGTCGCCCGCGCCTCCGGGAACCGCTCGGCAAGGTCCTTGGCCATCCCGACTTTTTGTGCGCCCTGCCCGGGGCAGAGCCACACGGTCGCTACCACTGCACCACCAGGCTCGCCCAGGTGAACCCCGCGCCGAACGCGCAGAACATCACCTTCATGCCAGAGTGTAAGCGACCGCAGCGTACCGCCTCGTCGAGCGCGATCGCGACGGAGGCCGCGGACGTGTTGCCGTACCGGTCCACGTTGACGTAGACCTTGTCCATCGGCAGCCCGGCGTGCTTGGCGGTCGCTTCGATGATCCGGATGTTCGCTTGGTGGGGAATCAGCAGATCGATGTCGGCGGCGGTGAGACCCGCCCGCTCGAGCGCCTTGTCGCACGCGTCGGCCATCGAGAGGACGGCGGCCTTGAACACCTCGCGCCCCGCCATCTTGATGTAGTACGAGTGGTCCGTGAGGAGAGCGGCGTCGGGCGGGTGGGCGGCGCCGCCTCCCGGCCGATACAGCAGCTCGGCAAGCGTGCCATCCGACTTCATGTAGCTCGAGAGAATCCCTCGCCCGTTGGTGCTCTTGCGCATCAGCGTGGCGCCCGCGCCGTCACCGAAGAGCACCGCCGTACTCCGATCGGTCCAGTCCATGATGGACGTGAGCTTTTCCGAGGCGACGACCAGGACCAGCTCCGCCTGGTCCGACGCCACGAGCCCCTCGGCCACGTTCAGGGCGTAGAGGAAACCGGTGCAAGCGGCCTGGACGTCGAAGGCCGCAGCCCGCTTGGCCCCGAGCAACGCCTGCAGATCGCAGGCCTGCGACGGCAGCAGGCGGTCGGGCGAGCATGTCGCGACCACGAGCGCGTCTAGATCCAACGGGGAAAAGTCGTTCTCCTGCAGCACCTGCTCCGCGGCCGCCTTGGCCATGCAGGCATTGGATTCGTCCGGTCCCGCCACGCGGCGCTCCTGAATGCCGGTGCGCTCGCGGATCCACTGATCCGACGTGTCGAGGATCTTGGAGAACTCGTCGTTGGTCATCACCCGCTTTGGAGTGTACCGACCGGTGCCCAGGAGCTCGGCGATCGGACGCTTCATCGGGCCGCGCCGCCTTCGGCCAGTTCCGCGCCAATGTCCTGATCCACGTGGCTTTCCACCATGTGGGCGGCGACGCGGACGGCGTTCTTGATCGCCCGGGCCGGCGAGGCGCCGTGGCAGATGATGACCACGCCCTTCACGCCGAGGAGCGGTGCCCCGCCGTACTCGGAATAGTCGAGGAATCGAAACAGCTGTTTGGCTTCGGGTCGGCCCAACACGTCGGGAAACGCCTGTTGCATCATCCCGATAAACATGCGGCCGGCGGACTCGTAGAACTTGAGGACCACGTTGCCTACGAAGCCGTCGCAGACGACCACATCGATGCGCCCGTGCTTACACTGGCCAGCGAGGATGTCCCGCCCTTCCACGTTGCCGACGTAGTGAATGCCCGGCGTTTGCTTGAGGATCTGGTGGGCTTCCTTGACGATCGCGTTGCCCTTTTCATCCTCCTCGCCCACGTTGAGGAGCCCGACCCCGGGTTGTGGCCGGTCGAGCACGTCCCGGACGTACACCGAACCCAGGTGCGCGAATCCAACGAGCTCGCGGGCGTCGCAGTCCACGTTGGCGCCGCCGTCGAGGACCAGAACCGGGTGAACTGCCGTGGGGAACAGGGTGCCGATTGCCGCGCGTTGCACCCCTTCGTGCAGGCGGAGCATGAGTGTCGCCGCCGCCATCACCGCTCCGGTATTCCCGGCTGAGATGAAGGCGTCCGAGTCGCCTTGTTTCTGGAGGCCGAGGCCGACGGCGATGGACGAGCGCGGCTTTCCCTTCACCGCGGCGAGGGGCTTTTCCCCCATTCCCACGACTTCCGGCGCCTCGACGATCTCGAGCCGTCGCCGATCGACGTTCTCGTGCGCTTTGAGCGCGGCCTCGATATCGGCGCTTCGCCCCACCAGCTGGATTTGGAACGTGGGGGGGAGCTCGCGCAGGGCCTGGACTGCTCCCTCGACCTCGACCCGCGGCGCGTTGTCCCCCCCCATCGCGTCCAGCGCGATGCGAATCACACTCAGGCGTCCTCCACGGCCACTCGCTGCTCATCGCGGTAGTAGCCGCACGTCGGGCAGACGTGATGCGGTCGTTTCTGGTCCCCGCAGCGGGGGCAGGGTTGCAACGCGATGGGCGCCGCCTTGTAATGGGTGCGACGCGCGCGCTTTTTCCGCTTGGAGGTTCTACGCTTCGGTACGGCCATGGATTCGACCTCGTTTGTCAGTCGCGGAGCTTATCCTTCAAAGCCACCAAGCCGTGCCAGCGTTGGTCGACGGCCGGCGGGCAGCCGCAGGGGCCCGCATTCAGGTCCTTGCCACAGCGCGGGCACAGCCCGCGGCAATCGTCACGGCACACCACCCATTGCGGGACGGCCAAGAGCAACTCCTCCCGGACCGCGGGACGGAGGTCAATCTCGGTCGCGTCGGGCGCCAGGGAATAGGAGCTCGGGTCCTCCAGGGCGTCCGGATCACGGGAAAATAGCGCGTCGACGCTCGCCGCGACCGGGACGAGCACTGGTGCTAGACAGCGCCGACACTGGCCGGCGATGCGCGTGGTGAGCGAGCCGCGCCAGAAGAACCGTCCGTCACCCGCGTCCTGCAAGCGGCCGGCCACGCGCACGGGCTCGGACAGCGCGACATCGGCGCCCTCGAACAAGGGATCGTTCCCAGGGATGTCCGCCCGGGTGTCGACCGGGCCACGGACGAGCTCCCGAAGGTCGATCTGTAACATGGGCAAACGAAGCTAAACCCTTGTGGGACTTGCGTCAAGCGAACTGCTACCGGGCGCCCCAAAGCCCGCGTAATTCGCTCTCCGGAAAGAAAAAGGCGATCTCGCGCGCAGCGTTCTCGTCGGAGTCGGACGCGTGGATGGCGTTCCGCTCCTTGGACTCCGCATACAGGTGGCGCACGGTGCCGGCCTTTGCCTCGGCGGGATCGGTCGCGCCGATCACCTGTCGGAGGTGGGCGACGGCGTCTGCGCGTTCCAGGGCGAGTGCGAGCGCGGGTCCCGACGTCATGAACGTGACGAGCGAGCGGTAGAACGGCCGTTCGCGGTGGACCTCGTAGAACACCTCCGCCTGCGCGTTGCTGAGTTTGACGAGGTGCGCGGCGCGCACGCGGAATCCGGCGGCCTCGAGGTGTGCGAGGATCTTGCCGGCGAGCCCGTTGTGGACCGCGTCCGGCTTGATGATGGCGAGTGTGAGCATCGGGGCGGGTGCCAGGGTTGGGTTTCAGGTATCAGGGGCGATGAGCCGACGGATCACGTCCGCTCGAGTGAGGAAGCCTACAACGAGGCCTTCGCGAACCACCGGGAAACGATCGACGTCCTTTCCGCTCATCAGATTGGCGACGTCGGCGAGAGTCTGATCCTCCGCCAGGCAGAGCACCGAGCGGGCCATCGCCTCCCTCACGGGGATGAGCTGCGGATCGGCGGAGCCCCGCATCACCTGGGAGCGCGTGGGCGCGCGGAACTCGCCGGTTTTGGTGCGCTGGATGAACGAGGGGATCAGGAAACGGAGGAGCTCGCGGTGAGTCACCATGCCGATGAGCGATCCCCCGTCGTCCACCACCGGAAGGGCCCGGATGTCCTGCTCCACCATGAGTCGCGCGACGTCTCCCAGCGTCCGGTCCGGCCCGACCGTGATCGCGTGTGGGGTCATCACGTCACGCACCGTGAGCTGGTTCGGCAGTTCGGCGGCCTCGAGCGCCGCGAGGGTGGCGACCTGCTCCGGCGTGCGCGCGGCGAGCAGCGCGAGGACGGTCTCGGGATCCGACAGCGTGCGGGCGAAGGCGCCCACGACCTGCAGGTACAGCGCGGCGTCGCGCAACGGCGCCACGATGAAAATCACGATGCGTGCCGTGCGATGGGGGTCCTTCTCCCAGCGGATCGGCGTCGCGGAGATCCCGACCGCCGTGACGAGGCTCCGCACGGCCTCGCTTCGAAAGTGCGGCAGGAACGCGTGCTCGCCGACGCTGACCATGTCCTCAGGCCAGGTGTGCCGGATCACGGCGGTGAGCCGTTGCGGATCGGCCACCGCGCCGGTCGTGATGAGCCGCTCGGCCAGCCGCTCGGTGGCTTCCTTCACCGTGCTCGCGCGTAACGGCACCAGCACGTGCTCGGCCCTGAGGACGTCGCGGAGCTTCACAACCGTTCCTTGAGCAATGGCACGACGTCCGCCGGCCGTTTCATCACCGAGATACCGGCGCGCGCGAACGCCGCCATCTTCTCCGCCGCGGTGCCGCTCGAGCCGGCGATGATCGCTCCCGCGTGACCCATCCGCCGGCCGGGGGGCGCCGTCTGTCCGGCGATGAATCCGACCACGGGCTTCGTCATCCCCGTGTGGACGAACTCGGCCGCCTGCTGCTCGTCGGTTCCCCCGATCTCGCCGATCATGACCACAGCGTCGGTCTCGGCGTCCGCGTGAAAGGCGGAGAGGCAGTGGATGAAGTTCGTCCCGATGAGGGGATCCCCCCCGATGCCGATACAGGTGGACTGCCCCAAGCCCTGCGTCGACAGCTGGTGAACGATCTCATAGGTGAGAGTGCCGCTCCGCGACACCACTCCGATGCGGCCCGGGCGGCAGATGTTACCGGGGATGATGCCGACCTTGCTCTTGGACGGCGAGATGAGGCCCGGGCAGTTCGGCCCGATGAGCCGCGCGCCGCGCTCGTGGAGGAACGGGAGCACGCGGGTGACGTCGAGCACGGGAATCCCTTCCGTGATACACACGATCAGCGCGGTGCCGGCATCGGCGGCCTCGAAGATCGCCGACGCGGCCACCGCTGCCGGCACGTAGATGACGGATGTGTTGGCGCGCGTTTCGCGCACCGCGTCAGCCACCGTGTCGAATACCGGGACCACGCCGTCGAACACCTGTCCGCCTTTGCCCGGCGTGACGCCCGCCACGACCTTAGTCCCGTACCCGATCATTTGCCGGGTGTGGAACGACCCGTCGCGGCCCGTGATTCCCTGGACCACCAGGCGCGTCTCCTGATCGATGAAGACGCTCACGCGGACCGCGCTTTGGCCACCGCCTGCTTCACGGCTTCATCCATGTCCGTGAGCGCAGAGAACCCGGCCTGGGTGAGGATCTGAATCGCGAGCGCCTCGTTCGTTCCGGTGAGCCGGATGACCAACGGCACCGTGAGCCGGAACTGCTGCGTGGCCTGAACGATGCCATTGGCCACGTCATCGCAGCGCGTGATTCCACCG
Organism: uncultured Gemmatimonadaceae bacterium; assembly: GCA_964465315.1. Lineage (GTDB taxonomy): Bacteria > Gemmatimonadota > Gemmatimonadetes > Gemmatimonadales > GWC2-71-9 > AG41. Next base: position 96,852 of record CAYXIK010000003.1, on the reverse strand, counting down.
AAGATGTTGAACAGGATGCTCCGGACACTCGGATCTCCGGTGATGATCCTGAGCGCGTCGACGACCTTCTGGGGGTTCGAGCTCCCGCCGATGTCGAGAAAGTTCGCCGGCTCGCCGCCGTAATACTTCACGAGGTCCATCGTGGCCATCGCCAGGCCGGCACCGTTGACGCAACACCCCACCCACCCGTCGAGTTTGATGAACGTGAGCCCCGCCTCGCGGGCCTGCACCTCGGACGGCGCCTCTGCGCCCGGATCGCGGAGCGCCGCAATGTCCGGATGTCGGTCCAGCTCGTTGTCGTCGATGACGATCTTGGCGTCGAGCGCGGCCACGGCGCCGTCGGATGTGGTGACGAGCGGATTGATCTCCATCAGCGATGCGCCGACGGCATAGAACGCCGAGTAGAGCCGCCGCATGATGTCGGCGGCGGCGCGCGCCAGGGGCATGTCGCGATACAGCTTTAGGGCCAGGCCGAGCGCCTGATGCGCGAGCAGACCGTAGCGTGGATCGACCGCCAATCGGTGGATCATGGCCGGCGTCTTGGCCGCCACCTCTTCGATGTCGATGCCACCCGCGGGGCTCACCATCAGCACCGGGCGCTGCGACGCTCGGTCCACGATGATGCCTACGTAACTCTCAGTGGCGATCTCGGCAGCCGGGGCCACGAGAACCCGCCGTACCGCGAGGCCCTTGATGGTCAGCCCCAAAATCCGTGCTGCGTGCTCACCGGCTTCAGCGGGATCCTTCGCGAGCTTCACGCCTCCGGCCTTGCCCCGGCCTCCGGCATGCACCTGTGCCTTCACGACCACCCGGCCGCCGAGGCGTTGCGCGATGGCGCGCGCCTGGTCGGGTGTGTCAGCGACCTCACCCGGCGGGACCGGGATGCCATGGCGGCGCAGGATGTCGCGCGCCTGATACTCGTGCAGGTTCACGATTGCTCCGCCGTGATGGTGGTTCCGGCATCGCCCCGCAACGCCGCCAGGCCCTGCGACAGCTCCGCGATGATCGCGCGGGCTCCGTCGCCGCGAACCCGCACGAAGTCCGCCGCGGCTTCGACCTTCGGCCGCATGCTTCCAGTGCCGAGCTCTTTTCCAGCGAGCAGATGGTCGGCCTGCGCCAGCGTGAGCCGGCGGATCGCCTCCTGGTGCGGCGTCCCGTACGCGCGATAGACCGCGTCGACGTTCGTGAGGATCAGGAGGACGTCGGCGGAGATGTCCCGGCCGAGGATCGCCGCGACTCGATCCTTGTCGGCGACCGCGTCAATGCCCTCGAGCCGGAGCGTGGGATCGTCATAGACGGGCGGTCCCCCGCCCCCGCATGCCACCACAATGTGACCAGCGGCGACCAGGTGGCGGACCATGTCCCGCTCGACGACCGCGATCGGCTTGGGGCTCGGCGCGAGCCGGCGCCAGCGCCCGGGCTGTTCCTCGCGCACCGGCACGCCTCGCGCCTGAAGCCGGGCCACGCGCACCATGTCCAGGGGGTGTCCGATCGGCTTGGTGGGATTCCGCAGATTGGGGTCGTTCGCGTCGCACAGCGTTTGAGTGACCAGCGTGACCACCTGGCGGTCGATCCCGGCGCGGGCCAGAGCGTTCTGGAGCGACTGCTGGATCATGTAACCCATCCATCCCGCGGTCGCCGCGACGAGCACGCCGAGCGGCAGTGGCTCCACCTGGTCGGCCGCGAGCTCGTTGCGCGCCAGGTCGTCGCCAACCTGGGGGCCGTTTCCATGTACGAGGGTGATGTGCCACCCGCCCCGTGCCAGGTCGACGATCGGCTCGAGGCTCGCGCGTGTGTGTCGAAACTGGTTGGCGATCGTGGGCCGCTCGTTCGGCGGCGCGACGGCGTTACCGCCGAGCGCGACCACGATGGTACCGGCGGGAGTGGCGGCGGAGGTCACGGCGGCGCAACCTAGTGGCGCTCGGGGACGGGAGCAAGCTTGCCACGCCCGACACCGAGCAGCTGCTCGAGCTCACGGTACAGCTGGGCAAACTTCGCGAGTTCACCCGCGGCCAGCGCCGCGCTGGCCTGCGCGGCCAGACGCCGCGCACGCTCCCACCGCCCGGCCAGGGAGGTATCCACGGGCATGCGTGGGCCGCCGCTCCCGGCGAGGAGTTCGCGCAGCGCTGCTCCCGGGGTCCGGCCCTGCCCGCGTCGCTCGCCCCAGGATAAAAACACCGTGTCGATACCCTGCGGCGGCGCCCCGCCCGCCGGCTCGACGAACCGCGCCTGCTCCGAGTAGAGGCGGCCGGCGACGCTCCACACGCGCTCCACGCCCGGGGCGGTCGTGTTGGGGGAGCCGACGAGCAGCGGCGGTAGCCGCGCCGGCGGCGTCGGGCGCCAGACGAAGAGCTTTGGCTCCGATGGCGTCAGCGTCCCGGCCACGAGCGCCGTGAATGTGCTGCCCGCCTCGAACGCTTGTCCTATCCACTGGCGCGTGCCGTCGGCGTCCCGCTCGTCCCAGGCGGGCGCCGTGAGCTCGAACGGCTCCCGCGGCCGCGGGACCCACGGGGTCGTGTCGCTCCGCCACCGCCCGATGAGCGCGGTGGCCGCCCGGAACGTGCGGCGGGGGAACGGGAGCTGAGCGCGCAGCGCGGGCGCGAGGCTATCGAGCGGGCCGACGAGCGGCGTGAGCAGCCGGGCCCACGCGGCAGCCGCCGAGTCGGCGCCCGGGGCCAGGTGCAGTCGGGTATCGCCGGTTGCGGCGTTCACCGTCGCGACGAGGGCGGCGCGGGAATACCGGAGCCAGCGGCCATCGACGTCTACCGGTCGCACGAGTGGAAAGGCTTCGGCCTCGAGATAGCCATAGGTGATCCACCACAGGGCGCTGTCGGCTACGACCGGCACCGGCTTGTCGAACGTCGCGAACGGCGCGAGCCGCCGGAGTCGCGGGAGAACATTACGTCGCCACAGGAGTACGAGGCCGTCCGTTTCCCGGCGAGCCAGCGCCGGACTCTGGAGGGCCCAGGCGAGGGCGATGCGGCGCCACCAAACGGTGAGCGCGACGCCGGTGCGGCGAAACGCGGGCCAGGTGTCCGGGGATGCGACGACGAATCCTTCGAACTGCGGCCCGAACCAGGTCGTCGAGTCACGCGTCGCCACGGTCGTGAACTCGAGGATTGAGTCGTCCTCCACCACAGCCAGCGGCGGTCGTGTGTGGGCACCCAGGCCGCGATGAACCGCGGTCCAGTCGGACGGGCGTCCCGGAGGGAGGCCGCTGTCGAAGGCCGGCCGAAATGCGACGATCCATGTCGGGCGACCGGCCAGCGGATGCGAGGCGAGCGCGGCGCTCGTGGGCGCGGTGTGCGCGTCCCCGAGTTCCGGTCGGGCCGCCGTCGTCGCCATGATTCGCGAAGCGTCCCAGATCGGAAGGGCGGCGACGGCCGCCTCGGGACTCGCGAATCCGTGCGGCGGGCGCTCCACGGGTGCCGGCGTGCCGAATGCCGCTTGCTCGAAACGCCGTTGGACGGACGCGAGCGCGCTGTCCGCGAGTGGAGTGCCGGCTTCGCGCGATCCGGCAGGAGGAAGCGTTCCGGGGATGAGGGCGAACCCGATGAGCTCTGCGGCGAGCAGGGTCCCCCAGGCGGATACGAGCAGCACGGGCTTCTCGCGCACTCCCCAGACGAGGCTCGCGGCGGCAGCCGTGAACCCGAAGGCCGCGACGATCGGGGCGGCGGGCAGGCGCATGGCGATCGCGCGTTGAGTGACGGTGCCGTGGAGCCCCGCCACTGTCTCGGCGGGATCGAGGAGGGCACCCCAGACGAGTGTGAGCGCCAACAACCCGAGCAAGAGCCCCAGGTGTGCGCGCGCGTGCGCGTTAGCGTATGGGAGCCAGCGCCGGAACCGGAGCCACCCGATCCCCACATAGAGCAGCGCCACGACGACCGTCGCCGCGCACAGGGCGAGCAGGCAGAACGACCGCAGCCGCTCGGTCCACGGGAGCCCTGCCACGTAGTAGCCGATGTCCCGGTTGAGCACTGGGTCGACGATGCCGAACAGGGGCTCGTGAGAGGCGAGCGCGGCCTGCATCCACCAGTCGCCGGTGCCAAGCGTCAGGAGAAAGCCGCCGAGCAGGCCGCATCCGATCGTGCCGGCGAGCAGGACCTGGTGGGGCACCGCCTCGACGATCTCGAGATCACCCAGGCGCCGCGACAGCTGCATCGAGCCGATCGAGCGGTAGACAAAGAGGAGATTCGCCGTCGCCCACGTGACGGCGGCGAGGAGGAGCAGGCCCGATACCAGGCGCGCAAAGTCCCGCTCCGCCACGTAGGCGCTTCCGCCGGCGATGGTCGTTGCCCAGGCGTGCTCGGCCGTCTCAAGCGCCAGCCAACGTCCTCCCCCGAGCACCACCACGAGGAAGGCGATGCCGAGGACCAGCGTCCACCGGCGCGCCGCGGGCTTCACGCGCGGACGCTCTGCGCCGCGAGCCAGTCCTCGACTTCGGTCCGATACGTGGTCAGGGCCGCGGGCGTCGTCGCCTCAAAGCGAAGCACCAGCACCGGTTGTGTGTTCGACGCCCGCAACAGCCCCCAGCCCTCCGCGAAGCTGATGCGCACGCCGTCCAGAGTGGACACGGGATATTTCGCCGCGAAGTGCCGGGCGGCTCGCTCGACGATCTCGAACTTACGCTCGTCGGGGCAGTCGACCCGCAGCTCGGGCGTGGCAATAGTGACGGGAAGGTCCGCGAGGAGGCGGGAGAGGGGCCCACCCTGCTCCGCCACATATCGGAGCAGTCGCGCCGCCGCGAACAGCGCGTCATCGAACCCATACCAATCGCCGCCGAAGAACATGTGCCCGCTCATTTCTCCGGCGAGCGGCGCGCCAGTCTCCTTCATCTTCTGCTTAATGAGAGAGTGGCCCGTCTTCCACATGACCGGGTTGAGGCCAACGCGTGTGAGCTCTCGCGGCAGGACTGCCGAGCACTTGACGTCGAAGATCACCGCTTGCGGCTCCCCGCCCCCGCGGCCGCGTTTCGAGCGGTCGGCGAGGTCGCGGCCGAGGAGCACGAGGAGCTGATCGCCGAACACCGGACGACCCTGCTCGTCCACGGCACCGATCCGGTCGCCGTCGCCGTCGAAGGCGATCCCCAGCTCCGTGCCTTCGTGCCGTACCGCTGCCTGGAGATCGCGCAGGTTCTCGAGTACGGTCGGGTCCGGATGGTGGTTGGGAAACCGGCCGTCGGAGTCGCAGAACAGCGGTACCACCTCCGCACCCAGGCGCCGCAAGGTGTCCACGGCGATCAGGCTCGAGACGCCGTTCCCACAGTCCACGATCGCTTTGACGCGCCGCGGGAGCGGGCCGTTCCGCTCGACGATCGCGTCCCGATAGCGCTCGAGTACGGTGCGGTCCTGGGTACGCCCACCTCCTGGGCGCGCGGCCGCGCGGCCCTCCTCGATCAGGCGCCGCAATCCCTGGATCTCGGCACCGTAGATCGGCTCGGGACCGAGCACCAGCTTGAAGCCATTGAACTCAGGAGGATTGTGCGACCCCGTTACCTGGACGCCCCCGTCCACGTGGAGGGTGTGGGTCGCGAAATAGAGTGCGGGTGTCGGGAGCTCACCCACGTCTACGGCCACGCCACCTGCGGTGACGATGCCGTCCTGCACGCCCCGCGCGAAATCGGCTCCGGAGGGTCGGTTGTCGCGTCCCACAGCGAGCTTCGGCGCGCGTCCGAGGTGATCCCACCCGAGGGTGGCGAAACCCTGTCCGATCGCGCGGGCGACGTCCACCGTGAGCTGGTCACCAACGGTCCCGCGGATGTCGTATTCGCGGAAGATGGCGGCGGGGAGCTTCACGAAGCCCGCCTGAGATCAGCGCCCGATGGGCGTGGACGACAGCGGCGGCGCGGCACTGGCCGCCGCGGGGGGGGCGGAAGGAGTGCGCAGTCCCTCGCCCGTCGCCTTGGCAAGATCGAGCAGTCGATTCGGACGAACGCCAAAGAAGAGCAGGCTTGCGACGGACGCGGCGACGACCACGCCCCCCAGGCGACCGAGACGGGCGCCCGTGTGGGCTTGCTCGAACGGTTCCGGCTTCATGTACATCGCCATGATGACCGGGAGATAGTACCCCGCCGAGACGACGCTCGTAAGGACGAGCACCGTGGCGAGGAACAGACGTCCCGCATCGGCGGCCGCGACGAGGATGTACCACTTGCCGATGAATCCCGCCGTGCCCGGGAAACCGAGCAGCGACAGCATGCATACCGCGAGCGCGAGCGCGAGCCACGGTCGTCGCTGCGCGAGCCCCGCCAGGTCGTCGATGCGGACGTCGCGCTCGCCGTCCCGCCCGATGGCGGCGAGCACGCCGAACGCCGCCAAGGTGGTGAGCGCGTACGCGACGAGATACACCAGCAGCGCGGCGGCGCCCGCACCGGCACCCACGGCGACGGCGATGAGGAGGTAGCCCGCGTGCGCGATCGACGAGTAGGCGAGCATGCGCTTGACGGTGCGTTGGGCCAGCGCGATGACATTCCCCACGACCATGGTTGCGACGGCGAGCCATGCCACGATGTCGTGCCACGCGGCCACGCCTCCGAACGCTTCGGACAACACTCGATACAGGGCGACGAACGCCGCGGCCTTGACGGCCGTCGCCATGTATCCGGTGACCGGCGTGGGTGAGCCATCGTAAACGTCGGGCGCCCACATGTGGAACGGCACGGCGGCCACTTTGAAACCGAAGCCGACGAGCAGCAGCGCGAGGCCGATCAGGAGCATCGGGCTGTTGGCCAGGCTGAGCGTGCGGACCTGGGTCCCGATCTGTGTCAGGTTGGTCGCGGCCGTGGCTCCGTAGACGAGCGCTATGCCGTACAACAGGAAGCCGGACGCGAACGCGCCAAGCAGGAAGTACTTGAGCGCCGCTTCCGCGGCGGCCGGGCTGCGCCGGTTGATCCCGGCCAGTACGTAGACGGACACCGACATCAGCTCGAGTCCGAGGAAGACGACCATCAGGTCGTCGCCCCCGGACATGAGCATCATCCCCAGCGTGGCGAACAACAGCAGCACGTAGTATTCGGGGGCGAACAAGCGCTCGCGCTCCAGATATTCGAACGAGAGGAACACGGTGAGCGCGTTGGCGCCGAGGAGGAGCCAGTCCACCACCAGTCGGAAGTCGTCGACCGCGATCATGGCCGGTGCCCCATTCGGGCGCGCACCGTTCCACCACAGCCAGCCGGCCGTCGCGGCGGCGGTCGCAAGGCCGACCAGCGTGAGCCAGCCGACTAGACGCGCGTCGCCCGGGGTCCGGTGCCGCCACGCCGCGACGAGGAGGACGACCAAGCCCGCGACGGTGAGGACGAGCTCCGGGGCCAGCGCTCGCAACAGGTCGGTGGGGATCGAGAGGTCGAGGCTCATCGCGCCGCGGTGAACGAGGCTGCGTTCAACCGGACCGTCTGAATGAGCTGTCGGGACGCCGGCTCGATCCGGCGGAGGATCGGTTGCGGGTACACGCCGATCCACACGATGCAGGCGATCAGCGGTACCAGGACGGCGAGCTCCCGGGGCGACAGGTCGGGGAGCTTCTCATTGGCCGCCTTGTCGAGCGGATTGTAGATCACGCGCTGCAGGGCCGGGAGCAAATACATCGCCGCGATGATCACGCCCGTCGTCGCGATGAGGGCCGCCAGGGGATACGAGCGGAACACGCCGATGAGGACGAGGAACTCTCCCACGAATCCGTTGGTCGCCGGCAGCCCGATCGACGACAGCGACACGACCGTGAGCATGGCAGCGAACATCGGAACCACCCGGGCGATCCCGCCGAACGCCTCGATGAGCCGCGAATGGCGCCGCTCGTACAGCATGCCGACCAGAAAGAACAGCGCCCCGGTCGAGATGCCGTGATTGATCATCACCATCAGGGCGCCCTGCACGCTCTGCAACGTCAGCGCCCAGATGCCGAGCATCACGAACCCCAGATGAGCCACCGACGAGTACGCAATCAGCTTCTTGAAATCAGGCTGCACCATCGCCACGAGCCCGCCGTAGACGATCCCGATCAGCGCCAGGAGAACGACGATCTCCTGTACGCCGGGGTGCAACGCGACGGCGGGAAACAGCGGCACCGCGAACCGCAGGAACCCGTACGTCCCCATCTTGAGCAGGATACCGGCGAGGATCACGGACCCCGCCGTGGGCGCCTCCACGTGCGCATCGGGGAGCCACGTGTGGAAAGGGAACATCGGCACCTTGATCGCGAACGCGAGGAAGAACGCGCCGAACAACCAGAACGCCAACGACCCCAACCCACCGATGTGCGCGAGCAGGTGCGCGTACGAGAACGAATAGACGCCCGTCCGTTGGCCGACGATGTGGACCAGCACGAGGATCGCCGCCAGCATCAGGAGCGATCCGAAGAACGTGTAGATGAAGAACTTGATGGCCGCGTACAGGCGTCGCTCACCACCCCATACCCCGATGATGAAGTACATGGGGATGAGCATCAGCTCCCACATCACGTAGAACAGGAACAGGTCCAACGCCACGAACACGCCGATCATGCCCGACGTGAGGACGAGGAGCAGCGAGTAGAAGCCGCGCTCGCGCGTGGTGATGTAGCTGTAGCTGCCGAGCACCGAGAGCGGGACGAGGAAGGTGGTCAGGAGGACCATGAACAGGGAGATCCCGTCGACGCCGACCGTGTAGTGGATCCCCCAGCTCTGGATCCAGGGGGCGTCCAGCGTGAACTGCAGGCCCCCTTCGGGCGCGAAGGTCCACCACAGGGGCACGGAGAGCCCGAACTCGACGAGGCTGGCGGCGAGCGCCAGGTGCTTGGCCCACTTGGGCGGCGCAACCAGAACCCCCGCGGCGGCGACGAGGGGCCAGGCAATCAGCGCGGTGAGCACCCATTCGCGGTACATGGGCTACCTCAAGGCGGCGAAGAGCACGGCGAGGACCCCGCCGACGAAAATCACGACATAGGCGCCGACCTCGCCCGTTTGGAGCTGGCTGCCGACCCAGCCGAGCGCCCGCGTGAGCACGGCCGTGCCGTTCACGAGCAGGCCGTCCACGAGCCGCAAGTCCACGATCTTCCACAGGACTTCGCGTGACACCCACATGACGGGCCGCACGATGACCGCGTCATACAGCTCGTCCACGTACCATTTCTTCGAGAGGACGCGGGCTAACCCCATTTCGGGTGGGGCGAGACGGGCGGGCACGAGCGATTCCGGGCGCAGGAGGCGGAACGCGCCGACGATGCCCAGCCCCGCGACGAGCACCGCCCCGACGACCAGAGCCCACTCCGTCGCGTGCGGAACGTCGACGAGGGGGCTCAATCGGTTTGCCGCGGCCGTGACCGGCTCGAGCCAATGCTCGAGGAAGGACCCACCGCCGAAGAGAGGAGTCACATTGAGCGCGCCGCCGACCACCGTTAGCGCACCAAGCGCCACGAGCGGCCCCGTCATACTCCATGGTGCCTCGGAGAGGTGCTCCCGCTCGCGCTCCCCGGTGCGGTTCGGGCCGTGGAACGTGTACAGCATGAGACGAGTCATGTAGAACGCCGTCAGGAGCGCCGCGCCGATTCCCAAGGCCCAGAAGGCGTACCACGCCGGTCGCACCGTCGCTTCGGCGAACGCGGCCCCCAGGATCTCGTCCTTCGAGAAGAATCCCGCGAAGGGCGGGATGCCCGCGATCGCCAGGGTGGCGATCCACATGAGGCGGGTGGTCCAGGGCATGTAGCGGGCGAGCCCCCCCATGTTGCGCATGTCCTGCGCGTCGTCGTGCGAGTGCGTGGCGTGGTACGCCTGGTGCATGGCGTGGATCACGCTCCCCGAGCCAAGGAACAAGAGGGCCTTGAAGAACGCGTGCGTCGCGAGATGGAAGATGCCCGCGGCATACGCGCCGGTGCCCACGCCGATGAACATGTACCCGAGCTGCGAAATCGTGGAGTATGCGAGGACCCGTTTGATGTCCCACTGCTTAAGCGCGATCGTGGCAGCGAACAGCGCGGTGAGCGCTCCGATGCCGGCGACGGTGGCGCTCCCGATCGGCGACAGCGCGAACAGCACGCCGCAGCGCGCGACCAGATACACACCGGCGGTCACCATCGTGGCCGCGTGAATCAGGGCGGACACGGGCGTCGGCCCCTGCATGGCGTCTGGGAGCCACGTGAACAACGGGATCTGGGCGGACTTACCAGTGCAGCCGAGGAACAGGAACAGCGTGATCACGGTGATCAACGCGCCGCCGGGGGGGAACGCGGACGGGGTCTTGGCGAACACCGTGGCGAAGTCGAGCGATCCTACTCGCCAGAAGATCAGGAACATCGCGACGAGAAACCCGAAGTCCCCGATCCGGTTCACGATGAACGCCTTCTTGCCCGCATCGGCGTTGATCTTCTCGTTGAACCAGAACCCGATCAGGAGATACGAGCAGAGCCCCACGCCCTCCCAGCCGACGAACATGGCCGGGAAGCTCGCCCCGAGGACGAGGATGAGCATGAAGAACACAAACAGGTTCAGGTACGCGAAGTAGCGCGCGTACCCGGGATCTTCGTGCATGTAGCCGACGCTGAACACATGGATGAGCGCCCCGACGCCGGTGACGATGAGGATCATCACCGCCGACAGCTGATCGAGCTGCAGCGCGAACGGGACCTGGAGCTCCGACGCCTGGAGCCAGTCCCAGTAGCGAAACACGAGCGGAGCGGCCGGGCGTTGCCCGGCGAACGTGATCACGGCGAGCGCGGCGGCCCCGAAGGCCAGCACGAGCGTGCCCACGCCGATGATCGATACGGCGCCCTTGGCGTTGGGCCGCACGAGGGCGAGCGATCCGTTGAGGAGGAAGCCGAGCAACGGCAGCGCCGGCACCACCCAGATCAAGGAGAGCGGCAGCGCGGGCATCAGCCTTTGAGCAGGTTGATGTTTTGCAGATTGAGCGTCTGCCGATGACGGTAGATCGCCAGCAGGATCGCGAGCCCGACCGCGGCTTCGGCGGCGGCCACGGCCATGACGAAGAACACGAAGATCTGACCGCCGACGCCCAGCTGCTGTGCGAGCGCCACGAACGTCAGGTTCACGGCATTGAGCATGAGCTCGACGCACATGAAGATGATGATCGCGTTGCGCCGCAGGAGGACGCCGGCGACGCCGAGGGTGAACAGGATCGCCGAGACGCTGAGCGCGGGGGCGAGGAGCATCAGAGCCGGCGCTTGGCGAGCACGACCGCTCCGACCAGACCGGCGAGCAAGAGAATGCTCGTGATCTCGAATGGTACCAGGTACGTGCTGAACAACGGGCGGGCGACTGCGGCGACCATCCCCTGCTCTGCGGCCGCGCGCGCCATCGCGTTCGGTGCGAGTGCGAGCTGAGGGGGTGGCGCGCCGAAACGCAGGGCGAGAAGCTGCACCATCATCAGTCCGGCGAGCACGACTCCGACCAGGACACCCGGCAGGCCTTTCATGTCCGAGCGTGTCGCCCGGCCGACGTTCAGCAGCATGATCACAAACAGGAAGAGGACCATGATGGCGCCTGCATACACCAGCACTTGGAGGACGGCGATGAACTGTGCGTCGAGGAGGACGAACAGGGCGGCGAGGGCGAAGAGCGTCATCACGAGCCACAGCGCGCTGGCGACCGGGTTGCGCCGGGTGATGCACAGCAGCGCGCTCCCCATGGCCAGCGCCGCGAACCCCCAGAAGGCAATCAGCGTCGCCTGCACGGCTACTCGCCTTTGGGGTCGGAGGGATCCCACAGGCTCGAGACCGGATGCGTCTGGGCGCAGAGCCGCTCGAGGTCGTACACGAACCGATCCCGCGAAAACTCCGAGTTCTCGTAGTGCACGCCCACGTGGATCGCCTCTTCCGGACACACCTCCTGGCAATAGCCGCAGAACACGCATCGGAACTCGTCGATCTCGTAGATCAGCGGATAGCGATTGCCCTGCTCGTCCTCGCCCGGCACGAGCTTGATGCAGTTCGCCGGGCAGATCTGCGGGCACAGCCCGCAGGCCACGCATTTCGCGCGCCCTTGCTCGTCCGTGAGCATGCGGTGCGTGCCGCGCCAGCGTGGGGCGATGGCCCAATCCGCCGTGCTCTTCTCCTCCGGGTATTGCATGGTCACTTTCGGCCGGAAGATGTGCTGCAGAGTGAGGGCCATGCCCTTCAGCGCGGCGCCCACGTACGAGGCCCGGGCGCCCGGTCGCTTCATGACCTTCACGCCGATCGTCATCGCACGCGCTCCTCGACCACCGAGCCGGACACGATGTGACCGCGGTCGAGCACGAAGAAGAGCGGCAACGCGAGCAGCAGGTTCACGCCGAACATCACCAGGGCGAAGCGGGTGTCGTACGCCCAGCCGAGCCGCTCATGCAGGAACCAGAGGAGCGTGGCGATCACGGAGAGGTACACGAGCGCGAGCGGGAGCATCACCTTCCACCCGAGCGCCATCAGCTGGTCGTAACGAAAACGGGGCAGCGTCCACCGCACCCAGATGAACAGGAACAGGAAGAACGACATCTTCAGGGTGAACGACACCAGGGTCGCTACCGCCTTCGCGATCGTCCACGGGGGGACGTTGTCCCAGCGCGTGAACGGAATGTCGTACCCGCCGAAGAACAGCGTTGTCATAAGGGCGGACGCCGTCACCATGTTCGCGTACTCGGCGATATAGAACATCGAGAACTTCATCGCGCTGTATTCCGTGTGATAGCCGGCGATGAGCTCGGCCTCCGCCTCGGGCAGGTCGAAGGGCAGCCGATTCGTCTCGGCGAACGCGGCCACGATGAAGATGAAGAACGCGAGCGACAGGGGGAACACGTTCCAGGTGACGAGCGATTGCGACTGCCGGGCGACGACGTCCGTGAGCGTCACGTTGCCCGCGACCAAGAGCACCGCTACGGTACTCATCCCGAGCGCGATCTCGTACGAGATCATCTGCGCGCTCGCCCGGAGGCCGCCCAGGAGCGAGTACTTGTTGTTCGACGACCACCCCGCGAGCACGATCCCGTACACGCCGAGCGACCCAAACGCCAGGATATAAAGGAACCCCACCGGCAGGTTGGCGACCACCATGTCCACGTCACCCCACTGCGTGGGCAGCGGTGAGGCGAACGGAATCACCGCAAATGTGAGGAGCGCGGGCACGAACGAGATGGCCGGCGCCAGCAGGAACAGGACCTTGTCGGCCTCGGCGGGCAGGGTCTCCTCTTTGATGAGGTTCTTGAGCCCATCCGCCGCCGGCTGCAGCAGCCCCTGCGGGCCGACGCGGTTCGGGCCGAGCCGGTCCTGCATGAAGGCGCAGATGCGGCGCTCCGCCAGCGTTAGGAGCGCCACGCCGACCATGATCACCGTGAAGACGACGAGGATCTTGATGATGGACGCCACGAGGAAGAACGTCATACCGGCACCAGGCCGCGGAGCCCGTCGACCGACGCGCTCAGCCGGTCGAAGGCCTCGTCGGCGCTCGCGACGCGCTCCCCGCGGCCGGCAGCCATGGCCAGCTCAGAGAAAACCCACCAGGCCGGACGCGCCATACCCGGGGCCGGTTTGGCCTGGAAGTAGCGCTGCACACGGCCGTCCCGGTTCACGAAGGTGCCGTCTTCCTCCGCCACGTTGGCGATCGGCAGCACCACCGCCGCGTTGCGGGCTCCGTCGGGAAGGACGGTACCCGCATAGATCAGGGTGCCGGCGGTACGCACCACGAGATCGGGCTCGTCGAGCACCAGAACGATGGCGGCGGATTCGGCGGCGGCGAGCGCCGCCGCGTAGTCGCGGCTGTAGCCGAGCAGCTCGGCGCCCTTCGCGTTCGGCGCCCGTTCCGCGCGCAGCGCGAGGTTGGGAACACCCGCGAGCGGGGCCTCCTCACCCATGACGACCTGGAACGCGCCGGTCCAGTCGAGCCCGGTGCAGAGCTCCCGCGCCAGAAACAGCGCCTCGATCGAGGCCCTCGGGGAGACGAGCGCCACCGCCCGGCCGCCCGCGCCGCGCAGTAGGCTCGCCACCCGCTCGCACGCCTCGTCCCAGTCGGCCGCATGCAGCTCGCCGTCCCGCTGCACCAGGGGCGCCTCGATGCGGTCACCCCGGTTCATCCAGCGGTAGTTCATCCTCCCGTGGTCGCAGATGAAATAGCGATTCACCTCGAGGTTCGGCCGCGGGCGTACGCGCACTACCACGTTCTCGCGCGTGTCGAGCGTGATGTTGCATCCCTGGGAGCATCCCGTGCAGATCGACGCGGTTTTGTCGAGCTCCCACGCGCGCGCCTTGTGCAGAAAATCCTTGGAGAGGAGCGAGCCCACCGGGCACAGATCCACCACGTTGCCCGCCCACGGGTGGTCCAGCCGCCCTTCGGCGTGGATGCCGATGTAGGCGCGGTCGCCTCGCTCCGAGACGTTGAGGACCGGTTCCTTCGCCACGTCCTCCATGAAGCGCACACAGCGGGTACAGAGGATGCAGCGATTCGGCACGTAGAGCACATCGGGCCCGAAATCTTCGACGGGGTTGAAGCGCTTCGGGTAGTCGGGGCTGTAACGCGTGGCCGGACGGCCTTCCTGGAACGTGAAGTCCTGCAGCTCGCATTCTCCGGCTTGATCGCAGATCGGGCAGTCCAGCGGATGGTTGATCAACAGGAGCTCGAGCACGCCCGTGCGGCCCTGCTTCGCCGCCGGCGACTGCGTGCGCACCACCATGCCCTCGGCCACCTGTGTGGCACAGGCGATTTGCAGCTTCGGCGCCTTCTCGATCTCTACGAGGCACATGCGGCACACACCGGCGACCGGCAGGCCCGGGTGATAGCAGTAGTGCGGGACGAGGACGCCCGCCTGTTTCGCCGCCTCGATGACGAGCGTCCCCTTCGGGACGCTCACGGGAACGCCGTCGATGGTAAGAGTGACGAGCTCGTCCGCCACTAGGCCACCATGACCGGCTTGCGCCGTCCGGCGATGTAATCCTCGAACTCGCCCTTGAAGCGCTTGATGCCGGAGACGACCGGCGCGGCGCACGAGTCGGACAGCACGCAGATGGTCTTCCCGGTCATGTTCTCGGAGAGATCGAGTAACAGGTCGAGGTCCGCCATCTTGCCCTGCCCAGCGAGGATGCGCTCGAGGATCTTCGTCGTCCAGGCGGTGCCTTCGCGGCACTGCGTGCACTGGGCGCAGGATTCATGGGCGTAGAAGCGCGCCAGCCGCATGATCTGATAAACCATATCGGACGAGTCGTCGAACACAATCACGCCGCCGGAGCCGAGCATTGAGCCCTTATCGACGACGCCCTCGTAATCGAGCAGGCAGCTCTCGGTCTCTTCGCGGTTCAGGATCGGGACCGACGACCCTCCCGGGATACATGCCTTGAGCGTGCGACCGGCCCGCATGCCTCCGCACAGTTCATACAGGAGGTCCTTCAGCGGGAAGCCCATCGTGACCTCGTAGTTGCCGGGCTTCTGCACGTGACCGCAGACGGAGAACAGCTTCGTCCCGGTGCTCTTCGGCGATGAAAGCGACAGACCCTTGTACCAGGCGGCGCCTTGCTTGAGGATATGGGGCACGGCCGCCAAGGTCTCGACGTTGTTGATCGTGGTTGGCATGCCGAACACGCCCGCCGCGGCGGGAAAGGGCGGCTTGATCCGGGGGTTGCCGCGCTTGCCCTCGATCGAGTTCATGAGGGCGGTCTCTTCCCCGCAGATGTAGGCGCCCGCCCCGCGGTGCAGGGAGACCTTGATGGCACCGAACACCTTGGCGGCGTTTGCGTCGGCCAGGGCCCGCTCCATGACCCCCCAGGGCTCGGTGAATTCGCCCCGAATGTAGATGTAAACGACCTCGGCCTGGATCGCGTGGGCGGCAATGGCCGAGCCTTCGAGCAGCGCGTGCGGCGTCCACCGCATGATCTCGCGGTCTTTGAACGTGCCCGGCTCCGACTCGTCGGCGTTCACGCAGAGGTAGTGAGGTTTCTTCTTCTCTCTGGGCATGAACGACCACTTCAAGCCGGTCGGGAAGCCGGCGCCCCCGCGTCCCCGGAGGCCCGATTCCTTCACGATGTCGATGACCTTCACGGGCTCCATCGCGAGGGCCTGCGTCAGCGTCTCGTAGCCACCCCGCTTGACCCAGCCCTTGTACGTGCGCGCGTCCGCGTCGCCGAAGTACTTGGAAAGGACGACCGTCTCTCGAGCGTGCGGCTTGTGAGGGAAGCCCATTACTTGTACCTCTTCACGAGGTCCGGCACCCTCTCCGGCGTGACGGACTCCACGAAGTCGTCGTCCACCAGCACCGGCGTGGCGAAGCCGCAGGCGCCGAGGCATTCCACCTCGATCACCGTCCACTTCCCGTCGGGACTCGTGGCCCCGAGCTCCTTGGCACCCGTCGTGTCGAGAAACGCCTTCGCGACGGCTTCCGCCCCGCAGATGTTGCACGGGGAGGTCGTGCACACCTGCACGAAATGTTTTCCCACCGGGTGCTGGTGGTACATCGTGTAGAAGGTCACCACGCCCTTCACGTAGGCGGGCGTGAGGCCGAGCACCTCCGCGACCTCCGCCATGTTGCGGTCGGAGATCCAGCCGCGGGCCCGTTGCACGATCCAGAGCGCCGGCAGGAGGGCCGCCTGCTTCGTCGGATAGCGGCTGAAGATCTCGCCCAGTTGCTCGAGCGTCGGGCCCGTGAACACGGGTTCGTACGCCTCCGTGCCCGCGGGTGTCGGGTGGGCCGTGACGCTCATCGATCCACCTCGCCCATGACGATGTCCACCGACGCGTTGATCGCGATCAGGTCACTCAAGAGGTGCCCCTCCGCCATCTTCGGCAAGGCCGACAGGTTGATGAACGACGGCGGTCGGATACGCCACCGCACCGGTTTCGCGGTCCCGTCCGACACCAGGTAGTTCCCCAGCTCCCCTTTCGGATTCTCGATGCCCACGTACGCCTCGCCCACCGGCGCCTTCACGCCCTCCATCACCTGTTTGAAGTGATAGATCATGGCTTCCATGTCGTTCATCGCGCTGGACTTGGGAGGGAGGATCAGGCGCGGATCGGCCACATTGATCGGCCCGTCGGGCAGGCGGTCGAGCGCCTGCTCCAGGATCCGGTTCGCCTGCGTACACTCTTCGAGTCGCACCAGGTACCGGTCATACACGTCGCCGTGCTCGCCGACGACGACTTCGAAGTCGTACGTTTCGTAGCCGAGGTAGGGCTGGTCCTTGCGGACGTCGTAGGGCACGCCGCTGGCGCGCAGCATCGGCCCGGAGAGCGAGTGGTTGATCGCCTCTGCGGCGGTGAGCGCGCCCACGCCCTGCGTCCGGCCGATCCAGACGGCGTTGCGCGTCAGGACGCGGTCGATTTCCGCGAGCGTCTTCGGAAACGTCCGCGTGAAATGTCGCAGCCCCTCGACGAACCGGTCGGGGATGTCCGCCAGCATGCCGCCCACGCGGGTCAGGCTCGTGGTCAGGCGGGCGCCCGTCCACATCTCCTGGAGATTGTAGATGCGCTCGCGCTCCTGAAACGCCCAGAGGAACGGCGTGAAGGCTCCCAGGTCGATGGACGTCGTACCGAGCCAGACCATGTGGGAGATGATGCGGCTCATCTCGCAGGCGATCACCCGCAGCACCGTGCAGCGGGGCGTGATCTCGATTCCCATGAGCTTTTCCGAGGCGAGCGCGAAGCCGACGTTGTTCGCCATCGGCGACAGGTAGTCGGTCCGGTCGGTGAGCGGAATGATCTGGTTGTAGTGGCGGTACTCGCCGAGCTTCTCGAAGCCCGAGTGCAGGTACCCGAGGTGCGGGATGACCCGCACGACGGTTTCGCCGTCGAGCTCGACGACTAGGCGCAAGACGCCGTGGGTGGCGGGGTGCTGGGGACCGATGTTGATCAACATGTGCTCGCCTTCGAGCCCCGGCTCCTCGAGGGCGGTTGCGCCCGCTCGGGACGCGGCGCCAAGCGGCACCCGCGTCGGATGTCCCTGCGCGTCGACGCCCGGTGTGGCGAGCTCGAGCTCGACGGTGCGCTTGCTCATTCGGAGTCCGCCACCTTGCCGCGCTCACCGCGGCGCAGCCGCTCCTTCATTTCCGGGGGCAGCTCGTCGAACGCTTCGGCGATGGACAGCTCCTCCATGGAGTAATGGGCCTCCGGGTTCGCGGCCAGCGCCTGGCGCACCTGCTCCGCGCGGCTGAACCGGCCGCGCAGCGGAAAGTCTTTCCGCAGCGGGTACCCCTCCGCATACGTGTCCCACATGAGGATGCGACGCAAATCCGGGTGACCGCGGAAGGTGACGCCGAACATGTCGAACGTCTCGCGCTCCAGCCAGTCGGCTCCGCGCCACAGCGGGACCGCGGAATCGACCGCGAGATCGCCCGCCGGATCCAGCTCGACCTTCACGCGGAGATCCGCGTGGCGGTCGAGCGAGCGCAGGGCGTACACGACCTCGAGCGCGCGCTCACGATCGCGGTACTCGATCGCCGTGACGTCCACCAGGTAGTCGTACCGCTGGTCCGGCGTGTCGCGCAGCCACGCGAGCACCCGGAGCAGTGCGTCGGGACGCACGTACACGATCGTGTCGCCGCACGACTCGAGCGCGCGGCCGATCGCGTTGCCGAAGGTCGCTCGGAGGGCGTCGACGGACGGATTCACGCCGAGCGGAACTGGTGGACGGAGTTGCCGAACGGCTCCGAGATCTCGTCGATCGCTTCGGGCGAGAGTCGCAGCCCTCGCTCGTCGAGCAGCTGCTCCTCCCGTCGCGGCACACCGTCAAAGAGCGACTCGCCTCTGATCTTCTTGTGCAGGAGGAGCACCCCGTACAGCAACCCCTCGGGACGCGGCGGGCACCCGGGAACGTAGACGTCCACCGGGATGATCGTGTCGATGCCCTGCACCATCGCGTAGTTGTCGAAGATGCCGCCCGTGGACGCGCACGCCCCCATGGAAATCACCCACTTCGGCTGTGGCATCTGATCGTAGATCCGTCGGATCACGGGAGCGAGCTTGAACGGGAGCCGGCCGGCGCAAATCAGGACGTCCGCCTGACGGGGCGAGTATGCCTGTCGCTCCATCCCAAACCGCGCGAAGTCGAAACGGCTGGCGGCGGTCGCCATGAACTCGATGGCGCAGCATGCCGTGCCGAACGGCATCGGCCACAACGAGTTGGCACGCGACGAATTCACGGCCCAGTCGATCAGGTCTTGAACCTTCGCCAACAGGTAGTTGGGGTTCTGACCCGAGACCTCTTTGGTCTCCATGACGTGCTTCATGTGCTCAGTCCCATTCTAGGGCTCCGCGCTTCCACACGTACACGTATCCGACCGCGAGAATCAGGATGAACACGAGCATCTCGACCAGCAGGAACCCAGTGCTCGGTCCTCCCCCCCCTGCCCCGCCCGACCCACCGAGAAAGATCGTGCCCCACGGAATCAAGAACACGGTCTCGATGTCGAACACGATGAACAGCATCGCCACGAGGTAGAACTTCACGGAGAATCGCTCATGCGCGTCCCCGAGCGGCGGCATGCCGCTTTCGTAGGGTGTGCTCTTGAGCGCTGTCGGTTTGCGTGGTGCGAGCAGGTGGGACAGGCCGATCAACAGGACCGCGTTGAACGCGACGAAAGCGAAAAAGAGGAGAAAGGAGAGATAGGGCTGGTTCATGAGTTCGTGAAAAAATTCACTTGGCTCGCCGAAACGTATTCGCGCATGCGAGGGTTGTCAACCGAATCGAGTGGCGTAAGTGTAGACGCCGCCGATATATTGGCGCCCCATGTCCATCAAATCTGATCGCTGGATTCGGCGCATGGCCACCGAGCATGCGATGATCGAGCCGTTCGCCGAGAACCAGGTCCGGGCGGGCGTCATCTCGTACGGACTCTCCTCGTACGGGTACGACATGCGCGTCGCCCCGGAGTTCAAGATCTTCACCAACGCGCTCTCGGCCGTGGTGGACCCCAAGCGGTTCGATCCCAAATCGTTCGTCGAGTTCACGGGCGACGTCTGCATTGTGCCGCCCAATTCGTTCGCGCTCGCCCGCTCCGTCGAGTACTTTCGCATCCCCCGCAACGTCCTGACCCTGTGCGTGGGGAAGAGCACCTACGCGCGCTGCGGCATCATCACCAACGTGACGCCCTTCGAGCCCGAATGGGAAGGCTTCGTCACACTCGAGATTTCCAACACCACTCCCCTGCCCGCCCGCATCTACGCCAACGAGGGGATCGCCCAGGTGCTGTTCTTTACGGCGGACGAAGGCGATGAGTGCGAGGTCAGCTATAAAGACAAGAAAGGCAAGTATCAGGCACAGCAGGGCATCACGCTGCCGAAGCTCTAGTCAGTTCTGTTCGACGTCGTCGCCTGTCTGTTGTACGCGTACGCCACCGCAAGGGCGATGAGCGCGAGGGCGAAAAACGACGCGATCCGGTAGAGCGCCTGGAGGTTGGACAGGTCGTACAGCACGATCTTGAGTCCCGCCCCAGCCGCCACCACGAGCCCAGTCGAGCGCACGTCCTTGCGCTGGCGATAGAACCCGATCCGCACGAGCGCACCGGCGTACACGAGCCAGAACACGCTCAACGCCAGGTCGGCGGCGAGCGGTGAGCGTGGCGCGAAATAGCGCTGGAGCTCGATCGAGCCGCCCGCGAACACGGCGGCTCCACACAACACCCAGAGCAGCTCGGCACCTCGGCCGGTTCTCCCCCACGCGCGGGCGGCGAGGCCCAAGCCGGCGATGTAGGCGTATAGCGCAAGCGCCCAGGTGTCGATGAAGGCCGGAGCGCCGGACGAGCGGGACCAGAGCGCCACGCCGAAGAGCCACGGGAACGTCACGACTGCGAGCCCCAGCGCCGCCAAGCGTCCCCCCGGCCGCCCGCCCCGTTGCTCGACCACGAGTGCCGCGAGCGTCAGCGCGGTCCACCAGGCGGCGACTGCGGGAGCGTCCTCCTGGACGGCGAGCGCAAGGGCAGCGAGCGCGAATCCCATGACCAGGTGGGGCGCCGTGCGGCGGACCCACCCCACCCCCAGATGGGTGGCGGCGAGTACACCGGGCACGAGGGCCGGCGTCTGAACGAACGCCCGTGGCCCACCGAGCGCCGCGAGTCCGATCAACACGAATGGGTTGAGGACGAACAGCACGGCTTCCTCGCCCGCTCGCGTTGGGTGGTCGAGCTGCTGCCACCAGAGGAGCCCGGCGACCGCTGTCGCTGCGGCCAGGGCGAGCCAGACGCGGGGCTCCTCGGCGTGCAGGTCGGCGAGCGCCACGCCGAGCAGGATCCAGGCGAGCGCGAGCGTGCCGACTCGCGCCTCTGGCCAGGCGTGACGCCGGGTCACGTGCAGCGTCAGCAGTGCCCCGGCGGCAAGGAACCAACACCCGAGCGGGCTCGCCAGCGCCCGGCTGGACCCGGCCGCGGCCAACAGGAAGTACCCGATCAAGGCGAGGTCGAAGGTCCAGCGCCACTTCATGGTGTAGGCCAGCAAGCCGGTCCCGAGTCCGATCACCTCGAGATAGCCGAGGAACGCCTCGGGGTTGGGCGTGGGAGGCGGCAGAAGAATCGGGGCCACGTACGCGCCCGCCAACGCCCAGATAGCGAGTCCTTCCACCTCGTGCCGTAGCGCCAGCAGGACGATGCCCACGGTGCAGGCAGCGAGCAGCAGCACACCGACGCGCCGATCGATCAGGCCATATGGCCCGGCGGCTGCCCACAAGCCGAGGTAGGCGAGGCCGCCGCCGGCGCCGATCATGGCGGCACCGTAGCGCCGTAGACCACTTCGGATCCGGGCCTCGCCCCACACGCCAACGGCTACTCCCGCGACGACGGCGAGCAGTGAGCGTACGAGCGGAGCGATCCAGCCGCGATCGATCGCGTACTTGAGGAAGAATCCCGTGGCGGCCAGCAGAGCAAGGACGCCCACAAAGAGCAGGCCCCGTTGGCCGAACCACTGCTCGAGATCAGGGGCTTCCGTGGCGGCGTGCGAGGCGGGCGGTAGGCTGGGGGTCGGGGTCGCCGTGACCGGCGTAGCGCGCCGATGTGGGGGTGGTGTCGCCGTGTGGGACACCGCGAGGCTCGCGGTGCCCTCCGGTGGGGTGTCGGCTGCGAGCAGGCGCCGCATCATCTGCTCCAGGACCTCCACCCGCCGTTCGAGGCGGTGCAGCGCGTCGCGCTGCTCGTCGCTCACGAGGGGCGGGCGGGCGAGGCGGGGGGGGGGGGGGGGGTCGCGGCCGCCACGCGCGAGCCGAGCACGGTGATGGCGAGCGTAGCCACCGCGAGAATGACGAGATCGGGCGCCCAGCCAAGCTCGGTACGGGGCACCGCCATTTGGAGGAAGTTCATGACGAAGTCGAACAGGCCGACCAGCAACCCCAAGAGGACCGTGGCGTGCAGCGATCGGCCCAGCTGCGCCAGGATGCTACCGCTGAAGAGGGCCACGGCCCCCTGCCCCGCCGCGATGCCGAGCGTCGCGGCCACGTCGTCGAACAGGATGCGCCAGAACTCATGTCGCCCAGCGTGGTAGCTGAAAAACGCCGTGTGAACGAAGGACACGGCAACCCCGGCGACCGCTGCGCACAGGGTGGCCCATATGGCGTACCCGATGACGATCCTCATTCTCTCACTTGTATCGCCAGCCATGTCGACCTCGCTCCGCGCCGTCGTGGGGGGGGGCGCGGGACCAAATGTGGCCGGTCGCGAGCGGCCTCGCCAGTCAGCGGAGGGCGGCCGCAGCCTGGTCGAGGGCGCCGCGGGCGTCGTCCACGCGGCCGACGAGATCCGCGAGCTCCCGCTCGGTGGTGGCGGCGTCTGCGTATCGGATCGCTTCGTTCACCGAGGGGAATGCCATCGTCGCGTACCCGTTGTCGACATCCGAGGCGAATTGAAGACTCGTGTACCAGGGCCGGCTCACGAGGCCCTGTCGCCGGGTGAGGCGGCGCTCCACCTGCATTAGCGCCGCATTCACGGCGCGAAAGCGTGAGGCGTCCGGAGTGTGCACACTATCGCGGGCCGCCGCAAACGCCCTGGCGGACGCGGTGAACCGCGTCAGCGCGTCCCGCAGTCCGCTCGTCGATACGCTCCAGCCCCGCTTTACGATTCCCGAATCGAGCTGCGACACGAGGCGAATTAGCTCCGTGCCGAACGCGTCATAGTCGAGCGGTAGCACATCCGTGTTCGCGAGCCGCGCGGCGAGGAGCGCGACAAGACGCGTGGTGGCCTGGTGCGAACGGTACCCGGGATCGCCGAATGTCGTCATCCAGTGGTAGGAATCGTACATCGAGTGATATACGCCGCTTGGGCCCTCGAACCCCACTTCGGCCGCGGGGATGCCGAGGTGGTGGTAGAACCCGGCGAAGTCGGATCCGCCACCGAGATTGGCGAGCGTGAGCGCCGCCGTGTCGCCGTGGACTCGCTCGAGCCAGACCGCCCGCACACTGCCCCGCCCGGACGGATCGGGCACGAGACCAGTGACCTCCCGGATCAGAGCTTTGAGCGACGGGGAGCCGCCTCCCGCAAATCGGGGGCCCTGGGTGACGTCATCCGCGTTGAGGTAGGCGACCGCGTGCCGGGAGAGTGAGTCGGCCATCTCTTCTACCCACTCCGTGGAGCCGATCAACCCCCACTCCTCCGCGTCCCACGTGGCGAAGATCACGGTGCGCGCGGGGCGCATGCCGGCGCGGGCCAGCTCCGCGAACGCCCGCGCCGTCTCGAGTACCGTGACCGTGCCGCTGATATTGTCAGCCGCCCCCGGACCCCATGCATCGCGGTGCGCGCCGATCACCACCCACTCGTCCGGATAGCGGTCACCGCGCACCATGGCGAAGGTGTCCCAGATCGGGTGCAGCGCCCGGGCTCCGCGCTCGGTCTTGACGTGCAATCGCGCGCGGACGGGCCCGGGCCCGGTGTGGTACCGAAACGGGAGCGCGCCCTGCCACGACTGGGGGACGGACGCACCGCCGAGGCGCTCCAGAAATCGCCGGGCGTTGCCGTAGCTCATGGGAATCACGGGGATCCGCGGAATGGGCAGCGAATCCTCCGGAAGCCGGTGCGCTCCCGGAAGCGACGGATACCCCGGCGTCGTCGGATCGCCGTTTACGTTCATGATGCTGCCGCGTTGGATCCCGCCCCACGGTCGCATCGGGCCGCGCGGGTAGACGTCGCCTCGGGCGTACCCGTCGTCCTGCGGATCCGAGTAGATCACGAGGCCGACCGCGCCGTGCTTCTCGGCCTCGCGAGCCTTGATCCCGCGGAACGAGCGACCGTAGCGCGCGATCGCGATCTTGCCGCGCGCGTTGATCCCGAGCGAATCGAGAGTCTGGTAGTCTTCGATCAAACCGTAGTTGACGTAGACGACGTCCGCGGTCACGTCGCCGTCGCCGCTGTAACCGTTGAACGGCGGTACTTGGCGTCCCGCGCTGGTCGGATCCTGCGGCACGACCGGTTCTCGAAGCGTGAGCGCGACCCGCCAACCACCGCGCGGGGGTTGCGGGAGCATCAGCCAGGCACCGATGCTGTCCGCGTGCGGGATGTAGACGGTATACTCCTTGGTCCAGGCCTCAAGGCCCCAGGCCTGGAGCTTGTCGATCACGTAGTCTCGGGTGGCTGCCTGCGCCGGGGTGCCGGCGACGTGCGGTACGCGTGTCAGATCGAAGGTCATCACGCGCGTGCTCATCGTGTCGGGAACGGCGAGCAGGCGCTGCTCGAAGCTGTCCTGAGCCGGGGCGGGGACGGCGCCGACGGAGGCCAGCACCGCGAGGGCGACGAAGGTTCGCATCATGATCGATCCCGGCGACGGTGAAGATCGAGGGCGCGCCATGTTAGCGACTACGATACCGCTACGCGTGCGCGCGGGCACGCGTTGAAGGGCATGGCTCCGGCATCTGTCGGCCGGGCACTCAGCCTGCGCGCCACACTGCTCGCCGTCGCCCTAGCGGCGGGCGCGTACACCGCGGCCCTCCCGCTTTATCTGTACTTCCGTGTCAGCCGGCCGGCCCTCGCGCTGGGCGCGGCCACCGAGACGATCACGATGGTCGGCGAGAACCTGGCCCAGCGCGACAGTGCGCTCGATCAGGTCCTCGCCATCGTCCGGGTTCTCGGCCGCCGCTCGTCGCCGACCGCCGATTCCGTCGTGCTCGCTCGGCGGTTGCTGACCATCGGGCGGTCCCCGATGGAGTTGGCGACGGACGCCCCCATCCCGGAAACCCTGCGGACCCAGCTCGCGCGCACAGACGGCGCATTGACCCGGACGGAGGGTGCGCTGGCGGAGGTCGTGAGCGAGATCGAGCAGGGGCGCCGGGCGGAGATTACCACGCGGCTCCGGGCGCTCGAGGGTCTTGCCCTGGAGGTGGATGATCGCATGGCCGCCGCCGGACGGATCGCGCGTGCCTTCCTGTTGCAACGCCAGCGCGTCTTGCAGGCAGCGGCGGGCGAGGTGCGCCGCGACACCGGCCTGTGGCTCGTGGTGGGAATGCTCTGGATTCCGCTGCTGGTGCTGGTCCTGCGGCGGCGCGTGTCTGAGCCACTGCGCGCGCTCGAGGCGGGGCTGGGGCGCGTCGCCGACGGAGACTTGACGGTGGCCCTCTCGACCCTCGGGGCCGACGAAATCGGCCAGCTGGCCGAGCACTTCAACACGATGACTCGGGTGTTGCGAGATCGCGCCGAGGAGCAGGGGCGATTCGCCGCCGCGGGCGAGCTGCTCGCTGGCGTGGCACATGAGGTGAATAACCCACTGATGGCGATCGCCGCGCACGCCGAAAACCGCCTTGCCGACGCCGGACTCCAAGGCGAGCAACGGAACGAAATGGCACAGATCCTGAGGCAGGCCCGGCGCGCTACGAAGCTCCTGCGGGGGTTGCTGCGGTTCGTGCGTGCGACGGAGCGCGAGGTCACACGCGTCAATCTGAACGACGTGGTCCGCGGTGCGCTCGACCTCGTGTCCTTCCGCTTTGGCGTGGACGAGATCCTGGTGGGCGGACGGCTCGATCCCAACCTGCCCGCCGTGGACGGCGATGTCATTAAGCTCGAGCAAGTCGTCGTCAACCTGCTGTCCAATGCAATCGACGCGCTGCGGGCCGTGAAGCCACCGCGGCACCTCACGGTGGACACCTGGGTGGAGGACGCGCGCGTGTCCGTTGCGGTCGCCGACAACGGGAGAGGCGTGGCCCCGGACATCTCAGCACGCTTGTTCCGCCCATTTGCCACGACCAAAGGCCGGCGCGGGACCGGCCTCGGCCTCTACATCTCGCGTCAGATCGCGCGCGAAGCGGGCGGCGACCTCGCCCTCGTCGACGCCCCGGGAGCCGGCGCCCGGTTCGTGCTCTCCTTGCCGGTCGCGGAACCCGTGCCTGCCGCGGCGAGCCCTGCGGCCACGGCGACCGAAGGGCAGCCGAGCGGCGCGACCCGCGCACGGCCGTCGCTCACGGGTGTCCGCGTGCTCATCGTGGAAGATGAAGAGCCGGTTCGGCGGCCGATGGCGCGGTACCTGACGCGCAGGGGCGCTCGTGTCGACGAAGCGAGCGACGGCATGCAGGCGTTGACGCTCCTGCGCGAGCGGTCCGCGGACGTGATCCTGGCGGACCTGCGGATGCCCCGCATGGGAGGGATCGAGCTCTTCGCGCAGCTCGAGGAGGAGCGGCCGGAGCTCGCGGCCCGCGTGCTCTTCCTGTCCGGCGACGTCTCTCAGCTGGCGGAGCCGGGGAACACACCCGTGCCCCGCGAGCGGGTACTCGTCAAGCCGGTCGAGCTCGCCGAGCTGGAGCGACGTATCCTCGAGTTCGTGGGGGCAGCGGGAGAGTGAGCTGGCCCGGCGCACAGGCGGGCGGTATCATGGAGTATGCTGGTCGTGGTGGTCCTGCTCGTCACGGTGGCGATGCGGGTCGCGATCGTCGCCGCGGTCACCTACCTGCTGTTGCCGCGGGGTCCGGTGTGTCCGCATTGCGGCTTCGAGATGGCGGCGCTCGAAAACCGGTTCCTTGATCGATGGCTGCCCGCATTACAGCGCCGCTGGTGTCTGGAATGCGGCTGGGATGGCGTGGTGCGCCGCGTGCGTCGGACTTCCACCCGGACGCCGACACGCCCGTCGGCGCCCCGGCCTACCGTGCCATGATCAGTCCATCGTCGTGATGAGCCGAGCCGCCCGCTCATAAAAGAAGTAGTCCCAGGCCCAGTTCAGCAGCACGAACAGCTTGTTCCGGAACCCGATGAGCTGGATGATGTGCACCACCAGCCACACCACCCAGGCGGGGAACCCGGTGAACCCGATCCCCCGGATGTACGCGACGGCGGCGTTGCGGCCGATCGTCGCCAGCGACCCGGGATCGTGGTACCGGAACGCGAGCGGCGTCTCACCGGCCAGCCGGCGGCGGATGTTCTGCGCCGCGGTCTCCGCCATCTGAATCGCGACGGGCGCCATCATCGGCAACGCTGCTCCGTCCGCCTCGAGGTAGGCGGCGTCCCCGATGACGTACACGCCGTCATGCCCGGACACCTCGAGCGTCTCGGTCACGGGGATCCGACCCTGGCGGCCGGTGGGCAATCCTAGGCGCGATGTGAGGTGGACGGCCTGTACGCCGGCCGCCCAGATGAGCGTGGCCGCGGGGATGACTTCCCCGCTCTTCAACACGACGCGCGCGCCGTCGTAGTCCGCGACCGTCGCGCCGAAGCGGACCTCCACGTGCTTGCGCCAGAGCGTCTCGGCAGCCGCTTCCCGCAACCGGGCAGGCATCGGGCCGAGCAGGCGATCGGTCGCCTCGACGAGGAGTACGCGGACGTCCGTGATGTTGAGGCGCGGATAGTCCTTCACGAGGACCAGCCGAATGAGCTCGGACAGAGCGCCGGCCATTTCGACGCCGGTGGGGCCCCCGCCCACGACCACGAATGTGACCTCTGCGCGACGGCGCTCGGGATCGGGCTCGAGCATCGCGCGCTCGAACGCTCGCAGGACGTGGTTGCGGATGCGAATCGCCTCGGGAATGTCCTTGAGGCCGAACCCGTGCTCGGGCACGCCCGCGAGGCCGAAATAGTTCGTCTCTCCCCCAACCGCGAGGATGAGAAAGTCGTATTCGATTGGGCCGTCCGTGGTGATCAACCGCTTGGCGCTGGACTCGAGCCCCGTCACTTCCGTCATGCGAAACTCGAAGTTCTTCTGGCGGCGCAATACCGCGCGGACCGGCCGCGCGATCTGCTCAGGCTCGAGCCCGGCGGTGGCAACCTGATAGAGCAGAGGCTGGAACAGGTGGTAGTTGCGCCGGTCCACGAGTACGACGTCCACCGGCGCCCTGCGCAGCGCGCGTGCCGCGCGCAGCCCGCCGAACCCCGCGCCGACGATCACAACCCGCGGTCGGGCGGCCGGCGCCCGCGCGGGCACGCGCGCCGCTTCACGGACGTTAGCCTCGGGCCGGGTGGCGGCGCGGACGTCGGTCATGGTCTCCCTCGTGTGGCGTGCGCCGGCGAGGTCACTAGCTAAAGATAGCTCGGGCGCGCCTTGGCTTGCCTGAGCCGCCGGGGAGCAAGTATCATCCCACCGTTCCATGACCAGCCCGCCCACCGCCGCCGCCCCCTCCCGCTCGGGCATCGTTCGCTCCCTCGTCGGGAAGAAGGTGATCATGGCCGTCACCGGCGGGATCCTCTTCCTCTTTGTCGTGGGCCACCTCGCGGGCAACCTCAAGGTGTTCCAGGGCGCCGAGCACTTCAACGCGTATGCCGAAGGCCTGCGCACGGTGGGGGCGCCGTTCTTCGCCCGGGGCCAGGTGCTGTGGGCGGTACGCGCCGTGCTCCTCGTGGCCGTCCTGCTCCACATCTGGGCCGCGATCGGCGTGACCCGCGCGAGCTGGGCCGCGCGGCCGATCGGCTATCACGGCCTCACGCCGACCGAGACGACCTACGCGGCCCGAACGATGCGTTGGGGGGGCGTCATCATCTTCCTCTACGTCATCTACCACCTGCTCGACCTCACCTTCGGCGCGGCGAACCCCGGCTTCGTTTCGGGGGACGTCTATCACAACCTGGTTGCGAGCTTTGCCCGGTGGCCGGTGTCGGTGCTCTACATCGCGGCGGTGATCGTCGTCGGTCTCCATATCGACCACGGCCTGTGGAGCGCGTTCCAGACCCTGGGCCTCAACCGACCGCCGACCTCTCGCTGGCGCCGCGGCGTCGCGGTCGCGATCGCCGCGCTCATTACCGCGGCGTACATCGCGATCCCGATCGCGGTGCTGGCCGGCAAGGTCCGCTGATGGAGCTGCGCTCGAAGGCCCCCGCAGGGGGACCGTTGGCGGACAAATGGGACCGCCACCGCGCCGCGATCCGGCTCGTCAGCCCGACGAACAAGCTCAAGCATCACATCATCGTAGTGGGCTCGGGGCTCGCGGGCGCGTCGGCCGCCGCCTCGCTCGCGGAGCTCGGGTACAAGGTCTCGTGCTTCTGCTTCCAGGACTCGCCGCGGCGGGCGCACTCGATTGCCGCGCAGGGTGGGATCAACGCGGCGAAGAACTACCAGAACGATGGCGACTCGGTGTTTCGCTTGTTCTACGACACCCTCAAGGGAGGGGACTTCCGATCTCGCGAGGCCAACGTCTACCGCCTGGCGGAGACCAGCCTTCGGATCATCGACCAGTGCACCGCGCAGGGCGTGCCGTTCGCCCGGGAGTACGGCGGGTTGCTCGCGAATCGCTCGTTCGGCGGCGTTCAGGTAGCTCGCACGTTCTACGCGCGCGGCCAGACCGGGCAGCAGTTGTTGCTCGGCGCCTACCAGGCGCTGGAGCGGCAGATCGGAGCGGGCAAGGTCACGATGTACCCACGCACCGAAATGCTGGATCTGGTCGTGGTGGACGACCGGGCCCGCGGTATCGTCGTCCGCGACCTCGTGACCGGCGCGGTCGGGTCACACGCGGGGGACGCGGTCGTGCTCGCCACCGGCGGGTACTCGAACGTCTATTATCTGTCGACCAACGCCAAGGGTTGTAACGTCACGGCGATCTGGCGCGCGCACCGACGAGGCGCAGCCTTCGCGAATCCGTGCTTCACGCAGATTCATCCTACCTGCATCCCCCAGACCGGGCAGCACCAGTCGAAGCTGACGTTGATGAGCGAGTCGCTCCGGAACGACGGCCGCATCTGGGTGCCGACGCGGAAGGGCGACACGCGCCCACCGCGGGAGATTCTGGAGAGTGAGCGCGATTATTTCCTGGAGCGCCTGTACCCGAGCTACGGAAATCTTGTCCCGCGCGACTTGGCGTCCCGCCGCGTCAAGGAGGTTTGTGATGAGGGGCGCGGCGTGGGCCCGGGAGGGTACGGCGTGTACCTGGATTTCGCCGACGCCATCGCCCGTCTGGGCCGTCATGTGATTGCCGAGCGCTACGGGAATCTCTTCGAGATGTACGAGCGCATCACGGCGGAGAACCCGTTCGACGTGCCGATGCGAATCTATCCGGCGCCGCACTACACCATGGGCGGCCTGTGGGTGGACTACAACCTGATGACGACCATCGGCGGCTTGTATGCGATCGGCGAGGCAAACTTCTCCGACCACGGCGCCAACCGGCTGGGCGCGAGCGCGCTCATGCAAGGCCTCGCCGACGGCTACTTCATCCTCCCGGGCACGATCGGCGACTATCTGGCGCAGGCGAAGCTCGGCCAGGTCGGGACCGATCACGCGGCGTTCCGCCAGGTCGAGCGCGAGGTGAGCCAGAGGGTCGAGCGGCTGCTCACCGCCGGGGGTCGGAAGATTCCGGACGCCTTCCATCGCGAGCTCGGCCGCGTCATGTGGGACAAGTGCGGCATGTCGCGGACCGCGCAGGGCTTGGAGGAGGCGCTCGCGAAAGTCGCCGAGCTGCGGGAAGCGTTTTCTCGCGACGTGTACGTCGGCGGCAAGGGGGAGGATTTCAACCAGACGCTCGAGCACGCCGGCCGGGTGGCCGACTTCTTCGAGCTCGCCGACTTGATGTGCCGTGACGCCTTGCACCGTGAGGAATCGTGCGGTTGTCACTTCCGCGAGGAGTTTCAGACGGCCGAGGGCGAGGCAAAGCGTGACGACGCGCGGTTCAGCTACGTCGCCGCGTGGGAGTACGCGGGCGCGGGAAAGGCGCCGGTGCTGAACAAGGAGCCGCTCGAGTTCGAGATGGTCCACCCCGCCCAGCGGAGCTATACCTGATGCGGCTCACACTCCACGTCTGGCGCCAATCCGGGCCCCGTGACGAGGGGCGCTTCGTGCGGTACGGCGTGACGGACGTGAGTCCCGACATGTCGTTCCTCGAGATGCTCGACGTGCTCAACCAACAGCTCCTGGCGCGCCATGAGGAGCCGGTGGCGTTCGATCATGATTGCCGCGAGGGGATCTGCGGGGCCTGCGGGATGGTGATCAACGGCCGCCCCCACGGGCCGCAACACGCCACCACCACATGCCAGCTGCACATGCGCACCTTTCCGGACGGGGCCGAGCTCTGGCTCGAGCCGTGGCGCGCCCGGGCCTTTCCCGTTGTCAAAGACCTCGTGGTGGATCGGAGCGCGTTCGATCGAGTCATCGCGGCGGGCGGGTTCATCACGGCGCGCACGGGCAGCGCTCCCGAAGCGAACGCGACGCTTGTGCCGAAGCGCGACGCCGATCTGGCGATGGACGCGGCGGCCTGCATCGGCTGCGGCGCCTGCGTGGCGGCGTGTCCCAACGCCTCGGCGATGCTGTTCGTCGCGGCCAAGGTGTCCCACCTCGGGCTATTGCCTCAGGGCCAGCCGGAGCGTGGCGCGCGAGTCGTGAACATGGTCGGCCAAATGGACGCGGAGGGCTTCGGGGCGTGCACGAATCACGGCGAGTGCATGGCCGCGTGTCCAAAGGAGATCTCGATCGACTTCATCGCCCGGCTCAACCAGGACTACCTCAAGGCGACTCTCGCTCCCAAGCCACCAGTGAAGGAGTTTACCGGCGCGGCTTAGAGCTGGACCGCTTTCATTGTCTCCTGCACCGCCGCGGCAGATTTCATCAGTGCCGCCTGCTCTTCGCCGGACAGCTTGACCTCCAAGATCTTCTCGAGCCCGCCCCGCCCGAGCTTGCATGGGACGCCGAGATACACGCCCGAGATGCCGTACTCCCCCTGCACCCACGCGGCGCACGGCAGGATGCGCTTCTTGTCCTGCACGATCGCCTCGGCCATCTGGGTGACGGCAGCCGAGGGCGCATAGTAGGCCGAGCCGGTCTTCAGGAACGCCACGATCTCGGCGCCGCCGTTTCGAGTGCGCTCCACGATCTTGTCGAGCGCCTGCTCGTCGAGCAGCTGCGTCACCGGGATTCCCGAAACGGTCGTGTAGGAGATCAACGGTACCATCGTATCGCCGTGTCCCCCCAGGACCATCGCTTGGATGTCCTCGACCGACGCGTCGAGCGCCTCGGCGAGAAAGGCGCGATACCGCGCGGTGTCCAGCACGCCTGCCATCCCAATCACGCGCTCGCGCGGAAACCCGGTGACCTGTTTCGTCACCCAGCACATCACGTCGAGCGGGTTCGAGACGACGAGCACGATGGCCTTGGGGCAATGCTGCTTGATCTGCTGCGAGACCTGTTTCACGATGTCGGCGTTGGTGCGGACCAGATCATCGCGGCTCATGCCCGGCTTGCGCGCGATGCCCGCCGTCACGACGACGATGTCGCTGCCCGCGGCGGGCTGGTAATCGTTCGCGCCGACCACGCGCGTGTCGAACCCCTCGATCGGTGCGGACTCCCACTGATCGAGCGCCTTGCCCTGGGGGACGCCCTCGATGACGTCCACGAGGACGATGGTACGCGCCAGCGCTTTCTCGGCGATCCGCTGCGCCGCGGTGGCGCCGACGTTCCCGGCTCCCACGACGGTGATTTTGTGGACCACGCTCACCCTCCTCGGGTGTGCATCTCTCGGTGGGGATCCGCCCTCAGTGACTCGAGGCGATACAACGCGCTCCGCTCCTGCACGCCGAGCCGCATTTCGGCTCCGCGATCCATGCGTCCCCGCCACCCGTCCCGGATGACGGCCGCCAGGTCTTCGTCGGTCGCCCCTTGGCGCAGCGGGTCCCGCAGGTCGACGCCCTGCTCGGCGTATAGGCACAGGAGCCACGTGCCGTCCGCCGTCACCCGGCTGCGATCGCAGCTGCGGCAGAAGGGCGCTGTGGTCGAGGCGATGATGCCGAACGTGGTCCCGTCGGGCAGCCGGAACCGCGCCGCCGGGGCGCGGGAGTCGTCGGACAACGGCTGAATGGCGCCGTAGCGCTGTCCGAGGGTTGCGAGCATCTCGCGCTGCGAGACGACCTGATCCATGGACCACCGCGTGGCTCCGCCAACGTCCATGTACTCGATGAAACGCACTTCCGCGTCCTGCGCGCGCGCGAACTCGATCAGATCCGCCAGCTCGTCGTCGTTAAACCCGCGGATCACCACCGAATTGAGCTTGAGCTTCTCGAACCCGACCTGCCGGGTGGCGGCGATGCCGTTGAGCACATCGGCGTGGCGGGGACTCTTGGCGAAGGCGAGCATCCGATCCGGACGGAGCGTGTCGAGGCTCACCGTCACGCGGGAGAGCCCGGCGGCCCGCAGCGCGGCCGCTTGCTTGGCGAGCAGGAGCCCGTTGGTGGTCATGGCCAGGTCCGTGATACGAGCGTCGCGCGCGATCATCGCAACCAGCGTGGGCAGATCGTGGCGCAAGAGCGGCTCGCCCCCCGTGAGACGTACCTTGTCCGCGCCCAGCCCCGCGAAGACGCCGACCAGGCGTGCAATCTCCTCGAACGTCAGGATCGAGGCCCTGGGCAGCCACACATAGTCGTCCTCGGGCATGCAGTAGCGGCACCGGAGGTTGCAGCGATCGGTGACGGAGACGCGCAGGCTCCCGAGCGGGCGCCCGAGGGTGTCGCGGATCGGCTCAGACATGCGATGGTTTGCTGGTCGGGCGGCCGGACGGGTCGACCCAGACTTCGGTGCCGTCGAGGCGCAGCTCCCTTTTCCAGACGGGAATGCGACGCTTCACTTCCTCGATCACGAAGCGACAGGCCTCGAAGGCTTCCGCCCGGTGCGGCGCCGCCGCGGCGATCCCGATGCTCGCTTCACCGGCCGGTATGGTGCCCAGCCGGTGCCGGACGGCGATCCGCGCGTCGGGCCAGCGGGCTGCGGCATCCCCCACGAGCCGGCCGAACTCGGCCTCCACCATCTCCTCGTACGCCGAGTACTCGATGGCTTTGACGCCATCCTCTTCGGCACCGTTCCGCACGGTGCCGAGGAAAACGCACGTCCCGCCGCATGCGGGTGACGACACTTGAGCCACGAGCTGGTCGATCGAAAGGGGTTGTCGAGTCAAGTACGTCATTCAGCCGCCGGCGATGGGAGGCAGAAACGCCACTTCGTCTCCATCTTCCACCCGCGCGTCCAGCTTGGTCTGCCGCAGGTTCACCGCCGCGAGCGGGCGCTCCGGGAGTGCTCCGGCACCGGGAAAGTCGGCGCGCACTCGGCGCACCACGTCACCCACCGTCGCGGGGAGCGGCACCGACACCTGTGCCTCGGTGCGCCCGACCAGCTCGGCGTACCGCGCGAAGAAGCGCACCCGCACCGTGGCTGATGTGGCTCGCATGATCAGACTCTGAAGTTAGCCGCGCTCAGCTCCCCGTGGTACCGCTCGCGAGTCCGTGCCAGATCTTCGCCTGCTTCGCGCTCGGCGAGGCCGCCGGCGTGAGCGTGAACGACGTCGCCGTCCGCTCGCGTACCTCCGTGTTGAGGGTCATCGCCTTCCCGTCGCGCGTGATGGCGATGGTGATCGGTGCGCCCGCCTTGCCGCGGTAGTGATCGCGGAACGGAACGCCCCAATCCTGGTCCGGACGGGTGTCGATGTCTCCGACCTTGAGCAGCACGTCCCCCGGCTCGAGGCCAGCCGCCTCCGCAGCGCTTCCGGGTACCACGCCTTGCACGACGAGCTTGCCCTCGCCGCCCGCCTGCGCGTTCACGCCGAGGAACGGGTTGGACAGGCCCTGGCGCGCTACCGTGATGCCGGCCTTCGGGAACACGCCCTCGTATGGGAGTGGCTCGCGCCCATTGATATAGCGCTGATAGAACCCGTCCACGTCCGGCATCCCGGCCTCACGCAGCAGACCCAACAGATCGGCGGTGGTGAAGCCCTTCTGCTTCTGGTAAAAGCGCGTGTACAACGCTCGCGTCACGTCGTCGAGGCTCTTCTTGTTGTCCGTTGCATCGCGGATCGACACGTCGAGGAGCATGCCGGTGAGCGCGCCCTTCGGGTAATACAACTGAGAGCTGTTCACGAAGACCTCGTTGATCCAGGTCGCCACGCTGCCGTCTTCCTCACTCCAGGGCTCCGGTGCGGACTCGACCTGCTGCATGTCCTGTCCGGTGTTGGCGAGGAACTGCTCGGTGGTCCAGAGGCCGGAGCGGATGTTCGTGAGATCGGCATAGTAGTCGGTGACGCCCTCCGACCACCAGAGCAGCGGCGTGTATTGCTCCGCGTGATAGTCGTAGGGCCACATTTCCGCGGGCCGGATGCGCTTCACGTTGAAGAGGTGGAAGTACTCGTGCGACATGAGCGGGATCATGAAGTCGCCGAAGTTTCCCGCGGCATCGGCGAACCCGCCCTGCGGCATGATGTCGAACTGCGAGGCGCTGTGCTCCAGCCCACCACCGAAGTTGATCGGTTCGCGGATCACGTTGAAGAATACGGTATAGGCGTCGTACGGCGGTCCGCCCAACAGCGCGTTCTCCGTCTTCGCGATCTTCTCGAGATCGGCGCGCATGTTGCGCTGTACGCCCGCGGAGTATGCGTCCGCGGGCCACACGGCGATCCGGAGCCACTTCCCGTCCACCGTCAACGAATCCACCATGTACCGGCCCAGGAACGTCTCCGCATCGGCCAGCTCGTGATAGTTGGACGCGATATAGGGACCTGCCGCCGACGGCTTGAGCGCGGTGGTCACCTGCCAGCCGGGAGGAAGGGTGAACCGCACTTCCGCCGGTCGATCGAGCTGGCCTTCCTCGTAGAGAAACAGATTGGTCCCGAGGAATTGCGCGAAATCTCCCACGATGCGCGCCATCGAGAGATCGATGGTATCCGCGAGATAGTCGAACTCGACACCCACGCGGTCGCTCTTTGCGGTGGCGACCCGCCACGTATCTTTGTCGGCCCGATCCCAGAAGAGCGGCTGGCCTGCCGCGTTCTTCGGCGCGAAGTGCCGCACGTACCGCGCGTAGTTCTGAATCTCATAGTTGCCAGGACTCCAGGCCGGTAGTGACACGTACAACGTGTCCTTGCCGCGCGCCGGGAATTCAGCACGCACATGGAACAACCGCGTGGCGGGCGCTAGAACGGAGACTTCGTATTTGACGGGGGTTTGGGCGGACAACGGGACGGCGATGACCAGCATGAGCGCGTGACGCACGAGCGACTCCGGGATCGAAGTGGATGCAGTGACTACCCCGCGCAAAACGAAGCGGCCCAGACGGTTAGTCCGGGCCGCTCGGAACGGCGATGGTTCGGGCATTCGTTCAGGGTGTGACGCGCTCGCTCGCCTCGGCCACCATCGCCCGCAACTCCTTGCTGGGCTTGAAGACAGGGACCGGACGCGCCGCGACCTCGACGGGGTCGCCGGTCCGTGGGTTGCGCGCCATCCGAGTCTTGCGCTGACGGATCTTAAACGTTCCAAATCCACGAATTTCAATGTTATGCTGCTCTGCGAGTGCCGCCTTGACCGCGTCGAGAAATGAATCCACGACGCGAGCGCAGTCCTTCTTGGAAATCAGGGGACCGGCGGTGCGAGCGATTTGTGCGGTGACCTTTTCGACCAGGTCGGCCTTCGTCATCCGTCCCCCTTGAAGGGCCCAAGGGCTATCAAGACGAGGGGCCAACTTACGGGCTTACCTATTGTGTGTCAAGAGCTTGGAGAAACTGTTCGAAGTGGCCCTGAGCGTCGTGCGGTCCCGGCGAGGCCTCGGGATGGTATTGCACCGCGAAGATCGGGTATTCCCGGTGTCTCACGCCTTCGACGGTGTGGTCATTCAGGTTAAGGTGAGTGACCTCGAGCGCCTTGGCACCCGGAACGCCCCCCGTGTCCCCGCGCACCGCGAAGCCGTGGTTCTGGGATGTTATAAGTACTTGACCTGTCGCGAGATCGCGGACGGGGTGGTTCCCGCCCCGATGACCATAGGGCAGCTTGACCGTGTCCCCCCCGAGTGCCAGGCCTAGGAGCTGGTGACCAAGGCAAATCCCGAAGATCGGCAGTGAGCCGTCGGCGAGGTCTCGCAGCGTGGTGATGGCGTATCCCACCGCCGCCGGATCGCCCGGGCCGTTCGAGAGGAACAGCCCGTCGGGCTTCAAGTCCCGGATCCGCGATGCCGGTGTAGACGCCGGCACCACCGTGACCCGGCAGCCGTTCTGCACGAATAGTCGCAGGATGTTGCGCTTCATGCCGTAGTCGTAGGCGACGATGTGACGGCGCGCATCCGCGGGGCCCTCGACGTACTCGGTGCCGGTCGTCGCTTGGGTCGCGAGATCGAGTCCGTCCATCGACGGGCTTGCGGCCAAGGCCGCGCGCACCGCGGCACTCGGCTCTTCGCCCACGGCCACCGCGCCGCGCATGGCACCCTTCGAGCGAATGTGTCGCGTGAGCTGGCGCGTGTCGACGTCGGCGACGATTGGGACGTGCGCCGCCGCGAGCCAGTCGGCGAGGGTGCCGGTGGCCCGCCAATTGGAGGGCTTGCCGGCGAGCTCGCGCACCACGACCCCCGCGACCCGCGGCCGATCCGACTCGATGTCGTCCGGATTGATGCCGTAATTCCCAATCATCGGCGCCGTCATCACGACGATCTGACCGAGATACGAGGGGTCGGTGAAGACCTCCTGATAGCCCGACAGGTTGGTGGTGAAGACGACTTCGGCGTACGTCGGCGAGAACTCGATCGGCGCGGCGCCCGGGAACCAGGCTCCGTCTTCGAGCAGCACGTAAGCCGGGCGACGGTCAGCGATGGGGCGGACGGCTCTGGTTGGAAGGTGGCTGTGTGCTCGGCTGCACCGGGCTCGCCGGGAGCGGCAATGGGGTGGGTTGTACCGGAGCGGGAGCCGGGAC
The DNA here is from genome assembly GCA_964465315.1 of uncultured Gemmatimonadaceae bacterium. GTDB lineage: Bacteria > Gemmatimonadota > Gemmatimonadetes > Gemmatimonadales > GWC2-71-9 > AG41. Next base: position 58,911 of record CAYXIK010000003.1, on the reverse strand, counting down.
GCCGCCCTCGAGCACCGATCGCGGCGACGCGCTCCGCGACGACAGGACCGCGAGAATCAACGAGATGAAGAGGAATAGGCCAGCGCACCACCAGGTGATCTTCGTGAGCAGCGTGGTAGCCTGACGGCCGCCCATGAACTGTTCGGTGCCGGCGCCCCCGCCCAGCGACGCCAATCCCCCGCCCTGCCCGGCCTGCAGAAGGACGGCCGCGATCAGGATGAGCGCGTCGAGCGCAAGGACAGCCAGCAGGAGGTCATACATGCGGCGGGGATAATACCTACGGGGCGGAGGTCTGCACAAGTTGCGCCCAGCCTTCAGGATCGAGCGATGCCGCGCCCACCAGGACCCCGTCGAGCTCCGGCTCGGCCAAGAGCTCCGCGGCGTTTTTCGCGTTGACGCTCCCACCGTAGAGCACCCGAGGCGGCGCGGCCCCCTCTCCGCGTCCACCCCCGCGCGCCACCAGCCAGGCGCGAATCTCACGATGCACGGCGCTCGCGTCCGCGGGCGTCGCGTTGCGGCCGGTTCCGATCGCCCAGACCGGCTCGTACGCGATCACCAGGCGCGCCAGCGGAGCGCCCTCCGTTCCGCCGAGCGCCGCGGCGAGCTGGCGCATCACCACGGCGACCGTGTGGCCCGCGTCCCTCTCGGCCAACGTCTCCCCGACACACAGGATGGGCATGAGCCCGGCAGCAAGCGCTGCCGTGAGCTTTCGTCGGGTATCCGCGTCGGTCTCGCCGAACACGTGGCGACGCTCGGAATGCCCGATCAACGTGGCGCGAGCGCCCGCTTGCAGCGCGAGCGGCGCCGAGATGGCACCGGTATATGCGCCCTTGGGCTCCCAATAGATGTCCTGGACGCCGACCTGGAGGTCCGTGCGCTCGCGCGTGGCCTGGGCGGCGGCCTCGACCGAAACGGCCGGAGGGAAAAACCAGACCTCCCGATCTTCACGGCGGTTGTAGTGGGCACGGAATGTCTTGAGATAAGTCCGGGCTTCTTCGGGGCCCAGATGCATTTTCCAGTTTGCGGCGAAGAGCAGGTGCCTCACGCGTCCTCGAGTGCGGCGACCCCGGGGAGCGGCTTTCCTTCCAGGAGCTCGAGCGCGGCCCCGCCGCCGGTTGAGACGTGCGTCAGCTTGTCCTCGAGCCCGGCGACCGCCGCCGCCGAGTCGCCGCCGCCGACCACGGTGGTGGCGCCGCGCTTGCCAGCCTCGATCATCGCTTCGCCGATGGCACGGGTGCCCTCGTCGAACGGGGGAGTCTCGAACACGCCCATCGGCCCGTTCCAGAACACCGTCTTGGCCTGGACGATGTGCGAGCGGAAATCGAGTCGCGTAGCGCGGTCGATGTCGAACGCGGCACAATCGGCGGGAATGCGATCGCTCGGGACCTCCCGGCACTCGGCGGCGCGGGCCAGGCTCGGCGCCACCACCGCGCCGCGCGGAAGGACGAGCTTGGCGCCGGCGTGAGCGATGAGCTCCTTGGCGAGGTCTTCCTTATCGCGCTCCACCAGGGAGCCGCCGACCTGGAACCCGAGCGCGAGGAAGAACGTGTTCGCCATGGCACCGCCCACCAGGATCTCGTCGACCTTGGGGAGGAGCGCTTGGATCACGTCGATCTTCCCCGAGATCTTCGCCCCGCCGAGCACCGCGACGAACGGGCGCTTGGGGTGGTCGAGCGCCTCGCCGAGATACCGCAACTCCTTCTCCATGAGAAACCCGGCCACGGCAGGCCGGAGCAGCCGGGCGACGGCTTCCGTGGAGGCGTGGGCGCGGTGCGCGGCCCCGAACGCGTCGTCGACGTAGAAGTCCCCGAGCGCCGCGAGCAGCTGCGCGAATTCTGGGTCGTTCGCTTCCTCGCCGGGCCAGAAGCGCGTGTTCTCGACGAGCGCTACGCCGCCGCGCGGCAAGCGGCGCGTGGCTGCGGCACCCGTGGCGGGATCCGGGATGAACTCTACCGGCGTGCCGAGAATGCGCTCGAGGTCGCGCAGGATGAGCTTGAGCGAGGCCTTCGGGTCCGGGCCCTTGGGCCTTCCCAGGTGCGACAACAGCACCACCCGCGCGCCCTTTTCCCGGAGGTAGCGAATGGTCGGGACGGCGGCGCGGATGCGCGTCTCGTCGCTGACGGCGCCGTCTCTGAGCGGGACGTTGAAGTCCACGCGGACCAGCGCGCGCTTGCCGTCGAGAGCGGCCGGCGGCAGGTCGCGGAGGCTGCGCTTGCTCACTTGCCGGCGATGTACGCGAGCAGATCGACGCAGCGGGCCGAGTAGCCCATCTCGTTGTCGTACCACGACGACACGTGCAGGAACGTGCCGTCGATCACGTTGGTCGCGAGACTGTCCACCACGCTCGAATAGAGGTTTCCGATGTAGTCGGTGGAGACGAGCGGCTCGTCGCTCACGTCGAGAATGCCCTTCAAGGTGTCGCGCGCGGCCTGCTTGAACGCCCCGTTCACCTCGTCGATGGTGGTCGGTTTCGCCACTTCGGCTGTGAGCTCGACGATCGAGACGTCGGGGGTGGGCACGCGCAGCGAGATCCCGTCGATCTTTCCCTTCACCTCGGGGATCACGAGGCCGGTCGCCTTCGCGGCGCCCGTCGTCGTCGGAATGATGCTCAAGGCCGCGGCCCGAGCGCGCCGCAAATCCTTGTGCGGCAGGTCGAGGATCTGCTGATCGTTGGTGTAACTGTGGATGGTCGTCATGAAACCGTGCTTGAAGCCCCAGCGGTCCAGGACGACCTTCACCACGGGCACCAGGCAGTTGGTCGTGCACGAAGCGTTCGAAAGCACGTGGTGCTTGGCCGGGTCGTATTTCTGGTGGTTCACGCCCATCACGATCGTGATGTCCTCCCCTTTCGCGGGGGCGGAGATCACCACCTTCTTGGCACCGGCGGCGAGATGCTTGTCCGCGTCGGGGCGATTGGTGAACCGGCCGGTGCTCTCGAGCACCAGGTCCACGCCCAGCGGTTTCCACGGGAGCTTCTCCGGCTCCTTGATCGCCGAGACCTTGATCGGCTTGCCGTTCACGACGAGAGAGTCGTCCCGCGCCTCGACCGTCCCCGGAAAGCGGCCGTGAACCGAGTCGTACTTGAGTAGGTGCGCGAGCGTCTTGGTATCCGTGATGTCGTTCACCGCGACGAACTCGAGGGCTTGCTGCTTCATGAGCACCGCCGCTCGCAACACGTTCCGGCCGATGCGCCCGAACCCGTTGATTCCCACGCGTACTGCCATTGCGCTCCCCTAGGTGAAGTCCGGTATCACGGCCCGGCCGAAGGTGACGGCGGCGACGGTCGCGGCGCCCGCTACCTCGAGCGCGCGGGCCGCCTCGGCCAATGTGGCGCCGGTGGTAAAGACGTCGTCGACGATGATCAATGTAGAATGTCCAATGTTCAACGGACGTTGGACACGCTTCATTGCAAAGACCCCCGCCACGTTCGCCAGCCGCGCCTCCGGTGTCAACGCCGTTTGTGTCGCGGTCTCCCGCGCGCGCGCCAGCAGGTCGACCACGGGGCGGCGCCAGTGACGGGAAAGCGCGCGCGCCAGCCGCTCGCTCTGATTGTAGCCGCGCTGCCACAGGCGTTTGGGTCCGATCGGAACGGGCACGAGCCACGCCGAGTCACGTCCCGGGACGTCGACGCCGGTCATGGCGGCCGCCAGGTCACGGGCGATGCGCGGCAGTCCTCCGTATTTCAGGGCGTGGACGGCGGCGCGTGCCCCGGCGTCGAGCCACACCGCCGAACGGACGCATCGCAGGGCGTCGGGCCACTTGGCGCATAGGCGGCAGCCCCCGAATGACGGCTCCGGCTGGCCGCATCGGTTGCACCACGGCGCCCGGACGGGTCGCCAGCGGTGCCGGCAGAGGTCACACACGAGTCGATCGGCATCGCGGAACGGGAACAGGGCCTGACACAGCAGGCATTCGGCCGGCAGGACGAGCGGTTCGATCGCCTCAAGCCCCCAGGGCACGGTGCACCGCGGCGCGCATGACATCGAGCGGCGCGGCCTGATCCGGGAAGAAGCGCTGGAACGCGGCGCCTCCCTGGTGCACGAGCACCTCGCGGCCATCCTGCGCGCGAACGCCGGCGGCGCGGAGTGTGCGCACCCACCGGGTGCCGCCCGGGGCGTACGCGAGGTCCAGCGCGGCGCGCCCTCGGAGACGCGACGCGCTCTCGGGATCGAGGGGGAGGGGATCCGCGTCCTTGAGGCCGGCGGGCGTCGCGTTGATCGCGATGTCGAGGTCGAGCGCACCCCGCGCGGGCGCCGCCCGGATCCCACGCCCCCGCGCCCACTCGGCGAACTCGGCGGCCCGCGCCGCGTCGCGCGACAGGACGTGGACTTCGGCGTGGACCTGACCAGCGGCCACCGCCACAGCGCGCGCCGCGCCGCCGGTGCCGATCAAAAGCCAGCTCCCACCGCCGTCGACACCCAGCTGCCGCAGCGCTGCGAGGATTCCCTCCACATCCGTGTTATCGCCCACGAGGGCTCCGTGCTCGGTCCAGAACGTATTGCAGGCGCCCACGCGCCCGCACAGCTCCGTTTTGCGCGACACGGATCGTTCCACCGCTTCTTTGTGGGGGAGCGTCACGTTCCCGGCCCCGCCCACCGCGGCGAGCGTCCCGAGCACCGTTGACAGCGCCGTCGCGGGCGTGGGCAACGCCACGTAGACCGCGTCGAGCCCGAGGACGCGGATCGCGGCGTTGTGCATCGATGGAGACAGCGAATGGGCCACCGGATCGCCGATGACCGCGAGGAGGCGAGTGTCAGCGCTGACTTCCACTCGCGAACTCTTTGACGATGCGCTCCACGGCAGCCTGCAAGAGCGCTTCGAGCTCGGAGCACGTGTCGCGGTACACGTCCAGGTTGCCGCCGAAGGGATCGCTCACCTCCGCCTCGTCGCCCTCACGTCCGGCGTACTCGCCCAGCACGAACACGCGCCCCTCCCCGCCGAGCTCGTCCACGCGGGCGCGGTGATGCCGGGCCATGGTGAGAATCAGATCCGCGCCTTCGACCAGCTCGCGCGTCAGGAGGCGCGCCCGGTGGCCCGAGAGGTCGAGCCCACGCTCGAGTCCGACGAGGTACGCGCCTTCCGAGACGGGGGCGCCGTCCCAGGCGCCGGTGCCCGCGGAAGAGACGGTGATGCCCTCGGCGGCGCGCTCGCCCAGTGCGCGCTCGAGCAGGGCGGCCGCGAGCGGGCTGCGACAGATGTTCCCGGTGCACACCAACAGGATGCTTTTCGTGTTCCCTTCCTCGTTCACGGAGCCAACCGTCCCGCGGCGCGGCGCAACTCCCCCAGCGTGAGCGCCCCTTCCCGGATCAGTCGAGGCGCGGGTTGTGTGCAATCGACCACGGTGGAGGGAGGCGAGTTGCCCAGAACTCCTCCGTCCAGCACCAGCAGCGTTCCCGCCTCCACCCCCGCCACGAAATCCCGCAGGATCGCCTCCGCACCGGGCGCCGGCGAGCCCCCCGGCAAGTTAGCCGAAGTCGACGTTACCGGCTCCCCCAACGCCCGGACCAAGCGCGCCATGCCCCGATGCGAGGTCCACCTTACAGCGATCCCGCCCTCTGGGCCGCGGAGAACATCCGGCAGGCGGCCGCTCCCGCCCGGGAGGACCAGGGACAGGGGTCCGGGCCAGAAGGCGCGAGCCAGCGCGCTCGCCGACTCGTTGAACGCGAGCCCCTGCGCCTCGGCCATGGCCCGGTCCGCCACGAGCAGGAGGAACGGCTTGTCGGGCCGCCGCCCCTTGAGGCTGGCCAACGCCTGAACGTCGGCGGCCCGGGCCCGAGAGCCCAGTCCGTACACCGTTTCCGTCGGATACGCGAGGAGCCGCCCGGCGCCGAGATGCGCGATGACGCGAGGGAGCGCGGCCGCCACTTCCTCGTCCGATCGGAACGGGACCGCCTTCACCGGAGCTCGCGGGCGAGTGCTTCGGCGATCCGGAAGTCATCAGCAGTGGTCACCTTGAAGTTGAACGGGGAGTCCGACACTACCTCCACCGGGAGGCCCGCGCGCTCGCAGAGTTCCGCGTCGTCCGTGGGCGCGGCGTCGCCGTTCGCGAGGGCCGTGTACGCGCGCTCGATCATGTCACGCGGGAACCCTTGCGGGGTCTGCGCGCGCCATAACCGCTCGCGCGACACCGTGCGCGTGATCCGCTCCTGATCGACGTCCTTGATCGTATCTCCTACCGGGATCGCGGCGATGGCGCCGACGCCGGCACGCGCTCGCTCGATCACACTGTCGATGGTCTCGCGACTTACGAACGGGCGCGCCGCGTCGTGCACGAGCACGATCGCGACGTCCCCCCCGAGCGCGCCGAGCCCGGCCCGCACGGAGTCGCTCCGCACGGGACCGCCGGGGACCAGGCGCAGGCGGTCGCCGGTGAGCTTGGCGAGCCATTCTGGCGGATGCTCGGCGTGGCCCGCCGGCAGCGTGACCACGACATGATCTACCTGGGGATGGGAGAGGAAAGGCCGGAGCGCCCGCAACAGCATCGGAACGCCGAGGATCGGACGGAACTGCTTCGGCTCGCCCGGACCGGCGCGGACTCCCGCGCCCGCCGCCACGAGAACGACGGCGACGTCAGGCCGCGAGTCGCCGGGCGAGGTCACCAATACCCTCCACGCCGACCACGTCGAGGCCTGGCAGGCTCACGCGCGAGCGCGCCGACAGGAACGCACGCCGGAATCCCTGGCGTGTCGCCTCGCCCAGGCGCCGCTCCACGGCCGCGACGGGCCGGATCTCGCCGCCCAATCCGACCTCTCCGAGGAACACCGCGTCGGCCGGCAACGGCCGGTCGTGCACACTCGAGACGAGAGCCGCCAGGACGGCGAGATCCGTCGACGGCTCGATCAGCCGGACTCCACCCGTTACGTTCACGAACACGTCGAGCGCGCCGAACGGCATCCCCCCGCGCCGCTCGAGCACGGCGAGCAGCACCGCCAGGCGCCGCTGGTCGAGACCGGTGGCCACGCGTTGGGGCGTGCCGAAGCCGCTCTTCGACGCGAGCGCCTGGATCTCGACGAGTATCGGCCGCGTGCCCTCGAGTAGGGCCGTCACGGCCGAGCCCGACACGCCGGACGTGCGGCCCGCCAGGAACGCCGCCGCGGGATCGACGACCGGCGCCAGTCCCGTGCCCGTCATCTCGAAGACGCCGATCTCGTCCACCGAGCCAAAGCGGTTCTTCACCGCGCGGAGGATGCGGTGGTCGAGCGTGCTCTCCCCCTCGAAGTAAAGTACCGTGTCGACGATGTGCTCGAGCGTCCGCGGGCCCGCGATGCCACCGCCCTTCGTCACGTGCCCAACGAGTAGCACCGCCGGTCCCGCCTCTTTGGCGAGCCGCATGAGCCGCGCCGCGCACTCCCGTACCTGACCCACGTTGCCGGGGGCGCCCTCGAGGTCGTCGGTGTACGTGGTCTGGATCGAGTCCACGAACACCACGCGAGCTTCGAGCGCACGCGCGTGATGCACGATCGCTTCCAGCCGCGTCTCGCCCAGCACGTGCACGGGGCCCGCGTCTACCGTGAGGCGCTCGGCGCGCAGCCTGATCTGGTCGGGCGATTCCTCCCCCGAGACGTAGAGTGTGTGAACGCCGGCCAGCTCCAGTCGCGCTGCGCATTGCAGCAACAGGGTGGACTTGCCGATTCCAGGCTCCCCCCCCACCAAAACCACCGACCCCGGTACAATTCCGCCGCCCAGCACGAAGTCGAACTCGCGCAGGCCGGTTTGCCACCGCTCGGAGTGGATGGTTGGAAGGTTGGAAAGTTGGACGGGGGTCGCGTCTCTGTCCCTCGCCTTCCAACCTTCCGACCTTCCACCCTTCCGCCCGACCACCTCTTCTACCAGGGTATTCCAGGCCCCGCACGCATCGCACCGTCCGCCCCATTTCGGCTGCTCGGCGCCGCAGTCGCTGCACCGAAAGACCGAGTGCCCTTTAGACACGGGTCGCCTCAGGGGGCGCTTCGCGGCGGGTGTAGTTGTCGAAGCGGGTGTACTCCTTCTTGAAGAACAGCTTCACCGTGCCCGTCGGACCATTCCGCTGCTTCCCGACAATGAGCTCGGCGATACCCTCGATGCTCTCGTTCGTCTTGGGATCGACGGGCCCGTCGTAGAACTCCTGGCGATAGATGAAGCACACCACGTCGGCATCTTGCTCGATGGCGCCGGATTCCCTCAAGTCCGAGAGCTGGGGCCGCCGGTGCTCGCCGCCGCGCTGCTCGGGCGCGCGCGAGAGCTGTGACAACGCGACTACGGGCACGTCCAACTCCTTGGCCAGCGCCTTGAGCGAGCGCGAGATGAACGAGATCTCCTGCTGGCGGCTCTCCGAGTCCATCGGGCCCTGCATCATCTGCAGGTAGTCGACCACGACCAGGCCGACGTCGTGCTCCGACTTGAGACGGCGCGCCTTGGAGCGCATGGCGAGCGGCGTGAGCATGGCCGAATCGTCGATCCAGATCGGCGCCGTGCCGAGCAGGCCCGCCGCCCGCGCCAGCTTGGGGTAGTCGTCGTCGCGCAGCTGCCCGCGCCGCAGGCGCTGCGCGTCCACCAGTCCCTCGGAGCAGAGCAGCCGCTGGACCAGCTGCTCCTTGGACATTTCGAGCGAGAAGACCGCAACGCCGACATTGTGCTCGATCGCGGAGTGCTGGACCACGTTGAGCGCCAGCGCGGTCTTCCCCATGGACGGCCGCGCCGCGACGATCACTAGGTCGCCGCGTTGGAAGCCGGCGGTGAGGCTGTCCAGATCCGTGAAGCCGCTGGGGACACCGGTGAGCGCGCCCTGACTCCCGTGCAGCTGCTCGATCCGCTCCATCGTGGGCCAAATCAATTCCTTCAGCCGGACGAACTCCTCGGAGCGTCGTATCTGGGCGACCTGGAAAACGCGATGCTCGGCGTTGTCGAGTACCTCGCTCGACGTGGACCGTCCCTCGTAAGCGTCCTGGATGATGGAGGTCGCCGCTTCGATCAGGCGCCGCAGGACCGCCTTGTCCCGGACGATCTTCGCGTGGTACTCGACGTTCGCGGCCGTCGGGACCACGTCGATGAGCGTGCCGAGGTACTCCATCCCGCCCGCGCGGTCGAGATCGCCCCGGCGGACGAGCTCGTCCCGCAGCGTCACCGGATCGATAACGTCGCCGCGCTCGGTGAGCGCGAGCATCGATCGGAACAGGAGCCGATGCCCTTCCCGGTAGAACATCGTGTCGTCGAGCAGCTCGGCGGCTTTGAGGGCCGCGTCCTGATCGAGCAGCATGGCGCCGAGAACCGCCTGTTCCGCTTCGTTGCTCCACGGAGTCTGGCGGCCCGCGAACTCGGTTGGACGCTCAGTCGATGAGACGGCGGGCGATGCGGACGTCATCCCAGGTCGGTTTTTTCCAGTTCGGGTTCCGGAGCAGGGCGGCCGGATGGTACGTAACGATAACGGGAATGTCGCGGAACCGGTGGACGTGATTCCGCAGAGCACCGAGCGACTGCTTGGTGTTGAGCAACGTCTGCGCGGCGGTGCCGCCCATCGCGAGGATCACCTTCGGCTTCAGGATGTCGATCTGGCGGAACAGATAGGGCACGCACGCCGCGATCTCGTCGAACTGCGGCAACCGGTTTTCGGGTGGCCGGCACTTCACCACGTTGCAGATGAACACCCGCTCGCGGGGCAGCTCGATCGCGCCGAGGATCTTGGTGAGGAGCTCCCCGGCCGGTCCCACGAACGGACGACCGGTCTCGTCTTCGACCCGCCCGGGGCCTTCCCCCACCACGACGAGCCTCGCGTCCGCGGCTCCTTCGCCCGGCACGGTGTGGCGGCGCCCCTCACACAGCCGGCACTTGGTGCAGCCGGCCACGAGCCGCGCGATGGCATCGAGCGAGCCAGCCTGCGGCACGGGATCGTTGGAGAAGAGGTCGCCGCCGGGGGGATCGAAGGAGAGGCCGGCCGGCGGGCGGTCGGATTTGTCGGACGGTCGGACTGTCCGACGGTCGGGCGGTGGAGGCGCCTTTCGGTCCGACTGTCCGACAGTCTGACCGTCCGACAGGATGACCGGCTCTCCGCCCAGCTCCCGCTGCTGTTCCAGGAATTCCCGCGCCAGTTGTCGCCCGTCGCTCACGTCAGAGCCTGCTCCACCGCGTCGAGGATCTTGTCGGCCACGTCGCGCTTGGATAGCAGCGGCAGCTCGGTCGGCTCGCCGCTCCTCCGAATGATCGTCACGCGATTCGTGGTCACTTCGAACCCCGCGCCGGGCTCGAGCGCGTCGTTCAAGATAACGAAATCGAGAGCCTTATCTTGCAGTTTCTTGCGGGCCTTCGCAACGCCATCCCCACCGGTCTCGAGCGCGAACCCGACGAGGACGCATCCGCGACGCGGCTTGAGCGATCCGAGGATATCCGGGGTGGCCTCGAGCTCGACCGTGAGCCCCCCCCCGGCGCTTGCGCGCGGGCGCTTCTCGGCCGCCGGCTTCGCCGGACGATAATCAGCGGGTGCGGCCGCCATGACGAGGAGGTCCGCCCGCTTCACCAGCGCCTGCGTGGCACGCTGCATCTCCCTGGTGGTCTCCACGCGATGCGCCGTCACGCCGAATGGGAGCGGGAGCTCGCCCGGCCCGGCGATCAGCACCACGTCGGCCCCGCGGGCGTACGCGGCCTCGGCGAGCGCGTAGCCCATCCGCCCGGTCGACGGATTCGTCACGACGCGCACCGGATCGAGATGCTCGCGCGTCGGGCCGGCCGTGATCACGACCGTCTTCCCCACCCACGGCGCGCGTTGCATCAGCAGGCGCTCCGCTGCCGCGAGGATCGCTTCGGGCTCGCTCATGCGGCCCGGCTGCTCGCTCGGACCCTCGGCCAGCGGGCCCGTCTCGGGGCCCAAGAAATGCCAGCCACGCGCGGCGAGCGCTTTCACGTTGGCTCGGGTGGCGGGGTTCGCGTACATCGCGTCGTTCATCGCGGGCGCCACGAGCACGGGTCCCGTGCGCGCCAACAGCAAGGCGGTGAGCAGATCGTCCGCGAGTCCCATCGCGGCGCGGGCCATCAGGTTCGCGGTCGCGGGGGCGAGGATCACCAGATCCGGATGCTTGGCCAGGCCGATATGCGCGAGCGCCCGGCCCCGCTCCCAGAGGGAGGTGAGGACCGGGCGCCCGGTGAGCGCCTCGAAGGTGACCGGCCGGACGAACTCGGCGGCGGCGGTGGTGAGCACAACGTCTACCGTAGCCCCGTCCTCGGTGAGCCTCCGGGCGAGCGTGCAGCTCTTGTAGCACGCGATCCCGCCCGACACGCCGAGGACGACGTGCCGGCCGGCGAGCGCCATCAGCCTTCCTGGCGCCGCCGCCGGACGAGCTTGTACGTGAGCCGGCCGCGCACCAGCTCGTCGAACGCGCGCGTGGTCAGCTTTTCCTCGAAGTCCACCGACCGATCGCGTGGGAATTCGTTCACAAAGCGGGCGAACTTGGCCGCGACCAGCACGCCCAGATACTTGTTCTGCGTCTGGTTGGCCACTTCGCTCGGGGTTACGATGCGCATCTGTTGACCTCACCCTCTGTGTAATTCGTCATACAACCGTTGTCGTTCCTCCTGCAGGCCGAACGCAAATCTCTCGAACCACTCGATGTCGCCCTTCTCGCGGCGCAATCCGCCTCCTTCATCGACGATTCGAATGACCTGGCCCACCGCGTCTTCCAACACGTCGTTCTTGACGACTCTATCGAATATCGCGGTCGCGCGTAGCTCGTACATCGCTCGTTCGAGTCGTTGGAGGAGCGCCGCAGGCGACTCGCTCTTCCTGTGCAACAGACGCTCGACCAAGACGCGGGGAGAGCTTGGGAGAATAAAGATCGTCACGGCGTTCGGGTACGTCTGACGCACCTGCTGCGCCCCGACGACCTCTATGTCCAGGAGGACGTGTCGACCTGACGCAAGAACCTTGTCGACCTCGCTCTTGAGCGTGCCGTACCACTCCCCCGCATACTCCGCGGTCTCGACGAACCGTCGTTGTGTTCGCCAACTAGCGAACTCTTCACGCGTGAGGAAGTGGTACGCTTCCCCATCCCTCTCTCCTGCTCGTGGTCGACGCGTTGTCGCCGAAACCGAGTACCCAAACTTGTTGGGGTAACGCTCGAGAATCGTCCTAGCAATTGTGGTTTTCCCGCCTCCGGATGGGGAGGCCAAGACGACCACCCGCGGCGTCACTCCAGGTTCTCGAGCTGCTCCCGAAACTTCTCGAGCTCGCCTTTCATCGCGATCACGGATTGCGTGATGACCGCGTCGTTCGCCTTCGAGCCGATCGTGTTCACCTCGCGCAGCAGCTCCTGTCCCAAGAACCCGAGCTGCTTCCCGACCGCGGCCTCCGTGGCGAGCGCGGCGCGGCACGCCGCTAGGTGCGTCTTGAGCCGCACGAGCTCCTCAGTGATGTCCACCCGGTCGGCCATCAGCGCGACTTCGACCGCCAGCCGCTGCTCGTCCACCTGCGCTCCGGCCGCGAGCTCCGCGACGGCCTTTTGCAGTCTCGTGAGCTCCGCGACGAGGCGCTCGGGCGCCCGTCGCTCGATCGCTTGCGCGGCCGTCTCGAGAGCCGCCAGCCGCCGCTCGAGCTCCATCGCCAGGACCGCGCCTTCGCGAGATCGCATGGCGAGGAGCGCCTGGGCCGCTCGCTCGACGATCGGCTCCACTTCGTTCCACTGCGCCGACGTGGCTCCCCCCCCCACGCCGTCCGGTTGCACCGTGAGGACGTCCGCCTGACGGGCCACGAACGCCAGGTCAACCTCGCCCTTGAGCTTGAGCTGTTTCTTCAACTCCTTCGCGGCCGCCAGCACCTGACGCGCTCGCGCCAGATCCACCGCCACCGTCCCTTCGGTCCGCGGCCCCTCCAGCCAGCGCGCTGAAACCGTCACATGGCCCCGCTCGAGCACCTGGCGCAGGCGCTCGCGCATCGGCCCCTCGATCCCCGCCAGCTCGAACGGGAGCTTGAGCTGCGGGTTGTAATAGCGGTGGTTCACGGTGCGGATCTCGATCGAGAGCCGCCCGCCGAGGACGTCCCCTTCAGCCGAGCCGAAACCCGTCATGCTTCGGGGCACAGACTTTAAACCTAGCCGCGCAAAGCACTTAGGTCAATTGGCGGGAACTCAGTTCGTGAACAGCCAGCGCACGCCGTAAAACTGGAAGCGCCGCGGGTAATCGAGGCCCGGCACATAGCTGCCGCGAAACAACCTGGCGTTCCGCTGGACCCAGTAGATGGTGACCCCGGCGATCCGCATCTCCACGTTGATTTCGGCGAAGCTCGCCCCGGGCAGCGTCCGCAGCGTTCCTGACGAGTCGAAGCCGGCGGTGCCCTTGCTCCAGGATTCCATGGCCAGCTCCCCTCGCAGCGCAAAAATGCCGCTCCGGTACACGCGCCAAAACTTCGAGTAGAAGGAGAGCGATGTGCGCGCATGGTAGGGCGGCTCGAAGTCGTTGCCTCCGCGTACGAATGGATCGAAGTACCATCCGGACAGCGTGAGGCCCGGCAGGAGCCGGATGGCCGCGTGTGTGGTGAAATAGCGCGCGCGTTGCGTCGCACTGAGCGAATCGACCGTCCGGAGCCCCGCAGGGCGGCCGATCGGCGCGAACGGGTCGCGGCTCGCTCCACCGACCTCGAGGCTGATCCAGCTGCGGTCCCATCGCACCGCCCCCGACGCGTCCAGCGCACGCTGCGGAGTATCGGCGGAGTCGAGCGGCGCCTGGAGATCGCGAGCCAATGCCGCGTCCCCGTGAATCGAGAAGCCGGCCGGAAGCGCGAGCCCTGCCGCGACGTGGGCGCGTTTGCCGGTCCGATCCCGGCTGTAGCGGGCGTAGCGGGCGTCACCCGAGAACGTGAGCCACGGCAGCGGACTCCACCCGCCGGTTCCCTCGACCTGCCACGGGCGGGTGTGATCCTGCGATCGAAGCGCCACGCCGAGGTGGGCACGAGACCAGTCGTTCTGAACCTCGAGCACGCCCTGTGACAGCGAGCGATCCGCCACGGCCGTGTCCTTGCTCGTGTTGGTGGTGGCGAACGTCGCCTGGGCTCGAAGCCCGAGGCCGTCCGTACGGGCGGCGGCGAACACCCGATAGATCGTGCCGCGCCGCTCGGTGTGAAAGTCGTCGGTGAGGGACCCCGTGAGACCCGACTGCGCGTCGCGGTGCCAGCTCGAGCTCAGGATCTGATAGGATGCTCCGAGGCGGGGGCTCGGCAGGTATTCGAACTTGAGCCACAGGTCCACGGAATTGAACGCGCTGCTCGAGGTGCCGCTGATCCCGGCGGTGTTGTTGTAGTCGGCGACGAGCGACAGCCCCACGCCGGACCGCCACCGGCGCAGGAAGGCGCCACGATAGTTGGCGGTCCTCACTTCTCCGGTGGCGACCCCGACGAGCGACGCGGTCTCGGTCGAGCGCTGGCGCAGCGTGACGAGGTACACGCGCAGCGTCGCCGGTAACACGATCACGTCGACGCGCTCGAGCGGCGCGAGCGAGATTCGCGCCGGGTCGACGAACACGGAGTCCCGACCGAGCGGCAGGTACGGAACGCCGTCCCAGTAGATCTCGAGCCCGGCAGCGCCCCGGCCCCCGTACAGCACGGGTTCTGCCGCTCCGTAGATGCCGCCGCGCGCGACGTACACCCCGGGGATCCGCGCGAGGAGGTCCGAGAGTGTCTGCACGCTCGAGAAGGCAAACGAGTCCGCCGTAAAGGCGTAGCGGCTGCCCCTGGGGAGCGGGCCGGCGGGAGTGGCCTCGGGAATAACCGGTAGGTAGGCCGGCGTCGTATCCCGGACTGTAGTGTCCCGGCGAGCCGTCGAGTCGCGGTGGGTGGTATCGGGGCGAGCCGTGCTGTCGACCTGGGCGGCGGCCCCAGCCGCGACGAGGGCCAGCGCGGCCGCGCAGGCGAGACCGCGGGTCACGCCCCCGCGCGCTTGAGGACGAGCTCGGAGAAGAGCCGCACCCCGACCCCCGTCGGCCCCTTCACCTGGTGCGGCACCTCGCCGTCCGTGTACGCCGTGCCTGCGATGTCGAGATGGACCCAGGGATAGCCCTCCACGAACTCCCGCAGGAACCAGCCACCGGTGATCGACCCCGCACCGCGCCCGCCCGAGTTCTTGACGTCGGCCGTGTCCGACTTGAGCATTTCGCGATAGTCGTCCCATAACGGGAGCGGCCAGCAGCGCTCGCCCGCGCGTTCCCCGGCGTCCCGCACCTCGGCGAGCAGCGCTTCGTCGGTCCCCATGGCGCCGATCGCGTGCTGCCCCAGCGCTACGACTACAGCGCCGGTGAGCGTGGCGATGTCGATCACGGCGGCGGGCTTATAGCGCCGGAGATACGACAGCGCGTCGCACAGGATCAGCCGCCCCTCGGCGTCCGTATTGATGATCTCGATCGTCTTGCCAAGATGGCTCTTCACCACGTCCCCCGGCTTGACGGCCGCACCGGAGGGAAGGTTCTCGGTGGACGGGATGATACCCACCACGTTGGCCTTTGGCTTCAAGCGCCCCAGCACATCGAACGTCCCGAGCACGGCGGCGGCCCCCGACATGTCGAACTTCATGTCCTCCATGTTCTGCGCCGGCTTGATGGAGATGCCGCCAGAGTCGAACGTGACGCCCTTCCCGACGAGCACCACCGGCGCGGTGTCACCCGCGCCGCGGTACTCCAAGACAATGAAACGGGGCTCCTGCGTGCTACCCTGCGCCACCGCGAGCAGTGCGCCCATCCCTTCGCGCTCGAGCTGCGACCGGTCGAGGACGGTGAGAGCGAAGCCGTACTGGTCGGCGAGCTGCTTCGCGCGGTCGGCGAGATATGCGGGGGTGCATACGTTGCCCGGCAGCATCTGCAGGTAGCGGGTGAGGCGGTGCCCGGCGGCGATCGCATCGCCGACGCGCCGGCCGCTCGCCACGTCTTTCGCCTCCTGCGCGTCCGAAACGACCGTGATGCTCTCAAGCTCGGCCTTCGCCTCGTCGGGTGGCGGGGCCGCCTTCATCTCTGTGAACGTCCACGCCCCCTGGGCAGCCCCCTCCACAACGACCTGCCCGAGGTCTCTGGCAGAGACGCCGTTGCGCGCCTCCGCGGCCACCGCGAACGCGAGCTGCCGCGCGCCGAGGGCCCGTGCGCGCTTCGCGGCCACGGCGGCAGCGCGGCGGATCGTGTTTCGCGTGACCTCGCCTCCCTTGCCCATGCCGACGAGCAGAAGGCGTTCGGGTTTGGCGCTGCCCGGGTACAGGAGCGCCGTCTCGTCGCGCTTGCCTTTGAAGTCTCCGCCGTTTATCGCGCGCGCCACGACGCCGCCCGCCGCGCGGTCGAGATCGGTGAGCGATGCGGGGGGCGCGCTCCCCTGCGTCAGCGCGACGGCGAGGAGCGGGGTCTCGACGTGGGCGAGCGGGAGGCTGACGTCGTTGCTCTTGATCTCAAACATGCTCGATTATGCACTCGGCAAAAGCGGAGGTCGAGACCTCGGTGGCCGCGGGCATGAGCCGCGCCAGATCGTACGTGACGCGTCGCGAGCGAATCGCCTCTTCGAGCCCGCGGACGATCGCGGTCGCCACGTCGTTCCAGCCCAACTCCTCGAACATCATCGCCCCCGACAGAATCACGCTGCCGGGATTCACCTTGTCCTGGCCGGCGTACTTGGGCGCGGTGCCGTGCGTGGCCTCGAACACCGCGAACCCATCGCCCACGTTTCCCCCGGGCGCCAGGCCCAAGCCGCCCACCTGCGCCGCGGCGGCGTCGGACAGGAGATCGCCGTTCAGGTTCGGCGCCGCGATGACCGAGTACTCGTCGGGCCTGAGCACGAGCTGGGCGAACATCGCATCGGTGATCCGATCCTTCATCACCACCCTTCCCCCGTCCCCTTTCCCCGCCTCGGCCTCCGGGATCGTCCGCTCACCGAATCGCTCGCGGGCGACTTCGTACCCCCACTCCCGGAATCCGCCCTCGGTGAACTTCATGATGTTGCCCTTATGCACGAGCGTCACGGACCGGCGCCCGGAGCGCAGCGCGTACTCGATCGCCTTCGCCACCAATCGTTGAGAGCCGAACCGGGACATCGGCTTGATGCCGATCGCGCTGCCGGGGCGGATGTTCGCGCGGAACCGCTCCATCAGGAAGGTGATGAGCGCGTCCGCTTCGGGGCTCCCGGCCTTGTATTCGACGCCCGAGTACACGTCCTCGATGTTCTCGCGGAAGATCACCACATTAAGCTTCTGCGGCTCGCGCATCGGGCTTGGCACGCCCTCGAAGTAGCGCACGGGCCGGATGCACGCGTACAGATCGAGTACCTGGCGTAGAGCCACGTTGAGGGACCGGATCCCGCCGCCGACCGGGGTCGTGAGCGGGCCCTTGATCGCCACGCGATGCGTCCGGATCGTGTCAAGCGTGGCCTCGGGCAGCCAGTTCCCGGTCTGCTTGAACGCCTTCTCCCCGGCGAGGATCTCGAGCCAATCGATTTGACGTTTACCGCCCGAGACACGTGCCACACAGGCGTCGAACACCCGGCGCGCTGCGCGCCAGATGTCCGGACCGGTGCCGTCGCCCTCGATGAACGGAATGACCGGTCCGTCCGGCACCACCCAACGGCCGTTCTCATATCGAATGCGCTCGCTCATGGGCAGGCAGTCTACCCAAGCCGGGCGGGGTTGCGCCAGCGGAAGCCGCGACCGTACACTTGGGGTGATGCGGAGCATTCTGAGACTGGCGCTCTTTTGCCTTGCGGCCGCTTGCTGGCTCGCGGCTGGGCCGGGTGGTGAGACCACCCGGGCCCTCCTCGCGTGCTCCCACGAGGCGATGCACCACACGGGCGGCGGGCACCACTCGGCGCCCACCGACGGTCCGTGCTTCTGCGACCAGATGAGCGGTGGCATCGATCTCGCTGTGTCCACGGCGGCGCCGACGCCACCCGTCGCGTCGGCGGTCGTCGCGGTAGCAGCGATCATCGTGATCGACCGGTCCCCCTTCCCCGTTCCCCCTTCCCCCGCGTTCTCCCCGATTCCTCCCCCTCCGAACGGTGTCGGCTGACCTAATCCGGTAGCCACCCACAATTCGGAGGCATACATGCGCAGTGCGCTGTGGTGCGCCCTGCTCTGTGGCATTGCGACCGGTGCCGCGGCGCAGGAGAAAGAGGTCACGTTCGAGGAGCCGGCGCCGGTCACGGTGTCGGGCTTCGCCGTCGGCGTGACCGATTACGATCGCGTCACCCGCAGCAATTCGTTCGCGGCCGGGAAGATCGGCGTGAGCCTGTTCAAGCCGGTCGGGGACGCGTACCTGTTCGCGCAGCTCACGACCGCACTCGACGGCGGCGTGGCGTCCACCGATATCGACAACCTCCTCGTCAGCTGGACGCCTCACACCGCGAACAAGTGGTCGCTCGGGTTCGGGCGGTTCGACGCCCCGATCGGGTTCGAGCGCGACGACGAGCCGCTGAACCTGATCCCCACCAACTCGTTCAACTTCACCTACGCCCGACCCGGGAAGCTCACCGGCGTGCAGGTGCATTACACGGCCTCGCCGCGGCTCGACGTGTGGGCCGTGGCCGCCAACGGCTGGGATGTCTCGGTGGACAACAATCGTGGCAAGACGGGCCTCGCGCGCCTCCAGTGGATTGCGATTCCGTGGGTCACAGTGGGGTTCACGGGCGTGTACGGACCCGAGCGAGACTCGACCCAAGGCAATCAGCGATCGCTCCTCTCTGGCGACCTCACGATCGATCGGGGGCGCTTCATCGTCGGCGCGGAGGCGAATCTCGGCAAAGAGCAGCAGAGCGGAGGCAATCCCACTTGGCGCGGGGCCGCCGTGACCGGGTTCGTCCGCATGACTCGGCACGTGGGACTGACGGCGCGCTACGATCAGATGGAAGACACCGACGGGCTGCTCACGGGCACGCGTCAGATCCTCCGGTCCGTGACCGTGGGGCCGATGTGGTACTTCTCGAGTGCCCGCGAGGGGATCTTCAGCAACATCGAGCACACGCGGTTCCACCTGCCGCAGGTCGCGCTGCGGGCCGCCGTTCGGGCCGATTGGTCGTCCGCTCCGTTCTTCATCGACGCGGCCGGCGCGCCGCAGGGCTCGAATACGAAGGCCGTGGTCGAGCTGGTCTACGTGTTTTAAGGAGGGGAAGGAACGCCATGCTCTACGACCTGCGCTGTGCGGACGCTCGGATCAAGTGGCTCGTCACGTGCCTGCTCGCTACCCTCGGGCTCTCGTACCTCTTCGGAGCCCTCATGGTCTCTCTGTACGCCGGCTTCACGCCTGCGCGAGTCGCGGCTACGTACGCGGGTCCCGAGATGTCGATGCCGATGCCCCCAGAGACTACGATGGTCGTGAACCGACCGATGTCCATGGCCGATTTCGCTAGCCCCGAGGTCCACACCGTCGACACGAACTTGCTCATCCAGGACACCCACGTGCACGTGCCGATGTACGGTGTGATCGCGGCTGCATTGGGCGTGGTCGTGCTCGGCCTCTCCTTGCGTCGAGTGTGGGGGTTCGGGCTGATCACTTTGTTGTTCGCGGCGCCGTGGCTCGACTTCGGCGGCATGTGGCTCACCAAGTTCGTTTCGCCTCGCTTCGCGATCCTCACGCTCCTGGGGGGGTGGGCCATGGGCGTGGGCTATCTCGTCGTCACGACGCTCGCCGTCTACCAGATGTGGCGGTCACCGAAAGGAGCTGAACCATGAGTTGGCTCATTCGCGCGGCGATGGTCGCCGCCCTGCTGCACATCACTCCCGCGGTGGTGCTGGTGAAGCGCCCCGACGCGGTGCAGGTGTTGCTCCCGGGAGCGGAGGCGTATTTCGCCCGCGAAGTGCACTTGAGCGACGCCGACGCGCACCGGCTGCACGAAGTGGTGGACTGGAGTCCCGAGGATGGGGTGTTGGCGTTCTACACGGGCAAGACCGGGTCGACCGCCGTCGGCGCGCTCGAATTCGTCCGGGTCGACACGCCGCACGGGCCGATCGAGGTCGCGGTCGGCTTTCAGCCGGACGGGCGCATTCGGGGAGTGATCGTCACCAAAGCCACGGTGGAAATGAAGCCGTGGGTGCTGGAGGCGGTCGCGGGCGGACTCACAGATCGGTATCGTGACTTGAAGGCGGGTGATTCGCCGGCGGGGGCGGCGGCCCTGGCGGGGCGGACCGGGAACCTGGCGGTGTACATCGCGGGAGAAGTTGATAAGGGGGTGACTCGGGCTCTTGCGGCGTACGGCGCGTTCTACAATCATGTGAGGACTTGAGCGGTTCGTCCTGAAACGGTTTCGGTGCCTGTTCGCAACATCGTCGGGTTGGAGCGCGTCACATGGGCATGAGAATCTCGTTTACGGTGGTCGCGCTGGCGGCCCTGGTCACGGTCGGCTGTCCCTACCCCGACCTGCTCTCGAGCAGGACAGGGGGGATCGCGATCTCTGGGGGCGGCGGTGGTGGGACCGGCCCGGACCGGCTGCTCTTTACCGTGCAGCCGAGCCAAGCGATCGCCGGGAACATCATCACCCCGGCGATTCAGGTTGCGGTGTTCGACAGTCTGGGCATTCCGGACTCGGCGTTTGCCGGTCCCATCTCGATAGCAATCGGGATCAACCCGGTCGGTGGGAACTTGACGGGCACGCTCAGCGTCACGCCCGTCCGGGCGATCGCCTCGTTCGGCGACCTGGTGATCTCGAGCTCCGGCGCCGGCTACACGCTCGTCGCCTCGGCGCCCGGTGCCACCAGCGCAACCAGCGCGTCATTCACGATCCTCACTCGGTAGGCTACGGATAACGCGGCTTCCAGTCGGGCGCCGCCGAACCGCCGATGGCGCCAAGCAACCCCCCGCCGAGAATAATGCCAATGCCTTCCAGCGAGGCCGCGGTGACGTGACGACGCGCACAGCGACCGGGCCGTCGGACGTTTGGTGCACGATGACCCGCACCACCTCGCCGTAGCTCATCATAGACATTCCTTTGGTGCCGAGCACCATCCAGGTGGTCGAGTCGACGGTCGCGGTGTCCTGAACCTTGATCTCGAGGGTTTGCACGGTCGTGCGTGTCGCGGCGACCACGGCACCGAACGGCGCGGCGTAGAAGCGCACCTCGCCCGCGTCGATCAGCTCGGAGCGGACGCCCTGCACCGAGGCGCAAGCCGCGGCGAGAGCGGCACACACCGCCGCGATCACAGATGAGGAGTAGTGACGTGCCATCGGGCCCTCCAGGGGGCTGGCGATGGCGTGGACGTTACGGGAGGAACGGAACGTCAAGGCGCGGTCAAGCCGCGCCCGGCGTGCTAACCGGCGGCGCGAGTCGGCTCGTTCCAGGCGATCTCGAAAAAGCCGTTGCAGCGGTTACAGCGCATGCTGGTGGGTTCACCTTCGATCTTCGCGCGGTCGCGGCAGTTGGGGCACACGGCGTAGCGCGCTCCCCAGGCGATGGGGAAGCGAGGCGAATTCTTGGGGCTCGGGACCACGGACCAGCGGAGAGCCGGCTCGGGGGAGAGCTGCAGCTGGCCCCGCGGGATCGCGATGGGCTTGCCCTTCACATCGACCGTCGCGTCGGCGGCGGTGAGCTTGAGGATGCGGTACCAGGCGCCCTTACGAAGGGGGCACTTCACGTCCGCCTTGAGACGAGCCCATTGGAACGCAGCCGGCATGGAGTCCTCGCAGTCGGTCTTGCCAACAGAAGCGCTGCAACGTTACCGCCCTTCTAGTGGGGAGGCTGTGGGGAGCGTCACAGGGTCGACGCACCTGACGCAGGCGGTGTCAGTCTACGCGTTCGACCGCCTCCCGCTTGAGCCCTGGCCACGCCTGGCACGCACCGATCCAGGCGCGCTTCCTGGGTGCGTCGAGCAGGCCGGCGTTGTCCTCCTTCAGCCATTGCACGAGATCCGACGCCGTGTTGTGCACGGCGACGTGATGCTCTTCCCTGAGCCCCTGCCCGTCCTCGAGCGACCAATGGCACACATGGGCCACGAGCCGGAGGCCGATGCTCATGTAGATGTCGACGTCCACCCCGCGCAGATCCCCGGGCGTGCCGCCACGTTCTTCGGCGTGACTCAGGGGCCAGCCGCGGAAGGCCAGGTCGCGGTCAGCCGTACGGGGGATGCGGAAGTCCCGCGGCTCGCCCCGGAGCTGCTCCGCGGCGTACATGGTGGTACTCGGGCGCACCCAGGGAATATGCCCCGTCTGGCCAAGGTTGCTAGGACGGCCCGAGCAGGGTCGAGCTATTCGCTAGGATGGGACGTGATGCCCGAGGAGAGAGTCGAACTCTCACGGGGTTGCCCCCGGGGGATTTTGAGTCCCCTGCGTCTGCCATTCCGCCACTCGGGCAACGCCTAGTGCTTCGGTGAGTCCAGCCGCTCCGAGTCCCGTTGCTTGGCGAGCATGCGCTCCATGAAATCGAGGCGCTCCTCGAGCTCGCCGATCCGGGCCTGCACGTCCTCCCCCTCCCCCGCCCCGAGCCGCCGCTGCGCCTCCTCCAGCTCACCCAGCCGTCGCTGAACGTCCTCCATCGCCTGTGCCAGATCACGCCTCGAGGCGTTGCGGCCACCACGGAACACGCCGGGCGACAGTCTTCCGGACAGCGCTCGGCCGACAGAGATCGCCAACATGATGAAAGCGACCCCAACCGCCCATTCGGGGATCATTCCGAACATGCTCCTCCTCTGACGCGCTGAACTTAGCGCCTCCGCGCCACCTGCGGCACCCTCGCTTGACGCGGCCGTCCACCACAACTGAAACGGCGACGGTGTGTCAAATGTCACAGCCCTGGGTGGCTGGCACCCGACATCCTATACCACGCGCGACAGCCGGGCGCGCGGCGCCCTGGGACATGCCTCACTCGGCCGTGTTTCGGAGGGCGCCCATGCGCCAAGTGCAATATTGGGCTCGCGTACGGGCCCGGGCGGACTGCCCCCTGCGCCGCGGCGCGTGGTACCGCGTCGTGGATCTCACCCCCGTCGAAGCCCTGGTGGACGTGAACCACCGGCTGCTCCACATCCCCCGTTCGTTCGTGCAGGTCCTCCCCCTCCGGCCCCCCATATGGTCGGTGGTGCCGGGCCCGCGCGACGGCGATGGAAACGCTATCGGGCCGGACCGGCCGTACGGCGTCTGCCCCGCGTGCTGCGCCCGCGCTCCGCTGCAACGCTCGGCGACCGCGATGCGCTGCCCGCGCTGCGGCACGGCGTCCGCCATCGGCTGGTCCGACTCGCCGTGGCGCGCGTTCGAGGTCTTGGGGGCACGGCCGTCGCCGGGGGCGATTGCGCGGGCGCGGGCGAGCGCGTTGCGAGCGCTCGCGACCGCCTTCGGGCTCAGGTCGTAGGGAATGGCAAAAACAACGGGCGGCCGGCTTTCACCCGCCGCCCGCTTCGCTTATGGCCGGCGTCGCTTTGGCGGACCGGCGCGAGGTCGGCGCATCTCTCGTCGCTCTTCGCGATGCTGCCGCACCACCTGCGCCACCCGTTCCTGGAACTTCCGCCGCTCCTCTTGATACCGGGCGTGCTGCACGGGCGTGAGATAACCCTGCATCTCGCGTGCTTCGTCGCGATTAACCTGCTGCAGCTTGAGCTGATTGTCCTGCCGCTCGTTGATGAGCTGCTTCACACGGTCTTGGTTCGGTGTCCCCGACCCGAGCTCGTCAGCCAGTGCCTGGTTGATTTCGCGCTGGCGTGCGCGGATCGGCTGTCGCTGCCCCTCAAAGCGCTCTTCCGTCGCTTGTAGCTTGGCGCTCTGGTCGTCATTCAGTCCCAGAGTCGAGCGGACGTGCTCGTTCCAGCGTTGCCGGATCTGCTCCCGGATGCGCTGCGCCTCCGGCCCGTTCGCGGGCGGAGCTTGCCCTGAGTCCCCCGGCTCTTGTCCTACCAGCGCGGGAGTCAGGACCAGTAGCAGCAGCCATACCAGTCGCTTCATCACCCCTCCAGGGACTCGAGGAGCGCGCGCAGCTCGACCGCATTCAAGTCGTCGAGAGTCACGTCCTGCTCCGATACCACGACTTCTCCGTTCGGATGTTCGAACGCATCGAGCACCGTCTGCAGCTGGTCAGCCGAGAAGCCGTCCAGGTCGGTGCCCCCGGCCGTCATATGCGCCACGGGCACCGTCTGAATGAGGCGTAATGCCACCGCCCCGCCTCCGATTGCGATCACCAGCGCCGCCGCGATTCGGAGCCACTGGCGCGGAAGCCAGATGCCGACACGCTCGCGTTCCGCGCGCTCCGCCCGCAGCCGCTCGACCACCGCCCGGGCTGTCGCTTCCACGTCCAGCCGCTCCGCTGCCCGCGCGCCAAGCCGCTGGGCCAGTTTTTCCAGTTCCTCGTCGGTCACGTCAGTTTCTCCTTCAGTCGCTTGACGGCGTGGTGAAAATGCACTCGCGCCGCCCCGGGTGTGGTCCCGAGCGCCGCCGCGATCTCCTCGTACTCGAGCCCCTGTTGCGCTCGGAGCAGGAATACCTCGCGCTGCATCCGGGGCAACCGCCCCAGGCCGTCGGCGAGCCGCACCTCCAGCTCCCCCGCCACCGCGTGCTCGTGCGGATCCCCATCGGGGGCGCGCAGATCATCCGCGAGTGGCACCACCCGTGTTCGCCGGACCCGCCGGTAGGCATCCTTCAGCACGTTCCCGCCGATCGTCATCAGCCAGGTGCGAAACCGACACTGGCCGCGGAACTGCCCGAGCGCGCGGAACGCGCGAATGAAAGTCTCCTGCACCAGATCGTCCACGTCGGCATCACCACCGGACGCTCCCGCTCCCAGAAACCGAGCGAGCGCGCGCGCGTGACGGCGTACCAGCTCGGCCGCCGCCTGCTCGTCGCCGCCCTGCCAGGCGGCAATCAGCGCCGCATCGGATGGGACGGCGGCGACGGGCTCCGCAGGGGTCATGCGTTGGTACAGTGGACGTGGAAATGAAGTCAATATTAAGACGCTGGACGTTCCTGCCCCACCTTGCCTTCACCCGCGTCCACCCTTACGTTGCAAGTTCGAACGATCGTTCGAACTATGCGCCCCTACGACGAGCGCCTCGATCACTTCCTATCCCGAGCGGCGAGCGTCTTCGCCGACCAGGGCTACCATTCGACCACGATGCGGGATCTCGCGGCCGCCACCGGCATGTCGCTCGCCGGGATGTACTACTACGTGCGTGGCAAGGAGGAGCTGCTCTACCGCATCCAGGAGCGCTGCTTCACGCAGGTGCTCGCGGGCGCCGAGCAGGTGCTCGCGGGGCTGCGGGGGAACGACGTCGATCCGCTCGAGCGGCTCCAGGCCTTCATCCGGCACCACGTCGGGTTTTTCGCCGCCCACATGGCGGAGATGAAGGTCCTCTCGCACGAAGCCAACTCCCTTGCGGGCGAGCGGCAGCGCAAAGTCAGCGCGATCAAGCGACGCTACGTCGATCTCCTGGAGCGCCTGCTGCGCGATGTGGCGCCGGATGACCCGGCAGTAGAGCGCAGCGCGGCCGCATACGTCCTGTTCGGCATGATGAACTGGATCTACAACTGGTACGACCCCGCGGGCGAGATCGACCCCGAGCGCCTGGCGGGACTCATCGCGCGCATCTTCAGCGGCGGGTTCGCGGAGGTGCGTTCCACGGTACATGGAGGCTGACGGCTCATGGCAACGATGACGGAACCCAAGATCGAGACCAAGACGCTCGTTCGCTATATGGTAGAAGGGGGCGTCGCAATCCTCGAGCTCGACGATCCCCCGGCAAACACCTACACCTACGAGATGATGCGCCAGCTCGACGAAGCGATTCTGCGGGCCCGCTTCGACGACGGCGTTCACGTGGTGGTGCTGCGCGGCCACGGCGACAAGTTTTTCTCCGCGGGCGCGAACATCGGCATGCTCAACACGGTCACGCCCCGCTTCAAGTTCTTCTTCTGTCTGCACGCGAACGAGACGCTCAATCGTCTGGAGCAAACGCCCAAGCTCACGATCGCGGCGCTGAACGGTCACACAGTCGGTGGCGGGCTCGAGATCGCGATGGCGTGCGACATCCGGCTCGCAAAAGAGAACGCCGGCAAAATCGGACTTCCCGAGGTGAATCTCGGTGTGCTGCCCGGCACCGGCGGCACGCAGCGGCTGGCGCGGCTCGTCGGCAAGGCCCGCGCGATCGAGCTGATGGCTAAGGGTGAGCTGTTCTCGTTCGACCGGGCAAAGGAGCTCGGCATCGTGCACGAGATCCTGCCCGCCAAGGAATTCTGGGAGCAGGTCATGCTCTACGCGAAGCAGTTCTGCCCGCCCCATAAGGCGTCGAAGGCGGTCGGCCTGATCAAGCGGTCGGTGCAGACCGGTGCGGAGATCCCCCTCGAGTCGGCGCTCGCGCTCGAGCGCGAGCTGCAGCAGCAGCTGTTCCAGAGCGAGGACGCGAGAGAGGGAATCGCGGCCAACGTGGAGAAGCGCATGGCGGAGTTCAAAGGCCGGTGAAGACCGACCTGCTGATCGCGAACGAGTGGCGCAGCGCCGCCAAGCGGTACTGCCTCACAAACCCCGCCACCGAGGAGCCGCTCGCCGAAGTCGCCGAGGCGGGAGAAGCGGAGATCAACGCCGCGGTGAAGGCGGCGCGCGCGTGCCTGGAGTCGAAGGAGTGGCGCGATCTTCCGGCCCGCCGGCGCGGGCAGCTGCTCTACCGGATCGCCGAGCTGCTCGAGCAGCGCTCCGGCCAGGTCGCCGAGGTCGAGACGAAGAACAACGGGAAGCCCTTGTTCGAGTCGAAGATCGATGTCGCGATGGCGATCGAGACGTTCCGCTACTACGCCGGCTGGGCCGACAAGCTCACCGGCGACACTGTGCCCGTGAACGGCCCCTTCTTTACCTACACGCTGCGGGAGCCCGTGGGCGTGGTGGGCGCGATCGTGCCGTGGAACTTCCCCTTGAACTTGGCCACCTGGAAGGTCGCCCCGGCGCTCGCGGCCGGGTGTACCGTGGTCCTCAAGCCGGCGCACGAAACGCCGCTCACCGCCCTGCTGCTCGGGGACATCGCGATCGAGGCCGGCCTGCCGGCCGGCGCCCTGAACGTCGTTCCGGGCCCTGGGGCGACCGCTGGCGCGGCGCTCGTGCGCCACCCCTTGGTGGACAAGATCGCGTTCACCGGCTCGACCGAAGTCGGGCAATGGATCCAACGCGAGGCCGCCGGGACCGTCAAGCGGCTTACCCTCGAGCTCGGTGGCAAGAGTCCAAACATCATCTTCGCCGACGCCGACCTCCCCGCCGCGGTGCGCGGGGCGCAGAGTGGCATCTTCTACGGGAAAGGGGAAGTCTGCGCCGCCGGATCCCGTCTCCTGGTCGAGCGCGCCGTCCACGACCAGGTGGTGGAGCAGCTCGCGGAGCGGGCGAGGAGGCTCACGCCTGGTGATCCGTTCGACAAGAACACACGGCTCGGCGCCATCGTCTCCAGGCGTCAGCAGGAGTCCGTGCTCTCTTACATCGCGGCGGGAGCGAAGGAAGGCGCCCGGCTCGTGGCCGGCGGCAAGGCGGCCAAGGTCAATGGGAAGGGCTTCTACGTCGAGGCGACCGTGTTCGATGGCGCAGCGCCCGGGATGAAGATCGTGGATGAAGAGATCTTCGGCCCGGTGTTGGCGGTGCTCACGTTCGAGAACGAGGCGGAAGGCATCGAGCTTGCGAATCGCTCGCGATACGGGCTCGCCGCGGGCATCTGGACCAAAGACGTCCAGAGGGCGCACCGTGTGGCCCGCGCGATCAAGGCGGGCACCGTTTGGATCAATACGTACAACTTCTACGATCCGGCGGCGCCGTTCGGAGGATACAAGTTTTCCGGGTTCGGCAGAGATCTTGGGAAAGAGGCGCTGCAGAACTACACCGAAACGAAGACGGTTTGGGTAGGCTTGTGAACGACGCCTACATCTGCGGCGCGCTGCGAACGCCCGTGGGAAAGCACGGGGGTGCCCTGGCGAGCGTGCGTGCGGATGACCTCGCGGCGATTCCGATCAAGGCGGTGGTGGAGCGATCGGGGATCGACCCGTCGAGCATCGACGATGTGATCCTCGGATGTACGAACCAAGCCGGTGAAGACAATCGAAACGTGGCGCGGATGGCCCTGCTCCTCGCGGGCCTCCCGGTCGACGTCCCGGGCCAGACCGTGAATCGGCTGTGCGGGTCGGGCCTGCAAGCGGCGGCGAGCGCCGCCCAAGCGATCAAGGCGGGCGAGGGCGAGGTCTTCGTCGCTGGTGGCGTCGAAAACATGACGCGCGCGCCGTACGTCACTCTCAAGTCGGGCGAAGCATGGAGCCGAAGGGTGCCCGAGACCGCCGACACTACCGTGGGGTGGCGCTTCACCAACCCCCGCCTGAAGAAGGAATGGACCATCGCACTCGGCGAGACCGCTGAGGTCGTGGCGGAGCGCTACAAGATCACCCGTGCCGAGCAGGACGCGTTCGCCGTGGAGAGCCAGCGCCGGACGGAGGCCGCGCTCAAGGCATGCGTGTTCACCGACGAGCTCGTTTCCGTGCCCCTCCCTGACGGCGCCACGTTTGCCAAGGACGAATACCCGCGCGCGGGCGTCACGCTCGACAGCGTCACAAAGCTCAAGCCGGCGTTCAAGCGGGACGGCACGGTCACAGCGGCGAGCTCGAGTGGGATCAATGACGGGGCAGCTGCTCTATTGGTGATGCGTGAGAAGGGTGGAAGGCTGGACGGTGGCATCGAGCCGTTGGCCAGAATCGTGGCAACGGCCGTGGCGGGTGTCGATCCGAGCTGCATGGGATTGGGACCGGTTCCCGCGACGCGGAAGGTGCTGAAGCGCGCCGGCATGAAGATCGATCAGATCGACCTGATCGAGCTCAACGAGGCCTTCGCCGTCCAGGCGATCGCCTGTATTCGTGACCTCGACCTCGATCCGGCCAAGGTGAACGTCTACGGCGGGGCGATCGCGCTCGGGCATCCGCTCGGCGCGACGGGCGCCCGGATCCTGACGACGCTGGTCCACGCCCTTCGACGGACGAATTCGCGCTACGGTCTTGCCACCATGTGCATTGGCGTGGGACAGGGGATCGCGATGCTCGTGGAGCGCGCCTGATGGCGGCCTACGATCGCGTGCTGGTCGAGATCGCGGATGGAATCGGGACGATCACCTTGAACCGTCCCGAGAAGCTCAACGCGCTCGACCGGGCATTGTGCGACGAGCTGCGCGAGGCGCTCGCCATGCTTACCCCGAGCGACGGTGTGCGCGTCGTGGTGATCACGGGGGCCGGCCGCGCCTTCTGTGCCGGCGCGGACCTGGGCGTTCTCGAGGCGGATGGCCCGGCGCTCGTCGCCGCCGGCAAGGACGTGGCACTCGCGATCCGGGCGGCGCCGCAACCGGTACTCGCCATGGTGAACGGGCCCGCCGCGGGGGGCGGCGCGAACCTCGCGCTCGCCTGCGATTACCGGATCGCGTCGGATCAGGCGTCGATCGGGCAGGTCTTCGCCAAGCTCGGGCTCGTCCCCGATTGGGGCGGTTCCTTCTTCTTGCCGCGTCTGGTCGGGCCCGCCAAGGCGCTCGAGCTGGTGTGGAGCGCCCGTATGGTGCCCGCCGCCGAGGCATTGGCGCTCGGGCTATTCGATCGCGTGGTGCCGCACGTCGACCTTCAAGCCGAGGCCCGTCGCCTCGCCGAGCTGTGGGCAGGACAGCCGGCGGGGGCCGTCCGGCGGGCCAAGGAAGCCTTGTATCGGAGCGACGCCAGCTCGCTCACATCGATGCTCGATCTCGAGATCAGGCAACAGACCGAACTATTCGCTTCCCCGGAGGCGCGCGAGCGCATCGAGGGAGCGTCACTTGCCAAGAGGAGTCGCTGATGGTTCGCAAGCTCAGCAACTTCGATGAGTGGATCGACTACTTCCGCTACTGGCAGGACTCGATCGGCCTGCCCCAGGGCGAGATCCGCAGCTTCAAGTTCGAGGCCAAGTTCGGGGATCAGGAGGTGCCGCACATCGAGTTCGGCCATTACAAAGGCCAGCGCAAGTGGCCGACCGTGATGCACATCCCCGATCAGCGCATTCGCGACGCGCTGCTCAATCTCATCGTTTATCAGGGCGACACCGAATTCGCTTCTGTGGAGCAGCAGCGCAACCTGCTGACGCATGCTCCCTCGGACTACGATCTGCTCGCGTTGATGCGGGTGATGACCGAGGAGATGCGGCACGGCTGGCAGATGTCCTACCTGCTCTGCACCCACTTCGGGGACGAAGGCAAGCGCGAGGCGGCCAAGCTGCTCGAGCGCCGCGCCGATGAAGGCGAGCGGCTGCTCGGCTCGTTCAACGAGCTGGTGGATAACTGGCTCGACTTCTTCACCTATACCCAGTTCATCGACCGGGACGGCAAGTTCCAGCTCACCATGCTCTCCGTCTCGGCGTTCGACCCGCTGTCGCGCTCCATGAACCCGATGCTCAAGGAAGAGTCGTTCCACCTCGGCACCGGCAACAACGGCTTGCTGCGCATCGTGAAGGCGGGCAAGATGCCACCGGAGGTGATCCAGCGGTTCTTCTACAAGTGGATTCCGACGGCGTTCGATCTGTTCGGCACCGACAATTCGTCGTCGGCGCACTGGGCGTACGTGTGGGGGCTCAAGGGACGCTACGACGAGCGCGAGAATCAGTTCGAGCCAGATAAGGCGAAGCTGAACGAGTACAGCCGGGATCTTTACAGGCAGGAGATCACGAAACTAGTGGAACGCCTCAACATGTTCATTCCCGAGCGCGACCGTTGGCTACGCGTGCCGGATACGAAGTTCAACCGAAAGATCGGTGTCTACGCGCACCAGCGGTACACCGTCGACGGCCAGCCGATCGACGATCCCGCGACGTACGCCGCCTATCTCACCACCGTGCTACCCCAGCCCGGGCACTACGACACGGTGCACGGCATCGAGAAGGAGCCGGGCTGGATCGAAGCGAAGAAGGCGGACAGCCTGCTCAAGTGAGCCTCGTAATCGCTCACCGGGGCGCGTCGGGTTACGAGTACGAGAACTCGCGGGCCGCGTTTCGGGCGGCCCATGCCCGCGGCGCCGACGCCATCGAGCTGGACATTCATGCGGCCGCCTACGGCGAGCTGTTCGTCCACCACGACGAGGTCGTGAGTGGTGTGCACATCACGCGCTCTAGCCCGGCGCAGGTGCGGTCGCTCCGTCTCCCGAACGGCGAGTCGGTGCCGACGCTAGAGGACGCGCTGGCGGTGATCGATCCGGCGCTGCGGGTCTTCATCGAGGTCAAATCGCTGCCCCCGCAATTCGACGGGCGACTGCTCAATGTGTTGGAAAGGGCCGATGCAGGGGGGACGCGTTGCGCCGTGCACGGCTTCGATCATCGGATCGTGAAGCGGCTCGGGGACGCCCGGCCGACGCTGGTACGGGGAGTGCTGCTCGCCTCCTATCCCTTGCGACCCCTTGAAGCCCTCCAGGATACCGGCGCAGGGGTGCTGTGGGAGGAGCAGAGCCTGATCGACGCCGCGCTCGTCGACGCGCTGCATGGCGCTGGCTACCACATCTACGCCTGGACGGTCAACGACCCCGAAGACATGCGCCGCCTGCTCGCCCTTCGCGTCGATGGACTGTGCACCAACTTCCCGGACGTCGGACGGCGCGTCGTGGACGCGCACGGCGGGGCGCGATGAGCGCTCGGGTAGCGGTGATCGGCGCGGGGACGATGGGACACGGGATCGCCTACGCCGCGGCGCTCGCGGGGTTCGAGGTTCGACTCACCGACAGCAAGCCCGAGGCGCTGCGGCTCGCCCTGGGGCGCTTGAACGATCTACTGGCCATTGCCGTCCGACGGGGGAAGCTGACGGAAGAGGATCGCGATGCCGCCGCCGGTCGGCTGCGCGCTGAATCCGACTTCGCGCCGGCGGTGCTCGAGGCGGAAGTGGTGATCGAGGCGGTGCGCGAGCACCTCGGTACCAAGCAACAGGTCTTCGCCGAGCTCGAGCGCGCGGCGCCCGCGGGCGCCCTCCTCGCGACCAACACGTCCTCACTCTCCGTTGCCGCGATCGCGGCCGCCGTGCGGGAACCGGGCCGCGTACTCGGCATGCACTTCTTCAATCCCGTCCACGCCATGAAGCTCGTCGAAGTGGTCACGCACCCGCAGACCGCGTCTCAGTCCGTCGAGCGGGCGGTGGCGTTTGCCAAAGCGCTCGGGAAAGAGCCGATTGTCGTCAAGGACTCTCCGGGATTCGCCTCCAGCCGGCTGGGTGTGGCGCTCGGGCTCGAAGCGATGCGGATGCTCGAGGAAGGCGTCGCGTCCGCCGAGGACATCGACAAGGCCATGGAGCTCGGATACAACCATCCCATGGGCCCGCTTAAGCTCACCGACCTGGTCGGCCTGGACGTGCGGCTGGCGATCGCGGACTATCTCTTTCAGGCGCTCGAGGACCGCCGATTCGAGCCTCCGCAGATCCTTCGCGACAAGGTGGCCCGAGGGGAGCTCGGGCAGAAGAGTGGAAAGGGGTTCTACAACTGGAGCGCCTGAGCCGCATCACCGACGTCCACATCCATGTCCAACCGTGGCGCGAGCTCAAGCCACACGTGCTCGAAGTGATGTGGCGGGGTCTAGGAGCGCAGCGGGACCTCATGATCCAGGTGATGGACGACCCCCCGGCCCTGCTCGAGATCATGGATCGGTCGGGTGTCTGGCGCGTGGGTCTCGTGAACTATCCGTCGCCCGACGTGATGGGGTTCACCGACGCCACGAACGCGTTCGCGGCCAAGTACGCCCAGACCGATCCGGTGCGCCTGATCCCCTACGGCGGCGTGCACGCGCGGTTCACCAAGGATCCCGAGGGCGATGTGGACCGGCTCGTGGACCTCGGGATCCGGCTCTTGAAAGTGCATCCACCGCATCAGGGCTTCCCGGCCAACGCCTACACCGACGGGCTCGACAGCCTGGGACGGATTTACCGCCGCTGCGAGGATCGCGGACTGCCCGTGATGATCCACACCGGCACGAGCATCTTCCCCGGCGCACGGTCCAAGTACGGCAACCCTATGGAGCTCGACGACGTCGCCATCGACTTCCCCGATCTCCAGATCGTCATGGCGCACGGCGGGCGGCCACTCTACATGGAAGAGGCATTCTTCATTCTGCGACGTCACCGCAAGGTGTGGCTCGACCTTTCCGGGATACCGCCGGTCCGCCTGTTGGAGTATTTTCCGCGACTTCCGGAGCTCGCGGATCGTGTGGTCTGGGGGACCGACTGGCCGAGCCCGGGCGTGAAGGACTTGCGCGTCAACATCGATCAGTTCCTCGCGCTGCCCCTCAGCGACCCGCACAAGAAGGCGATGCTCGAGACGAATGCGCTGGCTCTATTTCCTGCTGCTCGTTAGCCCGTCGGCCGCCGGCGGCCAGACCGCCGTCGGAGGCTCAAAACCGCTGCGGTTCGACCTTGCCGGTCTGCCCGCGACGCGGGACTCCTTCGTGTTCCGCCTGAACGGGCAGGAGCGCGGCTGGGCGGTCTGGCAGTACGAGATCCGCACGCTCGAGATGACGCAGGAGCTGATCTATACGGCGAGCTCGGAATTCCAGCCGATCGAGCAGGAGCGGCTCAAGGTGGTCGTGAACCGCCTCACGGGCGAGCCGATCTCCACCTTTCATCATATCGACCTATTCTCGCCCCAGAGCGACACCGTGATGGTCGAGCACGACCTCGAGGTGAAGCGCGGCGAGATTTCTGGTCGCCGCCGGGCCCAGACGAAAAGCGGCGAGGTGAAGATCGTGCCGGTGCATCATCCCTTTCCGCCCGGAACCGTGCTCGGAGACTACGTATTCCTGGCGGGTGCGGCGACCAATGCCGCGCCCGGTGACTCGCTCGCCGGCCCCGCGTACAGGGAATTTGCGGACTCGCTGACAACGTTGAGCTTCATCGCCGAGCCGCCGACCACCGTGGAAGTCCCGGCCGGCCGCTTCGACGTGCTGCCGCTCCGGAGCGGCAGCTTCCGGATCTACACGACCCGCTCGCCCCGGCGTGTCGTCAGGGGTGAAACGCTGGATGGGGCGTTCTCGTTCGAGTTGGTGCGTTCGGGGCCCGTGGTCCCGACGCCCGACTGAACCGGTCCCATTCGGCAACGAGGAGCTCGCGTCGTATGCGTACACGTCGTATGCGCGTCCTGTCCCTGGTTGGAGGTTTGCTGCTCCTCGCCGGTGGCGTACCTCCCGCGCTTCGCGCCCAGGCCGGCCGGATCTCCTACGAAGCGTTCACGCTTCCCAACGGGCTCCACGTCCTCTACTCCGAGGATCATTCGACCCCCATCGTCTCGGTCGACGTGTGGTACAACACCGGCTCGCGGAACGAGCGCCCCGGCCGCTCGGGGTTCGCCCACCTGTTCGAGCACATGATGTTCGAGGGCTCGGCGCACGTGAAAAAGGGCGAGCACTTCCAGCTGATCTCGCGCGCCGGCGGCTCGGAGAACGGCAGCACGGCGGAAGACCGCACCAACTATTTCGAAACCGTGCCGTCCAATCGCCTCAACCTCGCGCTATGGCTCGAGGCGGACCGGATGCGCGCGCTCGCCATCACCGACGAGAACTTCCACAACCAGCGAGAGACCGTGAAGGAGGAGCGCCGCCTGCGCATCGATAACCCACCGTACGCGGCGGCCTTCGTGGACGGCATGACGTGGCTGTTCGACAGCGCCGGGTGCTTCGCCTATGCGCACACGGTGATCGGCTCGATGGACGACCTCAACGCCGCGCAGCTCGCCGACGTGCAGGCGTTCTTCGATACTTACTACGCCCCCAACAACGCAACGCTCGTAGTGGTGGGCGATTTCCGCCCGCTCGAGCTGCGCCGCCTCGTGAACCAGTACTTCAGCGACATCCCGCGCCACGCCAATCCGCCGCCGGTCACGTGTGGCGCGCGCTTGTCGCCAGGCATGATGCGCCGGGAAGTGACGGACCAGCACGCCAATCTGCCGGCCGTGATCCGCATCTTTCGGGTCCCGTCGCACGAGGACGGGGACACGCCCGCGCTCGAGTTGCTGAACATCATCCTCGGCCAAGGGGAGAGCTCGCGCTTGAACGTCGCGATCGTGCGCCGCGAGAAGGCGGCGGTCGGGACGCAGGTGGCGATGAATCCGTTCGATTCGCGCCGCGGGCCCGGCGTGCTGCTCGCCCTGGCGATCGCCAACCAGGGCATCGACGCCCTCCGGTTGGACACCCTGCTCGCCGCCCAGATCGACACGCTGCGCACCGCGGGCGTCACCGCGGACGAGTTGACGAAAGCGAAGAACACGTTTCGCGCCAACTTCATCCACAACCGCGAGACCACCCTCGGCCGGGCCGAGGAGCTCCATCACTACGACATGTTCCACGCCTCCGTCGCTGAGATCAACACGGACCTGGACCGCTACATGGGACTGACCGCGGATGACCTGCGACGGGCCGCCGCGAAATACCTCGATCCCGCGAACGCACTGGTGATCCTCGTGAAGCCGTCGGCGGCGGCGGGGAGCGCCAAGTGAGCCGCCCGGTGGTCGTGCTGGCAGTCCTTCTCTCCGTCGTTCCGTCGTTCCGTCGCCTCTCGTGCCAGGGATTTCCTACCACGCCTCCAAAACCGGCCCGGCTCGCGCCCGCCCGCTTCCCGCCCTTCAAGGAGGCGACGCTCCCGAACGGTGTGCAGCTGGTGGTGGTCGAGCACCACGAGCAACCGGTCGTGTCGGTGAGCCTCGCGTTTCGGGCGGGCGGGATTCACGACCCGGCCGGCAAGGAGGGGCTCTCCGAGCTCACCGCGGAGCTGCTCTCCAAGGGCACGGAGACAAGGACCGCGGACCAGATCGCGGCCACCATCGAGGGGGTCGGCGGCTCGCTTTCCGCGTCCTCGGGCCCCGATTTCCTGACGATCTCGGTCGATGCGCTGAGCGACCAGGTCGAGCTCGCCTTCGATCTCCTGGGCGACGTCACACTGCACTCGACGTTCCCAGAGGGCGAGCTCGAGCTGGCGCGCACGCGTGCGCTGTCAGCGCTGGCGTTGCAGCTGTCGCAGCCCAGCGCCGTGGCGCAGCGGTTTTTTGGGAGCGAGGTATACGGGCGCAACCCGTACGGCCGGAGTGCGACGCGCGAGAGCTATCAGGCCGTCACCCACGACGACGTGATTCAATTCGCACACGCGCGGCTGCGGCCGTCCGGTGCCCTGCTCGTTGTCGCAGGCGATGTGACGGACGCGCAGGTGCGGGAGCTCGCGGCCAAGGTGTTCGCGGGCTGGCGCGGTGCGACGCCGGCGAGCCCGGCCCTGCCCGCTCCTCCAGAGCACCCGGCGACGGGTATCCTCCTCGTGCATCGACCCGGCTCCGCGCAGGCGAATATCGCTCTCGGCAACACGACGATCCCGCCGACGGACCCGATCTATTACCCCGGTCGCGTCGCCACGCAGGTGCTGGGCGGCGGAGCGGATGCGCGCCTGTTCCTTATTCTGCGCGAGCGGAAGAGCTGGACCTACGGCGCCTACGCCGCCCTGCATCGCTACCGCGGGCTCGGCTACTGGCAGGCGACGGCGGAGGTCAGAACCGACGTCGCGGACAGCGCCCTCGCCGAGCTGCTGCGCCAGGTGGAGCGGATCCGGACGGAACCGATACCGGATTCCGAGCTGGTGGCGGCCAAGGGGTTCTTGGTCGGGTCGTTCCCGCTCACGATCGAGACGCCGAGTCAGATCGCGGGCCAGGTGGCAAACGTGAAGCTCCTGGGACTGGGAGACGACTACCTGCGGTTGTACCGCGAGCGCTTGAGCGCGGTGACGGCGCTGCACGCGCGCGCGGCCGCCGCCCGCCTGTACCGGACGCGTGCCCTGACCATCGTGGTGGTTGGCGACGGCGCGAAGCTGTACGACCCGCTCATGGCGATCGCCCCTGTGCGCGTGGTGGACGTGGACGGGAAGCCGCTCACCCCCACCGATCTCGCTCCGCCGGCGGCGCCCGTCGCGCTCGATACGGCTCAGCTCCGCCCTCGCACCGACAGCTCGCAGGTGGTCGTCCAAGGAAAGCCGTTGGGATTTGCCGTCGCCGACATCACGCATGTGGGCGACTCGGTCGTGTATACCGAGCACGCGAGCATGGGCGGGGGAGTCTTCGATCAACGGACCACCGTGGTGTTTTCAGCGACGGACGCCGCCGCGCGCCGGCTCGACCAAGTCATGATTAGGCAGGGCACGAAGGTAGAGGCGCACCTGGTCTATGCCGACGGGCGGGTGAAGGGAAACAGCCTCGTGCCCCAGGCCGACGGGAGCGTGCAGCAATTCCCTATAGATACGGCGGTGCCTCCGAGGATCGTGGATGAAAATGTGGCGCCCTTTGTCGGATCGTCGCTGGTGCTGGCCCCGGGCCAGACGCTGCGGCTCCCCGTGTTCACGCCCAGCGAGGTCGTGACGAAAGTCCTGACGTTCAAGGTGGGTCAGCCGGAAGCTGTGGTCGTTCCCGCAGGCACATTCCAGGCGTACCGCGTCGAGGTCACCGGCTCGAAGGTTCCACTCGTACTGTACGTCACCATGGATTCGCCCCACCGTGTGGTCAAGCAGGAATGGGTCGGCCAACCGGTGGTCATCGAGCTCGTCAAGTAACGTCACACGGAGGGCACCAGCATGCGGCACGTGTGGTCAACGTTTCTCGCGCTCACCGGAGCGTGTGCATCCGCCGGAGCGCACACCGCTAAACAGCCGGCGACGCCCCCGGCGGCCGCGGCTCCGACTCCCGCTCCGCCTTCCGCCGCCCCGACGGCCGAGAGCTCGAGCGTCAACCGGCCCCAATACCCGTCCACCTATCAACGGCATCCCAATCCCCCGGTACTGATCCGCAACGCCACCATCATGACCGCCGCCGGTCAGGAGATTCCGAACGGTGCCATCTTGTTCAAGGATGGGCGGATCGTCGCGGTCGGAACCAAGGTAGACGCACCGGCGGACGCCGTGATCGTGGACGGCACCGGCCGTTACGTCACGCCCGGCTTGATCGATGATCATTCTCACCTCGGTGTCTATGCCGCGCCCGGGACGGACGCGGAGTCCGACGGGAACGAGGCGACCAACCCGGTGACGGCAGAAGTCTGGGCGGAGCACTCGTTCTGGCCCCAGGACCCGCAGATTCCACTGGCGATCGCCGGCGGGATCACCACCATCGAGGCGTTGCCGGGCTCGGCCAACCTGATCGGCGGTCGGAGCGCGATTCTGAAGCTTATTCCGGCCCGCACCGTTCAGGAGATGAAGTTCCCCGGGGCGCGCTACGGGCTGAAGATGGCCTGCGGCGAGAACCCCAAACGGGTGTACGGGAAGAAAGGCGGGCCGTCGACGCGGATGGGTAACATGGCGGGCTACCGCGCCGCGTTCATCCAGGCGGAGGCGTACCGGCGCCGTTGGGACACCTGGAACAAGGACCACAAGGGCGATCCGCCCGAGCGGAACCTTCGGCTCGAGTCCCTGGCCGAGGTGCTGCGTGGAGACATGTACGTGCAGAACCACTGTTACCGCGCCGACGAGATGGCGCAGATGCTCGACCTGGCGCGCGAATTCGGATTCAAGATCCGCTCGTTCCATCACGCCGTGGAGTCCTACAAGATCGCCGACCTGATCGCGAAGGCCGGCACATCGGTGTCGGTCTGGGCCGACTGGTGGGGCTTCAAGGAAGAGGCGATGGACGGCATCAAGCAGAACGCCGCGCTCAATCAGCAAGCGGGTGGGCGTCCCGTGATTCACTCGGACGATCCCAGCGGCATCCAGCGGCTCAATCAGGAGGCGGCGAAGGCGATGTACGCCGGCCAGCGGTCGGGCATTCCGATCACCCGCGACCAGGCGATCCGATGGGTGACGGCGAACGCGGCCTGGACGCTCGGGCTCGATTCGATCGTGGGGACGCTCGAACCCGGCAAGATGGCCGATGTGGTCGTGTGGTCCGGCGATCCGTTCTCCGTGTATTCCAAGGCTGTTCAGGTCTACAACGACGGTTGGCTGGTGTACGACCGGAACGATGCGGCACACCAGCCGCGAACCGACTTCGAGATCGGGCAGGTCGCGGCCCCGGGGGGCGACCGATGATTGCGTTCCTGCTCGCACAAACGATCGCCATCACGGGCGGGACGGTGTATCCCGCGTCCGGTCCGAAGCTCTCGAATGCCACGGTACTGATCCGCGACGGACGGATCGCGGCGGTCGGCACCAACGTGTCCGTGCCCTCCGACGCGACGCGCATCGACGCGACGGGCAAGTGGGTGACGCCGGGGCTGATCGACGGCGCGGGACAGCTCGGCTTGGTGGAGATCAGCGCGGTGCCGAGCACGCGCGAGGGTGTTCTGCAGGGCGACACGATCGCCGCCGCCTTCAACGTGGCGGAGGGGATCAACCCGGCGTCGACCTTGATCCCGGTAACTCGCATCGAGGGCATCACTACGGCCCTCGCGGTGCCGGCGGGTCACCTCGTGAGCGGCCAAGCGGTCCTGATCGACCTGGAAGGCGCGACGATCGAGCAGATGCTCGTGAAGTCCCCCGTGGGCGTCATGGCGGACCTGTCCGAGAGTGGCAAAGACGAGGCTGGTGGGTCGCGGGCCGGCAGCGCGGACCGCCTCCGGCGGGTGTTCCGCGATGCGCTCGAGTACGAGCGCCGCAAGGCCGATTTCGGCCGCGCGCAGATGCGCCCGCTGTCGGCGTCCGCCGCGGACCTCGAGGCCGTGCTGCCGGTCGTTCACGGTCGCGAGCCGCTCATCGCCGCGGCGAATCGGCGGAGCGACATCGAGACCGCGTTGCGTCTCGCCAGGGAGTTCAAGCTCAGGCTAGTGCTCGCGGGCGGCGCGGAAGGCTGGGAGATCGCCTCCGAGATCGCGGCGGCCGGGGTGCCCGTGCTCGTCAAGCCGCTCGACAACATTCCGAGCTATGACGCGCTTGGCATCCGGTACGAGAACGCGGCGCTGCTCGCGAAGGCGGGCGTGACCGTCGCGCTGCTCGAGACTGACACCCACCAATCGCGGAATCTGCGGCAACAAGCTGGCAGCGCGGTGTCGTACGGCATGACGTGGGATCAAGCGCTCCGGGCGGTGACGCTGGCGCCGGCGCAAATCTTCGGCGTCGCGGACCGCTACGGCTCGCTCGAGGCCGGCAAGGTGGCCAACGTGGTGGTGTGGTCGGGAGACCCGTTCGAGTTCACGACCGACGTCGAACACGTGCTGATTCGGGGGAAGGAGATTCCGCTCAAGAGCCGGCAGACGGAGCTGTTCGAGCGGTATAAGAAGCTGCCTCCGCGTTATTAGGCGGTTAGAGGGATAGACCGTTAGGCAAACACGAAGGGCGGCCTCCACTGATGGATGCCGCCCTTTACCGTGTCTTTGTCTAACCGTCTAACCGTCTAACCGTCTATCAGCTGGCCTTCGGATACACGCTCACCCGATATCTCTTCTTGTTCTTGTGCTCGAACTTCACCTGTCCGTCGACCACCGTGAACAGGCTATCGTCCGATGCCCGGCGCACGTTTAGCCCCGGATGAAACTTCGTTCCCCGCTGCTTCACCAGAATGCTCCCGGCCGTGACGAACTCCCCGGCGAAACGCTTCACGCCGAGGTACTTGGGCCCCGAGTCGCGACCGTTGCGGGAGGAACCGACACCCTTCTTGTGAGCCATGGCTGTCCCTGCTCAGTCCTTGAGCTTGACGTCGGCGATTTTGACTTCCGTGAACGGTTGCCGGTGCCCCGCGTGCCGCCGGTATCCGGTGCGGCGGGCGAACCGGTAGATCTTGATCTTCGACCCCTTGCCGTGGCGCACCACCTCTGCCGTGACCTTCGCGCCCTTGACCACCGGCTTTCCGGCGTGCACGTGCTTGCCGTCGCTCGCGAGCAGGACCCGGTCGAACGTCACCTTGGTCCCCGGCTCGGCGGCGAGGAGGGGAATCTTGATCGTGACGCCGGGCTCGGCGCGGAACTGGGCGCCGCCGGTCGAGAAGATGGCATAGCTCATAGGGCGCGAACTCTAATCAGCACTTGGGGTTCCGTCAAGCCACGGCGTACAGCTCGGTCACGTCTCGGCCCGCCGGCTTCGCCATCATCCGAAACTCGTCCAGCCGCATCATCGGGTCGTCGCGCACCTCGAGCTCGAGCCCCGTCTGCTTCTCGAGCTGCCGCAGGAAGTTGGGCTCCTGCTCCACGAGATAGAGCGCCACGTCCGGATGGAGGCGTACCGCCAGCTGGCGCTCCTTGTGGTCGGCGCCGGCCCGTTTGAGGGAGCGTTCCATGCGTCGTACGACCACCTCTGGCCGGAACACTCGTCCGGTACCGTGGCACGTCGGGCATTCGGCGGTCATTGAGTGCCACAGCGACGGACGCACCCGTTGGCGCGTCATCTCGATGAGTCCGAGCTCCGACACCGCGAACGCCTTGGTGCGCGCCCGGTCGCGTCCCAGGTGCGTCCGTAGCTCCTGGAGCACTTTGTCCCGGTTGCCGCGCGACTCCATGTCGATGAAGTCCACCACGATGATGCCGCCGATGTCGCGCAGCCGGAGCTGGCGCGCCACCTCGCGGGCGGCCTCGAGGTTGGTCTTGAGAATCGTCCCCTCGGGATCCTTTTTGCCGGTATACCGCCCGGTGTTCACGTCGATCGAAACGAGCGCCTCGGTGGGCTGGATGATGAGGTAGCCGCCGGTCGGCAGCTCGACGCGTGGCTTGAAGAGGCTGCGGATCTCCGCCTCGATGTCATACTCGTCGAAC
Source organism: uncultured Gemmatimonadaceae bacterium (assembly GCA_964465315.1). GTDB lineage: Bacteria > Gemmatimonadota > Gemmatimonadetes > Gemmatimonadales > GWC2-71-9 > AG41. The sequence continues at coordinate 17,354 of CAYXIK010000003.1, read as the reverse complement.
AGCGGCGTCTCCGCCTCGTAGAGCTTCACGCGCTGGAGCAGATCGGGCTCGATATGCTTCAGGTACTGCACGATCTCGTTGTGCAGGACTTTGGAATCGACGAGCAGCGAGTCGACCTTGTCCGAGAACAGATCGCGGATGATCCCACGCGTCAGCGACGTTTCTCGCTGCAATAGCGCGGGCGCGCGCACGGAGCCCGACTTGCGCTTGATCTTCTTCCACAGGCCGAAGAGGTGATCGATCTCCCGCTTGCAGCTCTGCTCGGTCAGGTCCTCGGCGACCGTGCGGATGATCCAGCCGCCCCCGCCCGGCTCCTTGGGCACGAGCTTGGAGACCATGTCGCGCAGCTTGGCGCGCTGATCCCGATTCTCGATTTTCCGGGAGACCCCGACCTTGGAGGCGAACGGCATGTAGACCAGGAACCGGCCTGCCAGGGAAATCTGCGCCGTGACCCGCGGCCCCTTTGTGCCGATCGGCTCCTTGATGACCTGGACGACTCTGGGCTCGCCGCGCTTCACCTCGTCGGCGACGTTCGGCATGCGGCGACGGGAAAACCGGCTGCCGCCGTTTCCTCCCCCTCCGCCTCCCCCGTTGCCGTTTTCGTCGTCGTGGTCGGACGGCTCGTCTTCGTCTTCCGCCTCGATCAGGTCGGAGGCGTGGAGAAAGGCGCTCTTTTCCGCGCCGATGTTGACGAAGGCCGCCTGTATCCCCGGAAGCACGGCCTCGACCGTGCCGAGGTAGATGTCGCCCACCATCCGGCGGGCGTCCGGACGATCCACCAGGAGCTCAACAAGGCGGTCGTCCTCCAGAATCGCGACGCGCGTTTCGCGTGCGGTCCCGCTGATGAGAATTTCCCGTTTCAAAGCATGTTCCCTCGACCCCGGTCGGCCAACAGCCGGTCGGGATCCCACGATTGTACCAGCAAGAATTCGTTCCGAGCGTATAGACTGAGGATGCGTCGAACCGATTGGACGGGTCGTCCGTGCGGGGCGCGCGGAGGGCGCCACGGAGCGCGGAGAGACCCGGAACCCAATGCATGTCTAAATGTAAGTGGGCTTGCGACTTACGTCAACTCCCTCGAGATTACTAGACAAATGACCACTTCTCCAATCCGTTTCCTCGCCGCGGGGGTGCTCCTGACCGGCATGTCTATGAGCGCGCGGCCCAGCCAGGCGCAAACGCTCCAGTACCCATCCGCTCGTAAGGGCGACGTCGTGGACGACTACCACGGCACGAAGGTCGCCGATCCGTACCGCTGGCTCGAGGATCCTGACTCACCCGAGAGCCGCTCGTGGATCGAGGCCGAGAACCGCCTGACCAACGCGTACCTCGCCGACATTCCGGCGCGCGCGGTGATTCGAGACCGCCTCACCAAACTGTGGAACTATCCCAAGTTCGGATCGCCGTTCCGGAAAGCGGGCCGCTACTTCTTCTTCAAGAACGACGGGCTGCAAAACCAGTCGGTGCTGTACAAGCAGACATCGCTCTCCGCGGATCCGGAGACCCTTCTCGATCCGAATCTCCTGTCTGAAGACGGCACCGTGGCCCTTTCGACCCTGGCGGTGACAGACGATGGGCGGCTCCTCGCGTATGGCACGGCGGCGAGCGGCTCCGACTGGGAAGAGTTTCACGTGCGCGATGTCGCCACCGGAAAAGACCGGCCCGACCATCTCAAGTGGATCAAGTTCTCCGGAGCGTCCTGGACCAAGGACGGCGCCGGGTTTCTCTATAGTCGGTACCCGGAGCCCGCGGACAAGGCACTGACCGACGTCAATCGGTTCCAGAGGCTCTACTATCATCGGCTCGGGACCGACCAGGCCCAGGACGTCCTCGTTTACGAGCGGCCCGACCAGCCCGATTGGGGCATGAACGCCGAGGTGACCGACGACGGTCGCTACGCCGTGCTTACGGTTTGGCTCGGCACGGACCGGCGGAACCGCGTGTACTACCTCGACTTGAAAAGCGCGAAGCGGCCCACGTTGAAGGGCGCCGTGGTGCGACTGCTCGATGATTTCGACGCGAGCTACGCGTTCGTCGGGAACGACGGGCCGGTGTTCTACTTCCTCACGGATTTGGATGCTCCGCGGAAGCGCGTGATCGCGATCGATACCCGCCGTCCCGAGCGGACCCGCTGGCGGGAGGTGATTCCGCAGGGCCAGGACGTGCTCGAAGGCGTGCAGATCATCCACGATACCTTCGTGGCCAACTTCATGCACGACGCCGCGTCGCGGCTGCGCCTCTTCGCGCTCGATGGGAGCATGCTCAAGGATCTCGATCTTCCGACGCTGGGATCGATCGGCTCGATCACCGGCGAGCGGAAGGACGACGAGATGTTCTATGCGTTCACGTCGTTCCTTTATCCCACGACGATCTTTCGCTACGACTTTCGGAGCGCTACCACGAGCGTGTTCAAGGCGCCCACCATCGACTTCGATCCGTCCGGCTACGAGACGAAGCAGGTGTTCTACACCAGCAAGGACGGGGCGCGTGTGCCGATGTTCATTACGCACAAGAAGGGGTTGGTACTCGATGGATCACATCCGACCCTGCTGTACGGCTATGGCGGGTTCAACATCAGCATCACGCCGAGCTTCTCGGTCGGGACACTGGTATGGCTCGAGATGGGCGGGGTCTACGCCGTCCCGAACCTGCGGGGCGGCGGGGAGTACGGCGAGGAGTGGCATCAGGCGGGCATGCTCGGCCGCAAGCAGAACGTGTTCGACGACTTCATCGCGGCAGCGGAATACCTCATCGCCGAGCGCTACACCTCAACACCCAAGCTCGCGATTGCCGGCGGGTCCAACGGCGGCCTGCTCGTAGGGGCGGCCATGACGCAGCGTCCGGAGCTGTTCGGCGCCGCCCTGCCCGCGGTAGGGGTGATGGACATGTTGCGGTTCCACAAGTTCACGATCGGCTGGGCCTGGGTGACGGACTACGGGTCAGCCGACAGCGCGTCGCAGTTTCCCTACCTGTACAAGTATTCGCCGCTGCATAACATCCGGTCGGGCACGAAGTACCCGGCCACGCTCGTCACGACCGCCGATCACGACGATCGCGTCGTGCCGGGGCACTCGTTCAAGTTCACGGCCACGCTTCAGGCGGCACAGGTTGGACCCGACCCGGTCTTGATCGAGATCGAGACGAAGGCCGGTCACGGCGCTGGCAAGCCGACGAGCAAGGTGATCGAGGAGCAGGCGGACAGATTTGCGTTCTTGGTGAAGAATCTGGGAATGCAGTGAAGAGAGGTTGGGGAGGTCTGGGGAAGTTGGAGGAGGATGCGACGTAACCTGCACCAACCTCCCGAACCTCCACAACCTCCCCCACCTGCCTTAGCTAGTCCACCAAGTCCCCCAGCAGCTGCCGCGCGATCACGATCCGCTGGATCTCGCTCGTGCCCTCGCCGATCTCGCAGATCTTGGCGTCGCGCATCATGCGCTCGACGGGGTAGTCGGTGGTGTAGCCGTAGCCGCCGTGCAGCTGGACAGCCTTTGTGGTGGCGCGCATGGCGAGCTCCGAAGCGTAGAGCTTTGCCATCGCGGCTTCCTTCTTGAAGGGCCTGCCGTGCTGCTTGAGCCAGGCGGCGTGGTAGACCAGGTGGGTGGCCGCCTCGATCTCCGTCGCCATATCGGCGAGCGCGAAGTGCACGCCTTGAAAGCTCGCGATCGGCTTGCCGAACTGCCGTCGCGTGGTCGTGTAGCGCAGGCATTCCTCCAGCGCCCCTTCCGCGATTCCCAACGCCAGCGCCCCTAAACCGATTCGGCCGCCATCGAGCGTGTGCAGGAACTGTCGGAACCCATTGTTCACGGGGCCCAGCACGTTTTCCTTGGGCACTATCGCGTCCTGGAAAACCAGCTCCCGGGTATCGGAGGCCCGCCACCCGAGCTTGTCTTCCTTTTTTGCCGCGGCTACACCACGGCACTTGGGCAGGGACGCGTCGTGGCCGACGCCGACGCGCTTCGCTTCTTCAAGGTCCGTCGTGTCCTTAGTGACGATGAACGCGGTGATCCCGTGCGTCTTCTTCGCCGCCGGATCGGTGCGGGCGGTCACGACGAAAATCTCGCCGACGCCGGCGTGGGTGATGAAGATCTTCGAGCCATTGAGGACGTAGTGGTCGCGCTTCTCCTCCGCCATGGTGCGCGTACCGCCCGCGTCCGAGCCCGCCCCGGGCTCCGTGAGCCCGAATCCACCGAGGACTTTGCCGGCTGCGAGCAGCGGGACAAACCTCTTCATCTGCTCGTCCGACCCGAAATCCATGATCGGCGAGGTACCGAGGGTGGTGTGCGCGCTGACGGTGATGGCGTGGCTCGCATCGACCTTGGCGAGCTCGTGGATCACCATGATGTAGGAGAGGTAGTCCATGCCGCTGCCGCCTAGATGCTCGGGCCACGGAATGCCGAATAGTCCCAGATCGGCCATCTGTCGCACGTTGTCCCACGGGAACGTGCTCTCGAGGTCGTAGCGGCGGGCGCTGGGCTTCACGACCTGTTGCGCGAAGTCGCGCACCATGTCGCGCACCTGGAAGTGATGATCCGTGAAATAGAGAGAGTCGTGCATGCCGGGAATCTAGTTCCAAGTCGTGCGGGGTGCGACGCTTACCCGGTAGTCCCAAATCCCGCCGCGATGCAGTTGATGGACAACAGGAGCGCCGCGAGGTGGTCGCGAGCCTGCTCCGGCGGCGCCGCGCGATAGCGACGCAGCAGCTCAATCTGCTGGCGGTTCACCTGGTTCAGGGTGGGCAGACGGCTCGCGAGCCGCTGGCGGAACTGCGGAAACCGCTCGGCGACCCCGGCGCACTCCGTGAGACGCCGGACGGCGTCAACGGTTCGGTGGTACTCGTCCGTCACAAGCGTGAAGATCTCCTGGCGTACCCAGGGGTCGGCCACGAGGTCGGCGTATTGGCGCGCCAGCTCGAGATCGATGTACGCGAGCGTCTTCTCCGCTTCATCGACAATCAGGCGAAACAGCCGGAAGTCGCTGAACATCCGCTTGAGTAAAGCTTCGCCGCGCGCTCCGCGGACCTCGAGGAAGGTTCCCAGGCCCGTCCCAACGCCGAACCAGCCGGGAATGAAGTGTCGGTTCTGGGTCCAGGCAAATACCCACGGGATCGCGCGCAGGTCGGCGAGCGTCCGCACGCCTGTGCGACGCGCGGGTCGGGACCCGATGTTTAAGAGCGCGATCTCCTCCACCGGGCTCGCCGCCTGGAAGTAGGTCACGAGGTGCGGGTGCTCGACGAGCCGGCGGTAGGCGGCGTGCGCGGCCCCCGATAACGCCTCCATCGCTTCGTCGAACTCCGTGGTGGGGACGAGCGCCTGCTCGCGCTCGGACTTGAGCGAATGCTCGAGCACACTGGCCGCGAGGAGTTCTGTCTGGTAGGCGGCGGTGCCCCGGTTCGCGTACTTGAAGGAGACCACTTCCCCCTGCTCCGTCAGGCGCAACCGCCCCTGAATTGATCCAGCCGGCTGGGCGGCGATCGCCCGGCCGGTGGGCGCGCCTCCTCGGCTCACGGAACCGCCGCGGCCGTGAAAGAACGCGATCGGCACACCACACTCCCGGCCGAGACGGGTGAGCCGGAGCTGGGTCTTGGCGAGCTCCCAGTTGGAGGAGAGAAAGCCGCCGTCCTTGTTCGAGTCGGAGTAGCCGATCATCACTTCGAACACCCCGCCCTGCGCCCGGACGCTGCGGCGCACGAGGGGGACCTGCAACAGGTCGCGCGTGATCTCGGGCGCCCGCCGCAGGTCGTCGATGGATTCGAACAGCGGCACGATTGGCAGGGTGCAGCTCTCCACGCCGGCCGCGTCGGCGAAGAGGCCGGCTTCCTTGGCGAGGAGGTAGACGCCGAGCACATCGGCCGCGTCGTGCGTCATGCTGAGGACAAAGCTGCCCACGGCTTCGCGGTCGAGCCGATCGCGCATGTCGCGGATCAGGCTGAACAAGCCGCAGAGCTCCTCGGCGTCGCGTGGTGGCGGGGCGCGGTCGCCGCGCAGCGGGCGGCCGAGCTCGCTCACCAGCCAGGCGCGCCACGCCGCCGAGGCCGGCTGCGGGGGCTCCCCGCCGTTCCGCGCGCGCCACAGGGCCGCGAGCGCGCTGGTCAATCGGGGAGAGTTGTCCCGCACGTCGAGCCGGAACGTGCTGAAGCGGAACGCCTCGACCTCGCGGCGCAGCGGCCGCACCAGCAGATCCGCGGCGCTCGCGCAGCGCGCCGCGACCAGCCCGGCTTCGAGCGTCCGCAGGTCGGCGACCAGCTCATCAGCCGTTCGATAGCCGTCGCCTTCCGAGACCTCCCGTCGCTCGGCTGCCGCGAGCGTCTGGTCGAGCCGCCGCGACATGCACGTGGCGTATTGCCGGAAGACTTCGCCCGGGTTGCGGTGCTGGATGCCCTCGGCGTCACCGGACCCCTCGAGCAGGCGGACCAGGGCTTCACGGAACTGAGGCGCGATCGGCGCGGCGCGCTCCGTGGGGCTCAGGGCCCGTACGAGGTCGCCGAGCCGCTGGCGATAGCGCCGCACGCTCGCGATGCGGTTCTCGAACAAGGCGCGTCGCGTGACGTCGTTCGTTACGAAGGGATTGCCGTCCCGGTCGCCGCCGATCCACGAGCCGAGCTGGAAGAACGGCGGTACGTCGTATTTCTCTTCCGGGTACACCTGCCGCAGGGCCCGCTCGAGCTTGTCGACCAGCTCCGGGACCACGTCGAACAGGTTCTCGTTGACGAAGTGCAACCCCCACGCCAGTTCTTGCTCGACGGTTGGCTTCTCGAGGCGCAGCTCGCCCGTGAGCCACAACAACTCGATTTCGGTCCGGAGATTGTCGACGAGCGCGCTGCGCTCCCGCGGTGTCCACCGCGGCGCCTCGAGATCCACAAGTCGACGGTAGATGCGGCGATGCTTCTCGAGCACAGTCACGCGCTTCGCTTCGGTGGGGTGCGCCGTGATCACGGGTCGTACGCGCAGGCCGCCCACCAGGGCGCGCACCTCGTGTGGGGCGACGCCCGCACGGGCGGCGTCGGAGACGACGTGGGCGAATGTCCCCCGGACCTGGTCGTAGCCGCGCTCGACTTCGCGCTGCCGGCGCTGACGCATCGCGGCGTTCTGCTCGGCGATTGAGAGGAGCTGGAACCACATCCCCTGCGCTTGAATGGCCCGCGCCACGAGCTCGGGGGGCGCGTCGGGATCGAGCGACTCGCCTTTGAGCACACGCTCGATCTCCGGGTGGTGCGTGCGAATGACGTCGAGCAAGGCTTCGTACAGCAGGCCCGCCGTGCGTCTCAGATACTCGGCGGTGTCGACGAGGATGAACGCTTCCGCGGGTGGTGTCACGCCACGCGGTCGCCTGGAGACGCGCCCGCGAAAAAAGCCTTGAGGTTGTCGAGAGCGCGGAGACCCATGGCCACGCGCGTTTCCCGAGTCGCGCTCCCGACGTGTGGCAAGAGCACGACGTTTTCCATGCCGAGGAGGTCGGGCGTCACGGCCGGCTCGCGCTCGTAGACATCGAGACCGGCTCCGGCGATCGTCCCTTGCTTGAGCCCCGTGACCAGTGCGGCCTCGTCCACGATGTCGCCCCGGGCGTTGTTGATGAGAAATGCTCCGCGTTTCATCAGGCCGAGCCGCCGTGCGTCGATCAGGTGACGGGTCTCGGGCGTCGCCGGCGAGTGGAGGGATACGAAATCCGCCTCCCGCAGCACGTCGTCCGGGCTGGCTCTGGGCTCGGCGCCAAGTTCGGCCACCACCGCCGCGGGGGGCGGGGAGGGATCGTGGAAGATCACCCGCATGCCGAAGCCGTGGTGCGCGCGGTGCGCCACCGCCCGGCCGATCCGCCCGAGGCCGATGAGACCGAGCGTCTTACCGCTCACCCGCGTCCCGAGCATGTGGGTCGGTCGCCAGCCGGTCCACGCGCCGGAGCGGACGTGCCGCTCTCCCTCCCCGGCGCGACGCGCGACCATGAGGAGTAGAGTGATCGCGTTGTCCGCCGTGTCATCCGTGAGCACGTCGGGCGTGTTGGTCACCACAAGCCCCCGTCCTTTGGCTGCGGTAATGTCAATGTTGTTGAAGCCGACGCCGTACTGGGCGAGGATGCGTGTGCGCAGCGGCTCGACGTTGAGAACATTGGCCGTGAGCTGGTCGGTGACCGTCGGAACGAGCCCGTCCGCCGTTCGGAGAGCTTTTGTGAGCTCCTGCTCGCTGAACGCATGGTCGTCCGGGTTGAGGCGGACATCAAACGCTCGGGTCAACTGTTCCTCGACCGGCGTGGGCAGCCGGCGCGTCACGACCACCGTGGGGCGGCCGGTGCGCGCCGCGCTCACCGCTGGACCATGACCGGCCGGGAGGGCTCTTGCGCGAGCGCCCGGGCCACGGTCGAGCCCAGCGCGGCCGGGCTCGGCGCCACGGTCAGTCCTGCCGAGCGCATGATCTCGGCCTTCTCCGCAGCGGTGTCACCGAAGGCGGAGATGATCGCCCCGGCGTGCCCCATGCGGCGCCCCTTGGGCGCCGTGAGTCCCGCGACGTAGCCGATCACCGGCTTGGTCATCTGCTCCTTGACGAACATCGCGGCATCGGCCTCCTGAGGACCGCCGATCTCGCCGATCATCACCACCGCTTTCGTCTCCGGGTCCAGCTCGAACAGAGCTAGCATGTCCACGAACGAGCTCCCGTTGATCGGATCGCCGCCGATGCCCACGCTGGTCGTGATGCCCACGCCCAGAGTCTGCATCTGGGCTGCTGCCTCGTACCCGAGCGTCCCGGACCGCGTGACCACGCCGACCACTCCCCGAGTGTAGATGTGGCCCGGCATGATGCCCATCATCGCCCGGCCCGCGCTGATCACACCGGCGCAGTTCGGCCCGATGAGCGTCGTGCGCCGATCCTTCGCATAGCGCCAGAGGTAGCGCTTCACGCGGATCATGTCCTGCGCGGGAACACCGTCGGTGATCGTCACCACCAGACGGATGCCGGCATCCGCCGCCTCCATGATCGCGTCGGCACAGAACGGCGCGGGGACGAGGATGAGACTCGCGGTGGCGGCGGTGCGCTCCACGGCCTCCTTGACGGTGTTGAAGACCGGCCGCCCCAGGTGCTCGCCGCCGCCCTTGCCCGGCGTCACCCCGCCCACGACATTCGTGCCGTAGGCGATCATCTCCTTGGCGTGGAACGTCCCCTTATCGCCAGTGAAGCCCTGGACGATGACCCGGGTCTTCTCGTCGAGCAGGATGCTCATGCGGCGAGACCGGCGTCGCGGGCGGCCACGACGCGCTCTGCAGCCTCCGAGAGCGTGTCCGCCGTGTCGATCTGGAGCCCGCTTTCCTTTAGGATGCGGCGTCCTTCTTCCACGTTGGTGCCGGCCAGGCGGACCACCAGTGGCACCGGCACGCGTACTTCCCGCACCGCCTGCACCACCCCCTGTGCCACCCAGTCGCAGCGGTTGATCCCGGCGAACACGTTCACCAGGATGGCGCGGACGTTCTTATCGGAGAGGACCAGCCGAAATGCCGCGGCGACGCGATCGGGGCTCGCCCCGCCCCCGATGTCGAGGAAGTTCGCGGGTTCGCCGCCGGCGTGCTTGATCATGTCCATAGTCGCCATCGCGAGCCCGGCGCCGTTGATGATGCAGCCGATGTCCCCCTCCAGCGCCACGTAATTGAGGCCGTGCTCGGCGGCCTCCGCCTCGCGCGGATCCTCCTGCGCGTAGTCACGTAGCTCGGCGACATTCGGCCGCCGGAACATCGCGTTGTCGTCGAAGCTCATCTTCACGTCCAGGGCCAGCACCTGGCCGTCCTTGGTGACGACGAGCGGATTGATCTCAACCATCGTCGCGTCGAGCTCGCGGAACGCCTGATACGCCCCGAGGATGGCGGTCGCGGCCTGGCTGACCTGCGGCGGTGCGAGGCCCAGACCGAACCCCAGCTCCCGGGCCTGGAACGCCTGCATCCCGACGGCCGGCTCGACCACCTCACGGAGAATGGCCGCCGGCTCCCGCTGCGCGATCTCCTCGATCTCCATGCCGCCGTGCGGGTGGGCAACGACGACGATGCGCTCCCGTTTGCGGTCGAGCACCAGTCCGACGTACAGCTCGCGCTCGATCGGGAGCGCTTGCTCGACCAGCAGGCGGTGGACGGGCAGGCCCTCGGGACCGGTTTGGGCGGTCACGAGCGTTTTGCCGAGCAGCTCCTTGGCGGCCTGGCGCACGTCGGCGTCGGTCGAGCAGAGCCGAATGCCGCCCGCCTTGCCGCGAGCGCCGGAGTGGATCTGGGCCTTTACCACCCACCGCAGGCCGCCGATTTCCGTCGCGCGGTATACCGCCTGCTCGGCGCTGTAGGCCACCCCGCCCTTCGGCACGGGAACGCCGAACGCCGTAAGCAGCTCTTTGGCCTGGTACTCGTGGATGTCCACGACTACGCTCTTGCCGCGGCGACCGGTGGGAGGGAGCCCTTGGGGCGGGCCGCGATGGCGGACGCGATCTGGACGATGTTCTGGGCCATCCGCGCCGAGGCGGCGTCGATCATGCGCCCGTCGAGCTGCGCAGCGCCCCGGCCGGCGCGCCCTGCCTCATCCAAGGCTAAGAGGATCCGGCGGGCGCGATCCACTTCCGCGGCCGGTGGTGTGAACACCTGGTTGGCAAGCGGTATCTGGGACGGGTGAATCGCCCACTTGCCCTCGTAGCCGAGTGCGGCTGCCCGCCGGGCCGCGGCCACGTATCCGTCCTGGTCCCTGAAGTCGCCGTAGGGACCGTCGATCGGACGCAGGCCGTACGCGCGGCAGGCGGTCACCATGCGCGCGAGCGCGGCGTGCCACTGGTCGCCCGGGTACTCTGGGTTCAAGCCGCCGATGGAGACCGTCCGGGCACGCAGGCTCGCGGCCAGGTCCGCGACACCGAAATGCATCGCCTCGAGGCGACGGCTCGCCTGCGCGATCGTTTCGACGTTGGCCAAGCCGAGCGCCGTCTCGATCAGGACTTCGATCCCGACACGGTGGGGGATGTGCCGCGCGGCCTCGATCTGGGTGAGCAGGGCGTCGACGAGATAGACATCCGCGGGGACGCCGACCTTCGGTACGAGCACGACGTCGAGCTTGTGGCCCGCTTGCTCGACCACGTCCACCATGTCCCGGTACATGTAGTGCGTGTCGATCCCGTTGATCCGAACCGCGATGGTCTTGCCCCGGCCTCTCCAGTCGTGCTCGAGCAGGGCGGACACGACGTTCTTCCGGGCCTGCTCCTTGTCGCCGGGCGCAACGGCGTCCTCGAGGTCGAGGAAGACGTAGTCGGCCTCACCGTCGAGCGCTTTCTGGAACATCGCGGGCTGCGACCCGGGGACCGCGAGCTCGCTCCGCTGAAGGCGGGGGTGGGCCGGCTCGTATCGAGTGAGACTCATGCCTTCACGGTCGCGCGCGACGGTCCCTTCCCCGCCGCCGGTTGCTGCGCATCCGGTGATTGCGGCCCGCCGCTCTTCGCCGGCAGTGGGGCGGCCGTGCCGCGATAGGACTCCGCGGCGGCCGCCACGCCGCTGCCCAGGGAAACGGGGATGCCCACATCCCGCATCGCCATCTCCGCGCCGGCGATCGCGCCCAGCAGCATCAGCTCGTTCAAGTCACCGAGGTGGCCGATGCGGAATAGCTTGCCCGCCATGCGGGCCAGCCCCGCCCCGAGTGCCAGGTTGTAGCGTCGGAAGGCGACGTCGATCACGTCGGCGCCGTTGAAACCCTCGGGTACCATGATCGCGCTCACCGTGTCCGAATGCCATTTGGGAGCCCGCGCGCAGAGCTTCAGCCCCCAGGCGTGGACTGCGGCACGCACACCCTCCGCGAGGCGGTGATGCCGGGCGAAGATGTTGTCGAGCCCCTCCTCGAACATGATGGCGAGTGACTCGCGCAGGCCGTACAGCATCGGGAGGGAGGGTGTGTACGGGAAGTAGCCGCTCGGGTTGGCCCGTAGCATGTCGCCGAAATCAAAGAACACGCGGGGGCAGCGCGCGCTCTCTCGGGCGGCGAGTGCCTTCGGGCTCGCGCACACGATGCCCAAACCGGCCGGCAGCATGAGGCCCTTCTGCGACCCGGTGATCGCGAGATCGACCTTCCACTCGTCCATCCGGAAATCGATCGAGCCGATGGAGCTGACCCCGTCCACGTAGAGCAGCGCGGGATGGCGGGCCGCGTCCATTGCCGTCCGCACGGCACCGATGTCGCTCGTCACACCGGTGGCCGTCTCGTTATGCACGATCAACACGCCCTTGATCTCGTGCCCCTTGTCCTGCGACAGGATCTCGCCAATGCGGTCGGCGGGGGCTCCCTCGCCCCACTCCACGTCGACAATGTCCACGCGGATCCCGTGTCGCTGAGCCAGGTCGATCCAGAGGTGGCTGAACTGACCGTAACGCGGGGCGATGACCCGGTCCTCGGGGGAGAGCGTGTTGACCAGCGCCGCTTCCCAGCCCCCGGTCCCGGTCGCCGGGAAGATGAACACCTGTCCCGCGGCGGTCTTGAACACCTTCTTTAACTCCCGGAACAGAGGAGCGGAGAGTTCGGGGAACGCGGAGGACCGGTGGTCCTCCATGGCGCGATCCATCGCGCGCAGGATCCGCTCGGGCACGTTGGTTGGGCCGGGAACGAACAGGAAGTTGCGGCCGGGCATGAGATACGTCCTCGGGAGAGAGGAAAAACAAAGCGAGAACCGCCGGCTCTCGCTGAAGTTACTCGGGCTAACGTATTCGGCGACCCCCACCCCGCAACCACTCGGATGGGTAGGACTGGCCCGCCTAAGTTGAGGGGCGGCAACCTGCTAGCCGCACACGTCGCACCCCGAGCAACCGGTCGACCGCTCGCCGAAGTACGCGAGCAGCGTGCCACGCCTGCAGGCGCGGCTTTCGACATAGCGGCGCATCTCTGTCGCGCGCTCACCCCACTCGAAGTCAGCGCGGCGCCACAGCACCACGCACTCGGCCGCGCGGCCATCCCGTCCGGCCCGCCCAGCCTCCTGATAGTAGGACTCGAGTGTGTGCGGCGGTCCCCAGTGGAGGACCCGGCGCACATCAGCCTTGTCGATGCCCATGCCGAACGCGCTCGTCGCGACCACGACCGGCGCCCGGTCGACGAGAAACGCCCGCAGCACCCGTTGGCGCGTCTGCGCGGTCAGACCGGCGTGATACGGAGCCGCTCGGACTCCCATCCGCAGCAGGGCTCGCGTGACGAGCTCGGTCAAGCGGCGGGTGGGCGTATACACGATCGCGGATCCGTCGACCCGGCGGAGCAGCTCGCGGATGCGGGCGAACCGCTCGCGGTCGTGCCGCACCTGCTCTACGACAAACCGGAGGTTAGGCCGATCGAACGAGGTCACAACCACATCCGCTTGGGGCATACGGAGGACGCGCAGGATCTCCGCTCGCGTAGCGGGCGTGGCGCTCCCCGTGAGCGCGATGGTGACCGGATCCCCGAGCAGGTAGCGAAAGCGGTCCAGCCGGCGGTAGACGGGTCGGAATTCATTCCCCCACTCGACGATGCAGTGGGCCTCGTCCACCGCGAGCAATGAGACGGCTCTCCCAGCGCCCGCGAGACGCCGCACGAGGCCTTCGAGGCGCTCCGGCGCACAGTACAGGAGCGTGAGGCTGCCGGCCAGGGTGGCGTCGAGAATCGCGCGGCGCTCGTCCTTCGCGAGCAAGCTGTTCAGGTAGGCCGCCGCGATCCCCCGTCGCCGCAGAGTGCCCACCTGGTCTTGCATGAGTGAGATCAGAGGCGAGATGACGAGGGTGAGTCCGCCCGCCATGAGCGCGGGAAGCTGATAGCAGAGAGACTTGCCGGCGCCCGTGGGAAGGACGGCGAGGACGCTCCGACCCGCGAGGAGCGGGCCCACGACTTTGAGCTGGTGGACCCGAAACGCGACGTGTCCGAACCGCTCGCTCAGGAGCGCGCGTGCGCGCCGGAGTCCGCCGGTGAACGCGGACATGTCGGTCAAAAGAAAACGGGCCCTGGCGGAAGCGCAGGGCCCGAATTATCCGGACGCGACTGAATCTACGCGGACCTTAGGCTCGGTCCTTCCAGTCCACGGAGTAGCCGTTGCCGCACTCGTGGCACTTCACTTCCCTTGGCTGACCGGACACATGCTGGCGCTTGTGGCACCCCGGACAAACCAGATGGGGCTCATGGACCACGCTCCAGGCCTTCGGGCGGTCTTTGCGGACCTCGAGGCTCTCCTTGGGAACGCGCAGCTCGACCTGGTGCACGTCCAATACGACCCACGGATTACCTGAATCTTCCACGATCCGGTACCACGCTCCGCGACGCAGGCCTTGCTGTTCTGCTCGGTCTCCGCGGCTCCGGGCCCATCCGATGTCTGTCCGACTCATGCGCGGTCACTCCAGTCAACGGGGAAGGCTTTCTGACACTTCGGGCACGCCGCCTCCTTTGGTCGGCCGGTCAGTTGTTGGCGCGAATGGCACCCAGGACACACCAGATACATGCGATGGGCTTCATCGACGCCCTGCGCGGGGGTGAGTCGAACCACGCTCCACGTCTTCGGCTGGCTGCGTCGCACGAGCAGGTGATCGCGCGTAATCCGCACCTGGACGTCGTTCACGTCGAGCACCAACCAGCCTTCGCCCTGGTCTTCCAGCACCTTGTACCACTCACCGCGCCGCAGACCCCGGTGCTCGGCGAACTCGCCGCTGCCGCGGGCCCACCCGATCGCGCCCATGCCCCTACTCCTGTTCTTCGGAGGCTCCGTCCCGCACGAGCACGAGGATCGCCGCTTGAGGGACCACGAGGTAGCGGGTTCCTTCGAACGTGATCTCAACCGCCGCTTTGCGGAAAAACAACGCGTAGTCCCCCATGCGTGCCTGCATCGGCAAGTACTTCACGTCGGGCCGGCGAATCTTCCACGGCTCGTCGTCCATACTCGCCGGCTCGGTCGTCGGGGTGCCCGGGCCGGTGGCCACCACGCGGCCACCTTGGACCTGGCGCGCTTCGACCGCCGTCGGCGGCAGGTAGAGGCCGACGTTCGTGCGTTCTTCCCCCTCTTCGGGCGCGATGAGCACCCGGTCGCCTACGACGATGAGCCGCTTGGGCGAGGAAGGCTCGTCCGGCATGGGACCAGTATACCACCTCCACGCGACGGCAGGCGAGGCAGTTAGGCCGTTCCGCCCGCGTGGTTGCGTCGTTTTGGCGTGCTGCGCGGACGCGGCCCTCGCGTTCGATGGAGCAATGGTGATATAGATCACGCTCACCGGCGGGGCACCACCTTATTTATGCGCCCCTGCCGCGGAGCCACCGCGGCACCCACTCCGGCCGGTTATCTCGAGCCGACTCCCGACTCTCTGACCGCCGCGAGACACGCCCCAGGAGGTGAGCGGCATGCTCCTGTCCATGCAGACAGCCTTCCCCGAGACATGGCGAGACACGTTCCAGTTACTCGCCGCCGGATTCACCTGGGTGCTCGGTTTGAGCAAGATAGTGTTCGACTTCACTCTGTTCGGCAACAGTCCGGGGGAGATTGCGCTCAAGGTGCTGCTGCTCGTGCTTCCGAGCTTCGTACTGGTGGCGGGTCTGATCTGCACGATGGCCGCGCTGTATACGCTGCCGTTCCGCTCGGGCCGCGGCGGATTCCTCGTGGCAGTCGTGATGTCGTGGTGGGACTGGCTGCGCATGACGTGGTTTTACTGGGCCGGCCTCCTCCGCTTCGTGGTTGTGCTGCTGGGCTGGGTCTGGGGGCTCCTGAAGCTCGCCGGCTCGCTCGCGATCCGGTTCGTCAAGTTCATCTTCACGCGGCCGCTGGCGCTGCTCGACTGGGCGACGCACCAGTACTTCCAGCCGGGCGTGCCGTGGATCGCGTTCATTTTCATTCTGTTCTGGTCGGCGCTCGAGGCGACGATCTTCACCTTCACCTTGCGGCCCACGATCACCGAGGTGCTGGCGGACCTCACCGGCAGCGAGCTGTCGGGGTGGGGCGTCAGCCTGATCCTCTGGCCGTTCCTGTTCATCCTGATCTCGGGAAGCTTCGCCGCAATCCAGGCGCTTTCGGATGCGATCAAAGCGAAGCAGACGTCGCAGATCGTTTCCATGGCCCTGGTTGAGGCGTTCGTAATGTTCTTTGAAGTGATGTTCCTCTACCGCGAGCTGATCGACGCCATCACGCCGTGGATCGCGAGCCAAACCGGCTTCCAACTCGGCTTCTTCTCGACGCTGGCGCTGGCATCGTTCGGCTGGATCGGCGTGCGCGCAATGACCTGGTTCCTATTCGGGCGGTTCGGCACACCGGCCCTGCTCGGCATCCTCGGGCGTCAGAACATCGCGGGTGCGGGGAGTGGCGCGCCCACCACGTCGCCGATCGAGCCCGATTTCTGGAAGGGTCCAATCGATGCGTTGAAGCGCGAGTCGGAGTGGTTCAAGAAGGAAGCGCGGGAGGTGTTCGAGCTGATCTCGTTGCCGGTGCTGCAGCTCCTCGCCTCGGGGGCGAACTTCGCGGTGGTGGTGATTCTCGGTCGACCCACCTTCACCCTGCCATTCCGCAACCTGGAGCAGGTGCTCGCGAGCACGCCCCTCATGACGCCGAGCGGGAAGCACGCGTTGCCCGGGGGCGCCGCATGAGCCGCCACCTCATGCGCAGTCTGATCGTCGCCGCTGCGCTGGCCGCGGCGTGCCGTCCACCGGCGGACGAGCAAGCGGGTAAGCCCGCCAACTATACGATGGTGATCGGCATCGACGTGAGCGGCTCGTTCCGGGACGCTCGGCTATACGACGATGCGGTGGAGTTCGCGGCGCTCTACATCTATGCGCACTTGAACGGGTTGGGCGGCCTGAGGGTGCCGACGAACTTGTTCGTGAGCTCCGTGGGTGGCGTGCGGGCCGGTGAGCCGAAGTCATTCCACCCGATCAACGACTTTCAGGGGCGAACGCCCGAGCAGATCGCGGCGGACATCCGAGCTTGGTTCCCACAGACGGATCCCTACACCGATTTCAACGCCTTTTTCCAGCGCGTGGCGGGATTGGTCAAGGAACGGGGCCTGATCCTCGCGCCGCTGAATGTCGTGGTGCTGTCCGACGGCGTGCCCGACGTGCCGCCCGGGACCCGCCTCGCCGCGAACATGAGTCCGTACAGCCGCATCGACCTCTCGCCGCTCGAGTTCCTCTCTCGCAGCGTCACGGTGCGGATCCTGTACGCCAGCCCCACCGTGGGAGAAAACTGGAAGCGGCTCATCAAGCACAAACGTGTACGCCTCTGGGCCCAGGAGGCGCAGGTGATGGCGGGGTGGCACAAGCAGTACAAGCCGGGGGTGGCGCTCGCCCGCCAGGACGATCTCTGGAAGTGGGTGCAGGACAACGTGGACTTCCGGGCGCGGGCGGGCATGCTGTTCTAGCCCGACGGTCCAAGACAGACGGCCC
>CAYXIK010000002.1:118888-126248 GCA_964465315.1 uncultured Gemmatimonadaceae bacterium | reverse complement strand
GATTCACGGGCAATCGGCCGCCGTCAAGAAGTTTGCCGGCATTCTCTATCCCAACTGCCTCGCGCCCGTGGAATTCCTTGAGTACAAGCAAGTCGACGCCAACGCAACGTTCCGGCGCGTGTAGGCTCTTTACCACCTCCTAATTGCCTCGGATTCCTGCTCCAGCGATACTTTGATGACATGACCGATCGACGATACAACGATAAATCGACGATACAACGATAAGGAGATGGCGGCGATCTTCCGTGCTGCCGCGGAAGGGCCGCAAAGCCCCCAGCGGGCGGTACCTGCTGAGGAGGGCTTGACGCTTACCGAGCTCCAAGCCATCGGCCGTGAAGTCGGCATCTCGCCGGCCGCGGTGGCGCAGGCCGCCCAAGCCCTCGATATCCGTCGAGGGACCGCATCGCGGACGTTCTTTGGACTCCCGATCGGCGTGGCGCGCACCGTGAACCTGAATCGGCGGCTCACCGATCAAGAGTGGGAGCACCTGGTCGTCCAGTTGCGCGAGGTCTTCAACGCACGCGGCAGCACGCGCTCGGACGGCTCATTGCGGCAGTGGACGAACGGGAACTTGCAGGTTCTCCTCGAGCCGACCGAAACGGGCCACCGTCTTCGTTTCAGGACGATGCACGGCGCGGCTCGCGCGTCCATTGGAGCCGGGTTTGCGGCCCTTGCTATGGCGGCGGCTGCCGCGATGGCGACCGCCCTCCGTGGCCACTTGGGCGACGCCATGCCAGGAATCGCGCTTGTCCTCGCTATGGGTGTCGGCATGATTGTGAACGGCGCGCTTCGGCTGCCGGGGTGGGCGCGTCTGCGCGGGCGCCAGATGGACGCTCTTGCAGCGCAGATAGCAAGTCCTCCGGATTCCGCTTCTCTGCCTTCGTCGACTCAACCGCGGGATGGGAGCGCAACCTAACAAGCGCTCGGGGCTGCGAGCTATGCTCGGTAACGCGACCGTGACAGCGTTCGTTGCCACGTCCAATCCCGCGCGCTGAAACATTTCTACCGAGATGCGCTCGGCTTGCGCCTCGTCAGCGACGATCAATTCGCGGTCGTGTTCGACTGCAACGGCGTTCAGCTCCGTGTCCAGAAAGTCGAGACGCTGCGACCCCATCCGTTCACGGCTCTTGGCTGGCACGTGTCGAACATTCGTGAAGTGGTTCCCGCCCTCGCGTGGCGCGGCGTGACGTTTGAGCGCTATCCGTATTTCGAGCAGGACGATCTGGGCATCTGGCGGGCGCCCGGTGGGGCGAAGGTCGCATGGTTCAAGGATCCCGATGGCAACCTGCTCTCGCTGACGGAACACGGGGCGGCTGCCTCGCCCGCACCTTAGGCGCGATCCGTTTGGCGGCGCTGCGGTACGGCGTCCTTTAGGAAGGGGACTCTTATGAAGGCGAGCACTGTTCGGGCACCGGCCAACCAGACCCGCTTCATCCGCATCGGCTCCGCGGACGTCGCAACTCGTCCTGCGGTCCAGGCCCTCGTTGATGCCGCGACTGCTCGGGCGAAGACACCCTTTCCAGTTCGGGGGCGTGGCACGCTCATCATCCGGTCGCTGTCGAGGAAGCAACGGCCGCGCGGCAAGTCGGCAATGAGCAAGAGAGCTCTGTGACCTCAAAACTCCGTGTCCAAAGCTTTGCGATGTCCCTCGACGGCTTCAGCGCGGGGTTAAACCAAGACCTCGAGAACCCGCTCGGCATCGGTGGCCACCTGCTGATGGACTGGTTTTTCCACACCCGAACCTGGCGACACATGCACGGCCTCGAAGGGGGCGAGACGGGCGTCGACGACACCATTGCCGCGGCAGGGTTGGCTGGCCTCGGCGCGTGGATCCTGGGGCGGAACATGTTCGGTCCCGTGCGCGGCCCGTGGCCGGACGACAAGTGGAAGGGCTGGTGGGGCGAGGAGCCGCCCTACCACGTCCCGGCCTTCGTGCTGACGCATCACCCGCGGGCTCCCGTGAGCATGGCGGGCGGCACGGAGTTTCGGTTCGTCACCGACGGTATTCATGCGGCGCTCAAGCAGGCCCGCGCGGCGGCGGGCGGGCGGGACGTCCGCCTGGGCGGTGGCGTCGCCACGATTCGGCAGTATCTGGAGGCCGCACTCATCGATGAGCTCCACCTCGCTATCAGGCCCGTCCTCCTCGGTGCCGGGGAAGCGCTGCTCGTGGGGATGAACCTACCGGCGCTGGGTTACGAATCTGTGAAACACGTCGCGGGCGAGCGCGCCATGCACGTCTTCCTGCGGAACCGCGGAGAGCGGGCCATGAACCCGGTCCAGCGGCACTGAGGCGAAGGAGCTGTTATGTCCGGCAAGCGTCGCGTTCTACTCGTCGTGTTGTTCGCGGTCGGTTTCGCGGCTGGCGTGCTCGTCGTACGCCAACTGCGCACGCCCACGCCGGTTCCTGAACAGCCCCCACCACCGCCGGTCGTAGAGCGGCCCAAGCCAGCGCTACAGGCGGACGCCGAAGGGCAATACGTGCCGGGTTACGCCTTTTCGGTCGGCCTGTTCCGATTCACCGGCTTCAGCCTTCGTCCGGACGCTCTCGTCACATTCGCCAAAGGGGCCTCCGGTGCCGAGGACGTGGCGACCTGCGAGCAGGCTACCATTAGTGCCGTTTCGTTCCGTCTCCGCTGTGAATCCCTTCAGGTGGGCACCATCACGATCGAGGGCAGGTTTCTCACCCGATTGGTGACGACCCGCCTGGACACCCCCGTCGCGTCGGCGGTGGTGACGGTTCGGACTCAGAGCGGAGAGGTCTTGTATAGCGCGCGGGACTCGTTCGTATGGCAACCGGGCCGCTAGAGAGTTGTGCCCCGGCGGGCACACACTATCGTTCAACGACAGGTTGAGGCAAGCGTCACTATGAGTGAACCCGTCTTCATACTAGCGTTGTGCATCGCGGCCACCACCTTGATACTGATGGTGAAGACCATCGCCGGGGCGGTCGCCGGACGATCCTCGAGATCCGAGCTCGCGCAGATCCAGCAGCGATTGGACGAGCACGCCGCCGCGCTGGAAGACGCTCAGACCGTCGTGACCAATCAGTCAAGTCAGCTCGCAGAGTTGCAAGAACGCCTGGACTTTGCCGAACGCCTCCTGGCCCAGGCAAAGGATCGCTCCGCGTTGGGGGCCGGAGAAAAGCGCGGATGAACGTTCTGGGAACCCGGTCGTAACAGGTGGCGATCGTCATGTCACGCTTCCGTCTGATGCTGGCTGCCGTCGCGCTGCTCGCCGCTCCGTCATGTCACCTCTTCGGTTCTGATGTCGTCCGCGTCAACGGCACGGTCCACTACTACACCATTGAAGGGGGCTTCTGGGCCGTGCGCGGAGATGATAGCACGACCTACGACCCGCTGGGGGGCCTGCCCCTCGCGTTCCAGCATGAGGGCCTCCGCGTCTTCCTCGAAGCGAAGGTGCGCTCCGATCTGGGTGGCGTCCACCAAGTGGGACCGATCGTCGAGATCATCACGATTCGACGGCTCTAGGCAGTGACGTCACCAGACTGACCCGTGAATCCCCTAGACGCGGTCTGTCGTATCGCCAGTCGGGCACGCATTATCAGCTAGCCCCTTTGGACAGGATCTCGCTATGACCTTCAAGCCCGCATTTTGGTTCCCCGTCGCCGTCGGGCTGACCGTCATCAACTTGATCGGAGTCGCGATGACGTCCCAGCCGTGGCATGCCACGGTTCACGCGGTGCTCGCGCTGGGGTTTGGAGCATGGGCCCAGCGCCTGCGAAAGGGGCCGGGCGGGCCCGAAGTCCCTGACGTCCGAGATCGGCTCGACGCGCTCGATGCCGAGGTGGGCCACCTGCGGCAGGAGTTGAGCGAAGCGCAGGAGCGCCTGGATTTCGCGGAGCGGCTGCTGGCGCAGAACCGTGAGACGCGCGGCGTGGGCCCGCAGCGCTAAGGGCGCTGGGTAATGGCGTCTCGGGCTGCCCTCGCGTTCGTGCGCCGTCACGGTGTCGTGCTCGAGGGTGCGCGCGGACCGGTCCCGAATCTCGCCGAAGCTGTGGCGGGGGCGCCGATCCGCGGGAGCTGGTGGGGCCACGCAAAGGGCCATGAGATCTTCCGGTTGACGCGAGCCGTTCGAGACGCGCGGGACGTCCTCGTGTGTCGACTGGTTGGCGGAAACCTCAAAGGAGCCTTCATCAGGAGGGCAGGGGAGCTCATGAGTGACGCAAGAAACCGCGCTACTATCGAAGCCCTCGTGAGGGCAATCAACGCGCGGGACTTGCACGCCCTCGACAAGGTGTTTACCGAAGACATCGTCATGGAGTGGCCGCAGTCCGGCGAGCGGATCAGGGGAGGGAAGAACCGTCGCGAGATTTACAGTTGGTTCCCGTCACTGCCTAAAGCACGCCGCGCCGCACCACCGGAGGTGGAGACAATTGGGTGCTCGAGGCCAGCCTCGACTACGGAGACGGGGACCCGTACCAGGCGGTCTTCATCCAAATGCGGGACGGCCGGATCGCACGGGAGATCGCGTACTGGTCAAAGGCCCTTTCCGGCACCCGACTGGCGAGCGCCGTGGATCGAGCGGATGTAGGTCGCGTCGTGAAGTACGCCGCCTTCGTCTCCGTGATCGCGTTCGCCGCGTGCGGGCGTCGCGGTGAATCGGCAAGTCAATCGGACAGTGCCTTTGCCGCCATGCAGAGACGCGGTCAAGCGGTCATGGGAGTGGATCAATACGCCTCGGCCCACGTGTTTGAGGATCTCGAGGATGGTGGGCGGATCGTCTTGGAGGCGGACAACCCCTCCGATACTGCGGGGATCGCCGCGATCCGCCAACACATGCGTGATATCGCAGTCGCGTTTCGAGCCGGGGACTTTGCAGGGCCATTCCGGGTCCATGCCCAGGTCGTTCCGGGCACCGCCGTGATGACGGCTCGCCACACCAGGATCACCTATGAGGCGACCGATCGTCCACGCGGCGCCGAGGTTCGCATGCGGACCGCGGACACGGCGGCCGTAACCGCCATCCATGCGTTCCTCGCCTTCCAACGTTCAGCGCATCACGCTGCAGGCCATGAGGCCATGCCCGGAGGCGGTCACTAAGCCGGGCCTTAATAAAGTGAAAGGAGCGAGTGAGCCTTGGTGCCCGTGAACCCCGTAGCCGTCATTGTCGCGGCCGTCGCCGTGTTCGTGCTGGGCTGGCTCTGGTACAGTCCCCTGCTGTTCTACAAGCCGTGGATGCGACTGCGCGGTATGGACCCCGTCGCGGCGATGGCCGGCGCGAAGATGCCAGCCGGGAAGCTGGTCATCGAGTTCGTGCGGTGCCTCGTCCTCGCGTACGTGATCGCGCGTTTCGTGGCCCTCCTCGGCGTCGGCAGCTGGATGGGGGCAGTCCAATTCGGCTTCCTCGTGTGGCTCGGGTTCCCGGTGATCCTTCTCACGGGATCGGTCCTCTGGGAGAACATCCCGTGGAAGGTGGCGGCGATCCATGCCGGTGACTGGCTCGTGAAGATGCTCGTGATCCCGATCATCGTGACCGCGTGGCGCTAGCGAGACGCCGCGCACTACCTCGAGAGTTCGCATGCCGCCGACGCGTGGCAACGGAAAGATCTGCTACCTAGAGATTCCGGCAATTGACGTTGCGCGTTCGTCTGAATTCTACCGGGCCGTGTTCGGCTGGCAGATCAGGCGGCGAGGTGACGGGCACCTCGCCTTCGACGACGGCGTCGGCGAGGTGAGCGGGTCGTGGGTCACCGATCGGCCATCGTCGCCACAACCCGGGTTGCTCGTGTACATCATGGTGGATAGCGTGGCCGCGGCCGTGCGCGCCGTCATCGCCAACGGCGGCGAGATCGTCCAGCGCATTGGCGTCGACGCGCCGGAGGTTACTGCGCGATTTCGCGATCCCGCCGGGAATGTAATCGGTCTCTACCAGGAGCCGAGCGGTTCCGCGCAAGATGGTGGTACCGCCTGACAACCCCTCCCTGGGGAGGCAGTCATGATCGAGCTGCGCGACAAGACCACCGATGAGTACCTCGGTACCATCGACGACGACGAGCTCCAGTTTCTCATCGATGACCTCGAGGAGGAGTCGGCCGAAGACCGCGACTACTATATCGACCCCGACACGATTCAGATGCTTGAGGACGACGGTGCTCCCCCTTCCCTCATCACCCTGCTTCAGAAGTCGCTGGGCTCGCGGGATGGCATCGAAGTCCGGTGGCGTCGAATGTGAATCGGGTGTAGGAACACCGTCCACGTACACAGCCCTTCGATTGCGCGACGACTGATATCTGACTATTGTCAGATATATGGACGAAATCGCCCAAATCCGGCGCTTCAATCGAACCGTCACGCAACACATCGGGGCTCTGGAAAGCCGCTTCCTCGGCCGCGCGCGCTCGCTCGGGGCTTCCCGCGTCCTCTTCGAGATCGGTTCCGACGGCATCGAGGTTCGCCACCTGCGCACCCGCCTGGACCTGGACTCGGGGTACGCCAGCCGTTTGCTGAGAGGACTCGAGGCGGAGGGGTTGATCCGTACAGGCCCGTCACCCAGCGACGCTCGTGCGCGCTTCGTGAAGCTGACGACCCGTGGCCGCAAGGAGCTGGCCATCCTGAACCGGCTCTCGGACTCCGCCGCCGCATCGCTGCTCGATCGGCTCACCGTGACGCAGCGGGCTGCCCTCGCGTCCGCCATGGAGGTCGTGGATCGGCTGCTGGTGGCGAGTGCCGTCCGCCTGCGCGTGGAGGATCCCCGAAGCAAGGCCGCCCAGCAATGCCTCACTTCCTATTTCGAGGAGCTCGCTAAGCGCTTCGAGTCAGGCTTCGATCCTGCGCGCGGCATACCAGCCACGGTACAGGACCTCACGCCGCCGCACGGATTCTTCGTGTTGGCCACGCTGTGTGGCGAGGCGGTCGGATGCGGCGCGCTGAAGTGTCATCCAACCTACGGGGAGATCAAGCGGATGTGGGTCGCGGCATCCACTCGGGGCCTCGGGGTCGGGAAGCGTATCCTAGGTCGTCTCGAGGAGCTGGCTCGCGAGCGGCACCTGCCATTGCTCCGGCTCGAAACGAACAAAGCCCTCACTGAGGCTCAGGCACTCTACACGAGCAGCGGGTACCGCGAGGTCCGCCCGTTCAACGACGAGCCGTATGCGCATCACTGGTTCGAGAAGGCCCTGTAATTGGCGGGTTAATATGCCAGCTGCAACCGGAGGACTGCCATGTTAGCCCTGATGTGGCTCGCGGCGGACCTTCGCCGGCCTCGGACTCGTCCTCGCGGGGCATCCCGGTTCCGGGCTGACGCTCGCGTCCTGGAACTGCCTGTCCATGGTCGGTGCGGCCGTCGTCCTGTCTGAATCCGCACCGCAGATGCGACGCGGAGCCCTCATTCACGGAGGCCC
>CAYXIK010000002.1:116070-118788 GCA_964465315.1 uncultured Gemmatimonadaceae bacterium | reverse complement strand
CGGAGGCCCACATGCTCCTCATTCGCGAGATCATGTACTGCAAGCCGGGGAAGGTGCGTCCGGTGGTCGAGAAGTTCCTGGCGATGAACAAGCTCAGCGCGAAGGCCGGCATGCCCAAGATGCGGCTGATGACGGACTTCTGTGCCGAGCGCTACTGGACGCTCGTCGCGGAAATGGAAGTGACCAGCGTGGCCGAGTTCGAGCGGATGATGCAAGGCGGCGGGCAGAGCAGAGAGGACATGAAGGAGATCGAAAACGTGATGAAAGGCTACCACGATTTCGTGGAGTACGGCCGGCGCGAGATCTACAAGATCGAGGGCTAGGCGCTGCTGGCTTGCGCTCTGGCGTCCGTCGCGCGCAGGTTATCCCCGATTCGTCCGGCGGCGTCTGACCACACCTGACAGGGAGACCCACGTGCCCGAGAGCGTGTACAAAGTCATCGAGTTGATCGGCACCAGCACCGATTCGTGGGAGAAGGCCGCTGCGGCCGCGATCAAGCGAGCCGCGCAGACACTGCGCGATCTTCGCGTGGCAGAAATCTCGCAGCTCGACATGCAGCTCAAGGACGGCAAGGTCCAGAGCTATCGGGCGAAGGTGAAGGTATCGTTCAAGTACGAGGGCGGTGCTTGAAGGACGGCACCAGGCGTAGCTGCGATGCCACCGTCTATTCAGGCATCCGTCTTCGTCGGCACGAGCCTGGACGGCTTCATCGCCCGGGCAAACGGCGACTTCGACTTCCTGCCACCGGGCGGAGGGGAAGAACACGGCTACACCGAATTCATGGCGACCGTGGACGCGCTCGTCATCGGTCGCAACACCTACGAGAAGGTCCTGACGTTCGATGAGTGGCCATACGGCGACAAGCCGGTGGTGGTGCTGAGCTCCCGACCGATCGATCTGCCCCGAGCCACCGCCGCGGTCGTCGAGCGAATGACTGGAAGCCCCCGCGAAATTGTTGCGCGACTGGCAACACGTGGTGCTAAGCACCTCTACGTGGACGGCGGGATCACGATCCAGCGGTTCCTCGAGGCCGGCCTCATTCAGCGCCTGATCATCACACGGGTCCCGGTGCTCATCGGCACGGGCATCCCGTTATTCGGCGCCCTGTCGCGCGACGTGAGCCTCCAGCACGTCGCCACGCGGCAGTACGCCAGCGGCTTGGTGCAGAGCGAGTACACGGTCGCCGAGTAGCGCCGTCCCGGGCTGTCTTGTTCAACCACGGGCGCCTTGCGCAAGCGCGCACTCCCCGAGCAGCTTACGCGCGGTTCGTCAGGCCGCGGCCATTCCCACCCACATCGAGCGAACGGTGATGACCTCCGAAGGCAGACCGGCGATGCAGCGTTGACCGCCACGCCAGGGCCCCGAGGGCTGGACGGCGTCGTTGCGGCCCGGACCCGCCTGAGCCATGTCGATGGCCTCGCCGGCGAGCTAATCATTGGCGGGTACGAGCTCAAGGAGCTCGCCGGACGGGTCAGCTTCGAGGAGGCGGCCGATCTGCTGTGGCGCGGCGCGTTGCCCGCGCCGGACGCACTCGCGGCCCTGCGCCGTGAGCTCACCGCCCTCCGCCCGTTACCGGAGGAGACGTTGCGCGTCGTGCGGGCGGCCGCCAAGGCGCCGCCGATCGATGCCCTGCGCATGGCCTGCGCCACGCTGTCGCTCGATCTCGCCGACCCCGACAACATCTCGCCGTCCGCCGACCTCGCGGCGGCCAAGGTGCTCACCGCGCGCTTCCCAACGCTGGTTGCGGCGCACGCCCGCGTCAGCGAAGGCATGGAGCCGATCGCGCCGCGCGCCGACCTGTCTCGCGCCGCGAATTTCCTGTACATGGTGCACGGCAAGGAGCCGGATCCGATCGCGGCCAGGGCGCTCGACACGTATTGGGTGACGGTGATCGATCACGGCATGAACGCGTCGACGTTCGCGAGCCGGGTGATCGCGAGCACACGCTCGGACATGGTGAGCGCCGTGACCGGCGCCATCGGCGCGCTGAAGGGGCCGCTCCACGGCGGCGCGCCCGGCCCCGTGCTCGATATGCTGGTGGAGATCGGCTCGGCCGATCGAGCTGAAGCCTGGGTGCGAAAGGAGCTCGCTGCGGGGCGGCGCATCATGGGGTTCGGACACCGCGTCTACAAGGTCCGCGACCCCCGCGCTGAAGTGCTGCGCAAGGTCGCGGACGCGATGAGCGCGGCACACCTCGAGGACCGCAAGCTCTTCGATCTGGCGCGGGCGGTGGAGGACACCATCCTCCAAGTGCTCGAGGAGGTGAAGCCCGGACGCAACCTGCGAACCAACGTGGAGTTCTACACGGCGTTGGTGCTCCAGTCGCTGGGACTCAAACCGCGCTCGTTCGTCGCGACGTTCGCCTGCGGGCGCGTGGCCGGCTGGTGTGCCCACGTCATCGAGCAGCACGCCGAGGACCACCTCATCCGACCCCAGTCCGAGTACGTCGGGCCGCGCGGCCTCCATTTCGCTGGCCCTGATCCGAGCTGATCCGTATGTTGGGACGCATGGGTGAGACGTTCGATCACCTCAGGTCGGCCCTGGCGGATCACTATGCCCTCGAGCGCGAGCTGGGCGAAGGTGGCATGGCGACGGTGTACCTGGCGCGCGACGTGCGCCACAATCGCAACGTCGCGATCAAGGTGATGCATCCTGAGCTTGCGCTGCGTATAGGCGCTGAGCGCTTTCTCAAAGAAATCGAGACCACCGCCAACCTGC
>CAYXIK010000002.1:0-115970 GCA_964465315.1 uncultured Gemmatimonadaceae bacterium | reverse complement strand
CTGCGTATAGGCGCTGAGCGCTTTCTCAAAGAAATCGAGACCACCGCCAACCTGCTACGTCATGCCGTACGTGCAGGGGGAATCGCTGCGTCACCGGCTTGACCGGGAGACCCAGCTCCCCGTCGCCGAAGCGATCAGGATCGTCGGCGAGATCGCCGCCGGACTCGACTATTCGACGAGCTTGGAGCGAAGGTCCCGCGTTGAAGGCATTCGAACCAGAAAGTAGGCTGCGCCGATCCACAGGAATGCCACCGTGAGCGACGCCGGGAGCGATGGGCTGAGCGCGAACGGGTGCGTGGCGCCCGGGACGACGGACGGCACGATGTCGTGCGTCTCGTTCACCGCCGAGTGCAGGAGCATCACGAGCAGCAAGCTGCCGTTGGTCCGGGCATACAGCCACGCGAGCGCGACGGACAACGCGGTCACCTCGAGCAGGAAGAGCGGGAAGGATTGCCCGGTCGTGTCTGTGCCCGCGATGAAGAACAGCGGCAGGTGCCAGCACGCCCAAACCACGCCGAGCAGCACGCTGCCCCATCCCAGTCCCATGCGCGCCGCGAGGCGCGGCAGAGCGTAGCCCCGCCAACCCACTTCCTCACCCGCCTTGCTCGGGGTCGCGACGACGATCGCCGGGATGAGGATGTACCACGCGCGACCGCCGAACAGGGGCCAGGCGCCGGTGATGAGGCGGTGCGCGAGCGCCACCGCGAGCTTGATCAAGAGGAGGTACCCGGCGGCGAACACGTACCATCGCATGTCCACCCGCCACGCCGCGACGCGGCGGAGCAGGGCGAGCGCGCCTTGCTTTCCTTCGGCTCGTGCAGTGAGCGACAGTGCGACAAGCGACGGGGCGAAGGCTCCGAGCACGGTCAGGAGCCCCCGGAGCACGGCGTTGTCGAGCGCGCCCGCCGCGAAGAAGGCCGCCCACGCGAGCGCGAAGGTCAGGACGAAAAACGCGAGCGTCATCGCCACCACCAAGTTAGGCGACGACGTCCTTTGACGCGGAGGGACTCCTATGAACCGGCCGCGTCGTACACCCGCCGGAACTCGAGCGAGCGCCTCAGGCCCTCGACGCTGA
Organism: uncultured Gemmatimonadaceae bacterium; assembly: GCA_964465315.1. Classification (GTDB taxonomy): domain Bacteria; phylum Gemmatimonadota; class Gemmatimonadetes; order Gemmatimonadales; family GWC2-71-9; genus AG41. The sequence continues at coordinate 114,895 of CAYXIK010000002.1, read as the reverse complement.
CGATGACGTAGAGCTGCTTGCCATCCTGCGACCGGAGCGGCGCCGGTGTCGGCCGTGAGCAGGACGCTCGAATCTGTCGCGGCCACCGTTAACTTATCCGTACCGAGTCACGGAGCCAGCAGATGTGGTGGACTTGCGCTCGCACCATCAACGCGTCGTCGGACAAAGTGTTCCACGTCGTCGCCGATCCGGAGGAGTTCCACCGGGCGATACCTGACGGGGCGAGCGTCGAGTACCTGACGGCCACGCGGAGCGGCGTCGGGACGAAATTTCGCGCCACGCGGATGTCGCGCGGGAAGCCGATGGCGTTCGACCAGGAGGTCACGGAGTTCGTCCCCGGGAAGCGCGTACGCACGCTGAACGTGACCCACGGAACGCTGTGGGACGGCATGTTCACCGTGAAGGCGCAAGGGCAGGGGTGCGTGCTGACGCTGGAGATGGAATCGAAGACCGACCGGCTGCTCGCGCGTCTGATGAATCGGCTGATCGCGCGTATGGTGCAGAAGGCGCTCGACAGGGACATGGATGCGGTGAAGGCCTACTGCGAGCGAGGAGGACCATCATGAACACGCAACGTATTGCCGTCATCCTGACGGTCATCAATCTCCTCGTACTTACGTCGGTCTTGTCCCGCGCGCGTGACGCAAGGGCGGGCGAGGTCGCGCCCGTGCTGCGCGGGCGCGCGCTCGAGATCGTCGACGACCATGGCAAGCTCCGCGCGCAAGTCCTCGTGGTACCGCCCTCGACGGCGTCGGACGGTCAGAAGTATCCGGAGACGGTACTGCTCCGGCTGATCGATCCCAACGGACGGCCCGGCGTCAAGATCGCCGCGTCGGTGGACGGCTCCGGCATGAGCCTCGCGGGCGATTCCGAGCGAAGGGAGTGGAGCGGCGTGCAGATTCTGGCCGAAGCGAAGGGGAGCTCGGTGCGCCTGACGAACAGAGACGGTCGGGAACAGCGCATCCAGCCGTAGCCGCGCGTTGCGCTTTGAACGACGGCGAGTAGCACCGCCGCTTCCCTTGCGCCGGTGTTTGGTTCGGCCGCAGCTTAACGCGATCCGTTCGGAGCGAGCCTTGTGAACCTCTCGTCCATAGCGGGGGCATTTGCCCTCCTGACGCTGGCCGCGGGCGCCGGCGCCGCGCAGCAGTCAGCGGTCGACACCGGGCGGGCTCCCTACAACGCGGCGGACGTGCAGTTCATGTCCGGCATGATCGACCACCACGCCCAGGCGATCCTCATGGCCGGCTGGGCGCCCACCCACGGTGCGAGCGCGTCCGTGCAGGCCTTGTGCGAGCGCATCGTGGTGGGCCAGCGCGACGAGATCGCCTTCATGCAGCGGTGGCTGCGCGAGCGCGGCCTTCCCGTACCCAACGGCGATGCCGGTCGCGGTCACGACATGGCCGGCATGGATCACGCGACGCTCATGCCGGGCATGTTGACACGCGCTCAGCTCGCGCAGCTCGACGCCGCGCAGGGCGCCGAGTTCGACCGTCTGTTCCTCAAGTTCATGATTCAGCACCATCAAGGCGCCATCACCATGGTGAACCAGCTCTTCAGCGCCAATGGCGCCACGTTGGACGACCTGATCTTCAAGTATGCGTCCGATGTGAACGTCGACCAGACCACCGAGATCAACCGCATGGGCCGGATGCTCGCGGCCCTCTCCGGCGAAAGGAGTCCGTGATGCGTCAGCGCTTGTCCGTATCCGCGGCGATCGTCCTGCTGTCCCTCGGGGCGTGCGCCCACAGTGCCAACCTCGCGACGTCCGCGACCGCACCCAACCCCGATCCCCGCGTCGGCCTCCGCGCCGGCTGGATGGACGCGGCCCAGGCGGCCTGGAACCTCCGCCTGGTCTCGACCACGCCCCCGTCACATGATTTCACCCCGAGCTCACCGGGAGACTTCCGGTTCATCAACTCGGATCTCTCGTTCGACGGACCCTACGTCATTCAGGGCAACTTCAGCGGCTACCAGGTGTGGGACATCTCGGATCCCAGCCATCCGACGCTGCACACCGCGTACGTGTGTCCCGGCTCGCAGAGCGACGTATCGGTGTACCGCAACCTGCTGTTCGTCTCCGACGAGGCCCCGAACGGCCGAATGGACTGCGGTACGCAGGGTGTGGCCGACACCGTGAGCCACGACCGGGCACGCGGCATCCGCATCTTCGAGATCACCGACATTGCGCACCCGAAGCCGATCACGATTGTGCAGACGTGCCGCGGTTCGCACACCCATACCGTCGTCACGGACCCACACGACACCGCGAACGTCTACATCTACGTCTCCGGCTCCGCTCCGGTCCGCTCGCCCAACGAGCTGACGGGGTGCTCGGGCGCGCTGTTGGACCTGGATTCCGCCTCCGCCCTCTTTCGCATCGAGGTGATCCAGGTGCCGCTCGCGGCCCCGGAACAGGCGCACATCGTGAGTTCGCCTCGGATCTTCAGCAATCTGATCGCGCCGGCGCGCCACGGTGAAGCTCCAGAGGACGTCGCCGAGGCCGCGAAGGCGGCGGCCGACGCGCGCGCCAAGGGCGCGTTTACCGCGAAGATCTTCGGCTTGGAGCGCCCACTCCCCCCCGGCCTGGTCAACCCCCTGCTCGACAGCATCGTCAAGGCCCGTCAAGGCACCGGCTCGCCCACTGCCGCCGACAGCATCGCGCTGCGCGGCGCTATTCAGGCCATTATAGACAAGCGGATCGGCCCCCTCGGCACCCAGTGCCATGACATCACCGCGTATCCGCAGATCGGCCTGGCAGGGGGCGCCTGCGAGGGATACGGGATGCTGTTGGACATTCGCGACGTGGCCCATCCGAAGCGGATCGCCGCGGTTTCCGATTCCAATTTCTCCTACTGGCATTCGGCGACGTTCAACAACGACGGCACGAAGATCCTGTTCACCGACGAGTGGGGCGGGGGGCTGGCGCCACGCTGCCGCGTGACCGACAAGCACGAATGGGGTGCCGACGCCCTGTTCACGGTGGTCGACAACGAGATGACGTTCCAGAGCTATTACAAGCTCCCGGCGCCGCAGACCGCCAACGAGAATTGCGTGGCCCACAACGGGTCGCTGATCCCGATCCCCGGGCGCGACATCATGGCCCAAGGCTGGTATCAGGGCGGGGTCTCCATCTTCGATTGGACCGATCCCGCGCATCCGAAGGAAATCGCGTTCTTCGACCGCGGCCCGATGGATTCGACCAAGCTCGAGGGCGCCGGCTCCTGGTCCGCCTACTGGTACAACGGATACATCGTGAGCTCGGAAATCGCGCGCGGCCTCGACATCCTAGAGCTGCAGCCCAGCGCGTTCCTCACTCAGAACGAGATCGACGCGGCCAAGCTGATCCACTTCGACTTCTTGAACGTTCAGGATCAACCAAAGCTGGTGTGGCCCGCGAGCTTCGTCGTGGCGCGGGCGTACCTGGACCAGCTCGCCCGCTCGAACGGCTTAGCGCCGGCCCGCTTGGCGGCGGCCCGCGTCGCGCTCGCCCGCGCCGAAAGCCTCTCGGGGCAGGCGCGCCGCGACGCGTTGACGCAGCTGTCAACGCAGCTGGGCGGTGACGCACCGGCAGCCGCCGACCAGGCCAAGGTGCGGACGCTCGCCGCCACGGTTACCGACCTCGCTCGCGCGGAGCACTGACGGCGGGCGAGCTCCGCGCGGCGCTCCGCGGCGGTCGGTTCCTGCTGCCCGAGGTCACCATCGCCGCGGGGCTGGTCGGGTGCAGCCTGCTCGGCCTGCTCCCGTTCGGCGGCACACCGGTACTGGTCGCGTTCGGCGCGCTCTCCCTTTGGCTGCGCGGGGAAGGCTTGCGAGGCGTCGGCCTCCGGCGCGATCCCGGCTGGTGGCGAATCGCGCTGATCGGCATCACGGCGGGCGTCGGCTACCAGCTCCTGAGCTTGTATCTCGTGGAGCCCTTGACCGCACGGCTCATCGGTCGGCTTCCCGACGTGAGCATGTTCGCCCCGCTCAAGGGCAACGTCCGCCTCGTCCTGTTCTACCTCGCGATCTCGTGGACGCTCGCAGGCTTCGGTGAGGAATTCGTGTATCGCGGCTATCTGTTGAATCGCGTCGCTCAGTTGCTTGGGGGCAGCCCGCGCGCGTGGCTCGTGAGTCTCGGCGCCTCCACGGTCGTGTTCGGCCTGGGCCACGCGTACCAGGGCGCTTCCGGGGCGATCGACACCGGGTTGTTCGGGCTGCTGTTCGGGATCCTCTACCTCCTCTTCGGTCGCAATCTCTGGGTGGTAGTCATCGCTCACGGCGTCGCCGATACGACCGCGTTCGTGCTCCTCTTCTTCGGCCGGTACCCCGGGGTCTGAGCCCGCGCGGGACTCCTTGCGGCGGCGACCAGTTGCCCCACAGCTTGAGCGCCATGCGTGACCTGGCTCATACGCTCGCCGCCGCCAGCTTGGTGATCGTCCTCGCGGCGCCTGGCCTGGCCGGGCAGGCGCCGGCTGAGGCGCCCCTTCCCATCCCGCCGGCGGCGCAGGCCAGCGCGCATTTCGATCCGGTCGCGGCGACGAACGCCTATCTAGCTACGGTTCCCGCAGACAAGCGGGCGCGCTCCAACGCCTACTTCGAAGGCGGATACTGGCTGATCCTCTGGGACTTCCTCGCGTCGGCCGCGGTGTTCCTCCTCCTGCTCGCCACGGGATGGTCCGCTCGGATGCGCGATCTCGCCGAGCGGGTGACGCCGTTCCGGCCGATCCACACGTTGCTCTATTGGCTGCAGTTCCTGGTGGTCACGTCCGTGTTGTTGTTCCCGCTCACCGCGTACGAGGGCTTCGTGCGCGAGCACGCGTACGGTCTGGCGACGCAACGCTTCGGCTCCTGGCTCGGCGACGAGTTGAAGGCGCTCGCCGTGGGCATCGTGCTGGGCGGCGTTTTCGTCATCGCCATCTACGGGGTGCTGCGCCGTGCGGGACAGCGCTGGTGGATCTGGGGCAGTGGCGTCACCGTCGCCTTCCTGGCCATCACCGCCGTGATCGCTCCGGTGTACCTCTTCCCGCTCTTCAACACGTATGTGAAGCTCGACGATCCCCGGATCAAGGATCCGATTCTCAGCATGGCGCGAGCCAACGGGATCCCGGTCAATGAGGTGTACGTCATGGACGCCTCGCGGCAAACCACGCGCGTGAGCGCGAACGTGAGCGGCTTCCTCGGCACCGAGCGCATCACCCTGAACGACAACCTCCTGAAGCGCTGTACACTACCGGAAATCGAAGCGACAATGGGTCACGAGATGGGACATTACGTCTTGCATCACGCCTACGAGGCGGTCCTGTTTTTCGGCGTGCTCACCGTCTTCGGGTTCGCGTTCCTGCGGTGGGGGATGGCTTGGGCGCTCGCGCGCTGGGGAGCGCGGTGGCGACTCCGTGGCGTGGACGACGTGGCCGCGCTCCCGCTCCTCGCGCTCTTGCTCGGCATCTACGGCTTCGTCCTCACGCCCATCACCAACACCTACAGCCGGTCCCAGGAGTATGAGGCGGACATTTTCGGCCTCAACGCGTCCGGCCAGCCCGACGGTGAGGCGCTGGTGGATCTGAAGCTCGGCGACTATCGCAAGCTCGATCCAGGCCCAATCGAGGAGTTCCTGTTCTTCGATCACCCGAGCGGTCGAACGCGTATCCATGCCGCCATGCGGTGGAAGGCGGAGCACTTGCGCCCGTCGCCATGATCAGCCGTTCTTAGCGAAAGCTCGACCAAACCGGAAGGAACCAATGTGTCGAAACATCAAGAAGCTGCGGCACGCGGATCACTTGCCCTCGGATGAAGAGCTCCGCGACGCTTCCCTGCAGTTCGTCCGCAAGATCAGCGGGTTTCACGCGCCGTCCAAGGCGAATCAGCCGGCGTTCGACAACGCCGTGAGAGATGTGGCGGCGGTGGCGAGGGTGCTGTTCCGATCCCTCCACGTGCGCGGTGAGACAGCGGCCGTCTAAGACGCTCGTGCGCCGGACGTTCCGTGCCTTCCTGTTGATCGCGGGGCTGTGCGCGACGGCATTCAGCTCCCGGGCCGCGGCCCAGGAGCGCGAGCTGCGGAATCTCTATCAGCGACTGCTCGACGCGTTCAGATCCAAGGACACCGCGACCCTCGCCCGTCTCTGGACGGAGGGGTACCTGTTCACAGACGGGGTGACGGGTCGGCTGAGCACCAAGTCCGAGCGCCTGCGGAGCGTGGTGGAGCTCGAGGCCCGGATCGACACGCTCACGCTCGACTCCATGGCGGTCCGCGTCGATCGCGACCTGGCCGTCGGGTCCGCGTTGGTGCGCGAGGTGTCGACTGAGCACGGCACACGGTCGCGAGAGCTGATCCGTGCGACGGTGGTCTTCGTGCGCACCGCACGGCAGGGGTGGCGTATCGCGGCCACACATACGTCCGTTCCGAAGACGGAGGGCGCGCCGGCCGCGCCGGCGCTTGCCGACAGCGTCGGCGCGTTCATGGAGGCGGTCGCACGGGATGTGACGCGCGACGGCCCCGCGGCCTGGCGCCGGCACTTTGCAGACGATGCGGCATTTTTCATGGCATCCGAGGGCCGCCTGATCTTCCCGAGTGGCGAGGCCGCCCGCCGGGGAATCGACGAGCTCGTCCGAGTGATCGCACACATCGAGTTGCGTTGGGGAGCCGACGTGCGGGTGGATCCGCTCGCGGCGGGCCTCGCGGTTGTGGCGGCTTCGTACACGGAGGCCCGCGTCGACAGGGCGGGACGCCGGGTGGACGAAGCGGGATACTTCACCGGGCTTGCGGAGCATCGGCCCGAGGGCTGGCGCTTCCGCGATGCGCACTGGTCCGTGGTCGGTCCGCCGCCGGCCGTGCGCTAGCGCTGCGCAATGGACCCCTCAACTCACGCTCCGGTGCCCCGCCTCGGAGAGCTCAGCGTCTTCGTCCTGGCCGTCGTCGTCGGGAGTTTGAGCGGGATCGCGACGACCGTGCTGCTGCAACGCTGGGTGACGGCGGCAACGGCCGGCGCGGCCGCGGTGGCGGTGGCGACGACGTGCACCGGAGCGACTCACGCGCGGCTGGCGCATGGTCAGCCGTGGATGCGCCTGCTCCCGAAAATCGGGGTAGGGGTCCCGGTCGCATACGGAGTCATGCGCCTGGTTCACCTGCTCCTGGGTTCGTGAGATGGGACTCCGCGCCATCGCGGTCTACAAGTTCTGCAAGGCGTTCCTGCTCCTGATCGTGGGTGTGGGGGCCTTGCGGTTGTCGCAACCCGAAGTGGCGGCGCGCGCGCAGCGCTGGGTCGAGGCCTTCGCGGCGAGCTCTGACCGGCGAGCGTTGCAACACGTCCTGGCGTCGATCACGGGCTTGAGCCCGCAGGGCCTCGAGCTCGTGGCGGTCGGTGCGCTGCTCTACGGGGTGCTGTTCACCGTGGAAGGAGTGGGATTGTGGCTGGAGAAGCGGTGGGCGGCGTACCTTACCGTGATCGCGACGTCGCTGTTCGTGCCTGTCGAAGTGTTCGCGCTGGCGCGGCATGTGAGCGCACCGCGCGTGGCGGCGCTGATCGTGAATCTCGCGGTGGTGGTGTATTTGGTTCACCATTTGCGGACAGAACGCTCCCCCACAGAACGCTCCCCCACAGCGAGATACGGATGAAGCGTCGAACCCTATTCCCCTTCTGCGTGTTGTTAGCGCTCGGGTGCAAGGCCCGCGATGCAGCCCCGCAGCTGAGTCGCGCGGAGGCCGTCGCGCCCGTGCCGGACAGTTTCGTGGTCGCCCTCACCACGAGCCGGGGTCCCGTGACATTGCTCGTACATCGCGACTGGGCCCCGCTCGGCGCCGAGCGGTTCTATCGCCTCGTGCAGGGAGGCTTCTACGACGGTGCACGGTTCTTTCGCGTGGTCAAAGGATTCGTCGTCCAGTTCGGCCTGCCCGCCGACCCGCGGGTGGGCCGGGCGTGGGTATCGCGGGCGATTCAAGACGACCCGGTGCGTCACTCCAACCGGCGCGGGACGCTCGTCTTCGCGAGCGCCGGGCCGAACAGTCGGACGACGCAGCTCTTCATCAATCTCGCCGACAACCCGCGGCTCGACACATTCGGCGGCATTGGCTTTCCCCCGATCGGAGCCGTGACCGACGGCATGGCCGCGGTCGACGCGCTGAACGGCGAATACGGCGAGGCGCCGTCCCAGGACGCCATCCAACAGTACGGCAATGCGTATTTGGAACGGTTGTACCCGAGGCTCGACTACATCCGGACCGCGCGGGTCGCACAAGAGAGGCGGTGAGGCCGGGCTCGAGCGCCGCCATTGCGCTCGGCTGGCTGGCCCGCGCAGCTTTAGACGCACATCACTCGGACAGGAGCCGTCCCGATGGCGAAAGGTGAGGACAAGAAGCTGGCTGCGCTGGCCAGAAAGAACGCGGCCAAGGCCGCGAAGGCTAAGCCCAATCGCCGGCGCCAATACGACGACACCCTTCAGCCGGAGCGCGAGGAAGACCTCGAGCTGCGGGACTTCTTCTCGGAGATGAAGAAGCGCGAGTTCTAGAGCGCGCGGTCCTCGGCTGCCGCGTCAAGTCGGGCTGGGCGACGGTCGTGTTGGTGGCGGGCCCGCCCCGTTCGCCCCGCGTCGTGGACCGGCGGACGATCGCCCTCTCCGACGCGACCGTTCCGACCTCCCGCCAGCCATACCACGCGGTGATGGGCGCCCGGCCGTCCGAAGCGCCCCAGGTCGAGCGACGGCTGCGGGGCATCGTCGAGCGAGTCACCCGCAGATCCCTCGCCGCGCTCCTCCGGGAATACCGCCGTACGCGACGCGTGGGCGGCGTCGCCCTCGTCGTTGGGAGCACCATCGATCCCGGCACCATCGGCAACGATCACATCCGGGCGCACGCGCTCGAGGGCCAGTTGTTCCGCACCGCGCTCGAGCGCGCCGCGCGCGCGGCTCACCTCTCGTGCACGACGGTGGTCGAGCGCGCCCTGTACGCGACCGCCGCGGCGCAGCTTAAGCGCCCGGCCGCCGCGTTGAAGGCTGTGGTCGCGGAGCTGGGCCGTGCCGTCGACGGACCGTGGCGGGCCGACGAGAAGGCCGCCGCGCTCGCGGCGTGGCTGATGCTCCGGTCAGTGCATTGACCCTCCCGGAGGGAGCCGCTAAGTTGTTGTGCGATGCCCACCTACGAGTACAAGTGTCCGAACGGCCACGCGTTCGAGAAGTTCTCCCCGACCATGAACAGCGATCGGCGCGTAAAGTGCCCGGCCTGCGGCAAGATGGCGGAGCGGCAGATCTCGGGCGGTGCCGGCTTGGTATTCAAGGGGTCCGGCTTTTATATCACCGACTACAAGCGGGCAGGCGAGAAGAAGTCGGAGCACGACGGCGAGACCAAGCCAGCAACCGAGTCGAAGCCGGCAGGTGAGTCGAAGCCGGCGGCCGAGACGAAGCCCGCCGATAGCGCCAAGAAGAAGCCCAAGTCCCGCGACAAGTGAACGCGCACGATGTACTCCCTCAAGCGCTGGCCGAAGCCGCGCTGCGGGTTGGCGCGTCTCCGGAGGACGTGCGCGGCGCGCTCGGGGACCGTCCTCCAGAGCTCGTCGCGACGCGCGATCCCGCCCACGGGGACCTGGCGACGAATCTCGCCCTCGTCCTCGCGAAACCTCTGAAAAAGAAACCACGAGCGGTCGCGGACGCGCTCGTGAAGGCCCTGCAGCTGCCGCCGGGGCTGGTCGAGCGCGTCGAGATCGCGGGCCCCGGCTTCATCAACTTCTTCCTGCGGCGCGAGCAGCGTGCGGCCGTACTGCCGCTCGTGCTCGAGAAGCGCGCGGAGTACGGGCGAAGCAACGTCGGACGTGGGCGCTCGATCAACGTGGAATTCGTCTCGGCAAACCCCACCGGGCCCCTGCACGTGGGGCACGGACGCGGCGCGGCGCTGGGCGACGGGGTTGCATCTCTGCTGGAATGGACCGGGCACGCGGTGACCCGGGAGTTCTACGTCAACGACGCGGGCGCCCAGATCGACAAGCTCGCCCGTTCGCTCTGGGCGCGCGTGCAGCAGGCGGTCGGCCGCCCGGCCGAGATTCCGGAGGGCGGCTATCACGGGGAGTACCTGGTGGAGCTCGCGCAGGCGATCGTCTCGCGGAAGGGCCGGGCGTTCGCGGACCTGCCGGAGGAGGAAGGCGTGCGCCGCTGTCGCGCCATCGGGGTCGAATCCCAGCGCTCGGAGCAGGACAGGGACATGGCCGAGTTCGGCGTTCACTTCGACACGGTGTTCTTCGAGTCGTCGCTCTACGACCAGCACGTGATCGAGCGGGCGCTGCAGGACCTCTGGACGCGCGGCTACACCTACGAGCAGGACGGCGCGCTTTGGCTGCGCACGACCGCCTTCGGCGACGACAAAGATCGCGTGCTCCGGAAATCGGACGGCTCGTACACGTATTTGTTGCCGGACATCGCGTATCATCGCAACAAGCGCGAGCGCGGCTTCGAGCGGGCGGTCGACATCTGGGGGGCGGATCACCACGGCTACGTCCCCCGCATGCGCGCCGCGATGCAGGCGCTCGGCTACCCGCCGGACTTCTTTCACGCCGAGATCGTACAGCTCGTGCGCGTGATGCGGGGCGGGGAGGAGGTCCGGTTCTCGAAGCGCTCAGGCGAGTTCGTCACATTGCGCGAGCTGTTCGACGAGACGGGCGTCGACGCGGCCCGGTACTTTTTTCTGATGCGCCGGGGGGACTCTCAGTTCATCTTCGACGTCGACTTGGCCAAGAGCCAAACCGACGAGAACCCGGTGTTCTACGTCCAGATGGCGCACGCGCGGATGAGCGGCATCTTCCGCGTGGCGGCGCGCGCCCCAGAATCCGTTCAGCCTGCCGGTGTCGATCTCGCCGTGCTGGTCGCGCCCGAGGAAACGGACCTGTTGAAGGAACTGACCGCGTTCCCGGACGTCGTGGCGCGCGCGGCGGAGACGCTCGAACCGCACCGCGTCACTGGCTACTTGGACGGGCTCGCGCGCCTGGCCCATGCCTGGTACCACAAGTACCGGGTGCTCGGGGAGCCCGAGCAGGCCGCGCGTCTCGTGCTCGCGGCGGCCGTGCGGCAGGTGCTCGCCAACGGTCTTCACCTCTTGGGGATCAGCGCCCCGGATCGGATGTGACGTGAGTCTGCTCGTCGTGGGCTCGATCGCGCTCGACTCGGTGTACACGCCGTTCGGCGAGACCGCCGATGCACCGGGCGGCTCCGCGGTGTTCTTCGCCGCCGCGGGCGTGATTCTCCACCCAGTGCAGGTCGTGGGCGTGGTGGGCGCGGACTATCCGCTCGGCGCCTTGAAGTCGCTCGAGGCGCGCGGCGTGGACCTCTCGGGGGTGGAGCGGGCCGCCGGCGAGTCGTTCCGCTGGAAGGCTCGGTACTCCTACGATCTGGCGAGCCGCGAGACACTCGAGACCCGGCTCGGCGTGTTCGCCCAATTCCGGCCCAAGCTCCCGGCGCCGTTCCGCAAGGCGCGCTACGCGTTCCTCGGCAACATCGACCCCGAGCTCCAACTCGGCGTACTGGATCAGGTGACGAATCCGGCCCTCGTCGCTTGCGACACGATGAACTACTGGATCCAGTCGAAGCGCGACCTGCTCCTGGAGCTGCTGCGGCACATCGACATCCTCATGGTGAACGATTCCGAGGCGCGCGAGCTCTCGGGCGACTGGAACATCTATCGCGCCGCCCGCTGGGTGCTCGACCGCGGGCCTCGGATGGTGGTGATCAAGCAGGGGGAGCACGGGGCCCTGCTCGTGAGCAAGGACACGACGTTCAAGGTCCCCGCCTATCCGCTGCAGGAGGTGTTCGATCCCACGGGTGCGGGCGACGCGTTCGCGGGCGGCTTCATGGGCTATCTCGCCTCGAGCGACGACTTGACGCTTCCGAACCTGCGACGGGCCATGGTGTACGGCGCGGCGATGGGGTCATTCGCCGTCGAGGCCTTCGGCGTGCAGGGCCTGGAGAAGGTCACGCTGGCGAACGTAGACGCACGGGTGCGCGCCTTCAAGGATCTGGTGCATTTCGATATGGACGACGAGGCGCGGGCCCAGTGACGGATCGCTACGCGGCCGCCGGCGTCCGGTTCGACTCGGCCGACGAAGCCAAACGCCGCATCGCGGCGCTCGCGCGAGCCACGCGGACGGCGCTCGCGCTCGGCGACATCGGGGCGTTCGGCGGCATGGTGCGCGTGCCACCCGGGTTCGAGCGCCCTGTGCTCGTTCTCTCCACCGACGGCGTCGGGACGAAGGTGCTCGTCGCCGCGCGCGCGAAGATTCACGACACGGTGGGCGAGGACCTCGTGAACCACTGCGTGAACGACATCCTCGTCCATGGCGCGCGTCCGCTCGCGTTCCTCGACTATCTCGCCACCGCTGAGCTCGAGCCGGAGACGGCCGCGGGGATCGTGACGGGTGTGGCCCGCGGGTGCCAGGCTCACGAGATGACGCTCGCCGGCGGTGAGACAGCCCAGCTGCCGGACCTCTACCAGCCGGGTCAATACGATCTGGCGGGCACGATCGTCGGCGTCGTGGAGGAGCGGTCCGCGTTGCACGGCGATCTGGTGCGTCCCGGCGACGTGTTGATCGGCTACGCGTCGAACGGACTGCACACCAACGGGTACACCCTGGCACGCCGAATTGTGTTCGAGCGCCTGCGGCTCGACCTGGACGATGAATTCCCGGAGACCGGGCGGACGGTGGCCCAGGTGTTGCTAGACGTGCACCGCAGCTACGCGGCGGTCGTGAACCCCGTGCTCTCGCGCCTACATGCCCTGGCACACATCACCGGTGGCGGCATTCCCGGCAACCTCGTCCGTGTGCTGCCCGAGGGCAGCGAGGCCGTGGTGGACGCCCGCGCGTGGCGATGGCCGCCGGTGTTCCGGGTCCTCAGGCGCGCCGGCGAAGTGTCCCTGGGTGAAATGCGTCGTGTGTTCAATCTCGGCGTCGGGATGATCGCGGTGTCCGCTCGTGACGACACCGAGGCCGTGATTGCGGCGGCCAAGCGCGCTGGCATCGAGGCGTGGATCATCGGTGAAGTCCGGCCGGGAGCCAGGGGCGTCAAATTCGCTGAACGGTAGGAGGCGAGATGCATCGCAGTTTGATCACTCTGACGATGATGCTCGGCGCGGCGCCGCTAGCCGCGCAGGAGCCCCAGTGCAACACCCTGGACCCCAAGGCCACCGCGGCATGTAACACCGCCGTCGACGCGGTGCGGGCGTTTCACCCCCTCGCGGGAATGCTGGTCTCGGGCGGAAACCCGGTCCTCGGCACGGCGGGATCACTCGGTGGAGCGGGGCACCTGAGCGTCGCCGCGCGGGTCAACGTTATCAAGGCGGCGTTGCCGAATCCGGACAGCGCCAGCCAACCGTCCGTCCCGTCGAGCTTCAACGGCGCCGTGCCGGCGCCGATCGTCGAAGCCGGGCTGGGGCTTTATCGCGGCACGACCCTCGGGCTGTTTTCGATCGACGCCCTGGGCTCCGCGGTCTTGTTACCCACCGGTGTGGTGTCCAACCTCTCTGTGGATTCCGGCGCTACTCATGTCGGCAGCGTGGCCCTCGGCCTGGGGTACGGGGTGCGCGTGGGCGCCCTCAAGGGCTCCTTTCCCGTGCCATCCGTTTCGGTGAGCTACATGCGCCGCACGGTGCCTCGCATCCAGTACGGCGATCTCGCGAGCGGAAACGAGTTCGAGTTCGACACCGATCTGAAAGCCGACAACTACAGGGTCGAGGCCGGCTGGCGATTCGTCCTGTTGGACCTCGCTGCCGGCCTTGGGATTGACCATTACACCTCCACCGCGCATATCAGATTCCATGACACACCCACGACCGTGCGAACCGTCTCGCTCGACCTGGCGAACACGCGTCAGGTCTTGTTCGTTGACGCCGGATTGAGCCTGGCCGCGGTGAAGCTGGTGGGTGAAGTCGGGTACCAGACGGGGAAGGATCAGAAGCTCACGACCAACTTCTCCGACTTCGATCCCAAGGCGGGACATGTCTTCGGAGGGATCGGCTTCCGTTTCGGATTCTGAGCGAACGCTCGAACGGGCAGCCCCACCGCCCGCGGAGCGGGCAGCGATGGAACGCGCCCTCGACCTCGCACGCCGGGGTTGGGGGCGCGTCGCTCCTAACCCCCTTGTAGGTGCCGTTGTGCTCGCCGGGGGCGCAGTGGTGGGTGAAGGCTACCACGCGGAATTCGGTGGACCCCATGCCGAGGTCGTGGCGCTCCAGGCCGCGGGCGAACGGGCGCGCGGGGCGACGCTGGTGGTGAACCTCGAGCCGTGCGCCCACCACGGTAAGACGCCCCCGTGCACCGACGCGCTCGTGAGCGCCGGCGTGGCCCGCGTGGTTGCGGCCCTGTCCGACCCCGACGCCGAAGCGCGCGGTGGGGCCGCCCTGCTCCGCCGGAAGGGCGTGGTCGTCTCCATCGGTCTCCTCGCCGAAGCCGCGGCCGCCCTGAACGCGCCCTTCCTGTTCGCGCGGGAGCAGAACAAGCGGCCCTTCGTGGCGCTCAAGCTCGCGACGTCGATTGACGGGCGCATCGCTGACGCGGCGGGCAGCTCCCAATGGGTCTCGGGTGAGACGGCACGCGACTACGTGCATTGGTTGCGGGCCGGGTTCGACGCGATCGCGGTCGGCGGAACCACCGCCCTGCAGGACAATCCACTGCTCACCGTGCGCGGCCCCGTCACGCCCCGCCGGCCGCCGGTGCGCGTAGTGTTCGACCGGCGTGCGATGCTGAACCCGAGCGCCCAGCTCGTGAGTGGCGCGCGCGACGTGCCTACCTGGGTCATGGCGTCGCTCGAGGCGCCGGTCTCGAGCGTCACCGCGCTCGAGCAAAACGGCGTCCGGGTGTTCCGACCCGACTCGCTCGCCGCTGGATTGCGCATGCTGCGTGACGCCGGTATCCAATCGGTGCTCTGCGAGGGTGGCGGCGCCCTCGGCGCACGTCTCCTCGCGGACGGACTGGTCGACCGGCTGTACTGGGTACAGGCGCCGGTATGGCTCGGCGAAGGCGCCGTGCCGGCCTTTCCGGGCGTTCCGCCGCAGCCACTCTCCGCCGCGCCGCGCTGGACGCCGGTGGAGCGCCGCGCATTGGGCTCTGATACATTATTGGTATTGGACAGGCGGATATGTTTACCGGGATCGTGAGCGCCGTGGGGCGCGTGGCGAACGTGGCGCGCAACGGGGGGAAAGGCCGGGGAAGGGGGAAGGGGGAAGAGGAGGACGGCCTCGTTCTCACGATCCGCGCCCCTTACCGCGGTCTCAAGCCGGGCGAGAGCATCGCGGTGAACGGCGCCTGTCTCACGGTCGAGCGCGTGGTAAAGGGTGGGTTCACGGTCCACGTGGTGGAGACCACGGAAGGGCGTACCCTGTTCGGCGAGTATCGGGAGGGGCGCCGCGTAAACCTGGAGCGAGCGCTGCGCGCCACCGATCGCCTGGGCGGTCACATCGTACAGGGGCATGTCGACGGGGTTGCGGTGGTGGAGCGGACAGAGCAGCGCGGCGACGCGTGGGTGTGCGACCTGCGGGTGCCGGACGCCGTCCGGGAGATCTCGATTCCGCACGGCGCGATCACCGTGGACGGCGTGAGCCTGACGATCAACGACCTGCCCGGCGGGAATCGGGTGCAGATCTCATTGATTCCGTTCACCCGCGAGCACACGACGCTCGCCACGCTGCACGCGGGTGATCGTGTCCACGTGGAGGGTGACGTTTTCGGAAAGTACGTGAGGCAACTATGCCGCACCGCAAAATAGAGCAGGCGATCGCGGATATCCGCGCCGGCAAGTTGGTGATCGTGGCCGACGACGAGCATCGCGAGAATGAGGGGGACCTGGTCGGCGCGGCCGAGAAGGTCACGCCGGCGATGGTCAACTTCATGGCGACGCATGGGCGCGGGTTGATCTGTCTCACGTTACTGCCGGAGCGCTGCCAGGCCCTCGGCCTCACCCAGATGGCCGAGCACAACACCGAGGCACATGAGACCGCGTTCACGGTTTCGATCGACGCGGGGACGCGGTTCGGTGTCACCACCGGCATCTCCGCGGCGGACCGCGCCGCGACCATCCGCGTGGCGATCGACCCCGCCACGGTCCCGACCGACCTCCGCCGTCCCGGCCACGTGTTCCCGTTGCGGGCGCGGCCCGGCGGCGTGCTGCAGCGTGTCGGTCAGACTGAGGCGAGCATGGACCTGGCCCGCCTCGCCGGCCTGTATCCCGCCGGGGTGATTTGCGAGATCCTGAACGCCGACGGGTCGATGGCGCGGCAGCCGGATCTCGAGAAGTTCGCAAAGGAGCACGGGCTCAGCTTCATCACGGTCGCGCAGCTCGTGGCGTACCGGCTCGCCCACGAGCGGTTGGTGCACCGCGTGGCCGAGGCGCGCCTCCCGACGCCGTTCGGAGAGTTCCGCATCGTGGGGTACTCGAACGACGTCGACGCGGCGGAGCACGTGGCGCTCGTGCACGGCGATCTCGGGAAACGAAAAGACGTGCTGGTGCGCATGCACTCGAAGTGCCTCACCGGCGACGTGTTCGGCTCCGGCCGGTGCGACTGCGGCTGGCAGCTCCACTCCGCCATGCGGATGATCGCCGCCGAAGGTCGGGGCGTCGTGGTGTATCTCGATCAGGAGGGCCGGGGCATCGGCCTGCTCAACAAGCTCAAGGCCTACGAGCTCCAGGACGCCGGTCACGATACCGTCGAAGCGAACCGTGAGCTCGGCTTCAAGCCGGACCTGCGCAATTACGGCATCGGGGCGCAGATCCTGCTCGATCTCGGGCTGTCGTCGATCCGCGTCCTCACCAACAACCCGATGAAGCTGGTCGGGCTCGAGGGCTACGGCCTCGAGATCGTCGAGCGCGTGCCGATCGTGATGACGCCCTCCGACGAGAACCGCTCTTATCTCGACGTCAAGCGGGACAAGCTCGGCCACCTCCTGACTCACTGACCGTGGCCGAGATCCCGGGTTCGCCGCGCGCGCCGCGAGCAGGTCGCGTCGCCGTGCTCGTCAGCCGCTACAACGAGGTCGTCACCGCGCGTCTCCTGGACGGTGCGCGCGAGTGCCTCCACGACAAGGGCGTGCCCGAGGCGCG
Organism: uncultured Gemmatimonadaceae bacterium; assembly: GCA_964465315.1. Classification (GTDB taxonomy): domain Bacteria; phylum Gemmatimonadota; class Gemmatimonadetes; order Gemmatimonadales; family GWC2-71-9; genus AG41. Next base: position 97,855 of record CAYXIK010000002.1, on the reverse strand, counting down.
CGTGGACGTGATTTGGGTGCCGGGTGCGTTCGAGCTCCCGGTCGCGGCGGAGGCCGCTGCGGCGAGCGGGCGCTATGCCGCGCTCGTCGCGCTCGGGTGCGTGATCCGAGGTGAGACGCCCCACTTCGAGTACGTCGCGGGCGAGGCGGCGCGTGGGCTCGGCAACGTCGCGCTGGCGCACCGGCTCCCCGTCGGCTTCGGCGTGCTGACCACCGAGACGTTGGAGCAAGCGCTGGCGCGGGCCGGCGGGACCGCCGGCAACAAGGGCTACGAGGCAACCGACGCGGCTCTCACCACGGCCGACGTCCTGGCCCAGCTCACCCGTGCAGCGCCCCGAGACTAAGGCTCGCGCCCGCGCGCTGCAGCTCCTCTACGCCTGGGACTTGTCCGGCCGCCCGTCCATCGAAACCGTCGTCGCCCGCCTCGCCGCGGCCTTCGGTCATACGCCGACCGGGTACGACCGCGGCGCCGACCTCGCCGCGCAGGCCATCGCCGGCATCCCCGAATTCGACCGCCGTGTGGCAGATGCCGCTGAGCATTGGCGGCTCGACCGGGTCGGCGTGGTGGAACGCAACATCCTGCGGCTCGCGCTCGCGGAGCTCGCCGAAGGCGCCACCCCATCCCGCGTCGTGATCGACGAAGCGGTAAAGCTCGCCCACTGGTTCGCCGGCGCCAAGGCACCGGCGTTCGTGAACGGCGTGCTCGACAGCGCGGCACGCGAGTCCGGCGCGCTGTGAGGATCCTGCTGGTGAACTGGAACGACCGCGAGAACCCGCACGCCGGCGGCGCGGAGGTCCACCTCCACGAGGTCTTTGGCCGGCTCGTCCGTCGCGGCCACACGATCGACCTGGTGGCGAGCGGCTGGTCGGGTGCGTCGGGTGAAGGGGAGCTCGACGGCATGCGCGTGCGGCGGTACGGGGGTCGGTACACCTTCGCGCTCTACGCGCGCGGCGCCGTGCGACGCCTGCTCTCCGCCGGCTCCTACGACGTGGTGGTCGAGGACATCAACAAGCTGCCCCTCTTCCTCGCTGGCCTCACCGAGAGACCATTCTGCGCACTCGTGCCGCATCTGTTCGGCACCACCGCGTTCCGCGAAGCGAGCTGGCCCATCGCCGCCGTCGTGTGGGCGGCCGAGCGGCTGATTCCGCGGGCGTACCGCCGCGCCTGGTTCCACGCCATCTCGGAGAGCACGCGGGACGATCTCGCCCGGCGGGGCGTGCCGCGCGAGCGGATCGAGGTCATTCACCCGGGCGTCGACGCGGCGTGGTATACCCCCGACCCGCAGGTGTCGCGGACCAGCGAGCCAACGTTCTTGTACGTGGGGCGGCTCAAGCGTTATAAAGGAGTGGAAATCGCGCTCCGCGCCCTCGCAGTCGCGCGGCAAACCCGGGCCGACGTGTTCCTCGACATCGCCGGTCAGGGGGACGACCGGGAGCGCCTCGGGCGGCTGGCACGCAGTCTCGGGCTTGGCTCGGCCGCCCGCTTCTTGGGGTTCGTGTCCGACGAGGACAAGCGTCGGCTGCTGCGACGGTCGTGGGGCGTGGTGCTGGCGAGTCCCAAAGAAGGGTGGGGCATCTCGAACGTCGAAGCGGCCGCGTGCGGAACGCCCGCGCTCGCCTCCGACAGTCCGGGGTTGCGGGAGTCGGTGCGGCACGGTGAGACGGGCTTTCTGGTACCGCACGGCGACGTTCGGGCCTTGGCGGACCGAATGCTCGCGCTCGCCGCCGATCCAGCGCTCGTGTCGCGGCTCGGTGTCGGGGCGCGCGCGTTCGCAGAGGGGCTGTCCTGGGAGCACGCGGCCGAGGCGACGGAAGCCCATCTCCACCGCATCGTCACCTGGGGAGGCGGGAGGAGGGTCTGAGCATGCGGATCACCATCACGGCGCGCCACTGCGACGTCGCGGCCGAGCTCGAGATGAGGGCCCGGGCGCTGCTCGCCCGTCTCGAACGGATCGCCCTCCGGCCGCACGACGCGCGGGTCCTGTTCGTCGCCGACAACGGCCGTCCCTTGGTCGAAGTGCGCTTGCACGCGGCGCGCGGCGTCCTGCACGTCGCGAAGGCGCGGGCGGGCGATCATCGGACCGCGCTGGATGCCGCTGTGGCCAAGGTCCGGCGCCAGCTCGACAAGTCCCCGATGCGGCGTCGCGCGGCCCGCAGCCGCCGCGCGCGGGTGCGCGAGCCGCGATGAGCCTTCCGAGGGTCCGCGACCTGCTCGAGCGCAAGGGCGACCCCCTGCAGCTCGAGGCCCTGACCGGTGACGTCGGACTCGACCGCGAGATTCCCACGCCCGAGGCGTCGAGCCCCGGACTCGCGCTCGCTGGCTACACCACGCGCTTCGCCGCGCATCGCATTCACATTTTGGGCGAGACGGAAGTCACATACCTGTCGGCGTTGGACGCGGCGGCGCGCCGCCGGGCGATCGAGACGCTGTTCCAGTTCGACTTGCCGTGCGTGGTGATCTCTAAGGGACAGGATCCGCCCGCGGAGCTGCTCGACCTCGCACGCGAGAAGGGTGTGCCGGTGATTCGCACGCGCCTCAAGACGGCGGAGTTCTATCGTCGGCTGAAACCGTTCCTGGACGATGCGTTCGCGCCCGCCACGACGGTGCACGCCTCGCTGGCCGATGTGTTCGGCGTGGGCCTTCTGTTTCTCGGGCGATCCGGGATCGGCAAGAGCGAGTGCGTGCTGGACCTGGTCGAGCGCGGCCATCGCCTGGTTGCCGACGACCTGGTGCACATCACGCGCCGCGGGAACGACGTCTTGATCGGCCGCGGGCACGAGCTCGCCCAGCATCACATGGAGATCCGCGGCGTCGGGCTGATAGACATCCGCGCGTTGTTCGGCGTTCGGTCGGTGCGGCAGCAGAAGCGCATCGAGGTGGTGGTCCAGCTCGAGGACTGGGATGCTTCGCGCGAGTACGACCGGACCGGCATCGATGGCCAGACCACGCAGGTGCTCGACGTGACGCTTCCGCTGGTGACCGTGCCGCTCAACCCGGGCAAGAACCTCACCGTAATCTGTGAGGTCGTGGCGATGAACCACCTGCTGCGCTACAGCGGCGTGGACGCGGCGCGCGCTTTCAACGAGCGCTTGATCAAGCGCCTCGCCGAGCGCCGCCAGCTGCAGGAGTATCTCGAGGAAGACAATGAGTGAGCCGCTGCGCGGCGTCATCGTCTCGCACGCGGCCGTGGCGCAGGCGTTGCTCAGCGCCGTCGCCGCGATCACCGGCGTGAACGACGCCCTGGTGCCCGTCTCGAACGACGGGTGCGACAGCGGGGCGCTCACGGAGCGTCTCACGCGGGCGATCGACGGCCGGCCGGCCGTCCTCTTCGTGGATCTGCCCGGGGGGTCCTGCCTCACCAGCTCGGTGCGGTTGGCACGGGGCCGCGCCGACGTGGCCGTAGTGACCGGCGTGAATCTCGCGATGCTGCTCGATTTCGTTTTCCATCGCGACCTGGCGCCCGCCGACGCGGCGCGGCGCGCGGCCGAGGCCGGGAGCCGGGCGATCCGCACGCCCGCGGCATGAGTATCGCCCTGTATCGCATCGACGATCGCTTGATCCACGGCCAGGTGGTCGTCGGCTGGGGGAAACCGCTCAACGTGCGATTCATCGTGCTCGTGGACGACGCCGTGCGCGCCAGCGAGCCGGAGCAGGAGCTCTATCGGATGGGCGTGCCCGCCGAGATCGAAATCGTGTTCGCCTCCACGGCAGAGGCTCGGCAGCGTCTCCTCGACTGGGAGCGCGACCCGCGCGTCGGCATCTTGGTGTCGGGGAACATCGCCACCTTGGCGGCGCTCACTGGCAACGGGCACGGCCTAAGCCGGGTCAACGTGGGCGGCTTGCATCATCGTCCGGGGCGCTCGGAGCGACTCCGGTACGTGTACCTCACCGACGCGGAGGCGGCGCAGCTCAGGGCCCTGGCCGCACGGGGGGTGGAGGTGACCGCGCAGGACGTGCCCACCGCGCGCCCCGTCCCGCTCGAGGACTTCACGTGAGCCCCTTTCTCGAGCTCATTCTCCTCGCGTGGGGCACCTTCGTCGGGCTCGACCTGGTGAGCGTGCCGCAGATGATGATCGCGCGTCCCATCGTCGCAGGCCCGATTGCGGGCGCGATCCTGGGCGATGTCGCGACCGGCCTCCAGCTTGGCGTCCTGTTCGAGCTCTTCCAATACGACATCCTGCCGGTCGGTGCGGTGCGGTATCCCGAGTATGGGCCCGCGACCATCGCCGCGGTGAGCGCGGCGCACGCCGCCGCTGGGGCGCTCGGCGTCGGCGCGGTCGTCGGGTTGATCACCGCCATGGCCGGAGGGGCGAGCCTGCAGGTGGTCCGGCGCCTCAATACGCGGGCGGCGCACCGTGCCGCGGGCGCATTGGAGAGCGGTGAGCCACATACGCTCGAGCGCCTCCATGTCGCCGGCATCCTCCGCGATGCCGCGCGCGCGGCGGTCGTAACCGCGGTCGGTCTCGGGCTCGCGCAGCTTGCCCGCGAGCATCTCGTTGGCACGCTGTCGTCGCGCGGCGTCGTGCTCCTCAACGTCGCGGCCGTGGGCGCCGCGTTGGCGGCCGGGACGGCGGGGACGCTCCGTCTAGTCGGTCGCGGGCCGGGTCTCCGCTGGTTCGCCGCCGGCCTGGTCGGCGGCGCTGCCGCGGTGTGGTTGCGATGACGAGCGCCTCTCCCCCCGCGCGCCCGCCGCTCGGCAGCGCCCTGCTCCGCCTGTTCACGGTGCAGGGATCCTGGAACTACGAGCGGATGCAGGGCATCGGGATGGGCGTGGCCGAGCAGCCCTTGATCCGTGACCTGGCGGGCAACGGCACGGCGTATCGGGCGGCGGTGGCGCGCGCAGCGCAGTTCTTCAACGCGCACCCCTATCTGTGTGGCCTCGCCGTCGGCGCCACGGCGCGCGCCGAGCATGAGGGCGTCCCACCCGAGCAAGTCGAGCGCTTGCGGACGGCCTTATGCGGACCGCTCGGCGCCCTCGGCGACCGTCTGGTGTGGGCCGGCTGGCTACCGCTCACGTCGGGGCTCGCCCTCATCGGCGTGGCGCTGGGACTCGGCCTCTGGGCCGTCTTGGGGTTCTTGATCGTGTACAACATCGGCCACGTCGCGCTGCGGTGGTGGGCGCTGCGCGCGGGTTGGACATACGGAGGACGGGTCGCGGCCGCGTTGCGGAAGCCGGCGTTGCAGCGGGCCACGGCGCTCTCGGCACCCGCCATGGCGCTCGTCAGCGGAGCCGCGCTGCCCCTCCTGGTGCAGTACCTGACCGTCGATTTTCTCGGCTGGACGCGGGGCATCCTCGCGGTGGTCGCCGCGGGCGGGTTCGCGCTCCTGTTGTGGCAGCGACGCTCCCGTCTGACGGGGCTCCGATTCGGGCTCCTGTTGCTTGCGCTCGCGACGCTCAAGGGGTGGTTATGGCGGTAATCGAGCGCTCGGCCAAGATCGTGAACCCCCTCGGGATGCACGCGCGCCCGGCCGCCGAGTTCGTGAAGCTCGCGAGCCGGTTCAAGTCGACCGTGCAGGTGCGCAAGGACGAGCTGACCGTGAACGGCAAGAGCATCATGGGTGTGATGATGCTTGCGGCGGAATGTGGCTCGTCCCTGATCATCGCCGTGGACGGCGAGGACGCGGAGCAGGCCATGGAAGCGCTCCTTGCGCTCGTGGCCGATGGGTTCCATGAGATGCATCTGACGGCCGAGCTGCGGGAAGCAGAGCTCCGGGACGCGGAGGAGCGCGAGAACGAGGGCGCCGGATGAGCGACCGGCACCTCAAGGGGGTCGGCGTTTCGGCCGGGATCGGCGTGGGGCCGGCGGTGGTGGTGCGTTGGGCCATGCCGGACGTGCCCCACCGGGTGGTGCCGCGCTCCCAGGTCGAAAAGGAAGTGCGGCGGCTCCGCGCGGCCGTGCGCGACGTGAAGCGCTTCCTCCAGGCGATGAAGGCCAAGACCGAAGACCGCGCGGGCCTGGATGAGGCCCGGATCTTCGATGCCCAGATCCTGATGCTCGAGGACAAGGAGTTTCTGGCTGCCGTCGCGAACCTGATTCGGGAGAACCACCTCACGGCTGAAAAGGCCTACGAATTCAAGGCGCTCGAGGTCCGCGACATGTGGGCCGCGACCGGCAGCCCCCGCCTCAAGGATCGGCTGGCGGACCTCACAGGCGTCGCGGTGCGGGTGATCGAGCATTTGATGCACCGCGGGTCCGACGAGTTGTGGGAGGGCATCACGCAGCCGTCCGTGGTGGTGGCCAGGGAGCTCTCGCCGGCGCTCACCGTGCAGCTCGATCGCGAGCACGTGGTGGGACTCGTGAGCGAGGAAGGGACACGCACGTCGCACGCCGCGATCCTCGCGCATTCGATCGGGATTCCCGCCGTGTTCGGGGTCGCCGGGGCCATCGAGCGCATCGAGCCCGGCACCATGCTCGTCATGGACGGGACCCGCGGGACGGTTCTGCTCGATCCGACGCCTCACGAGATCGCGGAGGCGCGGGCGCTCGAGCAGCGGCGCCGCGAGCTGACCTCCCAGCTGGAGGAAGTGGTGGATCTGCCGGCGGTCACGGTCGACGGCGTGCAGATCGTGCTGCGCGGCAACGTGGACCTCCCCGACGAGATCATCGCTGCGCGGGAGCACCGGGCGGAGGGTGTCGGCCTGCTCCGCACGGAGTTCCTCATCACAGGTCACAGCGCCTTGCCCACGGAAGACGAGCAGGCGGGCTACTTCCGGCGCGTGGCGGAAGCGTTCCCGGGCCATCCGGTGGTGGTGCGCTCGTACGATCTGGGCGGCGACAAGCTCCCCGCGCAGTTCCGTGCCCCGTCCGAGGTGAATCCGCAGCTGGGCTGGCGGGCGATCCGCGTGTGCCTCGATCGCCCGGAACTCTTTCGGACACAGGTGCGGGCGGTGCTCCGGGCCGCCAAACACGGCGACGTATGGCTGATGGCTCCGCTCGTCACCCGTCTCGAGGAGCTGGATCGCACTCGCGCGCTCGTGGCGGAAGAAGCGGTCCGCCTCGCTCGCGAGGGGATCCCCGCAGCGACGTCGGTGCCTTTGGGCGTGATGGTCGAGACGCCCGCGGCTGCTGTCATCGCGGACCGGCTCGCAGCCGAGGCGGACTTCCTGTCCGTCGGCACGAACGACCTGACGCAGTACACCCTCGTCGTGGATCGGGGCAACGCCCGGCTCGCCGACCGCTTTACGCCGCACGACCCGAGCGTGTTGCGACTGCTGAAGCAGGTCGCCGACGCGGCGCGCGCAGCGGGGAAACCGGCGAGCGTGTGCGGGGAAATGGCGTCGGAGCCCTTGTCGGCGTTCCTGCTGATTGGCCTCGGATACGAGACGCTCTCGGTGGCACCGCCGGCGTTGCCGCTCGTGAAGTGGACCGTGCGGCAGGTGAACGCGGCGCGCGCCCGCGCCGTCGCGGAACAGGCGCTCGCCGCACGCACGGCGGACGACGTCCTCGATTTGCTGCGCCTCGCGCTCGCGGAAGCGGTGGACCTGAAGCTGCTCGATCACCACGCCCGGTTGCCCGGGGCCCTGCGCGCCGCTAGCTTGAACGCTTAACCTCCAGTCGGATCGAGAGATGCCAGCGCAGCGCCACGTGTTCACCTCCGAGTCGGTGACGGAAGGGCATCCCGACAAGATCGCCGATCAGATCTCGGATGCCGTCCTGGACGCGATCATCGCCAAGGATCCGGCAGCGCGCGTCGCCTGCGAGACGCTCGTGACCACGGGCATGGCTGTGGTGGCCGGCGAGATCACCACGTCTACCTACGTGCACATCCCCGACATCGTGCGGGGCACGATCAGCGCCATCGGCTACACTGACGCCAGCTTCGGCTTCGACGCCCAGACGTGCGCCATCCTCACCACCATCGACCGCCAGTCGGGCGACATCGCCATGGGCGTGGACCGGGGTGGTGCGGGCGACCAAGGGATGATGTTCGGCTATGCGTCCGACGAGACGCCGTCGTACATGCCGCTCCCGATCGTGCTGGCCCATCGCCTCGCCGAGCGTCTCGCGGTCGTGCGCAAAGCGGGCGACCTTCCGTGGCTGCGGCCTGACGGCAAGACGCAGGTCAGCGTCGTCTACGAGGGCGCGCGTCCGGTCGGGGTCAGCAAGGTCGTGGTCTCCACTCAGCATTCGGACAAGATCGACAACGCGGAGCTGCGCGAGGGCGTCGTCGCCCTGGTGGTGCGGCCGGTGTTGGGAGACGCGGGGTTCGAGATTCGGGACATCGACCTGCTTGTGAATCCGACCGGTCGCTTCGTGGTCGGCGGTCCCCAGGGTGACGCCGGACTCACCGGCCGGAAGATCATCGTGGACACGTACGGCGGGATGGCGCGCCACGGCGGCGGTGCGTTCAGCGGGAAGGACCCCTCCAAGGTGGATCGCTCGGCTGCATACGCGATGCGCTGGGTTGCAAAGAATGTCGTTGCTGCGAAGCTCGCTCAGCGCTGCGAAGCGCAGGTCGCGTACGCCATCGGCGTTGCGGAGCCGGTCTCCGTGATGATCGACACGTTCCGGACCGGCGTCGTCCCCGACGAAGCCATCGAGGACGCCGTGCGTGAAGTGTTCGATCTGAAGCCACTCGCCATCAACACCGCGCTGAACCTGCGGCAACCGATCTATCGGGCCACCGCCGCGTACGGCCACTTTGGGCGGACTCCGGAGCGCCGTCGCTACGTGGACAAGGACGTGGACCGCGAAGTCGAGCTGTTCACCTGGGAGCGCGCCAACCGCGTGGAAGACCTGCGTCTTGCCGTCCAGCGCTCCAAGCATTACGCCTCGAAGAAAGTGACCGCATGACCACGACGGCACGGACCGCAGACCACGACATCAAGGACCTGAAGCTCGCGACCGAAGGACGCCGACGCACGGAGTGGGCCGAACGGTCCATGCCGGTGCTGCGGCTGCTGCGAGAACGCTTCACCCGGGAGCGCCCACTGGCCGGCCGTCGCCTCTCCGCCTGTCTGCACGTCACGACCGAGACCGCCAACCTCGCGGTCACCCTTCAGGCTGGCGGCGCGGACGTGGCGCTGTGCGCCTCGAACCCCCTCTCCACCCAAGACGATGTCGCGGCGCACCTGGTCAAGGACCACGGGATCAAGGTCTTCGCCATCAAGGGCGAGGACCACACGAGCTATTACGAGCACATCCGAGCGGCCCTGGCGCACCGACCCGACGTCACAATGGACGACGGCGCGGACCTCGTGGGCGCGCTCCACATGATCGCGCTCAACCGGCTCGACGATCTCGCGCCCCCGGTTCGCAAATGGGTGGAAAGCCTCTCCAGCGCGGACCGCAAGGCGCTAGTCACGGGCGTCTTGGGCTCGACGGAGGAGACCACCACCGGCGTCATCAGGCTCAAGGCGATGGCGCGGGACGGCGTGCTGCAGTTCCCGGTTATCGCGGTGAACGACTCCGACACGAAGCACCTGTTCGACAACCGCTACGGCACGGGGCAATCGACGCTCGACGGAATCCTGCGCGCCACGAACCTGTTGGTGGCCGGGAGCACGGTGGTAGTGGCGGGGTACGGGTGGTGTGGCCGCGGGTTTGCCCTGCGGGCGCGCGGGGCGGGGGCGAACGTCATCGTCACCGAGATCGATCCACTCAAGGCGCTCGAGGCCCAGATGGACGGGTACCGTGTGCTGCCGATGGCCGAAGCGGCGCGTGTGGGCGACGTCTTCGTCACGCTGACGGGAAATACCCAGGTGATTCGGGTGGAGCATATCCGCCTGATGAAGGACGGAGCGGTGCTGGCCAACTCGGGTCATTTCAATGTCGAGATCGACCTGGACGGCCTCAAGCAAGTGGCCCAGGGACCGACCCCGGTGCGCGAGTTCGTGGACGAGTGGCGGCTCGCCGGCAAGCGCGTCTTCGTGCTCGCCGACGGCCGGCTGATCAACCTCGCCGCCGCTGAGGGCCACCCGGCGAGCGTGATGGACATGTCGTTCGCGAATCAGGCCCTCGCGGCCGAGCACGTGGTGAAGCAGGCCGAGCAGCTGGGGAAGGACGTGCACCGCATCCCGCGCGAGCTTGACGCGGAAATCGCGCGGCTGAAGCTCGCGGCGATGGGCGTCGCGATCGACAGCCTGACGCCCGAGCAGCTGAAGTACCTCGCCTCGTGGGAGATGGGGACCTGAGCGCGAACCAGGTCCAGGTTCGGGTCGCGCACCTCGGCCTCGATCGCACGACCAACACGCCGGTCGTGATTCTGCAGGAACAGGAAGGGGAGCGCGTCCTCCCGATCTGGATCGGCCCGGCGGAAGCGAGCGCCATCGCCATGGAGCTCGCCGGCGTCAAGTTCGCGCGGCCGCTCACCCACGATCTCCTGAAGCAGGTGATCCTCGGCCTGGGCGCGGATCTGCGGAAGGTCATCATCACCCAGGTGAAGGACAACACGTATTACGCCGAGCTCCACATCTATCGCGGCGACGCTGTGATTCAGATCGACGCCCGACCATCCGACTCGATTGCAGTCGCGCTGCGCCTCAAGGCCCCGATCTACACGAGCGACAGCCTCCTCGCGCTTACCTCGGTCGAAACCGGCGAGCCGGGCGCCGAGTCGGGTACCGGGGGAACGCCAGGTGGTCCCGGAGCGCCGGGAGCTCTCGATCCGGAAGCGTTGAAGACCTACCTCCAGAACTTGAATCCTGAAGACTTCGGGAAGTTCACTCCGTAGCGCCGTCCTGCTGATCGGTCTCGCGTTTGGGGGGGGGCTCCAGGCGCAACAGATCGTCGTGACGGGCCGGGTCCTCTACGGCACCGGCGGCCGCCCGGTCGCGCACTCGTGGGTCGTGCTGCACCAGGTGTCCATGGGGGGCGGCGGCCAACCCGTCGACTCCGCTCGGACCGACGCGAACGGGGCCTATCGCCTGACGGCCAGACGGGCCGACTCGAGCACCATTTACGTGGTCTCGAGCTGGCGCGCCGGGATCGCGTACTTCTCGGAGCCCGTCACGTCGCGCGTCGGCCCGACGGCTCGGCTTGCCCCGCTCTACGTGTACGACACGAGCGCCGCGGGTCCGGCGGTGCGCGTGGGGCGGAGGCTCGTCACGGTGGCGAAGGTGAAAGGCGATGGCACCCGGGACGTGCTCGAGCTCGTGGAGCTCGAGAACCCAGGGGGCGCGACTCGTGTCGCGAGAGACTCGCTTCGTCCGAGCTGGGCGGGCGGCATCCCCGCGGTGGCGATCCAATTCCGGGTGGGGCAGGGAGACGTCTCGCCTCAGGCGGTGACGCGGCGCGGCGACTCGGTCGCAGTGTTCGGTCCGCTGCCGCCCCGGGACCGCAAGCAGCTCAGCTACACGTACGTGCTCCCCGCGACGGTGCGACGCGTCAGCGTCCCGGTCGACCAGCCGATTGAAGAGGTAGACCTGCTGCTCGAGGACACGGCCGCGGTCGTTACCGCGGGCAAGCTCGACTCGCTCGGCATCGAGGACATCGAGGGCCGTCGATTCGCGCGCTATCGCACGCCGCCGCTCGCGCCGGGCGCGCCGCTCGCGATCGCCTTCACCGATCGACGGTTCACCCCCGAAGCCCTGGTCCCGTTCATCGTCGGCGTCGTGGGCGTCGTCCTCGCCGTTGGATTCGTAGTTGCGCTGCGGCGGAAACCACGCTAGACTAGCTCGGTCGTTACAAGCGAACGGGGATTCACGGAAGCCGGTGCGAATCCGGCGCGGCCCCGCCACTGTAACGGGCATTGCGTAGCGGCTCTGACGCCACTGGGTGTGCTCCCGGGAAGGCGAGCCGCTTGCCCGGAGCCAGGAGACCTCTCCGTTCGCGCCACCTGAAGTTCCCTCGCGGGAGGGATGGTGGCGCTGCGCATCCAGGCGCAGGCGCTCGCCCATCTCCGCACCGTCGGGGGTGGGCCTTTTTGCTATGCGCCGTTGGGCACATCGCACCCACCTCGCGGGCCTCATCCTGTTCGCCACAGCGACGTGCGGGAGGGGGAACCGCGCTGCGTCGTCGGCAGGCCTCACCGTTACCGTCACCGACGATGCGGGACGCACGGTCTCGCTGGCGGAACCCGCGCGCAGGATCGTCTCCCTGTTACCGTCGTTCACCGAGATCCTCTTCGCCGTCGGCGCGGGCGACCGCCTCGTGGGCCGCACGACGTGGTGTGACTACCCGCCGGCGGCGCGCCTCATCCCGAGCGTCGGCGACGGCATGCCGCCCAACGTCGAAGCGGTCGCGGCCAGGCACCCCGACCTCGTGGTGTTGTACCGCGCCGGCCCGAATCTGGCTGCCGCGGAGCAGCTCGAGCGGCTCGGACTGCGGGCCGTGCTGCTCGACCTGAACCGCCTCGAGGATCTCGGGCCGGCCACGGCTCGCTTGGGCGTGCTCACCGGCCGCCGCGCCGCCGCGGAGTCCCTGGCGCGAGTCATGGACAGCGTCGCTTTGGCGCCTCTTCCGACGAGCCGGCATTCTCTCGCGTTCATCGTTTGGGATAACCCGCCGATCGTCATCGGCGCAGGGAGCTATCTCGACCATCTGGCCGCGCTCGCGGGCGCACGCAACGTCTTCCACGACATCGGCTCGCCCTCGGCCCAGGTCTCGATCGAGACCATTGCCGCGCGGGATCCTGATTTCGTCGCGGTTCTCTCGGACAGCGCCCGGTCACCCGCTTTCGCGACACGGCCCGAATGGCGGACGGTAGGCGCGGTGCGAAGGGGCCGGTTCCTGCTGCTTCCGGGATCCTTGTTCGGGAGACCGGGGCCGCGTGCCGCGGAGGCGGCGGGCGAGCTGCGACGCCTGCTGGAGAGCGCACCGTGAGGTGGCTCGGCCTCGGGGCGCTCGGCGTCATGGCGCTCGCAACGGCCCTGGTCGTGGGGCCCGCGGGCATCCCCCTGGGCGAACTCGGGGGCTCACGGATCGTGTGGGACCTGCGCGCCCCGCGGGCGATCCTCGGATTCCTGGTCGGTGGCTCCCTCGCGGTCGCCGGCGCGGGGCTCCAGGCGGTCGTGCGCAACCCGCTCGCCGATCCTTTTCTCCTGGGACTATCTGGTGGGGCCGGGCTCGGGGCGGTGGTGGCGATTGGATTCCACGTGGCGGGGCCGTGGGCCGTACCGCTCGCCGCGTTCGCGGGCGCGCTGCTGGCTCTCGTTCTGGTCTATCGCCTGGGCCTCGTCGGAGGCGCGACGCTCGATCCACGCATCCTGCTGCTCGGCGGCGTGGCAGTCGGTGCGTTCGCGGCCGCGATCACGACCGCAATCGTGTCGCTCGCCGAGGCGGTGGCGCTCCGCAACGCATTCCTGTGGCTCTGGGGCGGCCTCTCCGGCGCGTCGTGGGATACGGTGCTGGTGCTCGCCGTGTACGCGCCGATCCCGCTCGTGGTCGTGGCGGCCGCAGCCCGGCCGCTCGACCTGCTGGCCCTGGGGGAAGAGCCGGCGCGACATCTCGGCGCGGATGTGGAGGGCGTGAAGCGGCGTGTCTATGTCGCGGCGTCGCTCCTCACCGCCGCGTCCGTCGCGGTCTCCGGCGTGATCGGGTTCGTGGGGCTCATCGTCCCTCACGTCGCGCGCCTGATTTGGGGCCACCATCATCGGACGCTCCTGCCCGCCGCGTTTCTCGGCGGAGGCACGTTGCTGGTGCTGGCCGACACGCTCGCACGGTCGGTGGTCGCGCCCCGCGAGCTGCCGGTCGGGATCGTCACCGCGCTGGTGGGCGTGCCGCTCTTCGTGCTCCTGCTGCGCCGATGGACCGTGACCTGATCCTCGAGACCCGGGACATCGCCTACCGCTATCCCGGCGCGGCGGCCGATGCCCTCGGCGGGGTGAGCCTCGCGGTGGGCGCTGGAGAGGTGCACGCGGTGCTGGGCCCGAACGGCAGCGGCAAGACCACGCTGCTGCGCGTCGCACTCGGTCTGCTCTCGCCCGCGAACGGTAGCGCCACGATTCTCGGCCGACCCGCGAGGTCGTGGGAGCGGGGCGCGCTCGCTCGCGTGGTGGGGGTCGTGACACAACGGGAGGACAACCTGTTTCCGCAACGCGTGCGCGAGTCGGTCCTGCTGGGTCGCTACCCACATCTGACGTTGTGGGGTGCTGAGCGCGCCGAGGACCATGCGGCGGTGGAGCGCGCGCTCGTCCGCTGTGACGTCCTGCCCCTCGCCCAACGTTGGATCTGGGCCCTCTCGGGCGGCGAGTACCAGCGGGTGCGGTTGGCCCGGGCTCTCGCTCAGGAGCCGCGGCTGTTGGTGCTGGACGAGCCGACGGCGAGCCTCGACGTCCGCCACGAGATGGAGCTGTTCGAGTTGATCCGGGCCCTCGCAGACCGGGACGGACTGGGGGTTGTGCTCATTACCCACCACGTCAACCTCGCCGCCCGCTTCGCCGACCAGGCGCTGCTGCTCGCCGATGGGCGCGTGGCGGCGTCCGGGTCGCCGGCCGACGTTCTCACCCGCGACACCGTCGAGCGCGTGTTCGCCTGGCCGGTGTCGATCGCGCCCTTCGAGGGCCGCCCGCAGATGATCCCCTTACGTCAACGAAAGGACGGTCCATGAGACTCGCCCTGCGCACGCTCCTCATCCTTGTCCTCCCGACGGCGCTCGCGGGCCAGACGTCGCGCGATACGGTGGAGCTCAACCCGGTTGTCGTGACCGCCACGCGGATTCCGACGCCCGCCGCGGCCCTCCCGGTGGCGGTGACGGTGATCAGCGCCGACCAGATGCGAGCGCAGGGGATCCGCACCGTGGCGGACGCGTTGCGAACCGTCCCGGGCGCGAACGTCGTCACCACAAACGCGTACGGGAGTCAAACCTCCCTCTTTGTGCGCGGTGGGGAGAGCGACTACGTGAAGGTCTTGATCGACGGCGTGCCGCAGAATGCACCGGGCGGCGCCTACGATTTCGCCAATCTTACCGTCGACAATATCGAGCGTATCGAGGTCGTTCGGGGACCGGCCAGCGTCCTCTATGGATCCGATGCGGTCACGGGCGTGGTGCAGATCTTTACGCGAGACGGTCACGGGCGAGCGCGGGGGAGCGTGGCGGTGGGAGGCGGGACCTACAGCAGTAGCGCGCTCGACGCGACGGTCGCCGGTGGAGACGAGCGCGCGGGGTACAGCGTGGACGTGTCGCGCTTTTCGAGCGACGGCGTGTATGCCCTCAACAACCAGTATCGCAACGAAGTCCTCAGCGGCCGGGTACGACTCCATCCGGGTGGGCGCACCGACGCCGCGCTATCGCTCCGCTACGGCGACGCCCTGTTTCATTTCCCGACGGACGGGGCCGGCGCCATCGTCAGCAACAATCAGCATCAGCTGGACCGCGGCCCTTCGCTCGGGCTCGACCTCGGCCACACGTTCTCGGATCGGGTGGAAGGTCGGATCACCGCCAGTTGGCATCGTGACAACCAGCAGTACGCCATCGGCAAGAACGGCCCGGCGGACACGACGACCTTCCCGTTCAGCAGCTCCGATTGGGTCACCCGGACGGGGCTCGACGCTCGACTCAACCTCCGACCCGCGAGCGCCGTGCTCACCGTGGGAGGAGCGTTCGAGCGGGAAACCATGAACGGGACGACCCTTGATACGTCGCGGTCGCGCAACGACGTCGCCGCTTATGTCCAAGTGGTCACGGCCCCCGACCAGCCGCTGAGCCTCACTATCGGCGGGCGGCTGGAGGACAATCAGCGCTTCGGCACATACGCCACGTATCGGGGCGGCCTCTCCGTCCGGATTGCCGAGGGTGTGCGGGCAATCGCGTCCATCGGGACAGGCTTCAAGGAACCGGGTTTTTACGAGACGTTCGCGACCGGCTTTGTGCACGGGAATCCGAACCTGAAGCCGGAACATTCCTTCAGCTGGGAGCTGGGGCTTGAGTACACGGTGCCGACTAAGACGGTGACCGCTCGGGCCACGTACTTCAACCAGCGCTTCCGGGACCTGATCCAGTACAGTCCCTTCCCCCTCGGGCCGGACTCGGTGAACTACGACAACGTGGCGGGCGCCCGGGCGCGAGGGGCGGAGCTCGGTGTCCAAGGTGCGCTGCCCGAAGGGCTCTCGTTCGCCCTGGCGTACACGTATCTCGATTCTCGCGACGACGCCACAGGCCAACGCTTGGCCCGCCGCCCCACCCACTCCGGGAGTCTGCGGTTCGGCCATGCCATAGGAGGGCGGGGAACGGTATCGCTCGTCGCACTCTTCACGGGAGATCGCGACGACTACAACTATGCAGCCGGGACTCCGGACACCCTACCATCCCACGCGCGAGTGGACCTGTCGGGCGTCTATGAGCTGAGCCACGCCCGGGGCACGCTACCGGGGGTCGCGCTCACCGCACGTATTGAGAACGTGCTGGGCGCGCGCTATGAGGACGTGACCAACTTTCCCGCTCGCGGTCGCACGCTGCTCTTGGGCGGGCGTCTCGGTTGGGGATGGTGATGGCGAATCGGATTGCGTCGCTCCTCCCCAGCGCGACTGAAATCGTGTGCGCACTCGGGCTCGGAGACCGGCTCGTGGGGATCTCCCACAGCTGCGACCACCCGCCCGAGGTTCGGGTCAGACCGCGACTCACCCGGCCTCGCTTCTCGGTCGTCGGCCGCTCGAGCGGCGAGCTTGACGCCGCCGTGCGACAGGCCCTGCGCGAGTACGGCAGCGTGTATGAAGTAGACGCGCCCCGATTGGCCCAGGTCGCGCCTGACATCGTGCTCACGCAAGGTGTGTGCGACGTCTGCGCCGTGCCCGTCCGCGCGGCCGAACGCGCGGCGGCCCTCCTCACATCGGTGCCGGTCGTGCTGGCGCTCGATGCCCACGACGTGCGGGGCGTGCTCGAGAGCATCCGCGCAGTGGGACGGCTGGCGGAGGTACCGGAACGAACCGACGTGTGCGTTCGGGACATCGAACGACGGATCGAGGCCGTCACCACTCGGGGGGTCGGCCGGGCACGCGTACGAGTCCTCGCGCTCGAATGGCTCGACCCTCCGTACGTGCCGGGTCACTGGGTGCCGGAGATGGTCGGGCTGGCTGGAGGAGAGCTGCTCCGAGGCATTACTGGGCGGCCTTCATTCGCGCTGCCCTGGGAGGCGCTCGCCGGGCTCGACCCGGACGTCCTTCTCGTAATGCCTTGCGGCTTCGACCTCCCTGCGGCGACCGCCGACGCCGAACGCCACGCACCATCGCTTCGCGGGGTGGCGCCGCGCGCGTTCGCCACCGGGCGCGCCGTGGTCGTCGACGCCACCGCGCACTTCAGCCGTGCCGGACCTCGTATCGCGCAGGGCGTCGAGTTACTCGCCGCGCTGCTCCATCCGGACCTTTTCCCGGATGTCCCGCTCGAGGGGAGGGCTACTGTTCTCAAGGCCTGCCGAGCCGCTTGAGCGGGGCCAGGTCGTGGTCCGAGACGGGCGTTGGGTATATTGTGACCTTGTGGACAGCCTGCGAATGAGACGACTCCTCTTCTCAGCCTTCATCGTCATCGGCGCCTGCAGCGACGCGCTTGAGCAGACCAGCTCGGCGGGTCAGGTGATCGGAGTCGTCAACTCGAACGACCGCACCCTGTCGATCATCTCCGCGACCGACTTCACCGTCTCCACTCGCAGCTGGCAGAGTGCCGCGGCGACGCCGGGCACGATCGACGGTTTCGGAAACGTCTTCCTGGTACCGCTCGGGCAGGCGGACGCCGTCGGCGTCGACCGCCTCCCGTCGCCATGCCCCCCGGGAGCCTTGTGCCCGAACTCCGATTACGTGCTGCCGCTGGCCACGGGGTCCGGCGCCACGGGCGTCGCCATCGAGGACGACTCGATCGCCTGGGTCGCCAATCCCAATCTCAACACGGTCACGCGGATCAATTATCTGACCGGCGCCACGGTGAGCATCAACGTCGGCGTCCACCCCCAGGCGGTCGTGATCATCGGCACGCGCGTGTTCGTCGTCAACGGGAATCTCGTCGGGTCGTCTCCGGCCGGCCCGAGCTGGGTCACGTCGTTTGATTGTTGCGGGGTCAGGACGCCCGACTCCATTCCTCTCACCGGCATGAACGCGCGGTTCGCCATCGCGGGGGGCGACAGCTTGCTCTACGTCGTCGCGTCCGGTCACGCAGGAGCCGCGGATGGGAAGCTCTCGATCGTCGACCCGGTGAGCCGTGCGGAGCTCGCCGTCCTCAACGGCCTGGGTGAGTCCCCCGGTACGGCGGCGTTTCACCCGACGGGTGGGCGCTTGCTCATCGCCTCGCGGACGGAGGGCGTTCTCGAGGTGAACACCACCATTCGGAGCGTCACCCGAGGGCCCGGCGACGGCGTCAAACCGGGTGGTCATGGCGTGTCGGGTTTGGCGATCGATCTCCGCGGGCGCGTGTACGCGGTCGACCCTGGTGCCTGCGCGGCGGCGGGCACGGTCCACGTACTGACCGCGCCGCCCAACTATAGCGAGATCCGGACCGTTACCGTCGGCGTTTGTCCGGCCACGGCGGCCGTCGCCGCGACCCCGTAGCTATGTCGCTCGTCACTACCCCCGCCGTCGTGCTTCAGACGTACCGCTACAGCGAGACGTCGAAGGTCGTGCGGCTCGCCACGCGCGAGCTCGGCGTGCAAAGCGCGATCGCCAAGGGTGCCCTGCGACCCAAGAGTCGCTTCGGGGCTGGGCTCGAGCTCCTGAGCGAGGGCATGGCCCAGCTCTACTTCCGGGAGACCCGCGAGCTGCACACGCTGGCGGCCTTCGATCTCGTGAACCTGCGGCGCGACCTGGCCGCGGACATCGGTCGCTTCGCGGGCGCAGTCGCACTCGCCCAGGTCATGCTTAAGATGGCGCCCCCCTCGTCCCTCCCGGCGGCATACGACGCACTCATCGCCGCGCTCGATGCGCTCGAAGCCGCGTCCCCCGAGCGTGCGGATGCTACTGCCGTTCGGGCCGCCTGGCGGCTGGTCGCCGTCCTGGGCTTCGAGCCGTCGCTGGCCGCGTGTGTACGCGACGGCGTCGCGATCGACTCGGCGGGCGATGCGCCTGTGACGTTCAGTGTCGCAGAGGGCGGGGCGTTCTGCCCGCGCTGCACGCCGGCTGGCCCACAACCGTCCACGCGGCTGCCTCGCCAGGCGTATCGCGATCTGCTCGCCTTGAACGACCACGGAGCGGACCTGCCGGTGCTCGATCCGTTCCATGCGGCGGCACACCGCCGCCTCGTCGCCCGCTTCGTCCGGTATCACCTGGGCGAGGCCGGCCCTCTGTCAGCCCTGGATTTCTGGGAGCGTCGCCCGTGGGTGTCCCCCCCTCTGACTCCAGCCCCCCCCGCCTTCCCCTCAATCAGCGACCCGGCGCCGGTCCCGTCCGCCGCTTCGTAGTCGGCACCGCGGGTCACATCGACCACGGCAAGACGGCGCTCGTAAAAGCCCTCACCGGAGTCGACACGGATCGCTGGGAGGAGGAGAAGCGCCGCGGGATTACGATCGATCTCGGCTTCGCGCCGCTGCCGCTCGGCGATGAAATCCACGCGAGCATCGTGGACGTCCCGGGGCACGAAGGGTTCGTGCGGAATATGCTCGCAGGCGCGACCGGTATCGACGTCGCCCTGCTCGTTATCGCCGCAGACGAAGGGTTCATGCCGCAAACGGAAGAGCACCTCGCCATTGTGGACCTGCTCGGGATCCGCCGGGGGATTCCCGTCATCACCAAGCGGGACCTGGTGGAGCCCGAATGGCTCGAGCTCGTGCAGGGGGAAGTGCGGGCGCGGCTTGCGACGAGCCGGGTGCGCTGGGAGCCCGCGGTGGTCACGTCCGCGACGACGGGTGCGGGGCTGGAGGAGCTGCGGGCGGCGCTCGGCCGCGTCGCGGCCGGCCTGGGGGAACGTCCGGCCGACGACCTGTTTCGGCTGCCCATCGATCGGGTCTTCACCGTGGCGGGAGCGGGCACGGTGGTCACCGGAACCACGTGGAGCGGCACCGTATCGGTTGGGGACGCCGTTCGACTCCTCCCGCTCGGGCGCGAAGCCCGCGTGCGCTCGATCGAAGTGCACGGTCAGGCCGCGGAGCGAGCGGTCCCCGGCCGGCGCACCGCCCTCGCCCTCGTGGGCGTGGACAAGGGCGAGCTGGCCCGCGGTCACGTCGCGCTCACCGGCCCAGGGTGGCAGGCTGCGACGGTGCTGGACACGGCGGTCGAGCTCCTCCCCTCGACCCGAAGACCTATCGCGTCTCGGACCAGGCTCCGGGTGCACCTCGGGACCGCGGAAATCCTGGCTCGCGTGGCCCAGACACCCGCCATTGTCCCAGGGGCGGGCGGTCTGGCGCGGCTGATCTTGGAAGAGCCCCTCGTGGCGCGCGCCGGAGATCGCTTCGTGCTGCGCTCCTTCTCTCCGGTCACGACGATCGGCGGTGGAGTGGTACTCGACCCGTTCCCATCGCGGCGGTCGCGGCTGCGTCGCCGAGGCGTCAACGCCAATCAGACATCGCTCGCCCGGTTATCAGCACTTGCCGAAGAAAGCGAGCTCGCGGGCATCACGACCGATACGCTGCCAGTTCGACTCGGGGCGACGCCGGAGCGTGTGACGGCGGTCATCGCGGAGGCGGGGCGAGAGCTCCTATCCTTGGCAGGCACCGTCGTTCAGCGGAAATCGGTGACGACGGAAGCGACGCGGCTGGCGGATGTGCTCCGGCGTCACCACGAGGAGCATCCGCTCAATCCAGGGATGTCGCTGCAGGCCCTCCGGGCAGCGGTGGGGGCGCCGGCGCCTCCGGCCGTGATCGATGCCGTGCTGGATGAGGGTGTGCGGGGACGGATGTTCGAAGTCGCGGGCAGCGTGGCGCGTCTGCCGGGTTGGCGCCCCGCCTTCGACGCCCGTTCGGCCGACGCCCGACAGCGGCTTTCCCAGCGTCTCGTGGAAGCACGCTGGCAGGTGCCCACGGTCGCCGAGCTCGAGCGAGAGTTTCCAGGAGCTCCCGTGCGTGCCTTGCTCTCTTACCTCGCCCGGGACGGCGCCGCGGAGCCGATCGACGGTGAACGGTACGCCGCGCAGGGGGCGCTGGCGGAGTTCCGCTCCGCGCTCGAGGCGGCGCTCGGCGAGCTGGGCTCCGCCACACCGGCGGAGCTGCGGGATCGTTTCGGGCTGACGCGCAAGTACTTGATCCCGCTGCTCGAGTGGGCGGATCGGCGCGGGGTGACGCGTCGCCGCGGCGACGCTCGGGTGCTGGCGAGGTTGACAGCCGGGAAAGGCGGGTCATAGTATTGGATCAGCGCCCTGGCTTTACGGTATCATCAGCAACAAGGAGACAGACCGGAATCATCTTTCGTTCGGACGGGAGTAACGGGATGATGCGGCACGCCTGGGCGGTATTGGGGCTCGGGCTTTTGGTAACGGCAGTGCAAGGGGGGGCGCTCGCGGCACAGGCCCCCACGATCGGGCCCCAGCAGAATCGCTCCAATTCGTTTAACCCGGCGACCACAATTCCCTTCAAGGTCAGCGGGGAATTGTTCCTCAAGGGTCACCGGCCCGTGGTGTCGCTGCGGATTTACAACGTGCTCGCCCAGCTCGTGGCGATTCCCATACTGCGGGGCACGGACAAGCCGCTCGACAGCCTCGCCCTGAGCTGCCCCACCCCGCTCGGATGTCAGTACAACGCTTATTGGGATGGCTCTGTCGGTAATACGGGCAAGCCGGCGGCGTCAGGAGTGTACATCTACCAGTTGGTCATTGACGGGAAACGGGGATTCACGAAGAAAATCGTCGTTAAGTAGCGCCTTCCCCTTCCTCTGCCAAAACGGCACCTTTCATGGGCACGGACGTTGCCCAGCGACGTGGCCGCTATGATCAAACCCGAACGCTTGACCGTGAAGGCGGGAGAGGCCCTGCAACAGGCCTCTTCGCTGGCCCGCGCGCGGGGCAACCCGGTCATCAACGACGCGCACCTGTTCCTAGCGCTGCTGTCTCAGGACGACGGGATCGTCGTTCCCCTCCTGCAGAAGGCCGGTCTCAACGTCACCCAGCTCGCCGCCGACACTCAGCGCGAGATCGACCGCTTCCCCAAGCAGTCGGGCAGCACCGCCGAACCCACGCTGTCGCGAGAGCTGTCCCGTCTGCTCGACCGCGCCGAGAACGAGGCGAAAAGTCTCGGCGACGCATATGTGTCGACGGAGCACCTCCTCCTCGCGCTTGCCGAGGAAAAGGGGACGACCGCGGGACAGCTGTTGTCGGCGGCCGGCGTGAACCGCGACGATCTCCTGGCCGCGCTTCAGGGCGTGCGGGGAGCGCACCGGGTGACGGATCAGGAGCCGGAGCAGAAGTACCAGGCGCTCGAGCGCTTCACCCGCGATCTCACCGAGCAGGCGCGCAAGGCGAAGCTCGATCCGGTGATCGGCCGGGACGAGGAGATCCGTCGCGTGATGCAGGTGCTGTCGCGACGGACGAAAAACAACCCCGTCTTGATCGGCGAGCCCGGCGTGGGCAAGACCGCGATCGTCGAGGGGCTCGCTCAGCGGATTGTCAACGGTGACGTGCCGGAGTCGTTGCGCAACAAGCACCTCGTCGCGCTCGACCTGGGTGCGCTCATCGCGGGCACCAAGTATCGGGGCGAATTCGAGGAGCGTCTCAAGGCCGTCCTCAAGGAGATCACGACCGCCGAGGGCAAGTACATCGTCTTGATCGACGAGCTGCACACCCTCGTTGGCGCCGGGTCCGCGGAAGGGGCGGTCGACGCCTCCAACATGCTGAAACCGGCGCTCGCTCGAGGCGAGCTGCACGTAATCGGTGCCACCACCCTGGACGAATACCGCAAGTACATCGAGAAGGACGCCGCCCTGGAGCGCCGCTTCCAACCCGTGTTCGTGGGCGAGCCCTTGGTCGCGGACACGATCGCCATCCTCCGGGGCCTGAAGGAGCGCTACGAGATCCACCACGGCGTGCGCATCACCGACAACGCGCTTGTCGCGGCGGCGACCTTGTCGCACCGCTACATCACGGACCGGTTCCTCCCCGACAAGGCCATCGACCTGGTGGACGAGGCGGCGGCACGGCTGCGCATCGCGATCGACTCGCTCCCCCAGGAGATCGACGAGGTCGAGCGCAAGATCGTCCAGCTCGAGATCGAGCTCGCGGCCCTGGCCAAGGAGAAGGACAAAGCGGCCAAGGAGCGCCGTGCCAGGATTGAGGAAGAGCTTGCGGAACTGCGCGAACAGTCGAACGCGATGAAGGCGCAGTGGCAAGCCGAGCGCGACGCGATCGCGAAGCTGCAGGCGAAGAAGGCGGAGCTGGAGCAGCTCCGCGGCGAAGCGGATCAGGCCACGCGGCGCGGTGATCTACAGAAGGCCGCCGAGATCAGCTACGGCCGGATTCCGGTGGTCGAAAAGGAGATCGCGGCGCTGGAAAAGCGGCTCGCCGAGATCCAGAAGAAGGGCAAGTACTTGAAGGAGGAGGTCGACTCCGAGGATATCGCCGAGATTGTTTCGAAGTGGACCGGGATCCCGGTCTCGAAGATGCTCGAATCGGAGCGAGAGCGTCTGACGCGCCTCGAGGAGGAGCTGGGGCGTCGCGTCATCGGTCAGCCCGAGGCGCTCACCGCGGTGGCGAACGCGGTACGCCGCGCGCGTGCCGGCCTCCAGGATCCGAACCGTCCCACGGGGTCGTTCATCTTCCTCGGCCCGACCGGCGTCGGGAAGACCGAGACGGCGCGGGCGCTGGCCGAATTCCTCTTCGACGACGAGAAGGCCATGGTGCGGCTCGACATGTCCGAGTACATGGAGAAGCACGCCGTGGCTCGAATGATCGGCGCGCCGCCCGGGTACGTCGGGTACGAGGAAGGCGGTCAGCTCACGGAAGCGATCCGCCGGCGGCCATACGCGGTCATCCTGTTTGACGAGATCGAAAAAGCGCATCCCGACGTGTTCAACGTGCTCCTCCAGATCCTGGACGAGGGCCGGCTGACGGACTCGCAGGGGCGCACGGTAGACTTTCGGAACACGGTCCTGATCATGACGTCCAACCTCGGGTCGCAATACATTCTCGAAATGGGCACCGAAAACTGGGAGCAGGTCGAGACCAAGGTGCTCGAGCTCCTGCGCCAGACCTTCCGTCCCGAGTTCCTGAATCGGGTCGACGACACGATCACCTTCCGGCCCCTGTCGAGCGACGACATCGCCAAGATCGTCGACCTGCAGCTCGAGCGGTTCCGGCGGCTCCTGGCCGAGCGCAAGCTCTCGCTCGAGATCACGCCCGCCGGGAAGCAGCTGCTGGTCAGTGAGGGCTACGACCCCGTGTACGGCGCGCGTCCCTTGAAGCGTGCGATCCAGCGGCTACTGCAGAATCCGCTCGCGCTTGCCGTGCTCGAAGGGCAGTACGCGGAGGGGGACCGGGTGCGGGTAGACCGGTCGAAGGACGGCAGCCGTCTCACGTTCGAGCGCGTTCCTGGGGGAGTGGCCGAGCCCGCGCGTGCATAGGCGCGGGGCAAGGGCCGGGGAGGGGGCAAGGGGGAAGGGTAGGGCCCGCCTTCCCACCTCGCCGAGCGATGTGGCGGGCATGGCGGCGGCTCTCGAAGAAGCGCGTCACGCGGCGTCCAGCGGCGAAGTGCCGGTGGGCGCCGTGGTGTTTCGGGACGGCGCGCTGGTCGCCCGCGCGCACAACGAGTCCGTGGCTCGGGCCGATCCCACCGCCCATGCGGAGCTCGTCGCTGTGCGACGCGCCCTGCGAGCCCTCCAGACTGACCGCCTGACCGATTGCACCCTGTATGTCACTCTCGAGCCGTGCGCGCAATGCGCCGGTGCCATCGTGCTCGCCAAGGTGGCAAGGGTGGTGTTCGGGGCCTACGACCCAAAGGCCGGAATGGCGGGTTCGCTCGAAGACCTCCTCCGCCATCCGGGCTTGAATCATCGGGTGGAAGTCGTGGGGGGCGTCGAGGCGGAGGCGTGTGGCGACGTGCTGCAAGCGTTCTTCCGACAGCAGCGCTAACGGGCCGCCAACTCGGCGACCACACCTCCCAGCGCGTCCATGGAGGCGCAGAGTTGTTCGTCCGACAGGTACGGGGCAGGCCCGAGGCGCAGGACGTCCGCTCGGTAATCGGTCGCGACGCCGCGGTCCCGCAGCCAGCGACATAGTTCGGCGGCCCGGGGCGACTGCAGCGCTAGAAAGCCGCCGAGCTCGGAGAGCCTCACCGCGTGATCCCGCCTGATCAGCCGCGGGTCGGCGTCGAGCGCGTCGAAACGGTCGGCGAGCAGCCCCACCTGGTGCTGGCTCACGCGCCGGAGGAACTCCGGCGTGAGCTCCAGCTCCTCGAAGAAATCCAACACCCGCGCCGCCCGGTAATTGCTGGTCGGATCATATGTCGCGCCCGCGAACCGAGCTGGGCCCGCTCCGTAGCGGACCGGTCCAGAGCCCTCGCCCCGCGCCAGCGTTTCGAATTCGCTGAACCATCCGGTGATCACGGGTCGGAGTGAGCAGTCCGGCGGGATCCGCAAGAAGCAGTTCCCCTCGCCCAGCTGGCAGTACTTGTAACCCCCCCCCACCACGAACGCTTCCGCGAGGCTGGTTCGCCGGAGTGGGAACGGCAGGACGTCGAGCGCGTGATACGCATCGATCAACAGGTGTGTACCGGTCCGACCACACGCGGCGAGCACGGTGGCGAGGTCGGGCACAATATGGGCGTTCTCGTACAGGACGGCCGAGGCGAGCACGGCGGCGGTGTGGTCGTCCACCGCCTGAGCGAGCCGCTCGGCGAGGGTCGCCGCCGGCAGTGCGGCCACTTTGACGACGGTGATCCCTTCCTCGGCCAGACGGTCGAGCTGTCGGCGGATCGTGTGAAACTCTCCGGTCGTCGTCACGACGCGCGGTCGCCGACGGAGGGGCAGGGCAGAGAGCCAGCGCACGACGAGCTCGTGCGTGTTCGCGCCCAGGGCGATGGCGCCGTCCGAGTCGTCGAGGAGGCGCGCGAAGCCGCGCCGCACCCGATCCGCTTGAGCGAACGCGTGGTCCCACTTGTCGTCCGCGTACTCCGCGGCGTCGAGCCAGGCGCGTTGCTGGGCCTCGAGGCCCACGTCCGGCCAGGCCTGATGCGAGTGGCCGGTGAGCAGCAACCGCTCCCCGACTCGAAAGCGGCGATAATGAGGCGCGAGGGCGTTCGGGCTTGTGTAGAGCGCCTCGGGCGTCACGTCTTCACAGCTCCGTGCGGATCGCCCAGAGGTCAGGGAAGGCGGGCTTGTTCAGCGTCGTCTCGAGGTATTCGGCACCAGCGGATCCGCCGGTGCCCGGCTTCGTGCCGATGGTGCGCTGCACCATCTTCACGTGTCGGTAGCGCCACTCCATGATGCCCTCGTCCAGGTCCACCAGGCGCTCGCACACCGACGCCACGGCGGGGTTTGTGCGGTAGACAGCGATCAGGACTTGCTGCATCTCGCGTGAGTGCTCGAGCGGCCGCGTCACGTCTCGGCTGAGCAGCGATGGCGGCACGGCATACTGGTTGCGCATGAGATAGGTGAGAAACGCGTCCCACAGCGTCGACTCGCGATACCTGGCTTCGAGCCGACGACGGGCCTCGCTGCCCTCTGGGTAGCGGGTGAGGGCCGCCGGGTTCTTCGTGCCGAGCACGAATTCGAGCTCACGGAATTGGAACGACTGGAACCCGCTCCCGGACTCGAGCCGGTCACGGAACGAAAGGAACTCGAGCGGCGTCATGGTCTCGAGTACGTCGATCTGCGCTACCATCACCTTCAGGACGGTGAGGACGCGCTTCAAGGTGTGCAGCGCCCGCGGCGTCGCGTTGTCCCGCAGCAACTTCTCGAGATAGGCGAGCTCGTGAAGCATTTCCTTGAACCATAGCTCGTACACCTGATGGATCACGATGAACAGCATCTCGTCATGCTCAGGGCCGGTGGAGCGCGGCTGCTGCAGAGCTAGGAGCTCGTCGAGCTTCAAATAACTCGAATACGTCACGGCCATCGGGGGACCCTCACGTGAACCGCGGCTTGTAGGTGTCGAGCGTCGAATACTGAGGCGGCCAGGGCAGGGCATAGCCGATCTCGTGGGCGGCGTGGCGGGTCCAGTACGGATCCCACAGATGCGCGCGCGCCAGGACACAGAGATCGGCGCGCCCGGCCGCGAGAATCGTGTTGACATCGGTGTAGGACGAAATGTTGCCCACCGCCATGGTGGGAATCCCCACTTCGTGCCGTACGCGGTCGGCGAACGGCGTCTGAAACTGGCGCCCGTAGACCGGTTTTGCATCTGGCACCGTCTGGCCTGCCGACACGTCCACGATGTCGCAGCTCCGCACGCGGAGCAGCCGGGCGATCTCGACCGCGTCGGCAGGTTCCGTGCCACGAGGAGCCCAGTCCACGGCCGAGATGCGTACGGACACCGGCTTGTGCGGTGGCCACACCGCGCGCACGGCATCGAACACCTCGAGGGGAAACCTCATTCGGTTCGCGAGCGGGCCGCCGTACTCGTCGTCGCGCTGGTTCGTGAGCGGCGAGATGAAACTCGCCAGGAGATAGCCGTGGGCGAAGTGAATCTCGAGGATGTCGAAGCCCGCCTGCTCCGCCATGCGGGCCGCCCGCACGAAGTCATCGCGCACGGCGTCCATGTCCGCCCGGTCCATTGCGCGGGGCACTTGGCTGTGGGGAAAGTAGGGGATGGAGGAGGCGGCGATGATCTCCCAGTTGCCCTCCGGGAGCGGCTCGTCCATCCCGTCCCACGCGAGCCGGGTGGAACCCTTGCGGCCCGCGTGCCCGAGCTGCAGGCCGATCTTCGCGTGGCTGTGGGCATGCACGAAGTCCACGATCCGCTTCCAGGCGGGCACGTGCTCCGGCTTGTACATGCCGGTGCACCCCGGTGAGATCCGGCCCTCCCGCGAGACATCGGTCATCTCCGTGAAGACCAGGCCCGCGCCGCCGAGGGCCCGCGCCCCGAGGTGGACCAGGTGCCAATCATTGGGCATGCCGTCCAGCGCGCAGTACTGGCACATCGGGGACACGACCACGCGGTTCGCGAGCAACAGGTCGCGAAGCCGGAACGGCGTGAAGAGGGGAGGTGGGGGCGGGCTGGTGGGCACCGGCACCCCACTCTGCTCGGCGGCCCTCGCGGCGAACCAACCGTCCACCGCGCCCACAAAGGCCGGGTCGCGGACCCGCAAGTTGTCGTGCGTGATCCGCAGGCTGCGGGTCAGCAGGTTGAAGGCAAACTGGACCGGCACGAGATCCAAGTAGCGTTCGGTGTCCTCGAACCACTGCAGGCTGACCTGCGCGGCGCGCTGCAAGCTCTCGACTGCTGGTCGCCGCTCGGCTTCATACGCGGCGAGTGCGGCGGGCACCTCACCCGCTGGCGCGCGCCCGAGGGCGCGGGCCAGCGCGACGGCGTCCTCCATGGCTAGCTTCGTGCCCGATCCGACCGAGAAATGCACGGTGTGAGCGGCGTCGCCCAACAGCACCACGTTCTCGTGGTGCCAACGCTGGTTCCGTACGGTGCCGAAGTTGCGCCACAGAGAGCGGTTCGTGAGCAGCCGATGGCCTTGGAGCTCCTCCCGAAACAACTCCTGGCAGAATGCGAGCGTCGCTCTCTCGTCGGCGCGATCCATCCCAGCCGCACGCCAAGTCGCTTCCGTGGCTTCGACGATGAACGTCGAGCCCGCGGGCTCGTACTGATAGGCGTGAACCCGCCACAGGCCGTGCTGATCGCGCTTGAAGTAGAACGTGAACGCGGGGAAGGGGCGCGTCGTACCGAGCCAGACGTAGCGATTGGGGCGCCAGTCCACGGTCGGCTTGAACCGATCGGCGAACTGTTCGCGGACAACGCTGTTGAAGCCGTCCGCGGCGACCACGAGGTCGGCTCCCAGAAAGGCGCCGGCGTCTGTAACCTCGGTGCCGACCTCGAGGCATACGCCCAGCGCTTCGGCGCGGCGGCGCAGGATCGCGAGCAGCGTCCGGCGTGAGAGCCCGCTGAATCCGTGGCCGGTGGACGTGACGACGGTGCCGTTGAAGTGGACGTCGATGTCGTCCCAGTGATGGAATTGCCGGACCATCTCGTCGTGGGTCTCGCGATCCGCTTCCGCGAGGTTGTCCTGGGTGGCGTCGGAGAAGACGACGCCAAACCCGAATGTGGCTTCGAGTGGATTCCGTTCGATCACCGTGACGTGGTGCGAGGGATCCGCTCGTTTCATTTGGAGCGCGAAGTAGAGGCCGGCCGGCCCCCCGCCCACCACGACGATCCTCATGCCGCCCCTCCCGCCTGCTTGAGCAGCTGCCCCGCCACGACGAGGTGTTGGATCTCCGTCGTGCCCTCATAGATCCGCAGGGCCCGGACCGCGCGGTACAACCGGTCCACGGGGTGGGACGCGAGCACGCCCCGCCCCCCAAGGATCTGCACGGCGTCGTCCACGATCCGCTGGGCGGCCTCAGTCGCGAAGGCCTTCGCCATCGCCGCTTCGAGCGTCACCCGCTCCGCGCCGCGGTCCTTCTCCCACGCCGCGCGGTAGGTGAGCAGTCGGGCGGCGGTGAGGTCCGTCGCCATCCGCGCAAGCTTCTCCTGGATCAGCTGGAACTCGCCGAGCGTGCGTCCGAACTGCCGGCGCTGGGTGGCGTGCGCGACGGCTTCGTCTAGCGCCCGGGCCGCCATCCCGCACGCGGCGGCGGCCACGGTCGCACGCAGCCGGTCGAGCGTCGCCAGGCCGAGCTTGAAGCCCTCGCCCTCCGCGCCGAGACGGGTGGACGCCGCCACACGACAGCTGTCGAACGCGATTTCGCCGAGCGGATGCGGTGCCGAGAGCACCAGGGGACGCACGAACGTGAGCCCCGGAGCGTCCGCCGCCACCACGAAGGCCGAAATCCCCTTCTTGCCCTGCGAGGGGTTGGTGGAGGCGAACACGACATAGAAGTCAGCAAGACCGGCGTTCGAGATGAACGTCTTGGTGCCAGAGAGGACATATCCGGCGCCATCCCGTCGCGCGCTCGTCGTGATCGCCGCCGCGTCCGACCCAGCCTCGGGCTCTGTCAGCGCGAAAGACGCCATGGCCCGGCCGGTGAGCGCCGCCGGCACCCAGCGCTCCCTGAGCTCACGGTCGCCGGCGAGGAGAATGGGCACGGTGCCGAGGGCTTGCAGCGCAAACACCGCGTCGGCGAGCGGGGAGGCCGCTGCCAGCGCCTCACGCACTAGGCAGGCCGCGCGCAGATCGAGGTCCCCGATCGGCGCGAACCATCCAGCAGTGCCGAGCCGCGCCAACAGCTCCCGCGCCTGAGCCCGCGCGGCCGCGTCGTCCGCGGGTTCGGCGAGGGAGGCAAGCTCGTGGGCTGCGTACTCCGTGGCCCGCGCAGCTAGGGCGATGTGGGATTCGGTGAGGAAGGCGCGGACGGCGGTCGCGTCGGGCACGGTCACACGAACTTGGGCATACGCTTCGCCTTGAACGCCTCGTACGCTTCGCGAAAGTTGGGGTTCCGCATACACGTCGCCTGTGCCTGTGCTTCCGCTTCGAGCGCCGTGGCGAGATCCATGTGCGCCTCGCGATTGAGCGCGTCTTTCGTGATCCCGAGCGCGAACGACGGTCCATGGGCCAGCTTCTCGGCGAATCTGCGGGCCTCCTCCAGCACGCTGGTGGATGGGACGACCCGATTGTACAGGCCGATGCGCAGCGCGGTCGCGGCGTCGATAAAGTCACCGGTCATGAGAAGCTCGGTCGCGTACCCGAGTCCGACGAGACGGGGCAGGAGCCAAGCGGCGCCCATGTCGGCTCCCGAGAGGCCGACCTTGGTGAACAAGAACGCGATCCGTGCCGAGTCGGCGGCGACACGCACGTCGCACGCCGCAGCCATGACCGCGCCGGCGCCCGCGACCGTGCCGTTCAGGGCCCCGATGATGGGGCGCCGGCATTGCCGCATCGCGAGAATCAGGTCGCACGTGAGCTGCGTGAAGGCGAGCAGGCCCGCGTCGTCGCGCGTGAACAGCGCGCCGATGATGTCGTCAACGTCGCCGCCCGAGCAGAAGGCGCGTCCCGCGCCAGTGATGATGACGGCCCGAACGCCTGGCTCGGTGTCGAGCGCACGGAACGCGTCGCGCAGCTCGCGATACACATCGAACGTCAGGGCGTTGAGTCGATCGGGGCGATTGAGCGTGATCGTCGCGACTCCGGTGTGCGCGTCGGACTCGTACAAGAAAGACTTGGGTGCGAGCGGCATGCGGAAG
Source organism: uncultured Gemmatimonadaceae bacterium (assembly GCA_964465315.1). Lineage (GTDB taxonomy): Bacteria > Gemmatimonadota > Gemmatimonadetes > Gemmatimonadales > GWC2-71-9 > AG41. The sequence continues at coordinate 66,796 of CAYXIK010000002.1, read as the reverse complement.
AGTCTCCGAGAAATCGGTCAGGGCAACACGGCGGTGGCTTCGATCTCCACGGCCGCGTTCGCGTCCACGAGCGCCTGCACTTCCACCAACGCCATGGCGGGGTAGTGCCGTCCCATGAGGCGGCGATGGACCTCGCCGAGCGGCTTGCGGTTGGCGAGGTAGGCCTGGCGGTCGACGATGTAAACCGTCATGCGACCGATGTGCTCGGGTCCACCGCCCGCCGCCCGCACCACTTCGAGCACACGTTCGAGCGCGCCGGCCCATTGCTCGACGAGCCCCGCGCGCTCCGGGGCCGTCTGCCCGGCCACGAAGAGCAGGCGGCCCCCGGCCGGAGCCACCAGGCCGTGATTCCAACCGCTCGGCCGGCCGAGCCCATCGGGGTTCACGATCTGGAACGTCATCGGTGGGCGGCCTCTCCTCCATCGGCGATCACCACGGTCTCTCCGCTGGTCGCGCGCCCAGCGTCGTCGCACAGCGCGAGCACCGCGCGGGCCACGTCCTCGGGCGAGATCAGCCGGCGCTGGCCGGCGGTCGCGAGTGCGGCATGCAACGCGCCCTCGGGCGACATCCCGGTCTTCGCCGCGATGCGCGCGACCGACGCCCGCGTCATGTCCGTGTCGACGTACCCGGGGCACACGGCGTTCACCGTCACGCCGGTCCCCGCAACCTCCGCCGCCACCGAGCGAGTGAGCCCAACCACCGCGTGCTTGGACGCGCTGTAGGCGGCGATGTACTTGCCTCCACCCAGTCCCGCGACGGACGCGATGTTCACGACGCGCCCCCACTGTCGCTCGACCATCCCGGGGAGGAAGGCTTGGGTGCACAGGAACGTGCCGGTCGCGTTCACCGTCAACATCCGATTCCAGTCTGCGAGGGTGGTCCGATGCAATGGCGCCGAGTGGCTGATTCCCGCGTTGTTCACGAGAATGTCCACGTGCCCGAGATGGATGTCCGCGGCGCGGGCGAGTGCCTCCACGTTCGCCGGGTCTGTGACGTCGCACGATACCGCCCAGGCCCGCCCGCCGGCGCCCCGGAGCGCCGTCACGACCTTCTCGATTTCCTCCCGGCTGCGAGCAGCCACCACGACGGCGGCACCGGCCTTTACCAGCCCTCGTGCCACAGCCATCCCGATGCCGCGGCCCGCCCCGGTGACCACGGCGCCGCGTCCGGAGAGCCCGCCCCCGTTGGTCACTGGGCGAGCTCCGCGAGCATCGCCTCCTCGAGGATCCCGCCGAGAACGTCGATCGTGCGGGCTCCCTCGTCGACCCCGGCGTCGGCCGGTGAGCCGAAGTACGCGCGCGGCCCGCCCGCCGCCTCGAAGCTCGTCTGGCCGGACCGGATGGCCACACTGAGCGAGCACGGGTTGGCGGGCAGTGAGCGCCGGATGGATTCACGGACGAGTTCCGGGCACGCCGCCATGACGATTGAGCTTTCGTACCGCCCTGCGTGACAGGCACCGCTCCGGAATTCTTCCGTGAGCCGCGGCGCCCAGGGTTTCCTCGTGACATCTGGAAACACGATGCGGGCGGCGGTCTCGCTTCGCTGCTGAGCCACCGCGGCCTCGAGAGCCGCGACGTGCCCGGGGTCCAGGTGCGCGTTCGCGACGCCGAGCACCCGGAGCCCGTGCCGCCCCAGGCTGCGGGCGAGGTCGACGAGCACCGCGGTCACCGTGTCAGGCCGCAACGAAACCGTGCCGGGGAACCCGGCGGCGAAATCGGCGGCGGTGTAGGCGAGGGGAGGCAGTAGTAAGGCGTCGTAACCGCGCGCGGCGAGCCGCGCGCCCGCGGCGCGGGCCATGGTCTCCGCGATGATCACGTCGGTCGCAAGGGGCAGATGCGGGCCATGGGCCTCAACGGCGCCGACGGGGAGGATCGCCACCGCCTTCGTCCGGTCGAGGTCGCGGACCTCCTCCCAGGTCAAGCGCGCGAAATCGAGGACCGCCATGAGTGGCTGTATCGTACCGGGCGGGGCGGTTGACCGCCAGACGTCGGTCGCCAATATCTGTCACATGAGCTTCCAGCCCGCCGAGCAGTTCAACATTGCGGACTATTTTCTCGATGCCCGTGTCCGGGAAGGGAAGGGCGCTCGGCCCGCCGTCCTAGCCGATACCGGCACGCTCACGTACCAGGCGATCCAGACGCTGGCGAATCGGTTCGGTCACGTCCTCAAAGAGGCCGGCGTCCAGCCCGAGCAGCGCGTCATGATCGCACTCCCTGACGGGCCTGCGTTCGTGGCGGCGCTGTTCGGCACGCTCAAGATCGGCGCGGTGGTCGTCATGGTGAACCCCGAGCTCAAGCCGGAGGCGATCGCGAGCCTCTACGGACACACGCGCGCCCGCGTCGCGGTCACACACCGGGACACGGCTGTTGCGTTCCAGACGGCGGCGCGCGGTGCGCGTCACCTGGAGGCGGTCTTGGTGGTTGGCAGGAAGGAGCTCGACGACCGGCTGGCGCAGGCCCCGCCAGTCCTGGACCCATTCCCGACTCACCGCGACGATGCAGCAATCTGGCTGTTCTCAGGTGGGACCACGGGGCGGCCGAAGGTCGTCATGCAGACCCACGCGTCGTTCGCGAACACGACCGAATGCTATGCGAAAGGGGTCATCGGCTACACCGAGCGCGACGTGACCCTCAGCGTGCCCAAGCTCTACTTTGGGTATGCCACGGGCTCCAACCTGTTGTTTCCATTCGCCGTCGGTGCTGCCACCGCGCTGTTCGCCGAAGCTGCGACCCCCGAGCTCATGTTCCAAAAGATCGCGCGCTTCCGGCCCACGATCCTGATCAATGTGCCGACCATGGTCAATCACATGGTGAGCCATCCCGCGGCGGCGACCCACGATCTCTCCTGCCTTCGGCTCGCCACGTCCGCGGGCGAGCCGTTGCCAGTGGAGCTGTATGAGCGCTGGACGCGAACCTTCGGGGTCGAGCTGCTGGACGGCCTCGGTACGGCGGAGATGTGGCACATCTTCATCTCGAACCGTCCGGGGCATGCGCGCGCTGGCACGCTCGGGACCGTTGTGCCGGGATTCGAGGTCAAGGTATGCGACGACGAAGGGCAGGCGCTGCCCACAGGCGAGGTGGGCGCGCTCTGGGTCCGCGGCGACTCCCGGGCAATCGGGTACTGGCAAGAGATGGAAAGGACCAAACAGGGATTCCGGGGCGAATGGTACGTGTCGGGCGATATGGTGCGACAGGACGCGCACGGGTATTTCACGTATTGCGGCCGCGCCGACGACCTGCTCAAGGTGTCAGGAAAATGGCTGGCGCCGCAGGAAGTCGAAAACTGCCTGTTGCAGCACCCGGCGGTGAAGGAAGTAGCAGTGGTTGGCGTCGTGGGAGAGCGGGGCCTCGTCAAACCGCACGCGTTTGTCGTCGCGAAGGTCCTCCGCGACGGGCTCGCCGAGGAGCTGCAGGCATTCGTGCGGGAGCGGCTCGAGCCCTATAAGTATCCGCGGCAAGTGACCTTTCTCAACGCCCTCCCGCTGACCCATCTGGGCAAGGTGGATCGCGCGCGCCTGCGACGCGGGTCCTAGCCCTGCGGCTTCGGCGGCCGGGTCCGCTCCTCGACCTTCCCGATGAGCTTTTCGATCTCGAGCTTCAGACGCTTGAGGGCCGGGAGGAGCTTGGGCTCGAGGTCGCGCTCGATCTCCTTGCCTTCCTTGAGGAAATCCTTCATCAGGTCGCGGAATCGATCCGCCAGCTCTCGCCACGTAGGAATCGTCTTGACCTCCGGATCATCCGGCGCGCGCTTCGTGGGCAGCTTGTTCATTCTCGTCGCTCCGTACGTTGATGGTGGGGTCTTCGCACCTCCGCTTCCCGTGATACGCGGGTGGCACGCCTGAAGGTTCATCTGGAGCGCTCCCCGTGTCGTCAAACCTGCCCTACGATGCCGGAAAACGCCCTAGCCGTGGGCCGCTCCGGTCATTAGGGTGGATGACACCTTTGGAAGATCTCCATCACCATGCGTACGCGCGCCTGGCTAGTGATTCTCAGCTTCCTCGTCACATCGACCGGCGCGGCGCAGAGCGCCCACCCACTGTTCGGCGTTGGCTTTGCCCTCGCGGTCCCGAACGGCACCTACCATTCGGACGTCACCGGCGACGGATTCGACACCGGCTTCTTGGGAGCGATGCTGGTCGGGGTCCGACTGCCGAAGGCGCCGCTCCTCATCCGAATGGCCGGAAGCTATAGCGAGAACGGGGCGAACGAGCAGCTCAAGACCGACCTTTCGAACTTCTTCGGGCGGCCCAGCGACGCGAAGTACCATCTCATCGGCGCCATGATTGACGTGGCCTATGAGTTTGGCAAATCCTCTCGGAGGGTGTACCTACTCGGCGGCGGGGGTCCCTATCGGGTCCAGTCCTCGGTCACCTCGGGCGGCGTCACCGCGGACACGTCCGAGCTGAAGTTCGGGTGGAACATCGGCGGCGGGATTACGTGGGATGTCTCGAACAACGGGATCTTCGTGGAGGCACGCTACGTACACATCGCGGGAGCGTTCGGCGCGTCGGCGGTGACCTTCATGCCCCTCGAGGCGGGCGTCCGTTTCGGCGGCCACTAGGCGGCTCTCGTGTTAAGTTCGTAGCCGGGGATAGGTGGCCGAGCGGCTGAAGGCACACGCCTGGAGAGCGTGTAAACGGGTAACCGTTTCGTGGGTTCGAATCCCACCCTATCCGTTAGTGGACAGGTGCGTGAGCGGTTGAAACGGCCGGTCTCGAAAACCGGTGTGCCCGCAAGGGTACCGTGGGTTCGAATCCCACCCTGTCCGTTATTGACAGGCCGCGATGCCTTCGTTCACCGCCGGTGCCACCACCGGCGTATTCACGAAGATCGCGCAGGTGATGAGCGGGTTGGTGGCGTTGACGTTCGTGATCGTCGCGCTCCAGCCACCGCCGTTCACGGTGGGACCGGTCAGGACGTTGCCGGTGCTGGGACAGAAGTTCACGGTGCCGACCGTCGGGGGCGTGGTGCAGGAGGTATTCCCGCTGTACTTGATCGAGTCGGCAAAGAACGCCTCCTCGGACGTGAGCAGGTTGCGCAGGTCCGACTTCATCGAGGCGATGTACGCCTTCGTCTTGGTGTTGGCGAACTTCGGGATCGCGATAGCCGCGAGGATTCCGATGATCACCACCACGATCAGCAGCTCGATAAGCGTGAAACCCTTGCGACTCATCTCAACGTCGCTCCCGAGACGGGGCAGGGGGGCTAAGAGCAAAGCGCGTGCCCTCATCCCGCAACGTCGATCAACCACTTGGACCGTGGCAAGTTGCGCCATTTTCGCCGGCGATCGCAGAGTCTCCGTAAGCACGGAAATCCACGGCTTCAGTGCGGAATGCAACAGGGCGCATACGCTTGCACGGAGCTGAGGCGTGCCACTAGAGTGGTGTGCGCGCCCGCCCTTCCTGTGCCTGCACCCGGAGGCTCCGATGCACCGGACGAAGGCTTGGTTCGCCGCCGCGGCTACGGTGTCTGTGCTCGCGTGCGGCAAGTCGGCTGAGAAGAGGCTCGCGGAGGTGCGCGAGTGCAGCCGCATCACCATGGACGCCAAGGGTCTGGCGCAGTGCCTGGTCCTCCAGTACAAGTGGAAGCCGGCCCAGGCGCTCGCCGCGGCCACCAGCTACCAACAGCAGCAGGATTCGATCGCGCAGTCGCGGGCCGACTCTACGTGGCGCGCCGACGCGGCGCGCCACAAGCGAGAGGTCGGGGTGTGCGGCAAGGACCCGTCGGGAGACGTGGCTCGCTGTTTGGTAGGGTTCGGCTGGGCGGACGCACGCGCCAGCGCGACGGCCGACTCCTTATGGCGCCGCGATGGGTCGAAGCACCACCAGGAGCTCACGAAATGCGCCCATAACCGCCAGATCCAGGTGGGCTCGTGTCTGCAGCTCTATTACAAATGGAGCCCGGAGCGGGCGCTCGCGGTGGATGACTCGATCCGGCGGGCGCAGATGAGGAGGTAGTGGGTCACCCGGTTCTCATCGCCGCCGAGCTGCAGCCGCTCCTCCAGCCCGACCAGTTGGTCGGGCTCGACATCACCTGGCTCGCGAGCGCCGAGCCGACTCCGAAAGGCGACTTCCTCGCGCTCGTCCCGCTCTTGTCGCGCTGGGTCGGCGGCACGGAGCTGAAGCGCCTGCCCAAGCTCAAGGTCGTAGCGAACTGCGCCGTCGGGCACGACAACGTCGACGTCGTGGCGGCGGAGATGCGGGGTGTCAAGGTCACCAACACCCCGGACGTCCTCACCGACGCCACGGCCGACCTGACCTGGGCCCTGATCCTCGCCTGCGCCCGACGGGTGGTTGAAGGTACGGAGGTCGTGAAGAGCGGGAGATGGACGGGGTGGCATCCGGAACTCCTCCTTGGGATAGAGCTGCGCGGTCGGACGCTCGGACTATTTGGGGCGGGGCGGATCGGGCAGGCGGTGGGCCGTCGGGCGACCGCCTTCGGGATGCGGATCATCTACGCCGCGCGCAATGCGCGACCGGAGTTCGAGCGGGCGGCCGGGGCGACCAAAGTCGAGCGGTCGCGCCTCTTCCGAGAGAGCGATGTGCTCTCGTTACACCTCCCCTCCCGGCCCGAGACGAAAGGGGTCGTCGACAACGATGCCCTCCGGCTGATGAAGCCGGCCGCCATTCTGATCAACACGGCGCGCGGCGACCTGATCCGCGAGGAGGCGCTCGCGATGGCGCTCGAAGAAGGTCGCCTGGGCGCTGCCGGCCTCGATGTCTACCTCGACGAGCCCGCGATTCACCCTCGGCTGCTTGCGGCCCCTCGGACCGTGCTGCTGCCGCACATCGGAAGCGCTACCCTCGAGGCCCGGCGCCAAATGGCGTCGATCGCCGTCGCCAACGTCCAGGCGGTGCTGACGGGCGAGGCGCCGTTGACCCCCGTGTTCCCGTAGCTCGTGGGCGGATCTTCGGAGGTGTTGCCCGCGCGGTCTCGGTGTGTTATTGCATTAAGGATCGCCCCCCAAGAGCCGGTCGTGAGCCGAGACAGCGCAGCACGGGACTTGGCAAGCGCCAGCTATCAGCGGTGCTGCGAGACGCCGCAGTTTTTCCAGGCGTTCTACCGCAACTTCTTCACGGCCTGCCCGGAGGCGGCCCCCCGCTTCGCCAAGACGGATTTCGAGCGCCAACACAAGCTGCTACGCCACGCGCTCGGGTTGCTGTTGCTGTTCCCCAAGCAACCGGAGAGCGATCCCTCGCTATTGGCGCGGGTCGCCGAGCGTCATAGTCAGCGGGACTTGAACGTGCCGCCCCGGCTCTATGCGCCGTTCGTGGACAGCCTGATTGCGACCGTGAAGCAGTTCGACCCGGTGTGGACGGCCGAGGTGGAAGAGGCCTGGCGGCGGACGGTCGAGAAGGGGGTCACGTACATGGTTTCCAAGTACGAGTCACGGCCAGCATGACGGCGGCGCACGGCGTGTCCTGTCCGGGTTGCGGGGCGACCATCGCGCCGGGCTCGTCGTTCTGCCCCCATTGTGGCAGGAGCCTCTCGGTAACGACCGATGGCACCGGCCTTACCGTCGCCACAGAGCGGGGCCGACCGGCGGGCGCGCAGCCCAACGCACAGCTCGACGCGCTCCGGAAGGCGACACTGGGGGAATACGAGATCCTGAGCGAGTTGGGTCATGGCGGGATGGCGGCGGTGTACTTGGCCCACGACCTGGCGCTCGATCGCAAGGTGGCGATCAAGGTCCTGTCGCCCGCGTTGTTCGCCATGGGCGAGGGGATGGTCGAGCGATTCAAGCGTGAGGCGCGCACGGCCGCGGCGCTGAGTCACCCGCACATCATTCCCATTTACGCCGTCAGAGAGAGCGAGCAGGTCCTGTACTTCGTCATGAAGTACGTGAAGGGTCGAGCGCTCGACGCGGTCATCCACGAAGTCGGCGCATTGCCGATCGCGATGGTCCAGACCATCCTGGCGCAGGTGGGTGACGCGCTCGGGTACGCCCACCGTCACGGTGTCATTCACCGCGACATCAAGTCCGCCAACATCATGCTGGACGAGGACGGCTGGGCGGTCGTCACCGATTTTGGGATCGCCAAGGTCGTGCAAGCGCAGGGTCTCACGGTCACCGGCGTGACCGTCGGAACGCCCACGTACATGAGCCCTGAGCAGTGCGCGACCCACGAGGTCACGGGGGCGTCCGACCAATACTCGCTCGGCGTCGTGGCGTATGAAATGCTGACCGGGAAGCTGCCGTTCGAGGGCGACTCGACCATGTCGGTGATGTACGCGCACTTCAACGAGCGGCCCCGCCCCGTAACCGAGCTGCGGCCCGACTGCCCGCCGAACCTGGGCGCGGGAGTCATGCGGATGCTGGAGAAAGGCCCGCTGGCGCGCTGGCCCAGTATGGACGACGTCGTGGCCGTGTGCGGCCGGCCGTCGTTGCGCCGCGACGATCCCGTCCGGGGCGAAATGATCACGCTCGCGATGGCCGGTGGCCGATCGGAGAGCTTGGACCACCTGAAGACACCGACGAGTCCCATTGTCCTCTCGAAGCCGCGAACACGTTCGGCAGCGCCGACACTCGTTCGCGGCCGACGGACGCCGCTCCTGTGGTGGGGCCTGGGTGCGGCGGTCATCGCGGCGGGAGCCGCGCTCTGGCGCTTCATGCCGCGGCAGGCGCCCCTCCCGCCGCCACCGCCGGTGTCCGTAGACACCGCTTCTCGTGCGGCGACGCCCGTTCCGGCGGAAACGATGCTGGTGCGTCCGAGGCCACCGGTGGTAACACCCGCTCCGCGGCAGCCGCCGCGCGCACGAGTGCCCCAACCACGTGGGGCAGCACCCGAATCGGCGGCGCGTGTGGCCGTCACGCAGCGGGAGGACAGCCTGGTGCGGTCGCTTCGGGCCCGAGCACTCGGCGCCATGAGTCGTGCGATCGAAGCGGGCGCTACCCCGGCCGAGCTCGCCAAGGGAGACACGGTATTCAAGGGAGCCGAATCGCTCGCGGCCCAGAGCCGCGGGCCGGAGGCGATGGTCCAGCTCGCCACCGCCGCCTCACTCTGGGCAGAGGCCGAGCGGGGAGCGCGGTCGAAGGCGGGGCGGGACACGCCGCGACCGCGGGCCGCGGAGCAGCCGGCCGCGCCCGCGGCCAAGCCCGCGCCGATCGACCCGCGACCGGATATTCAGCGGGCGATCGACGACTACGCGCGCGCCCTCGAGTCGCGCGATGTGGAGCGGGTACGGAGCGCGTATCCGGGTCTCACGATGGCGCAGCAACAGAGCTGGAAGGGATTCTTCGAATCGGTCCGCAACTTAAAGGCCGGCCTGACGGTCACGGGCGTGACCTTCGCCGGCGTGACCGCCGAAGCCATCGTGAGCGGCGTCTACGAGTACGACAACGCCAGTAGCGGACGCACGGAACGGCGTCCCGTGACGTTTCGCGCGCTTCTCGCGGTCGACTCAACGGGCTGGCGAATCACGACCATCCGCTAACCGACATCAAAAGTTGTATTCGAGCCCGGCCGTCCACAGGACGTTGGGCCGGAGGCCTCCGCGGTTCAGCGGGAACAGCGTGTTGGCCACCAGCGTAATCCCGGTGTGCGTGGTGAACTTGAAGCCGAACGATCCGTTGATCAGGTCATCGCGCTCGTTCGGGATGTTGGTGACGTTGATGGTGCGGCGAAACGGCTGGTCGTAGGTCACCGGCCCCGGGAGTTGGAGCTTGCTCTCGCCGACCTGAAGCTCCGAGACCAGGTCGACGGCCATCGTCGCCCACGGGGCCATCACGTGATCGAATCCGACCGTCGCGAGGACGGCGTTGTCTTGCAAGCCGCCACTGCGGTACAGATACCCGATATTGGCGTGCGGCGCGAAGGTGCCGAATCGCGCGGAGAGGATGCCGAGCGCGCGGGCCGCGACGTGTCCCGATCCGAGCAAGTCATCCGCGCTCCCGGTGGGAAACCGCACGTCACCGAGCACCGAAAAGTTGCTACGGTCCGATCTGCTGACGTTGACCTTGACGCGCGCCGCGATGTCTCCAATGCCGGTGGCCGAGCCTTCCACAAAGCGCGAGGTCGAAAGCTGGGGGTTTGCGGGCGTGCCCCCGAAGAAGTGCTGAGCGGTCGTGCCCCCGAACGGCACGATCTGCGCGTCGCTCGTGCCGCGGAGTGACGTGGAGACGATCGGGAGGACGACCCCGATGTCCACCCGGTCGAGCAGGCCGAAGCTCATGAAGAACGACGTGACGGTCATGTCGATGTCGAGCGCCAAGCGCACATTGATCAGGTCGTTCTCATGGGCGGGCACCCCGTACGGCGCGCACGATGCGCCCACGAGACTGTCGCACGCGCGACCCGTGACGTTCTCGTGGGTGAACACCAGCTGAACATCGTTCAGGCTCACGCCCCGCAAGGTCTCGAAGTGCAGGCGGTTGACGTTCGCGCCGACAAAGACGCGGCCTTTCCCGAGCGTCTGCGCGCGTTCGCCGAACACCGATCCGGGGGATCCGGACGTCGGTACCGGCACGCCCCCCTCGAACCGGAACGTCGAGCCGCCGCTCGTCGCGCTCACCGGGAGATTCGCGACGTTCTGGCTGATCGCGTTGCCGATGAACGAGATGAGGGTGCCGTTGTCGGCGACCGCCGAGGGGATGAAATGGTCGGCGTGCAGGGCGGTCGCCGAGTCCGAGCCGGCCGTGCCGCCGAGAAACAGCGGGTCCTTGCCATCGGCGAAAATGAACAGTTGTGCGATCTTGTCCCGGAGTCCCTGGGCATCGAGCGGAGTGGCAGCGAGGAGCACGCCGACAAGACTGAGCAGGGAACGCCGCATGACATCCTCCAGGGTCGGTTCGAGCGTCTGAGCGCTCGAAAAGACGCTACGCGTCACGGGTCGTCAACCCCGGCAGCGCCGTTGACCCCCGAAGGCCTGTAGTTAACTTCCAGCCTCGAGATGGGCCGGCCCGAACGCACGATCCTCCTGGACGCCCGCGCCTTGTCGCGGGCGCTTCAGCGTATGGCCGTCGAAGTGCTCGAGCTGACCCATGGGACCGATGACCTGGTGCTCATCGGCATCCAACGGCGCGGCGTGGAGCTGGCCGAACGGATCGCCAAGCTCATCGAGAAAGACGAGGGCGTGGTCCTCCCCCGCGGCGCCCTCGACATCACGCTCTATCGCGACGACCTCGAAACCGTGGGCCCCAAGCCCGTCATCGGTGAGACGCGCATTCCCGGTGACCTGGACGGCAAACACGTGGTGATCGTCGACGACGTGCTCTACACCGGGAGGACCGTGCGCGCGGCGCTCGACGAGCTCGCCGACTTCGGGCGCCCGAAGCGGATCTCCTTGTGCGTCCTGGTCGATCGGGGCGGGCGCGAGCTCCCTATCCAACCGGATATCGTCGGCAAACAGGTGAAGGTCAACTCAAACGAGCGAGTCGACGTGCTGGTGGAGGAGCTGGACGGCAAGGACGAGGTGGATCTGGTGAAGGGCACCGGATGAACCCCATCCTAGGAAAGGACCTGGTCGGCCTCGAGCACCTCTCGCCCGAGCAGATCCGGCTCATCCTCGACACGGCGGAGCCCTTCAAGGAGGTTTCCGAGCGGCCGATCAAGAAGGTGCCCGCGCTTCGCGGTAAGACCATCGTCAACCTGTTCTTCGAGGCCTCCACCCGGACCCGCATTTCGTTCGAGTTCGCGGAGAAGCGCCTGTCCGCCGACACCGTCAACGTGGCGGCGAGTGGCAGCTCGGTGCAGAAGGGCGAAACCCTCGTCGACACCGCGCGGAATCTCGAGGCGATGCGCATCGACATGGTGGTCATCCGGCATCCTTCGTCGGGCGCGGCCGAGTTCCTCGGGCATCGCATTCGCTCCAACGTCATCAACGCCGGCGACGGCAAGCACGAGCACCCCACGCAAGGTCTGCTCGACCTGCTGACGATCCGCGACACGCACGGCAGGGTGGACGGCCTGAAGGTCTGCCTCGTGGGCGACGTGCTCCACTCGCGGGTGGCGCGCTCGAACATCTGGGGGCTGTTGAAAATGGGCGCCGAAGTCGGCGTCTGCGGGCCCGACACCTTGATGCCGCGCGGCATCGAGGAATTGGGCGTGTGCCGATTCCGCCGCATCGAGGAAGCGATCGACTGGGCCGACGTGCTGAACGTGCTCCGGCTCCAGCTTGAGCGCATGGAAAGAGGCTTCATCCCGAGCGTGCGGGAGTACTACCGCGTGTTCGGCGTGACGCTCGAGCGGCTCGACAAGGCGCCCCGCCAGCTGACGATCATGCACCCGGGCCCGATGAACCGGGGCGTCGAGATCGACTCGCGCGTGGCCGACGGGCCACACAGCGTGATCCTCGACCAGGTCACGAACGGCGTCGCCGTGCGGATGGCCGTGCTGTATCTGCTCGCGGGTGGGCGACCCGAGCTGGCGGACGCGGCCAAGGGATCGGGAGGCTCGGAATGAACCGGCCGCTGGTGTTGCGTGGCGGTCGGGTGATCGACCCGAGCCGAAACCTGGATGAGCCGGCCGACGTGCTCGTCCAGGACGGCAAGATCGCGGGCGTCGGCCGCGGATTGGGCGTGCCGGACGGCGCCGACGTCCGCGACGTGCACGACCGCGTCGTCGCCCCCGGGCTCGTCGACGTGCACGTGCACCTCCGCGAGCCCGGCAACGAGGACGTAGAGACCGTGGCGACCGGGGCGCGCGCTGCCGCCGCGGGCGGGTTCACCGCCGTCTGCGCGATGCCGAACACCGATCCGGTTACGGATAACCAGGCGGCGGTCGGGTTCATCGTGCGCCAGTCGGTTCGTGCCGGACTCACGCGCGTGTACCCGATCGGCGCGATCTCGGTCGGCCAGAAGGGCGAGCGGCTTTCCGAGTTCGGCGAAATGGTGGGGGCAGGAGCGGTCGCGGTCTCGGACGACGGCAAGCCGGTCGTCTCGAGTCACCTGATGCGCACCGCGCTCGAGTACGCGCGCACGTTCGCGATCCCGGTCGCCGACCACTGCGAGGAGCCCACGCTTGCGATCGGCGGCGTGATGCACGAAGGGCTCGTCTCCGCCCGCTTGGGTCTAAAAGGCATCCCCGCGGCCGCCGAGGAGATCATGGTCGCTCGCGACACCGTGCTGGCCGGGCTCACGGGCGGGCACGTGCACCTGTGCCACATGTCCACGCGCGGATCGGTGGAGTTCATCCGGCGTGCGAAGGCGGAGGGCATTCGCGTGACAGCGGAGGTCACCCCCCATCACCTCACCCTCACCGATCGCGCCTGCGAGCGCTACGACACCCAGGCCAAGATGAACCCGCCCCTACGAGAGCCCGCGGACGTCGCCGCGTTGCGGACGGCCCTCAAGGAAGGCGTGTTGGACTGCATCGCGTCCGATCACGCGCCGCACGCATATGATGCCAAGGAGGCCGCCTTCGACGACGCGCCGTTCGGCATCGTCGGGCTCGAGACGGCGTTCGGCGTAGCCTACACCGAGCTCGTGCCGTGCGGTGTCCTTACGCTGCCCGAGCTGATCCATCGAATGAGCACGGCGCCGGCGGCCGCGTTCGGTCTCCCGGGCGGAACGCTTCGCCCCGGGGCCGCCGCTGACGTCGTCGTCCTCGATCTCAACGATTCTTGGAGCGTGGACCCTGCCGCGTTTTGCTCGAAGAGCCGCAACACACCATTCGCCAGCCGGGTCCTCACCGGCCGAGCGGCGCTCACTCTCGTGGGTGGCAAGATCGTCCATCAACTGGAAGCGCCCGTCGCCCGGTGACCGCCAGCGCCGTCGCGCGGCGGATGGCGCAATGTTGCCACCAGCTTGCGGAGCGCGGCCTCATCGCAGGGCAGGATGGCAACCTCTCCGTGCGCCTCGGCCGCGACCGCGCGCTCGTGACGCCGGCCGGCGTCATCAAGGCCCTTCTCGGGCCGCTCGACATGGTGGAAGTGGACTTAGGTGGTCGGAAACGGCGTGGCCGACGCAACCCCACCACTGAGTTGGACTTACATCTTCGGATCCTGACCCGCCGGCCTGACGTCGGCGCGGTCGTGCACGCCCACCCACCCGTGTCGACGGGGTTCGCGGTCGCGGGGCAGAGTCTTCCCCTATTTGTTCTGCCGGAACTTATCTTGCAATGCGGGCAGGTGCCCCTCGTCCCTTATGGGACGCCGGGCACGCCCGAGCTGGGAGACCGTCTTGAGCCGCACCTCGCCGGCCATGACGCCTGGCTCCTCGCGAACCACGGCGCCGTGACCGTGGGATCCACGCTCGACGCGGCGTGGATCCGGATGGAGAGCCTGGAGCATGGCGCTCGCGTCATCTGGTGTGCGCGGGCGCTCGGCGCGGTGAACCAGTTGACGCCGGACGCCGTGGCACGCCTCCCGGCGCGCCGTGAGCGGACGCAACAGGAGCCGGATGCCTAAAGGCACGTCGAAGAGCACCGCCATCATCCAGCGCCTGCTGGAGGAACGGCGACAGTACGAAGCGTGGCTCGTCCGCCTGAACGACTCGGCGGATGCGACCCCCGGGCACGTTCGCGCGCGCGTCCGTTCCGACTACGAAGCGCGGCTTTCCGCGGTCACCGAAGAGCTCAGGGCGCACGCCGAGAGCGCGCGGCAGGCGATCGAAGAGAAACGGCATCTTCGTGGCGAGCTCCAAAAGAAAGAGACCCGCGCCGGTGAAAAGCTCACCGAAGCAGAGCTGCGCCACTCGGTGGGGGAGTACGACGAAGGGCAGTGGACGCAGGTGCACGCGGACATCCTCGCGGAGCTCGTCTCGGTGCGGGAGGACTTGCAGTCGGTCGAGGCGGATTTGCAGAAGCTCGAGGAGCTCGACGCCCTGGTGCGGAACAAGCCCGTGCCACCGCCGCCGCGGGCAATCCCAACCCCGGCGCCCGCGGCTCCACCGGCCCGGGCTCCGAGAGCGCAACCCCAGCCTCCTCCGCAACCGGAGGGGCCGCCGCAGGAGGACGAGCTGGCCTTCATCAAGTCAGTGACGGAAGACGATAAGACCGCGCCGTCCCCGCGGCGGGCGAGCGGGGCTCAGTTTCAGCCCGTGATTCCCGCCGATACGCCCACCGCCAATCCCAACGTCCCGCGCGCGGCCAATCCGGTTCCGGCCCCGATCCTTCCCGAGCCCACCGAGGACCAGGATCGGGATCCGGATGCTGACAGAACACTCCGCTGCCGGGAGTGCGGCACGATGAATCTGCCGACCGAATGGTACTGCAAGGAGTGCGGGGCCGAGCTGGCGGCGGTGTGAACGAACAGCGACGTCCTTCCGTCGTCTTACTTGCCTAGCTTCCCCACCACCGCCGCCAACCGACTCTTATGTCTCGCGGCGTTGTTCGGATGGATCAATCCCTTGCGGGCGGCACGGTCGAGCAGTTGCGAGGCGATGCGAAAGGCTTCGCTGGCCTGCGCGGGCGCGCTGGCAGCGCGGACCCGCTTCAACGCGGTGCGCAGGGCGGAGCTCTGAGCGCGATTGCGCTCGTGGCGGGCGCGTCCCTGGCGCATCGCCTTTTTCGCGGACTGGATTCTGGGCACTGAACAGCCTCCTCGTGAGGGGCGGAAGATAGAGGGTAAGTGCAGGTCGGTCAAGGCACTACGGCGTTGACCCGGCGGCCGCCCGATCGTTATCTTTTGCGGTCACCGACCCTCGAGCCCGAGCTATTTCCTTCGAATTCCTGGTCTGGGCCCCGGTCCTCCTCTTCTCCATGGTGGCCCACGAGTATGCCCACGCGGAGGCGGCCTACCGCCAGGGCGACGACACCGCCTACATGCTCGGGCGCCTCACGCTCAATCCCCTGAAGCATATCGACCCACTGATGACGGTGATTGTGCCGTTCGTCCTCTGGCGCATCGGCGCGCCGCCGTTCGGGGCCGCCAAGCCGGTCCCGGTCAATCCACGGAAATACCGGAACTTCCGCCGCGGGGACATCATCGTGTCGCTCGCGGGGATCACCGTGAACCTGGCCCTGTTCGTCGCGTGCACACTGCTCTTCGCTCTCGTGGGAATGGTCGGTACCGCCGTGCCGGCGCTCACGAGCACGTTGGAGATCGTGCAGCGCATGTTGTGGTGGGGGATGTGGCTCAACGTCGTGCTGGCGTTCTTCAACCTGATTCCAGTGCCGCCGCTCGACGGCAGCCATGTCTTCTACTACCTGCTGCCGCCGGGGGCGGGGTCGAGGTACCGGCGTCTTCAGGAGTTCGGATTCCTCCCGGTCATGCTCCTGGTCTGGGCGTTCCCCGGAGTGTTGCAGGTGCTGCTGTGGCCGGCGTACCAGTTGATGGGTGTGGGCCTGGCCCTGGTGAGCGGCTTCGCCGTCTCGCAGGGGGCGTTCCCGTCGTGAGCGCGCCCACGAATCCGATTGTGCAAGACCAGAACGGCTTCGTCGTCGAGCTGGAGCAGTTCTCGGGGCCCCTCGATCTGCTGCTGCACCTGATTCACGAAGACGAGCTCGACATCACGGATCTCCCGATCGCGAAGATCGCGGACCAGTTCTTAGCGGTGATCGGGGAGCTCGCGTTGAATCAGGCGGCCGACTACCTCGAAATGGCCGCGCGGCTGCTCCGCATCAAGGCGCAGATGCTCCTGCCCCGCCGGGTAGGCGACGACGAATGGGAGGATCCGCGCGCCGAGCTGGTACGGCGGCTGCTCGAGTATCAGCAGATCCGCGAGCTGGTGGAGTGGCTGGGAGCGGCGGCGGCGCGTCGTGCCGAGCAGTTTGGGCGGGGGTTCGCCCCAGCGCTGCCGGCCGCGCCGCCCGCGCCGCTCGTGATCGACCTGAACGACCTGCTCGCCGCTGCCGAGCGCGTGATCGCGCTGATTCCCGAGCCGGTGCTGCATCGCGTGGTGCCCCGCCCGCTCGACGTCGAGGGCGCGACGGCGCGTATCGAGGCGCTGCTCGCCGAGCGCGAGGCGTTCGGGTGGCACGAGGTCGTCGCGGAGCGGCCCAGCATCGTGGACGTGTTGTCGGCCTTCATCGCGCTGCTTGAGCTCGCGAAGCGTGGCGCCCTTTCGGTGAGCCAGGACGGGCCGTTCGCCCCCATCCAGATCCGTCGTGAGTCCCCTCGCCCAGCTGCTTGAGGCGGCGCTGTTCGCCGCCGCGCGACCCCTGCCGGTCGAGGAACTGCTCACTCTCGACCCGGAGGCGGGCGCGGCGGCCGTCCACGCTGCGCTCGGCGAGATCCGAGACGCGTTCGCGGGGGGGGAGCACGGCGTCGAGCTGGTGGCGATCGGAGACGGATGGCAACTACTCACCCGCCCGGAGTACGCCGAGGCGATCGAGCGCGCGCAATTCGCGCTGCGTCCGCGGCGCTTGAGCCCTGCCGCACTCGAGACGCTGGCCATCATCGCCTACCGGCAGCCGGTCGGGCGTCTCGAGGTGGACGAGATCCGTGGCGTCGACTCCGGCGCCGTGATCGACAAGCTGCTCGAGCGCGGTCTGATCGAGATCGTCACACGGGGCGAGGGCCTTGGACGGCCGCTGCTCTACGGCACCACGCCCCAGTTCCTGGTAACCCTGGGACTCAAGGACCTGGAGGAGTTGCCGCGGCTGGAAGAGCTGTCGGTGGCGCTCCGGCCGCCCGCGCCCGCCGAACCCGAATGACGCTGATGCGCCTGCAACGCGCCTTGGCGCGTGCGGGCGTGACGTCGCGCCGCAAAGCCGAGGACCTGATCCGCGCCGGTCGCGTGCGCGTGGACGGCGCCGTGGCCAAGATCGGCATGAGTGTGGATCCCTCTCGGCAGCGTCTCACAGTGGATGGTCGCGCGGTACGCGCCGGTCCCGTGACGTGGCTGGTGCTGAACAAGCCGGTCGGCTACGTCGTGACCCGCGGCGACCCGGAGGGGCGGCGCACGGTCTACGACCTCCTCCCCAAGGTCCCCGGCCTCACGTACGTTGGACGGCTTGATGTGATGACGTCGGGGTTGCTGCTCATGACCACCGACGGGGCGGCCGCGCATCGGCTGATGCACCCGCGGTTCGCGGTCCCGCGGACCTACTGGCTGCGGGTGCACGGGCACAACGCGGCGGACGTACGCGTCGCGCTCGCCCGGCCGCCCGCCATCGACGGCCGGCCGGTTCGTGTGCTCGCTTTCCGGGCGCGTCCAGTGGAGCGGAGCGTGGAGGTGGAGGTGACGCTCGCGGAGGGTCGTCACCGCATCGTCCGGCGGCTCGCCGAGGCGCTGGGACTCAAGGTGGAATGGCTGCACCGGGTCGCCTACGGCCCCGTGCGGCTGGGTCGGCTCGCCGAGGGGAAGTACCGGGCGCTGGCGGCGAACGAAATCGAGGCGATCGAGCGACTGCATGGAACTGCGTGATCGGACCGTGATGATCCTCGGCGGCAGCGGCCTGGTTGGCCACGCCGTCGCGCGGCGGCTGCTCGCGGCGGGGCCGCGGCGGATCGTTCTGGTGGCGCTGTTCGAGGACGACGTAGAGGCCACAGCCCGAGCGCTCGAAGCGTACCGCGGCCGGGCCGCAATCGACGTCGAGTGGGGCGACCTGTTCATGCCCGCGAGCCTGGCGCGCCTTGAGCGCAGTGCCGTGATGGCCAACGCGGAGCACCGGCGGCTTCTGGTCAACGACCTGTTGGGCGACCTCACCGAGGACATCTTGCACCGCAGCTTCCTGTACCAGCTTCTCGCCAAGCATCGTCCCGACGCCGTCATCGACAGCGTGAACACGGCGACGGCGTTCGCGTACCAGGACGCGGAAAAAGGCGCGCAGGCACTCCTGGAGGCCGCGACCCGCGGGCAGGTCGATCGAGCGACGGTCGAACGTCACGTGCTCTTGCTGACCATGCCGCAACTCATCCGCCACGTACAAATCCTGGTCGAGTCGCTGAAGCGTGCCGAGACCCGGGCCTACGTGAAGATCGGGACGAGCGGGACCGGTGGGATGGGCTTCAACA
The DNA here is from genome assembly GCA_964465315.1 of uncultured Gemmatimonadaceae bacterium. Lineage (GTDB taxonomy): Bacteria > Gemmatimonadota > Gemmatimonadetes > Gemmatimonadales > GWC2-71-9 > AG41. The sequence goes on along the minus strand of CAYXIK010000002.1, from coordinate 47,960 downwards.
TCCCCTACACGCATTCGGAAGAGCGTCCGAGTCGCCTCCTGCTCACGAAGTCCGCCGTGGCCGGCGCGCAATCCCTGCTCCTCTTTCTGCTTGGGCGGACGCCGGGCGCGCCCACCACCGTCGAGATCAAGCCCACCGCGACGATCGCCTGGCGCGAGATCGGTTTCGGCCCGATCCGTCGCAAAGGCAGGCCGATTCCGCTCGTCGACTGTCCGACGCCGGTCGCGGTCGCCCACGCGTTCGCGCCCGACGCGCATCCCTGGCGCGAGCTTGGGAGGACGCTCGAGGGCGCCTATATCGACGTGGGAGAGAACGGCCTGTTCTCGCGCGACGAGTTCGAAACCGTGACGGCCCTCGGCCAGATGGAGTTTATCACGCCCGAGGAGGTGGCCGAATACGTGATGATGGAGCTCGAGGGGAGACCGACCGGACGGGACGTGGTCGCAGCGCTCGATGCGGCGACCGCCGGCCCGACGTATCGGGCGGCGATGCTGCGGGGCGCGGCGCTGGAGCGATTGCGCGGGATCGAGCGCGACGCCGGCAGCCGTGCCGTCGCGTTCGAGATGCTGGGACCGCCCCGCCTTACGAAGCTCTTGTGGGAGTCGTACCTCTGTGCGCTGCTCCATCCCAGCGTCCGGGCACTCGCGGGATCTGAGGCCGGAGAGTTGTCTCGGGCGGCCCATGCTCGAATCGAGCGCGACGCGACGCTGCGGAGTCATATTCTCTCCGTGGGCATTCCCATCCTTGCGCCGGATGGCGAGCAGGTATATCGGGGCCGGCAGGTCGCGGTGCCGGGGGATGGCGGGGACCCGAGGTCCGCCGCGCCCCGGGGCTGGGTGGATCTGCGCCCGGAACAGTTCGGCGTCTGGATCACACGGGCCCGGGAGATGGTCGCACAGGCCCAGCGTCGCGCGCGGTGCTCGGGTGAAACCGGAAGTGGCGTGGACTGGATGGCGATCGAAGCAGACGATGCCATCGAGCCCGCCCGCTTCGCCACCTGGGTGTTCCGGTTCGAGGACCGGGGAGAACGGATCAAGCGCTGACCCATGGCCGCGGAGACCGCAGGAGTCGAACGCGCCCTCGGCGCCATCGGCACGACGTTCCGCCTGACGCGCCTCTACCCGCCGTCGCACCCGGCGGTCATGGAAGCCCTGCGCCAGATCGGCGAGACGCTGCCGCCCCTTGCCGCGCTCGGCACCGTTGAGTGGAAGGTCGGCGTTACCGGGCTGCACTGGCACGGGCAACAACTCCTGCCACGCAACGCGCAGATCGCCCAGCTCGCGGGCCTGTTGTATGCCCGCGGTGTGCGCGCCGTGACGCTCAATCCCGGCTTGACGCCTGACCAGGTGCTGGCGCTGTTTCACGTCGCGACCGGGGCGCTACCTCACGACGACGCGACGCTGGGGCGCATCACACTGGCGCTGGGCCGTCGCAGCTCCACGCGTCTCGATCGTCTGCGCACGCCCACGCCGGCCCAAGGTGTCCCTGAGACCCCCGATGCGCGGGCCGCCGCCTCTCCGCCGAGCGGAGAGCCCGCTCCACCCCCGGCTCCGCAAGAGACGCCGGCCCCGCCCGCCCCGATGCCTGCCGCGCATTCGGCGGAGTCCTTGCTCGCGTCGCAGCGCGCTAGCGCGGCGTTCCGCCCGGACGTGCTCCCGGTCGACGTCGAGGTGAAGCGCGCCGTGGCCGGCCTGCGGACTGCCACCACCCCGGACGAGCAGCGCGCGGCGGTAGACACGCTCGGTGCGCTCGCCGCCAAACTGCTCGGGCTGCATAACGTCGCGATTGCCGCGGAGGCGATCGCCGCGCTCGATCGGCTGCTCCCCTCCGTGCAGGATCCCGGTGTCTTGGGCGCGATCGACAAGGCCGCGTTGGCGTTGTCCGACCGCGCGCTGGTCGAGCGCCTGGTGCATCGCCTGGGGGAGGCGCACGTGCCCGCGGAGGAGCTCGAGGCCGTGGTGATGGCGGTGGGCGCGCTTGCGTCGGTGTCGATGGGGCTCGTCCTCGACGCCTTCGTCGCAGCGCCGGTCGAGCAGCGGGCGCCGTATCGCGCGGTGGTTCGTGCTGCGGCGGACCGGGCCCTCGAGCCGCTTCAAGGCAAGCTCGCCGACCCCGAGCCCGCGATCGTGGCGGCCGCGGCGGAGTTCCTCGGGGTCACCGGAAGCCCGCAGGCCGTATCCTTGCTGTTGCCGCTGCTGCGGCACGGCTCGGAGTACGTTCGCGAGGCGGCCCTCCTCGGTTTGGCCGAGGCTGGGGGACGCGAGATTTCGCGCCCGGCCATGCCGGCGCTGAAGGACGAGAGTATCGCGGTGCGCGCGGCCGCCGCGCGGGCCGTGGCCGCGGGGGGCGACCCATCCTCGTCTACAGTGCTCATCCGCCGCATGGAGCAGGAGCCGGACGAAGGGGTACAGGCGGAGTTGCTCCGGGCGATTGGCCGGCTGAGATCGAAGGAGGCGCTCGAGGTACTCGCCAAGTACGCCGAGCCCGGGGGGCTGATGAGCCGCCGCAGCCCGACTGTGCGGGCCGCGGCAGTGGACGGTCTGCGACACCTCACACGCCCCGAAGCACGGGGGCTGTTGGAACTCTACAGCAAGGACAAGGAGCCCGCGGTGCGCAAAGCGGCGGAGGCGGCGCTGAAATGACCACACGAACGGCCAAGACCGGCGACGCGGTGCTGAGCCAGACGATCGCGCGCGAGGTGGGGAAACGCGTGGTGGCTCAGGAGCTGATGGTGGAGCGCCTGCTCGTCGGGCTGCTCACCGGGGGCCACATCCTGCTCGAGGGCGTGCCCGGACTCGCCAAGACGCTCGCGGTGAAGACGGTAGCCGAGTGCCTGCGCATCGCGTTCTCACGAATCCAATTCACCCCCGACTTGCTCCCCGCGGACGTGATCGGCACGATGGTCTTCGACCAGCGCACCCAGGAGTTCTATCCGAAGAAGGGCCCGCTGTTCGCCAACCTGGTGCTCGCCGACGAGATCAACCGCGCGCCGGCGAAAGTGCAATCGGCGCTGCTCGAGGCGATGCAGGAGAAGCAGGTGACCATCGGCGGAGAGACATTCTATCTGGGCGAGCCGTTTCTGGTGCTCGCGACTCAGAATCCGATCGAGCAGGAAGGGACGTACCCGCTGCCCGAAGCGCAGCTCGACCGTTTCATGCTGAAGGTGCGCGTGGACTATCCCACGCGGGATGCGGAGAAGGAGATCGTTGCGCGGATGGCGTCGGGCCGGCCGATCGAGGTGGGGCGGGTGGCCGAGGCGGACGACATCCTCGCCGCGCGCAGCGCGATCGCCGAGCTCTTCATGGACCAGAAGGTAGTCGACTACATCGTGGACGTCGTCCGCGGTACCCGCGAGCCCCAGGCGATCGGGCTGCCCGAGCTGAAGCCCCTCATCGCCTTCGGGGCGAGCCCCCGCGCCTCGATCTATCTCGCGCAGGCCGCCCGCGCGCATGCGTTCCTCCGCGGCCGCGCGTACGTGGTGCCGGAGGACGTCAAGGCGATGGCGTACGATGTGCTGCGGCACCGCGTCCTGCTGACCTTCGAGGCGGAGGCGGAGGACATGGACTCCGACCGCGTCATCGGCAAGATCCTGGAGGCCGTGGGCGTGCCGTGACGTACGAAGGGAGGGAGCGTCGGCGCGGTGAAACCTCTCCCCTCCGCGCGCGCCGCCTGGCCGTCACACCCGAGGTGTTGCGGCAGGTCAAGGGCATCGAGCTGCGCACGCGCTCCCTCGTCAACTCCCTCTTTACAGGCGAATACCGGTCCGTGTTCCGCGGGCAAGGCATCGAGTTCGCGGAGGTGCGGGAGTACCAGCAGGGGGACGACTTTCGGGCGATCGACTGGAACGTCTCCGCCCGGATGGGGCACCCCTTCGTGAAGACCTATCACGAGGAGCGCGAAAATACGCTCATGCTCGTCGTCGACCAATCGGGCTCCTGCCAGTTCGGACGCCCGTACACCAAGGCGGGCCTCGCGGTCGAGGTGGCGGCTGTGCTCGCCTTGGCCGCAGCCCGACATAACGATCGCGTCGGCGCGCTGATGTTCGCGGACAAGGTGGAGGTGGTCCTGCGGCCGGCCAAAGGGCGACCGCACGCGTTGCGCGTGATCCGAGACCTGGTGGCGTTTAGGCCGCGCGGGCGGGGCACGAACCTGGGCGAGGCCCTCCGGTACGCGTCGAAGCTGCCTCGCCACCGCGCCATCGTGGTCATCCTGTCCGACTTCCGGGCGGAAGGATGGGAAGATCCACTGGCTCAGCTGGCGTCCAATCACGACGTGGTCGCGATCACGATCGATGACCCCCGGGAGCGCCTGCTGCCCGACGCCGGGTGGGTCGACATGGAAGACTCGGAGACCGGGCAGCGCGTGCTCCTCGACACCAGCCACGGGCCGACGCGAACACGCGTGGGCGTCGCGGCAGAGCGGCTGCTCCAGGAGCGGTCGCGCAAGCTGGTCCAGGCCGGCGTCGACCGCGTGGCACTCCAGACGAGCGTGCCCTACGCCGTCCCATTGCGTCGAGCGTTTGCCGAGCGCGCCCGCCGGCTGAAACGATGACGGTCCGGCTCGTCTTGCTTGGCGTCGTGGCATCGTGGCGTCTGGCAACGGCTCAGGGCGGAGGGTGGGAGGCGTTTCCGGCCAGCCCTACCGTCGGCGACACCATCTGGCTGGTGCGCGCGTTCACCGTTCCCGCCGGGTGGCAAGTCAGGGCCGGCAAACTCGACCCGACGGAGGATGTCGAGCCGCTCACCGAGCCCTCGGTGCGACGCGTCGCGGGTGCGTGGGTGGTGCGCTATGCCCTGGCTGCCTGGAAGCCCGGCGCCCACCGCCTGGCCCTGCCTCCCATATGGCGCCTCGGCCCCGAGGGAGGGGCCGACTCGACGGCAGGGGGCGTGGCGACCTTCAGCGTCGCGAGCGTCATCCCTGGCAGCCTCAAGAACCCGACTCCTCAGGGTCCGCTCGCGCCCCTGCGCTCCGTGCATCGCAGTGCCGCGCCGCCGCTCGTCGCGGTCGGGATCGCGACGGCGTTGCTGGTGGCCGGCGTGGCTATGCGGCGTCGGCCGCCCCGCACCCTCGCCCCCAGACCTCAAGTTCCACTGGAACGTGAGATCCCGGACGCGCGGTGGGTTGCTGCCGGGGAGCCGAAGGCGGTGGTCGCCCGAGCGATGTGGCGCCTCCGGACTGCGCTCGCGAAGACGGTCCCGGATGCCCATCCGGCACTCGACACCGCCGAGTGCCTGGCCGTGGTCGAGCGGGCCCGTCCCCACGCGCCGATCCGGGAGCTGCGCGACCTGCTGGAGCAGCTCGACCGGGTGGCGTTCGCGTCCGCTCATGGAACGGACGTCGCTGCGCTCGCCGCCATGGCGCGCCGGCTGGCGCGGGACGTGGCGGCATGAGCTTCGCCCGCCCGTTCCTCCTGCTGGCCCTCGGCCTCTTGCCGCTGTGGTGGTGGCTGCGTGCCAAACGCCTGGGCCGACTCGCCGGGACTCGCATGAGCGACGTGCGGCCGGCGGCCGGCGCGACGGAGCGGCTGTGGGTGGCCCGCCTGCCCGTGACGCTCCGGAGCGCGTGTCTGGGTGCCTGGATAATCGCCGCCGCCGGCCCCCGGGTCGGCGCCGCGAAGAGTGAGAGTCGCAGCGAGGGCATCTCCATCGTGCTGGCGGTGGACATGTCGAGCAGCATGCTGGCGGAGGACTTCGCTCCCGCGAACCGCATCGACGTGGCTAAGCAAACGGCGATCGAGTTCGTGCGGGCCCGCCATTCGGACCGGATCGGTCTCGTCGCCTTCGCGGCGCAGGCGCTCACGCAAGTCCCCCTCACCACGGATTACCAGGTGCTGGAGCAGGCCCTGCGGGACTTGAAGATCGGCATGCTCGAAGACGGCACCGCCATCGGAACCGGGATCGGGACCGCAGCCAGCCGCCTGCGCCGCTCTCCGGGGAAGAGCAAGGTGATCGTGCTCTTGACCGACGGCGTAAACAACCGCGGCACGGTGGATCCGCGAACGGCGGCCCAGGCGGCGGCCGCGTTCGGTATCAAGATCTACGTCATCGGCGTGGGCAAGCGCGGGGAGGCGCCCGTGCCGACTGGGCAGGGTGCCGACGGGCTGCGCTATGAGATGATGCAGGTCGAGATCGACGAACCCCTGATGACCGAGATCGCCTCAATGACGGGAGGGCGCTACTTCCGAGCGACGGACTCGGAGTCGCTCCGACACATCTTCCAGGAGATCAACCGCCTCGAGAAATCGGAGGTGGAGCAGGTGGTGTACCGACGATTCGACGAAGCGTACCGCGTGCCCCTTGCGGTGGGGCTCGTGGCTTTGGCGCTCGAAATCGTCCTCGCGGGGACCTTCGCGGTGCGAGTGCCGTGATGAGCTTCGACGCTCCCGTGGTGCTCGCGCTCGCTCCCCTCATCGGCGGCGCCGTCTGGTTTGCCGCGGCCTGGGCGCGTCGCGTCCGGATCCGTCGGGCCGCGCTCTGGTCGGAGGAGACCGTGCGGCGCGCGTTGGGCGCTGGTCGGCTCGGCCCTACGGCCCTCTCGGTTGCGGCCTTCCTCGGGGTCGTGGCGCTCGCGGGCCCACGCTGGGGCGAAGAGCAGATCGTGGCGGAAACGCGCGGTCTCTCCCTCGTGATGGCCATCGACATCTCCCGCTCCATGCTCGCCGAGGACGCCAGTCCCAATCGGCTGCGCCGGGCCCTGCGTGAGGCGCGGCGACTGGTTCAGGACCTCGACGGCGATCGGCTCGGGCTCATCGCATTCGCGGGCTCGAGCTACATCCTCTCGCCCCTCTCCATCGACGGCTCCGCCCTCACCCTCTACCTGGATGCGCTGGATCCCGACGTCGCGTCGGAAGGCGGCACGGGCATGGCCGGGGCGCTGCGCCAAGGAGGCGAGCTGCTGCGGGCCAGCTCGGAGCTGGCCGATCGCGTGCTCGTGGTGTTCACCGATGGCGAGGCACACGACACGCTGCCGGGGATCGTCGCGGCGGCCCAGCGCCTTCAGGCGACGGGCGTGCGTCTGATCCTCGTGGCCGAGGGCGGGCGCACGCCGACTCGCATCCCCGTGCGGGACGATCGCGGAGCGCTGCTCGGATACCAGAAGGATGCCGACGGCACCGTGATCGAGACTACTCGGCGTGACGACGTGCTCGGTGCCGCGGCCGATGCGGCGCAGGGTACGCTCGTCGCGGCGGACCTGCCGGACCAGGCGGGTGCGGTCCGCGATCTTGTGGCCTCCTACCGGCGGGCCCGCGCGACTGAGACCCGTGCTGAGCGGGGCCGGCCGCGGGCATGGCTCCTCCTCATGTTCGCCGTGATGGTGCTGGTGGTCCAGGCCGCGTCGCGCCGCACCGCTGCGCTCTTGAGCGTGGTTGTGGCGTGCCTCATGGCCCCGCCGGCGGCGGCGCAGCAACCTTCGCAACACCCGCGCAGCGCCGCCGAGAAGGCGTGGGACCGGCACGACGTCAGGCACGCGCGCGCCGCCTACGGCGCGGAGCTCGCCGAGCATCGCAAGGACGACGCGGCCTGGTACAACGCGGGTACCGCGGCCATGGCCGACTCGGACGCCGAGACCGCGCAGGCGAGTCTCGCCCACGCCGCCGCGTCACTCGATCCCGATCTCCGCTTCCGCGCGCTCTATAACCTCGGGCTGTTGGCTCTGCGCCAGGCGGCTGCCGACAGCGCGGGGCGCGACGGCCACCTCGGTGACGCGGAGCGAGCGTATCGCGAGGCGTTGCTCCTTAGACCGCGCGACGCCGCGGCGAAGTGGAACCTCGAGCTCGCGGTGCGGCGCCGGGGAGGAGGCAGCAGCAGCCAATCCAACCGGCCGTCCGGCGGAGGCGGGAGCAGTGGTCCCTCGGGCTCGAGCGGGGCCGCCGGCAGCCGCGGTGGGGGTGGCGCTCAGACGGCGTTGAGCGAGGCACAAGCCGAGCAGGTGCTCCGCTCCATCGGCCAGCAGGAGCTGAAGACACGGCGCGACCGGACCGGTCAAACGCGGCACGCCGTCGAGCCCGGAGTGAAGGACTGGTGACGCTCGGCCTCTGGATGCTCGTCGTGTTGCAAGCCGTGCCGCCGCCCGATGTGACGGCGCGCGTCGACCGCACGCACGTCGCCGCGGGGGAGGACCTGACCCTGACGATCCGCGCGCGCACTCGATCCGCCGATCCGATCGGTGTGGTCCTTCCGGGCCTGACCGGGTTCACGATTGTCGGCTCGCGAGAGGTCAGCGAAGTCACCATCGAGGGCGTCGGTGGGCCGGTGCGCACCACGACGCGGGAGCTGCAACTTCGGGCCGGGCGGCCAGGCACGCTCGTGATCGGGCCGGTGCGCGTGCACCAGGGCAACCGTGAAGTGGCGACCGATGCCGTCACCGTAACGGTGGACAGCGCGGCCGCAGTGCTCGGAACGGCGTTCTCACCCAGCGCGCGGCGGCTGGTCGAAGCCGCCGCCGAACCCGCGCGCAACGACCGCGTGGCCCTGAGCGTGATCCTGCCCGGTGATTCGGTGCTGGTGGGGCAGCAGCTCGACGTCGTCGCGGCGGCGTGGTTCCCGCGCGAGCTCCGCGTTCGCCTACGCCAGGCGCCGATCCTCACGCTCCAGACGCCGGAAGGGGTGTGGTCGTATCCGGGCGCGGCGCCGAGCGAAGTCGCGCTGTCACGGCTCGTGCGGGGGCGCTGGATGGATGTGTTCGTCGCCCACCAGGCGGTGTTTCCTCTGGCGCCGGGCCGCATCGTGATTCCGCCGGCGCTCGTTGAATATGCGGTGCCGGCCACCTTCTCCTTTTTCAGTCGTGAGGACCGCTACTCGCTGCGGAGCGATACCGTGCCGGTGACGGTCCTGTCATTGCCCGCGCGCGGTGGGCGGACCGATGATCAGCGAGTGGCTGCCCAAGGACTCGCAGTGGACCTGGGGATGGACCCCACGAGCGGGCGCGTCGGCGAGCCGATCGCGATGACCGCCGCGGTCTCGGGCACTGGCAACGTCGCGCTCTGGCCCGAGCCCGTGGTTCGATGGCCGTCGGCCTTCCGGGCATACGCCGGGGAAACAGGCATGCGGCTCGAGCCGCGCGACGGGCGCATCGCCGGTACCAAGATCTTTCATTACCTCGTGATGCCCGACTCGGCCGGATCGTTTGTCCTGCCCGAGGTGCGCTATCCCTACTACGACCTCGCGGCGGGGGACTACCGGGTCGCTACCCTCGCCCCCCGTACGCTCGCGGTGGCGCTCGGGGTGGAGCAGCGCGCTGCGCGGGCGCTGCCCCCGCTCGCGAACAGCGACGCTGCGACGTGGACGGAAGCGCTGGCGAACGGCCTCGTACCCTGGGGATGGCTCGCGTTACTGGTCGGTCCGCCGGTCCTGGCATGGCTGTGGCGCCGCCGCGAGAACCGTGAGCCGTTGGCCGGCGAGGCGCCGGCGCCGGCCCGGCTCACGCGATTGGGTCAGCTGGAGCGCGAGTTTCACGCGGTGCTCGCGAGCCAGGTGCCGGATCCCAGGGCCCGGGATGGTGATGGGCTGGCCCGCGCACTCCGGGCCACCGGCCAGGACAGCGCCGTCGCGGGCCACGTGATGCGACTGCGCGATCGTCTCCGCGCGTCGCGCTACGGCCCCCGCGGCCTCGGCGATGCGGCGGAGCTCGCCGTCGAGCTCGAACAGGTCCTGCACGTGCTCGGGGCGGAGCCAGGCAGGACGCGGCGGCGGGTGGGATCTGCGGTAGCCCTGGTAGCGCTCGTCATGCTCGGACGGCCGGCGGTGGCACAGTCGCCGAGCGCGGAGGCGCTCTATCAGGCCGGAGCGTTGCGAGCGGCAGCGGATTCGTTCGCCGCGCGTGCGGCGGCCGAACCACGCGTCGCCGCGCACTGGTACAACCTGGGCGCGACCCTCTACCGCGCCGGGGCGGACGGAAAGGCGACCGCCGCGTGGACCCACGCGCTCCGGCTCGCGCCTCGCGACCCGCTGATTCGGCGCACGCGAGACTTGCTCGCATCGCCCGACGCGCCGAGCGAAGTGCTGCTCGCGCCGGGACTGGCGACGCCCGGAGAGTGGGCGTTGGTGGCGGTGCTGCTCTGGACCGCCGCCTGGCTCGCGGCGGGAACCCGACGCCGGCGCACCGTTGTCCTCGGGCTGGCGGTGCTCACTGCGGTGGCGACGGCGCTCTCCGTCCGGGAAGGGCTGCGGCGGGCGCGCCCGCTCGCCATCGCCTTGAATCCCGCGACGCCCGTGCGCGCCGCGCCATACGGGAACGCAAGCGCGGCGTCGACCGTCGAGGCCGGTGCGGCTCTCCTGATCGAGCGGCGGTATGGCCCGTGGCTGGAGGTGCGCCGGGCCGACGGAATCCGCGGCTGGGTATTGAGCACCGAAGTCGCTCCGCTGTGACGGCGCCCGTCGCTATCTTGGCGCCCCAGGTCGCGGACCAGATCGCCGCCGGTGAGGTGGTCGAGCGGCCCGCATCGGTGGTAAAGGAGCTGGTCGAGAACGCGCTCGACGCGGGAGCGCGGGCGGTCCGCGTGGAGATCGAGGACGGCGGGAAGAGCCTGATTCGCGTGAGCGATGACGGATCGGGAATGAGCCGGCCGGACGCGGAGTTGGCCTTGTCCCGCCACGCCACGAGCAAGATCCGCGACGCCGCGGACCTGATCGGTGTGAGGACCTTCGGATTCCGGGGCGAAGCGTTGCCTGCCATCGCCTCCGTGTCCCGGTTCGAGCTCGAAACGTCGCCCGATGGCCGCACGGGCACCCGCGTTCGGACCAGTGGCGGCAAACGCGACCAGACGGACGACGTGGTCCGCCAGCGGGGCACGACCGTCACCGTGCGGGGCCTGTTCTTTAATACGCCCGCGCGCCGCAAGTTCCTGCGTGCGCACGCGACGGAGACCCGCGCCGTGGTCGAGGCGCTCACCGTGCTGGCCCTGACGCGGCCGGATGTCGCATTCACGCTCACGAGCGACGATCGTCCGTTGGTCGATGTGCGCCCGGCGAGCGCGCCAATCGACCGGGTGCACGCCCTCTGGGGCCGTGAGCTCGCGGACACCCTGATGTCCGTGGCACACCGCGAGGGGCCGCTCGAGGTTCGGGGCTTCGTCCAACGCCCGGCGCAGGCCAAGCCGGCGGGGCGCAAGGGCTACGTATTCGTCCGCGGCCGCCCGATTCGCGATCCGTTCATCCTGCGGGCCGCGGAGGCCGGCTACCGCTCTACCATTGCGCCGGGCGACCGGCCTTCGCTGGTACTGTTCCTGGACCTCCCCGGCGATGCCGTCGATGTGAACGTCCACCCGTCCAAGCTCGAGGTGCGCTTCCGCGACAAGTTCTTCGTGGAGAAAGTGGTGGAGGAGGCCGTGCGGCGAGCGCTGGCGCCGCTTGCGGCCGCTGCACCCCTCGGTACTAGCGGTGACATCGCGGGTGTCGGGTTCCAGGTGTCGGGGTTCGGGTCCGGCTCGACGCTCGAGATCTTCCCCGGACGACCCTCGACCCCTGACACCCGACCCCTGACGCCTCTCCTTCAGGTGTTCGACACCTATATCCTGTTTCAGACCGACTCCGGCGTGGCCATCATCGATCAACACTCCGCGCACGAGCGGGTGTTGTACGAGGGCGCGATGCGGCAGCTCACGGGCGATGGCGCGCCGGCGCAGCGACTTCTCCTGCCGCTGACCCTTGAGCTCACGCCCCCCGAGCTCGACGCCGTGGATGGGCACCGCGAGCTCTTGCGTCGCGTGGGGTACGAGGTCGAGCCCTTCTCCGGACGAGCCGTCGTGGTCCATACCGCGCCGAATCCCCATCCGCGCTTCGACGCAGCGCGCTGTCTCGGGGAGCTCGTGGCCGATCTCGCGGGTGGGCGGTTCGGCGGGTGGGCGAACCGGCTGGAGCGCTTCGCCGCCACGTACGCGTGCCGCGCCGCCGTCAAGGCGGGCCAGCGGCTCGACCCGGACGAAATGCGCGAGCTGGTCCTGCGATTGCTCGCCGCCACGTTGCCGGCGCACGACGTACACGGGCGACCCACGATCGTGCAACTTCCCAAGGATGAGCTGGAGCGACGGTTTGGGCGAGCGTGAGGCTCGCCCGCTCGTGCCCGTGTTGGTCGGCCCAACCGCCGTTGGGAAGACGGCGGTCGCGGTGGCGTGGGCCGAGCGCGAGCCGGTGACGATCATCTCCGCCGACGCCCGGCAGGTCTATCGCGACCTCGACATCGGAACGGCCAAGCCGGATTCCAAGCTGCTGGAGCGCGTGCCGACGCTGGGCGTGGATCTGATCGCCCCCGGAGAGCGCTACAGCGCCGGCCGCTTCGCCCGGGAGGCGGCGGAGTGGCTGCAGCGGATCCGCGGCGCGGGCAGGCAGCCTGTCGTGGTGGGCGGTACGGGCCTGTACGTCCGGGCTCTCGCGGAGGGACTGTTTCATCAGCCGGCGCTCGACGCTGCCCGTCGCGCGCGGCTGCGCGCGTGGACGGAGCGAGTGCCCGCGATACAGCTCGCGCACTGGGCGGCGCGGCTTGACCGGCGTTTCGGCGGCGGGGGAAGGCAACGGGCCGCGCGGGCGGTAGAGGTCGCGCTTCTGACAGGGCGCGGGCTCACTTGGTGGCAGGAACATGCGCGGGCGACCGGCGCGATGCAGCCATGGTACATTCATCTCACGTTGCCACGGGCCGCGCTCCGGCGGCGCATCGCGGAGCGCGTGGATGCTATGCTCGCCGCGGGCCTGGTGGACGAGGTGCGCCGAGTCCTCGCGGCCGGCGCTCCCCGGTCGGGGCCCGGACTCGACGGCGTGGGATACCGGGAGGTGGTCGCCATGCTCGAGGGACGGTTGCCGGAGAGCGGGCTGCGCGAGGCGATTTGCAGCGCGACGCGACGCTATGCCAAGCGCCAGGAGACGTGGCTTCGACATCAATTAAGGCGGGAGCGGGGAGCGGGGAACGGGGCCGTTGACGTCTGGACGCTCGACGCCAGTGGGGCGCCGCGGGACCTGGCGGATCAGATCGTCGCTCGCTGGCGGGAGCGCACAGCCGCCCGCTCGCCGCTTTCGAGCATTCGGAGCTGAACATGCGGATCGGGATCACGTGCTATCCCACGTACGGTGGCTCCGGCGCGGTCGCCACCGAGCTGGGCCTCGAGCTCGCGCGGCGTGGCCACGAGGTGCATTTCATCTCCTACGCCAGCCCGTTCCGACTCCGCGGCTATGTCGAGCGCGTCACGTTCCACGAGGTCACCCAAACCGAGTACCCGTTGTTCGAGCAGTCGTCGCCGTATGCGCTCGCCCTGGCGGTGAAACAGCACGAGGTGGCGATGCGCGAGAACCTCGATCTCATGCACGTGCACTACGCCATTCCGCACGCCACCACCGCCTGGCTCGCCAAGCAGATGCTCGCGGAGGAGCGCGATCTGAAGATCGTCACGACGCTGCACGGCACCGACATCACGCTCGTCGGGCAGGACCCATCGTACTTTACCCTCACCAAGTTCTCGATCGAGCGGTCGGACCGCGTGACGGCGGTATCGGAATTCCTCCGGACAGAGACTTATCGAGCCTTCGGGTGTGCGGGCTGCGACGTGGCGGTGATTCCCAACTTCATTTCGACGGCAGAGTATCATCCCCCGACCGACGGGACGTGCCGCCCTTCGCTCGCGCCGTCGGACCACAAGGTGCTCGTGCACGTCTCGAACTTTCGGCCCGTGAAGCGCTTGACTGACGTGGTCCGCGTCTTCGACGGGGTGCGCCGGGAGATGCCGGCGACGCTGGTGCTGGTGGGGGACGGGCCGGACCGCGACGTCGCGGAGCAGGAGGTCGATCGCCTCAAGCTCCGCCGTGATGTGCGATTCCTCGGCAAGGTGGACAACGTGGGCGACATCCTGCGGTGCAGCGACCTGTTCCTGCTGCCGTCGCGGACGGAGTCGTTCGGGCTCGCCGCCCTCGAAGCGATGGCATGCGCCGTGCCGGTGGTGGCGAGCGCTGTCGGCGGCCTGCCCGAAGTCGTCGTAGACCGCGAGACCGGATTCCTCACGCCGAGCGGGGACCTCGCCGCCATGACCGCGGGCGCGATCGACATCCTGAGCGATACAGCGCTCCACACGCGTCTGCGCCGAGCGGCCGCGCGGCGAGCGCTCGAATTCGCGGCCGAGCGCATCGTGCCGCGCTACGAGCGAATGTACGAAGACGTCCTCTCGTGATGGACGTCCTGCGTCTCGTTCGTGTCCAGAATCTGGCGGTGGCGGCCGCCGGCGTGCTGGCGGGGGGATGGATCGCGCTGGGAGCGATCACGACCCCAAACGTCTTAGCGCTGGCGGCACTGGCCGCGATCGGGTTCGGGGCGGGGGGCAACGCACTCAATGACATCTGGGATCGCGCGGCGGACCGCGTCAACCGGCCCGACCAGCGTCCGCTGGCCGCGGGTCGATTGGCGCGCGGCACCGCCGACCTCTGCGTCGCCGGCGGGATGTTCGTCGGGTTGACCGCCGCCGCGTTCGTGAATGGGACGGCAGTACTCGTGGGCGCGGCGGCCTGCGCAGTGATGGTCGCTTACTCGCCGTTGCTGAAGCGACGAGGGCTGCCGGGGAACGTGGCGGTCGCGCTCGTGGCTGGCCTGCCTCTCATGTATGGGGCGATCGCCGTTGATCGCCCCAAGGCGGGCATCGTGCCCTGGACGCTCGCCGCGTGGATCCACCTCGTGCGCGAGATCGTGAAGGACCTGGACGATGAGGCGGGCGACCGGGCGCTCGGCCGCCACACGCTCCCGATCGTTTTCGGCGCGCGGCGCGCGGCGCTAGTCGCAGGCATTCTCGCAGCGGCCTTCGTGCCGGTGTCCCTGGCCTTGCCCGCCGCGTCCCACTACGGCGGCGCCTACTTCGTGATTGCCCTCTTTGCGCAGCTCGTCGTGCTGGCGGTCGCGAGCCGGTTGTTCACCGGTCGAACGGCGGGCAACAGCCGATGGCTGAAGGGCGCAATGCTGCTCGGCATCGTGGCGCTGGTGGCCGGACGGGTCGCGTGACGCTCTGGCAGGGCCTCGTCCTGGGGCTGGTCCAAGGCCTCACGGAATTCCTGCCGGTATCGAGCTCGGGCCACCTGCGCGTGCTGGAGGTGGTGACCGGCGTGCACACGCCGGGGGTGTTCGTGGAGGTGGCCCTCCACGTGGCGACGCTGGGCTCCGTGCTGGTCGTGTACGGAGGCAGGCTGTGGTCGATCATCCTGGGCGTGGTGGCGCGACGTCCGGATGACCTTCGCATCGCTGGGCTCCTGGTGCTCGCGACGCTGCCGGCCGGCGTGATCGGCGTGATCTTCCATCGGCAGGTCGAGGCCGCAGCATCGCTCGTCCTGGTAGGTGCGGGGTTCCTGGTGACCGGGTTCATGAACTGGTCGACACGGCGGCTCGCCGGGGGCCGCACGCAGCCCACACTCGGGGCCGCGGTGGGGATCGGCTTCGCGCAGGCCCTGGCGGCGGTGTTTCGCGGCGTGTCGCGCTCGGGATCGACCGTTTGCGCGGCATTATGGGCCCAGCTCGGGCCGGCGGCGGCCGCGGAATTCAGTTTTCTGCTCGCGATCCCGGTGATCGCCGGCGCGGCCCTGGTCGAGGGGCGTCACATGGCCGTGAACGTGGCGCTCGTCGGCGCGGTGCCGCTGGCGGTCAGCTCCGTGGTGGCGTTCGCGAGCGGCATCTGGTCGATCCGGTTTCTCGTGGCACTGCTCCAGCGTGGACGTTTCTACGCGTTCGCACCTTACAACTGGGTCGTCGGCGTGCTGACGATTGTCTACGCCCTGTGGCGCGGGTGACCTTCGACGGAATACCGGCGGCCGGGCTGGCGCTGCGCTGGGGGGTGCCACAATGCGGTGTGTACTCGACGCTCGATTCCGCTCTCAACGCCGTTCACGAGCTGGGGGCGCAGGGGGCGCCGGCTGGGAGCGTTGTGATCGCGGAGGAGCAGACGGCGGGCCGTGGCCGCGAGGGTCGCACCTGGCACTCGCCTCCGGGCGGCGTCTGGCTCGGTCTCCTCCTCCGTCCATCGCCGGCCGAGGTCGGCGTGCTATCCGTGCGGGTAGGGCTCGCGGTGGCCGAAGCGGTGGACGGCCTACTCGGCCGGGCTGAGACCCGTCTCAAGTGGCCGAACGATGTGCTCCTCGGCGAGCGCAAGCTCGCGGGCATCCTATGTGAAGGCCGCTGGCACGGGGAAGCACTGCAGTGGCTCGGCCTCGGTGTGGGCGTCAACGTGTGCAATCCGATTCCTCGCGAGCTCGCGCGCCGCGCCGTCGCGCTCTGGGAATGGCTCCCCGAGGTGCGGCGGCTCGACGTCCTGGATCGGCTGGTCCCCGCGCTCGCGGGCCTCACGTCCGGCGCATCGGCGCTCAGCGAGCGCGAATGCGCTGGGTTCGCGGCGCGCGACTGGCTGCGCGGGCGCCAACTGCGCGCACCGGCTGCAGGTCGGGCACAGGGGCTCCGGCCTGACGGTGCGCTACTGGTCGATCTGGGAGCCGGAACGATCGCGCTTCGCGAGGGGCACGTGGAGCTAGCTTGAGAAAACAGGTTGGGAGGTGTCGGGAGGTTTGGGAGGCAACCTCCCCCAACCTGCCCCAACCTCCTCAACCTCCATAACCTTCTCTTTAGAACGCCCCTCGCGCCCGCCGTTGCTCCAGCTTGGCGAGTCCGTCGCGTGAGGCGTCGGCTGGCGCATAACGCCGCGCAGCGGCGATGAGCTGATCGAGGCCGCTCATCATGGCGCTGACCCGGATCTTGTCACCGGATCGGCTCACAAACACGAGACCCGAGCCAGGCGAGAACTTGATCTGGGCGATGTCGCCCCAGGCGAGCTTGGTCGGTCGCGAGCTCCACGGCGTGCGAGAGACGAGCGCGCGGTCGGACACGATCAGCCGGCGCGTCGTCCCTTCACGAAGCGCCCACGCCCCGGCCAGCAGGAAAAACGCGACCATCCCACCGAAGTAATACGGGTCCTGCGGGTCCCGGAATCCCGCCGTCAGGGCGACTACGACCAAACCGAGCGGCATGACCACGCCGGCCACTGCGCCGAGCACGATCATCCAGCGCCCGTAGCGCAACTGGATTGAGCCGTCGGGAAGGGCTGGGACAGGTCGGCGCGCCAGCCGCAGCAGCCAGGAGAGGACGGCGACGGTGATGACCGCGGTGAGCGCCGGGGTGGAAATGGCCATCGGTCTCTCATCGATCGAAGGCGCCCAAGGATTCGACATGGCCGACGGTGTGTCAAGCGTGGCGATAGCTCGTTAAAGCTTCTATACTTACGCCTCGCATGCTCCTCGCTATCAACATCAACAACACTGAAACGAAGGTCGGGCTGTTCCGGGGGGACAGCCTCGAGGCTCACTGGCGCCTCACGACGACGCCGTCCCGCACGCCGGACGAGTGGGCAGCCACACTTACGTCGTACCTCGCGCAGGAGGGGCGATCCACGCAGGAGGTTCGGGCGGCCGTCGTCGCGTCGGTGGTCCCGCCTGTCACGCAGGGGCTGTGTGAGGCGGTGGAGCGGGCGACCACCGTGCGCCCCGTCGTGGTGGACGGACGCTCCCGGCTTCCGATCACGCTCGACGTGGAAGAGCCGATGCAGGTCGGCGCCGACCGTATTCTCAACACGCTCGCGGCCGCGCAGCTCTTCCGGCGGGACACGATCGTCGTGGATTTCGGCACCGCGACCACGTTCGATTGCATCACGGCCGACGGCCACTTTCTCGGTGGCGTCATCATGCCGGGGATCCGGACCGCCTCGGACGCCCTCATTCGGGGTACCGCCAAGCTTCCCGCGACCGACCTGATGCCCCCCGCCCGGACCATCGGGCGCCGGACGGACGAAGCGATCCGCTCCGGTGTCCTGCTCGGAACCGCCGACGCGGTGGACGGCATCGTGCGACGGATAAAGGCCGAATGGCCGAACGGCGTCGCTCCCCAGGTAATCGCGACCGGCGGTCTGGCGGGCCTGGTGGCGCCCCTCGTCCGCGAGATCGAATCGGTCCATCCCGACCTGACCTTGACGGGTCTCCGCATCGCCGCCACGGCGCTCGGTCTGAAGTGGTAGTCGATCCGCGGGCGTTGAATCCGTGGCGCCAGTGGGGCTATCGCCTGCTGCCGGGCGACCTGTTCTCCTACGTCTTGCACATGCGCCCGGCCGAATGGCCGATCATGGCTGGGCACACGATGCTCGGCTACGTGCTCGCCGTCGGGTTCGGCGGCGTGGCGCGGGGTGCGTGGTTGCCGCAGGCCCTCTTCGCGCTTGTCGTCTGGGTGATTTGCCTCAACGGCGGGACGCTCGCGATCAACTCCGTGTTCGACAAGGACACGGGCGACATCGGATACCTGATCGCGCCGCCGCCGTTGCCGAAGCACCTCCTCGCGTTCAGCGTCGCGCTGCTCACGGGTGGCCAGGTGCTGGCGTTCGCCCTTCCTCCGGCGTTCCGGCTCGCGTACGCGATTTGCTTCGTCCTCTCAATCCTGTATTCCGTTCCCCCGTTTCGCTTCAAAGCCGTGGCGGGCGTCGATTGGCTGATCAACATGTGGGGGTTCGGGACGCTCACGCCCTTTGCCGCCTGGGCCGCGACCGGCCGTCCCCTCGATCCGGGCCACGCGCTCGTGCTCCTCGCCTTTTGTCCCTTGTTCGCGGGGCTCTATCCCCTCACTCAGCTGTATCAGTTGGAAGAGGACCGCCTCCGCGGCGACCGCACGTTGGCCCTACTGTTGGGGCTCAGGGCCAGCCTCGGCGTCGCTATTGGGTGCACGTTGCTCGCCTTCGCGCTGTTCGGTTGGGCAGCAGTTGTTCTTCGTGCGCCGGCTTGGCTGCTCCTCGCGCCGCTCGCGGCGTGGCTCGCGGTGCTCGTGCCCTGGTATCAACGGCGGGACGCGCTGCCCTCGGCCGGTCACCAGCGGCGCATGTACCATGCTCTCACGGCCTGGGGGCTGACCGATCTGACCGTGCTCTTGGTGTTTGCCCGGTGAGACCCTGCGCATAGATTTCGCGACGTTCAGCCAATAACCGAGGAGAAACGACGCATGTCCGCTCCCGCGGCACCCCTCCCCTCCGATCGGTCCGACTTCCGGACGGTCACGCTCGGCGGCGCCGGGATCGGCCTCGTCACCGCCGTGGCAGTGGTGTTCTTCCTGGCCGCGTCGCGACTAGTGCCGGACGCCGGTGGGCTGCGCGGCGCCGTCGAGGCCCTCATCGTACTGGCCGCCGGCCTGATGGTCGCCTTTCTTCCGGCTTCGAGGACGCTCGCGCGGGGCACGGAGGGCGTCGCGGGAGCGGCTGCGATCGGGTTGGTCGGCACGATCGTGTTCAGCGCGATCGATATCGTCGTGTTCCGGCCTTTCAAGGCGTACCCGTGGACGTGGGACGCGATCGGCGGTGGAAGCACGTGGTGGTATCTGCCGATCTGGTGGATGCTCGGGACATTCCTCGCCTGGATGGGGGGCATCGTCACGGCCCGCGCGGCCGCGCGGGGGGAAACGACCCTGGCGCGTCGGGCGCTCCCCGTGGGCGTCGCGACCGTGATCGGAGCGGTGGTGGCGCGCCTGGCCCTCGGCTTCGCTCTCCCCGTCGCCACCGGCGGTGCCTTCACCGTCGTGCTCACGGCGTTCGCCGTGCTCGCCCTCGCCCGCAAGGGCTAACAGGCGGAGGGCGACGTGCCCCGGTGGCTCGCCCACCTGTTGGTCGTGGTCGGCTGGCTGCTCACGCCCGTCCTGACTTGGTCCGCGTCGTACGTGGGATTGTGGGCCGGCGCGATCGTCGCCACACGGTTCGCTCGTCCCCTCACCATGCTCGTCGTGGCGGGCGCGGCGGCGACGGTCTGCGGGTTCGTCGCGCTCGCCATCTGGGTCCGGTTCATGCGCCGGGTGCCGCATCTCCTATCTCATCTCATGGCGCCCCGCGCGTCGGAAGAGCAGCGCGCCATTGCTGCCGCCGACTGAACGTTGGCGGCTCGTGCCGCTCTTCCTTCTGCCCGCGACGCTGGCCGCGCAGGGCGGTGGAGGGGGGCGCGGGTGGGAGCTCCATCTCGGGCGGTGGTACAACGGCAATCGCGCCGACGTCTATGAGTTCCGCACCAGTGCGGGCTCGGGCGGTGTGTTCACCCACGGCTTCGGCGTGTCCGTGCTCGTGAACGACTCCCTCGGTCGGCGCCGCGCCTTTTACGGGCTTGGCTATGAGCTGCAGGCGTGGCGCGGCCACGCGACGCTCGGACCGTATGCGCTCGCTGGCCTGGCTCTCGGGCTCTCAACCGACACGTCCACGCAGGAGCTGGCGGCGCAATGGAGCATCGGTGGCGGGATCGAGTGGCGACCGTTGAGCTGGTTCGGCGTCGGGTCCGAGGTGCGCTATCGGCTCGAGGATCGCGGGCCGCGTGGCTTCTGGAACCCGCGCAACGACGCCCACAAGGGCGTAAGCTTGAGCATCGGGGTCTCGATGGGGTTGGCAGGCGTGCGGCGGGGCGGGGGGGGTGGGGGCGGGGCCGGCGGGACCTGGGCGCCCCCTGAGCTGCCGCCCCCTCAGCCACCAGCCGTGATCACCGGTAACGCCGCCGACGTGGTTCAGACCGCCCTCGAGTCGATCGGCACGCCCTATGTCTGGGGCGGCACGGCGGACAACGGTTTCGATTGCTCCGGGCTGATCCAGTACGCCTACGGTCGACACGGTATCCGGCTGCCCCGCATGAGCCGTGATCAATCGAAGGCGGGCGCGGAGGTAACGCCGGTGATGGACGCTCTCAGGCCGGGTGACATCCTCTTGTTTTCTGCACGACCCGGGGCGGGCGTCACGCACGTGGGGATGTACGTGGGTGAGCTCACGTTCATTCACAGCTCGAGCCGGGGCGTGAAACTGTCGCGCCTCGATCCGCAGGACGCCGAGGGCGCGTACTGGCTGGCTCGGTGGGTCGGGGCGCGGAGGGTGATACCGTGAGGCTCGGCATCGCTCTCCTTGGCAACGCGGTTCTCCTCGCATGCGCCCCTGCCACGCGCTACGAGGCGCCCTCCAGCCTCCGAGGCTACGAGATCCTCATCACGCGGCAGGACTCGCTGGGCCGTGCTCTGGCCCAGGGCCTCCACCATCGCGGGTTCAGCGTGCGCGACCGCGTGCGCGGCGGCAGCGGGCCAACCGCCTATTTGTTCGCGTTTGTGTTTCGCGAGCTCGACCCCCCCGCCGTGACCTGGTTGCACGTGCGGCTCGCCGACACGCGGACGGGCGAAATCGTGGCGGGCGTCTCGGCACCGGTCGATTCCTTGGGGGCCACGGAGCAGGATCGCGCCAGGACTATCGTCGACTCCCTCGCCGCGTCGCCCGCGCTGCGGCGCCTCGTATCGCCCCCTTGACACACGCGCCGCGCCAGGAGAGATTCCCCCCCAGCTTGTTAGCACTCGTCACTGTAGAGTGCTAACAGTATTGTCCCACAATCACTTATGACCAGGCACAGAGGTGGAGGTCGAACACCAATGGCAACCGCAACGGCTGCGAAGACGAAGCTGAAGATCTTCCCGCTCGCGGATCGCGTGGCTATCCGGCCGATGGAGGAGACGGAGACCATGAAGGGCGGTCTCTACATCCCCGACACGGCCAAGGAGAAGCCGATCCAGGGCGAGGTGATCGCCGTGGGTCCCGGACGCCGGGAGAAGGGGGAGGCGGTCCCGATGGAGCTGAAGGTGGGGGACCGCGTGGTGTACGGGAAGTACAGCGGCACGCAGGTGGAGCTCGAGGGTGAAGAGATCATCCTCATCAAGGAATCCGACGTCATCGCCAAGCTCGGCTGAGGTTCTTCTAGGAGGAAACGGACATGGCTGCGAAGCATCTGGAGTTCAATGTAGAGGCCCGGGCCCGCCTGAAGCGAGGTGTGGACCAGCTGGCCGAGGCGGTGAAGGTGACGCTCGGCCCGAAGGGGCGGAACGTCGTCATCGACAAGAAATTCGGCAATCCGACGGTCACGAAGGACGGCGTCACGGTCGCCAAGGAAATCGAGCTCGAGGACGAGATCGAGAACATGGGCGCCCAGATGGTGAAGGAGGTCGCCACGAAGACCTCGGATCTCGCCGGCGATGGGACCACGACGGCGACGGTGCTCGCCCAGGCGATCTTCCGCGAAGGCCTGAAGTCGGTCACCGCGGGCGTTAACCCGATGTCGCTCAAGCGCGGCATCGACAAGGCGGTCGAGGCCGTGGTGGAGGAGCTGAAGAAGATTTCCGTGCCCACCAAGGGGCGAAAGGAGATCGCCCAAGTCGGGGCCATCTCGGCCAACGGCGACAAGGAGATAGGGGACAAGATCGCCGACGCCATGGACAAGGTGGGCAAGGACGGCGTGATCACGGTCGAGGAAGCGAAGGGCCTCGAGACCACGCTCGAGACCGTGGACGGGATGCAATTCGACCGCGGCTACCTCTCGCCGTACTTCATCACGGATCCGGAGAAGATGGAGGCGGTGCTCGAGGACGCGTATGTGCTTGTGCACGACAAGAAGATCTCCGCCATGAAAGATCTGCTCCCCGTGCTCGAGAAGGTGGCGCAGGCGGGCAAGCCTCTGCTCATCATCGCCGAGGACGTGGAGGGCGAAGCGCTGGCGACGCTCGTGGTCAACAAGCTGCGCGGCACCCTCAAGGTTTGCGCGGTGAAGGCCCCCGGCTTCGGGGACCGGCGCAAGGAAATGCTTACCGATATCGCGGTCCTCACCTCCGCCAAGGTCATCTCGGAGGAGCTTGGCTTCAAGCTCGAGAATGCCGTTCTCGGCGATCTGGGCCAGGCCAAGCGGATCGTGGTGGATAAGGACAACACGACGATCATCGGCGGCAAGGGTAAGCACGCCGACATCCAGGGCCGCATCGCCCAGATCAAGGCCGCGATCGAGAAGTCCACGTCGGATTACGACAAGGAGAAGCTGCAGGAGCGGCTCGCGAAGCTCGCAGGCGGCGTCGCGGTGATCAACGTGGGCGCAGCGACCGAGACCGAAATGAAGGAGAAGAAGGCGCGCGTGGAGGATGCCCTGCATGCGACGCGCGCGGCGGTCGAGGAGGGCATCGTGCCGGGCGGCGGCGTGGCGCTGTTGTACTCCCAGCGCACGCTCGAGAAGGTGAAGTCAGCAGAGGAGGACGAGAAGATCGGCGTCGAGATCGTCCGGCGCTCGCTCGAAGAGCCGATTCGGATGATCGCGCAGAACGCCGGGGCGGAAGCGTCGATCGTGGTGGGGAAGGTCAAGGAAGCGGGCAAGCTGAACTTCGGCTACAACGCCCAGACCGACGAGTACGAGGACCTCGTGCTGGCTGGCGTGATCGACCCGACCAAGGTTACGCGCACGGCCCTTCAGAACGCCGCGTCGATCGCCGGCTTGCTGCTTACGACTGAGGCCGTCGTGGTCGAGAAGAAGGAGAAGGAGAAGGCGCCGCCGATGCCGGGTGGCGGCGGCATGGGTGGGATGTACTAAGAACTAGACCGACAGACGCGCAGACGCACAGCGGTGAACAGGTGGGAGGGGGCAGGAGTCTCTGCTCCCTCTTTCCTATTCCCCCCGTGCGTCTGTGCGTCTAGCCTTTTGTGCGTCTAGCTGTTGCCGTCCCTACTATCTTCTTTGCGTAATGCCTGCCCCCTCGCCCGAGCGCGCCACGCTATCGCGCGCCCTCGCCGATTTCCTGGTCGAGCTCTCGATCGCGTTGCACAAGCACGCGATGTATCCCCAGGGCCATCCGTCCCTGGAGCCGGCTGCCGCCGCCGTGACGCGTCGTGTGGCGCGGCTCCTCGAGGACCGCGCCACTGTGTCCCTGGGCGTCGCGCGGCATCAGCTCGTCATCGAGGGCGTGGCCACCGATCCGAAGCACCCGGTCCTGCGGGAGCTGGCGGCGCGGCTCCACCGCCACCATCTCGGCGCGGTCACTTTCCGGCGGGGTGTGGAGGTGCCCGAGGTGGCGGACGCGCTCAAGGCGCTGGCGGTCGAGGCCGAACGTACCGGGCAGCCGCTCGGGCTCGAGGGGGCGGAGCGCCTCAAGGCCTGGCCGCACGTCCAGCTGCACGCGCTCACCTACGAGCGCCTAGAGCTCGCGGATCAAGGGGGACGCCCCTCACAGGGTGACGCCCGCGCCGCGCAGCTGTGGGTCGGGCTCGCCCGCGCGGCCCTCGCCTCGGCCCCGGACGACGTGACCCCAACCGAGCCCGCCGTGATCGCCGAAGCCATCGACGCCCGCGCCAAAGGGGACGCCGCCTACGATCAGGTCATCGTCGGCTACCTGCTCCAAATCGCCGCCGAGCTGAAGACGGCGAGCGGGGCGGAGGCGGCGGCGCTACGGCGCCGCACCTCCCGGCTCATCCGGACGCTGAAGCCGGAAACGCTACGGCGGCTGGTCCAGATGGGCGGGGATTTCGTCCAGCGGCGCCAGTTCATCGCCGATGTCACCGACGGCATGGCCGTGGATGCCGTACTGGACATCCTGACCGCGGCGGCAGAGACGACCCAGGAAACGATCTCCCACTCACTCGTTCGGCTGCTGTCCAAGCTGGCGGCGCACGCGGAAACGGGCGCCGATGCGGTGCGCCCACAAGCCGACGCGGCGTTGCGCGACCAGGTGCGCCGGTTGCTCGAGGGGTGGACACTGCCCGATCCGAACCCGGGGGCGTACGGCACAGCGTTGCAGCGGATGGCGCGCACCGCGCCGGTCGCCGCTGCGACGCGGGACGACCAGCAGGACACCGAGCCGGACCGGATCGTGGCGATGGCCCTCGAGATCGGCACGGTGGGTCCGCGCCTCGATCCGGCCGTCGACCAGGTCGTGGCCGATGGGCGTCTCGAGCGGCTGCTCGACGCGCTCGACGCCGTGACGGAGGAGACCGCCGCCAGCGGGGCCGTGCGCGGCCGGATTGCCACGGCGCACGTCGTGCGCCGGGTGGCGACCCGCGAACCGGTCGATTTCAAGACGCTCGAACGCATCGTGCCCCTGATGGGTGAGGCGGCGGCGGCGCCGTTGCTCGATGTGCTCGCGACGGCCGAGTCCCGGGGCACGCGACGCGGCCTCCTGGCGCAGCTGGCGAAGATGGGGCCCGCGATCGGACCGACGGTCATCACGCGACTCGAAGACCCCCGGTGGTACGTGACCCGCAATCTGCTGACGCTGCTCGAGGAGATCGGGGCGCCGCCGGACTTCTCGGCCGTGAGGTTTATGCGGCACGCCGACGCGCGCGTGCGCCTGCAGGCGGTCAAACTGCAGCTCAAGCGCCCCGAGGGACGGGATGAAGCGCTCGTCGCGGGCCTCGCGGATCAGGATCCCCGGACGCTCCGCCTCGCGCTGGGGCTCGCCATTGCGGTCGAGCGTTGCCCGGACGCGGCGGTTCCCCTTTTGGTGGGTCGGGCTACGGACCGCGCGCTGCCAACGGACCTTCGGGTCCTCGCGATCCGGGCGCTCGGCCACGCGGCGGCGCCGGCCGCGCTCGAGACCCTGTTGCAGCTCACGTCGGCCGGCCGCACGCTGTTCGGCCGCGGGAAGCTGGCCGCCAAGTCTCCGGAGCTCCTCGTCGCACTCGCGGCCCTCGCCACCGGCTGGCATCAGAACACCCGCGCGCGTGCCCGTCTCGCCCGCGCCGCTGCCTCGGGCGACCGCGAGATTCGCCACGCCGCCGCCCCCGGAGGGCAGCCGTGAGCGGTCCCGCAGCGTTCCTCGCCGCGTTCGCTCACTCCCTCGCGGCGATGACGCTCTACACCCCGGGCCACCCCGCACGCGAGCGGGCCATTGACGATGCGTACCGCGAGCTGTGCGACCTGCAGGCGGCCGAAGCCCGGCCGCTCTTCACCTTCCTGGGTGACGAGATCGTGTTCGGACGCCTACCCCTGCGCGAGCTGAAAGCGTGGGACTGGGGACGGCGGCTCGAGCAGGCGGGCATCCAGCGGCTCGAGTTCGCCGATGCGGTGAGCCGGGAGGTGTTCGAAGAGTTCCTCGACGAAGTGCTCGCGCGACTCACCCTGTCTGCGATCGACACGTCTGAGGCGCGCCAGCTGCGTCGCTCCAGTATCCGGTTCGGCGCGGTGGGGATTCGCGGAGAGGACGACCAAGCCGCGGCCCCGATTCCGACGGCGACGATCGCCTATTCGCTGAGCGAAGAGGCGGACACGCTCCGCTGGGTGCATGACGAGGTGAAGAGCCGGGGCGTCGTGCCGCTCACGGAGGCGGAGGCTGTCGTGCGTTCGCTCGCGGTCGCCATGCACAGCGGCCAGCAGATCGTGATTCCGCTGCTGCAACTCAAGGAGTTCGATCAGTACACGACGACGCACTCGATGAACGTGGCGGTGCTCGCGATGGCGCTCGCCGAGTCGCTCAACCTCCCGGCGCGCGAGGTGCGCACGTTCGGCGTCGCCGGCCTGCTCCACGACATCGGCAAGGTGAAGATCCCGTTGGAGGTGCTGACGAAGCCCGGGCGCTTTACCGACGAGGAGCGCGCGCTCATGAACCAGCATCCGATCGAGGGAGCACGCATCATCCTCCAGTCGGAGGAGGCCCTGGATTTGCCGGCGGTGGTCGCGTACGAGCATCACATCATGCTCAACGGCGACGGGTATCCCAAGCTCCGGCTCCGGCGAGACTGCCATCGGGCAAGCAAGCTGGTGCACGTCTGTGACGTCTACGACGCCTTGCGGACCAACCGGCCGTACCGGGAGGGGTGGCCGCAGGAGCGTGCCCTCGCCTACGTCCAGGGCCGGGCCGGCACCGAATTCGATCCTGAGCTGGCCTCCGCCTTCCTGCGGATGATGCGACAATGGGAGCCGCATGTCGCCGTGATGACGGACGAGCGGGCCCCCGTCCCAGCCTCCACCGCGCCGCCGCCCACCCAGCCTCCGCCGCCCGGGACCTGATCGAGTCCGTGCCGGGTAGGTATCTTGGTATCGTCTCCCTGAACCTCAACGACTTCGTGATACTGCGACTCGCCGCCCCGCTCATCCTGTTCCTCGCGTCCGTGTCGCCCCTTGCCGCGCAGACGTCGGACCCACCGGCACTGCGCGCGCGTCTCGAAGGGCGCTGGCAGGCCAAGACCGAAGATGAAATCCGAAACATCATGGTACGCAGCGACAGCTCGGCCCAATTCGGCGACCAGGTGGCGCGCTGGCGGGTGGTAGGCGACAGCCTGTGGTTGACGCTCGGAGACGGAGTCTGGCAGGTGTACGGGATGAAGCTCGATCACGACCGTCTGACGCTGTCGGGCGGGGATCTGGAGAAGCCTGTGACGCTGCGGCGGGTCGGTCCACCCACGGCCCGGGCGGACTCGGTGGCCATTCCGCCCGCCCCCCCGCCGACGGAGCGGGCCTGGGACTGAAGGTCCGTCAGGGCGTTTCGCGGATGTTTGCGATGCGCCAGCCGTTAGGCGTACGGAGGAACCGAATGGACTGGCGCAGGCGGGTCTCGCCCTGCGCCCCTCCCCCCGCGGGCACGTACATGTAGGACGTCCGCACGGCGGCGTAGACGGTATCCCCCCGCGGGTTCAGTCGGTCGACGGCGTAACGCGCCGTGAGCCGGGTATACCGCTGGAAGAAGCGCTGCCACGCCGCGACGTCCTTGTTCGCTATGCCTGGCATCAGCACCCGCAGATTTCCCACGCGTTCGCTCGTGACGGCACGCTCGAGGTCCTGCAGCAGCACGCCAATGGCTGCGCGCGTGTCCGCAGGCTGGGGTGAGGGCGGAGCGACCCCGGCTGCTACGCCCACCTGCTCCGCGTCGAGCGCCGCCATGCGGGACACCACGTAGTCCATCGCAGTGTACAGCGATTCCGCGCGTGCAAGGGAAGTCGCCGCGCGCCCCGCCTCGGGGCGTGTCGAGAGCGCATGGACCACCGGCGTCGCCCGCGTGATCGCCTGCTCGGCGTCCCGGCGGAGCCCATCGGCTTCGGTCTGGGCTTTGCGATACTGGGGGATCGCGCTGAGATACCCGTTCGCGGCCCGTGCCACGTCCCCTGAGCGGAGGGCGCGCTCCGCGGTCTGCAGCACCGCTTCGGCGAGGATAAGTGACGGCACGTTGTTCTTCATAGCCCCCGCGCGCTGCGCCCGCTCGCGGACGGCGAGCGCCGAGTCGCGCTGCGCGACGAGCGCACTGTTGAGGCGGATCGGAAGGGGGTAGGTCAGGAGCTGCTCGAGCGTAGCGGCCTCGAGGCCCGGCGAAGGCGCGGCGGCCGGAGATGGTGAGCGCGACACGTACAGGAGCACGAGCGCGGTCACCATCAGGGTCGTGAGCACGGCGGCGCGCCACTTGAGAGGGGCGTGCGTGACCAGACGGAGGACCGCCGACGGGATCGGGGTCCACCGCAGGCTGATGCGCTCGGTGGTATCCGAGACCCCGGAGAGGGCCGCGCGGATGCTGAAGAGCGCGGACTGCATCTGGCGGGCCGTCTCGTAGCGCTCCTCAGGAACCTTGTTCAGGGCTTTCGCCACCACGCGCTCGAGCGCGGCAGGGATCGAGACGGCCATCGTCCGCAACGGCTTCGGGTCGGTGGTGAGGACCTGGTAGAGCACGCCGTGCACCGTCTCCCCTTCGAACGGCTTGTGGTACGCGAGCAGCTCGTAGAGGAGACAACCGACCGCGAAGATGTCGGTGGCCGGCGTGATCGCCCCGTTGGTGATCTGCTCCGGCGCCATGTAAGTCGGGGTGCCGATGATCGCGCCCGAGCCCGTCGCGTCCGCCGACTGGAGGCGCGCGATCCCGAAATCCATGATTTTGACGGAGCCGTCCGGCGCGATGCGTACGTTCGAGGGTTTGATGTCGCGGTGGATCACGCCGCGTTCGTGCGCGTAGGACAGGCCCTGCAGGACTTCGATGACCATGTCGAGCTTCCGCTCGAGCGCGAGCGGCTCAGAGAGCGCGATGATCGAGCTCAGGTCGCGTCCATCCACCAGCTCCATTGCGATGAACAGTTGACCCTCGGATTCTCCGAGATCGTAGATCGTGATGATGTTCGGATGCTGGAGCGCGCCGGCGGCCCGCGCCTCGCGCAAGAAACGGTCTCGCGCATCGGCGGTGCGACCGGCGCGCGACAAGAGCTTGAGCGCCACGTAGCGCCGGATGACCGAGTCGTACGCCTTCCACACGGCACCCATTGCGCCTTCGCCGATGAGCTCGTGCAGCTCGAACTTGCCGACTCGCCGGTATTGTTCGGATGGTGGCATGTCGTGTGATCCCGGAGGAGCTTACCAATGTGCGCAGTCGGCCCGCCTTCAGCAACGGGCGAACCTGAAAAATCAGCGCAAGGCCCAGTCGTAGATGCGCCCGAGCAGGGCCTGTGTGGCCTCGTCGACCACCACGTCGCGCCGCGGAAGCACCCGTCCCGCGATCTTCAGAAAGCCTTCCTTGGTCATTCGCGTGGCGCCGATGCCGGCCCCACCGCCCCAGGCGAACGGGGGCACGTACTTGGACGCTCGCACGCCTTCGAACACGTTCGCCCCGGTCCCGATCACGGTCCCTGTCGACAAGAGCGTGCCGATGGCCGTCTTGGCATGGTCGCCGACCAGGCTGCCAAGGAACTGCAGGCCGGTGTCGAGCGGCGTGCCCGCGACGTCGAGGCGCACTCGTCCGTACGTGTTCTTCAGGTTCGACGTGACGGTGCCCGCGCCGAGGTTCGCCCAGCGGCCGATCACGGAGTGGCCGACGAATCCGTCGTGTGCCTTATTCCCGTAGCCCAGGAACACGCAGTTCGACAGCTCGCCGCGCGCGTTCACACGCGGGCCGATCGCGGACGCCCGTACCGGGCCGCCGAGGACGTGCGCGTTCGAGCCGATCCAGAGCGGTCCCTCGAGCCGCGCACCGGAACGGACCTCGGCGCCGCTCTCGAGCGCCACGGGCCCGTTCCGAACATCGAAGACGACGCCGGGTTCCACCGCGGCATCATGCACGGCGATCGCGGCAGGATCGCCGAGCACGACGCTCCCGGCCGGTAGCGGGTCCGAGTCGCCCAGCAGTGCCCGCACGTCGTCCGCGAGCAGACGGTCGAGCGCCGGGAGCAGATCGTAGACGCCGTGCAACACCATCCCCGGCACCTCGATCGCGGTCGCGTGGGGTTGTGGACCGTCCCACGTGGCGTCGGGCCCCACGCCCCAGCCGACCGTGATGCCGCCGCTCGTGAGCCGGAACGCCCCGTCCGGCAGCGACGGGGCGAGGCCACACGGCGCGAACGTCGACGACCCGATCACCACCGGCCCGACCACGGGTCGTCGGGCCGCGACCGGGGGCACGCCGGGCTCCGTGAACCCTGCAAGGTGGGGAAGAGCGAAGATGCCTGCGGCTTCAGCACCGACGAACGTCTCCCAGCGCTCGCGTATCAGGTGCGCACCCGCGCGCAGCTCGCAGAGAGGGCGTGCGCCCGCGAACGGGGCCCACGCGGGTGTAGGATCGGGGTCCAGCAGGTACAAGGCGTGGCTCACAGGCTCTGCACCAGCTCCTTCAGGCGCTCCGCTCGCCCCGTGGGCATCACGAGGGTGTGGCCGTTCGCGCGCACGACCACCATGTCCTCGATGCCCACGACCGCCACATGCTCGCTCTCCGACCAGACGACAGAGCGACGCACGTCGTCAGCTACCGTCGCGTTCCCGACCACCACGTTCCCACGGGCATCCGGCTTCCGAATTCGCAACAAGGCGTCCCACGAGCCGATATCGTCCCAGTCGAACGTTCCCGTCACCACGGCCAGCCGCTTGGTCCGTTCGAGTACCGCCACATCCACCGCGACCGGCCGCACGGCCGTGAAGAATCCGGGCACATCCCCCGTTGCGAGGGCCGGCCACCCGGGTTTCAACTCTCGCGCGTAGGCGCCCGCCTCGCCGAGGAAGCGCGCGACGCCCCAGGCGAAGAGCCCGGTATTCCAGAGGGCGCCGCGGCGACGCAGGAGGGTGGCGCGCGCGGGCGACGGCTTCTCGACGAATCGGCGTACGGTGCGGGCTCCGCCGAGCGTTCGGCCGGGGATGACGTAGCCGTACCCGGTCTCGTTGCGTGAGGGTTTCACTCCCACCGTCACGAGCACGTCGTACTCGGCCGCGACGCCGAGCGCCTGCCGCGCGGCCGCGCGGAAGGCCCGGTCGTCGCCCACGGCCCAATCGGCGTGCAATGAAAGCATCTGCGCTCCGCCGCCGGGCTCCCGCTGGGAGATCCAGTGGGCGGCCCAGGCCAACGCCGGCGCTGTGGAAGCCGCGCGGGGCTCGGCGAACACCTGCGCGCGCGGAACCTGCGGTACCGTCCGCGCCACCTGGTCCACGAGGAACGGCCCGGTGAGAATGAGAATTCGCTCCGGGGGTACGAGTCCGTCCAAGCGCTCCACTGCCTGGACGAGCAGGGGCCGGTCGCCGACCAGCGGGAGCAGCTGCTTCGGCCGCTCGGGGGTTGACAGCGGCCAGAAACGCGTGCCCGAGCCGCCGGCCAGGATCGCCGCCCAGACGCTCATCGGGCGCCGGAGGAGGGCGGAGCGTCCGGCGAAGCCGCCGGCGCGTCGCCCAGGAGCGTCGCGACCCTTGCCGTGAGCTTGCTCGGACTGAACGGCTTGGTGAGCAGGCTGGCGCCCAGGTCCTCCGCCTCCTCGAGGACGCGCTCTTCACCCTCCGCGGTCAGGACGATTACTGGAAACGCGCGTGTCGCCGTTCTCGCTCGGAGCTCGCGCAGGAGGTCGAGGCCGGACCCATCGGGGAGGTGGAGATCCAGGAGCATCCCATCGAGCGGTGCCGCGCGCTCGCCGAATGCCGCGCGTGCATCGGCGAGCGTACGGGCGAGACTCACGGCATAGCCCAGCCGTTCGAGGTGCGGGCGCAACAGCAAGCCGATATGCGGCTCGTCGTCCACCACGAGGAGGTGCCGCTGGCGGGGCGACAAGGACCGTGCCCGCTCAGAGCAGGCCGGCGATCGCCGAGCGGTGACGACGCAGGTCGTAGAGCAGCGCGCCCACGTTCGTGGACGGTCGCACCAAGACGACGAGCTGTGCGTCGGCGTGTAGGACGGCGACCACCGCGAGTCCCGAGCCGAACTCGAGGACCGCGGTCCCGAACTCGCCACGGCCCCCCGCTTGACCGAGCTGTGCCATTCCATTGATCACTGACGGAAGCAGCGCGGCCACGTTCTCCGCGTCGACGCCGTTGGCGGTCCGGGAATCGATCGGCAGGCCGTCGCGGCCGACCACCAGCACGGCGTCGACGCCGCTGCGCCGGCTCAAGGCCTCGACTACTTCGCGGATCGTCGCCACGGCGGCCAAGCTAGGAATGGAGAGTAGCGAAGTCAAGCAGCCACCGTGGGTTGACCCACTTGGACGAAGCGCGGTATCTTCCCGGCACCGAATGCCTTCCCGCCACTCGCTCGTCGCGCTTGCCGCCATCCCTGCGGTCGCTCTGCTGGCCGTCGGGTGCAGCAACACGACCGGGTTGCCGGCGCCGGTCTTCACAAACGTCGTGGACACCGTGTCGCTGTGGGCGCTTCGAGGCACCGACATTTCCTTGCCATCCGCGTTCACGTTGAGTGGGGCAGCGCAGGTGCGGACGGACCAGACGACGGCCTTCGACTTCGCGTTCGACTTTGACTCGATCGGCGAGCCCGCGCTCTTTCCGCTCGGCACGCTCAATCTGGGTCAGCTGTCCGGCTTGCAGCGCACCACGACTGCATTCGACGCGGTCACGATCGCGCCCACGGGCGGTTACGTCTTGGACAAGCCGCTGGCCGTCAACGACACCGTGATGGTGGTACTCGTGCGCTCGCGTCCCATCACGTGCTCCTTCGGCGCGACGGCGTCGCTTTACGCCAAGCTGCGCGTCCTCCGAGTGGACTCGACGGCGCGGCGGCTCGACATGGCGATTCTCGTCGATCAGAACTGCGGGTACCGGGGCCTCCAGCCCGGCCTCCCGACGCAGTAGCTCCGTGATCGATCTCAAGCAGCTTCGCACCTCGCCCGAGCAGGTGCGCGCCGCGCTCGCCCGGCGGGGAGACGCCGGCGTCAAACGCCTGCTCGACGAGCTCGAGGCGTTGGATATGCGCCGCCGCGCCCTCACCGGTCAGCTCGACCAGCTCAAGGCGGAACGAAACGAAGCGGCGCGGATGGACGCCGCGCAGGTGAAGGCGGAGGGCGCCCTCCCCGCCGCCACCACGGCCAAGCGGCGCGAGTTCGGGAAGCAAATCACAGAGCTCGAGGCGAAACTCAAATCCGTCGAGTCCGAGCTCGACTCGAAGCTGCTCTACGTCCCGAACCTGCCGCTCCCCGAGCTCCCCGATGGCGATGCGTCGCACAACAGCATCGTGCGCGCCTGGGGCGAGCCGGCGCCACGCGGCGGCAAGCCGCATTGGGAGATCGGCGCGGCGCTCGGCATCCTCGACCTCGAGCGCGGGGCAAAGGTGGCGGGCTCCGGCTTTCCCGTCTTCGTGGGTGCGGGCGCGAAACTGGTTCGGGGCCTCATCAACTTCATGCTCGACCTCCACACGCGGGAGCACGGTTACATCGAGGTCGAGCCGCCGTTCGTGGTGAAGCGGGACACGATGGAAGGCACCGGGCAGGTGCCCAAGTTCGAGGACGACGCGTACAAGACCGCATCCGACGATCTCTTTTTGGTTCCCACGGCCGAAGTACCGGTCACCAACCTGCACCGCGACGAGATCCTCGACGGCGGGCGTCTCCCGCTCGGATACACGGCGTACACACCCTGCTTTCGGCGCGAGGCGGGAGCCGCGGGGAAGGACACACGCGGCCTATTGCGAGTGCATCAGTTCGACAAGGTCGAGCTGGTACGGTTCGCGCGGCCGGCCGAGTCGGCGGCGGAGCACGAGCGCCTGACGACGCACGCCGAGGCCGTGCTGCAACGCCTCGAGCTGCCGTATCGCATCGTGCTCCTCGCCGCCGGGGACGTCGGGTTCGCGAGCGCCAAGACGTACGATCTCGAAGCATGGGCGCCGGGCGTGGGGCAGTGGCTCGAGGTCTCGAGCTCGAGCACGTTCACCGACTTCCAGGCGCGGCGCGCGAACATCCGCTTCCGCGCGGCCCCGGGCGTCAAGCCCGAGTTCGTCCATACCCTCAACGCGTCGGGCGTCGCGTTGCCGCGCACTATCGCGGCGCTGCTCGAGACGCACCAGCAGGCAGATGGGTCCGTGACGATACCGCGAGCCCTCGCCCCCTACGTGGGAATCGAGCGGCTGACGCCCCCACCACCTCCGTCCGCCGTCACCTCCTCCGGTGCCGCGTAGCGCCGCCCTCCGTCGGATGGGGCCACCCGCGGTCGTGGGATTGGCCCTGCTCCTCGGCGGGATCACGGTGGGTTACGCGTGGGTGGTGGCGCGCCACTTGAGCGAAGACGCGCGCCAGACGAGCATCTTGCTGGGCCGGGTCTTCGCGGGGCTGAACGATCCCGGTCCCGACGCCGCTACGGATGCGCTCCTCGATCTGGCCCGGCAGGTCCGCTCACTCGGGATCTCCATCGTCGTGACGGATACGGCCGGTCACATCACGGCACTCGACAACGCGCCGGCGAGCGTGGGCGCCGACACCGCGCGCCTGCGCGCCTGGATCGCCGACTTGGACCTGGAGAATGCGCCGCTCGTGCAACCGGGTGTGGGAACCATTCATTATGGAGCAGGGCCCGCCGCGCGGCGCTTCGCGGGGATCGCCGCGCTCGAAGGGACGGTGCTCCTGTGTCTGGCGCTCCTCGCCGCGTGGGCGTACCGCTCGCAGGTCGCCGCGGCGCGGGATCGGTTGTGGGTGGCCATGGCGCGCGAATCGGCGCACCAGCTCGGCACCCCGCTCATGAGCCTGACGGGATGGATCGCCTACCTGCGGGAGAATCCGGGTACCACCGGCGTCGAGCTGGCGGACCATCTTCAGGCGGATGCGGAACGTCTCGAGCGCGTGGCCAAGCGGTTCGAGCGCATTGGACGGCCGGCGCGACGGGAGCCGGTGGGACTCGGCGCGCTAGCGGAGCGCGTGGTGAGCTATTTCCGGCCGCGGCTCCCGACGCTGGCGAGCCCCGTGACCCTCTCGCTACGCGCCACCGGCCCCGGTCCGACGGCGCTCGGCGATCCCGTGCTCCTTGAGTGGGCGCTCGAAGCCGTGATCAAGAACGCGATCGACGCGCTGTCGGGCCGTGGCGGGCGCATCGACGTCACTGTCGACGCCGGAGCGCGCACGGCCCGCGTCAGCGTGCGCGACGACGGCCCCGGGGTCCCCGTCGAGGTGAGGCCCCAGCTGTTCGAGCCTGGCGTGTCCACCAAGCCCGGGGGATGGGGCATCGGCCTGGCGCTCGCCCGGCGCATCGTCGAGCAGCAGCACGGCGGTCGCCTGGTTTACCGGCCAGCGCCGACGGGACCGGGCGCCGAGGGCGCCGAGTTCGTGCTCGAGTTCCCCCAGGTCGCCGCTCCGTGACCCTCTCGCTGAACCCCCAGCAGGAAGCCGCCGTCCGCCACCCAGGCGGACCGCTGTTGGTGCTCGCCGGCGCCGGCTCCGGGAAGACGCGCGTGCTGACCGCCCGAATCGCGCATCTGATTCGGGAACGGGGCGTTGCCCCGTGGCGCGTGTTTGCGGTCACGTTCACCAACAAGGCGGCGGGAGAGATGCGAGCGCGCGTGGCCACCCTGCTGGGCGCCGATCCTCGGGGCCTGTGGATCGGCACGTTTCACTCGCTGTCGGCCCGGCTGCTGCGGCGCGAGGCCCCGCTCCTGGGCTTCGGCCCGAACTTCACGATCTACGACCAAGACGACTCCGAGTCGTTCATCAAGCGTCTCCTGGAGCAACGCGGGCACTCGCCCAAGGCGAATCCCGCGCGGGTGGTCCACGCGATCATTTCCGGAGCCAAAAACCGCATGTTGCTCCCGGAGGAGCTCGGGGCCTCGGCCGAGAGCCCGCTCGAGCGCGTGGCGGCGGACATCTACGCGGGGCTAGGGCCCGCCTTGCGGCAGGCAAACGCCATGGATTTCGACGACCTGCTCCTGTTTCCCCTCACATTGTTCGCCGAGCACCCGGAGCGCCTGGCGTACTGGCAGCGGCGCTTCGATCACGTGCTGGTGGATGAGTTTCAGGATACCAACGCCGCCCAGTACCGCCTCGTGAAGCAGCTGGCCGCGGAGCACCGGAACCTCTGTGTCGTGGGTGACGACGACCAGGCGATCTACGGGTGGCGCGGGGCGGACGTGCGCCACATGCTCTCGTTCCACGAGGACTTTCCGGGCACGACGCTCATCAAGCTCGAGCAGAACTACCGCTCCACACAGGTGATCCTCGACGCGGCGAACGGCGTCATCGCGGAAAACGCCCGCCGCTTGGGCAAGACGCTGTTCACCGCCAAGCAGGGCGGGGAGCCGGTGACGCTGCTCACCTCCGCCGACGAGCGCGACGAAGCGGAGTGGCTCGCCGGGGAGCTGACCCGCCGGGCGAGCGTCGGCGGGGGCGACATCCCCTATGAAGGGATGGCCATTCTGTACCGCACGAACGCCCAATCGCGCCCGCTCGAGGAGGCGTTCCGCTTCCGCGGGATCCCCTATCGGCTGGTTGGGGCCGTGAGCTTCTATGAGCGCCGGGAGGTGAAGGATGTGCTCGCCTACCTGCGGTTG
This sequence comes from uncultured Gemmatimonadaceae bacterium, assembly GCA_964465315.1. GTDB lineage: Bacteria > Gemmatimonadota > Gemmatimonadetes > Gemmatimonadales > GWC2-71-9 > AG41. The sequence goes on along the minus strand of CAYXIK010000002.1, from coordinate 11,480 downwards.
ATCGCCAACCCGGCGGACGACGAGGCGTTCGCGCGGATCGTCAACGTGCCCCGCCGGGGGATCGGCGATGCCTCGTTCGCGTCGCTCGTGCGCGCCGCCTCTCAATGGCGCATGCCCTTGCTCGAGGCCGCGCGGGCGGCCGACCGGATCCCGGACGTGCGTCCAAACGTGCGCGAGGCGTTCGCGGCACTCGCCCGGTCGGTCGACGAGCTACGGGCGCGCCAGGCCCAGGCGGATCCGGCGACGGCACTCGAGCAGACGGTCGCCGCCATGGGCTACGCGCAGTACCTGGCTGACGAGGGGGCGGAGGGCATCGAGCGGCTCGAGAACGTCCAGGAGCTCATCGCGGGGGCGGCGGAGTGGGCGGAGACGGCTGAAGAGGACCCGGAAGAAGCCGGCGGTGAGGCCGGGGAAGGGGGAAGGGAAGGCGCGACCCTCATCGAGCGCTACCTCACCCAGGCGGCGCTCGTCACCTCGGCGGACCAGGGCACCGGTGACCCGACGGGCGTGACCCTGATGACGGTGCACATGGCCAAGGGACTCGAGTGGCCCGTGGTGGTACTCGCCGGGCTCGAGGACGGGCTGTTCCCACTGGCGCGGACCGCGGGCGAGCCCGGGGGTCTCGAGGAAGAGCGACGGTTGTGCTACGTGGGTCTCACGCGCGCCCGCGAAAAACTGTATCTCTCATGGGCGCGCACGCGATACCGCAACGGGCGTCTCGAGCTGTCGGAGGCCTCGCGGTTTCTTGAGGCGGTGCCGCCGGGCGTGCTGGAGGAGCGGAGCACCACGCCGCAATGGGCCCGCGCGGGGCGCGGCGACGCGAGCCGCCGGGCGCGTCGGGCGGCTCCGGTCGAGCTCGATTGGGAAGTCGACGTGTCGCGGGACGCGCCGCGGTACGTGACCGGGGAACGGGTGCGACATCGAAAGTTCGGCGGCGGCGTCGTGCGGGCGGTGGCTGGGTCGGGGCGCGAGCTCAAGGTGACGGTCGAATTCGACGATCAGGAGATCGGGACGAAACAACTGCTCGTGGCATACGCGGGACTGGAACGGGAGTGGGAGAGTGCATGAGCGTCACACATGATGAAGTTCGCAACATCGCACGACTCGCGGAGCTCGAGGTCGACGACGAAACGTTGCCGGCGTTGGCCGAGCAGATGTCGCGGATTCTCGAGTACGTCGCCCAGATCAACGCCGTCCCGGCGAGTGAGGGCGTGAAGCCGTTCATCCCGGGGCCGGACGCGGTGCGGTTCCGCCCCGATGAAGTAAAACCCTCCTCGCTCGCGTTCGGGCCGGCCGAGTTCGCCCCCGCCTTCAAGGACGGATTCTTCCTCGTCCCCAAGCTCGGGGCGTTCGAGGAGCCCGAGTTGTGAGCGATCCGAGCGAAGCGCTCGCGAGTGCCAAGGCGGCGGCCGATCGCATCACCAAGGCCAAGCGGCTGAACGCCTGCTTGACGCCGATCAAAGAGCTCCGTAAGTCCCTGGTCGCTCAGGCGCAGTCCGCTCATCCGTCGGGCGTGCTGTACGGCATGCCGGTCGCCGTGAAGGACAACATCTGCACGCTCGAGTTCACGACGACCTGCGGCTCGAAGATCCTCGGCGGTTACCGCTCGCCCTACGACGCCACCGCCATCGCCAAGCTCAAGGTGGCCGGTGCCCTGATCGCCGGGAAGACGAATTGCGACGAGTTCGGGATGGGCTCGTCCACCGAACACTCGGCCTATGGCCGGTCACTCCATCCGTTCGACAAGACACGCGTCCCGGGGGGGTCGTCGGGCGGCTCAGCGGCGCTCGTCGCGGCCGGGGCCGTACCTGCGGCCCTGGGCTCAGAGACCGGCGGCTCGGTGCGCCAGCCAGCGTCGCTCTGCGGTGTCGTCGGCATCAAGCCCACCTACGGGCGCGTGAGCCGGTACGGCCTCGTGGCGTTCGGGTCTTCCCTCGATCAGATCGGCGTGCTCGGGCGCAGCGTCCACGACGCAGCGCGCGTGCTGTCGGTGATCAGCGGGCGCGATCTGCGGGACGCCACCTGCGAGGATCGCGACCAGCTGCGGCTGCCGACGGTCCCCGAGTCGCTGCAAGGATTCGTGATCGGGATTCCAAAGGAGTATTTCCCGGCCGATCTGGACCCCGCCGTGCGTCGCGCCTGCGACCGCGCGATCCGTCTGCTGCGGGAGCTGGGCGCGGCGGTGCGGGAGGTGTCATTGCCCCACACTCCATACGCGGTGGCCACGTACTACATCGTCGCCCCGGCCGAGGCGTCGTCCAACCTGGCGCGCTACGACGGCGCGCGGTACGGCCCCCGGTTCAACGGGTCGGAGGACGTCCGCGCGTTGTATCGGACTACGCGTGGGAAGGGGTTCGGCGCCGAAGTGCGGAGACGGGTGATGATCGGCACCTATGTGCTCTCCTCGGGCTATTACGACGCCTACTATCGGAAAGCACAACAGATGCGCGCCCTGATCGCGCAGGACTTCCGCAACGCGTTCGATCGCGGCGTCGACCTGCTGTTCACCCCGACCACGCCGAGCCCCGCCTTCAAGGCCGGCGAGAAGCTCGGCGATCCCGTGGCCATGTACCTGTCCGATATCTTCACGGTCACCGCAAACCTCGCGGGGTTGCCCGCCATCTCCATTCCGATCGGACGCGTCAAGGGCTTGCCGCTCGGCGGGCAGATCATCGGACAGGCCTTTCTCGAAGACGAGATGCTCGAGGCGGCGTACGCCCTCGAGCGCGTGGTGCCGGCCGCGGAGGAGGCGTAGGTGGCCGCGGGGGGAGGCGCCTGGGAGACCGTCATCGGGCTCGAGACGCACGTGCAGTTGCGCACGGTATCGAAGATGTTCTGCGTCTGCTCGACGGCGTTCGGGGCGCCGCCCAATACCAACGTCTGCCCGGTATGTCTCGGACTGCCCGGCGCGCTGCCGGTGCCCAACGAGCTGGCGCTCAGGCTCGCAGTGCGCGCGGCGCTCGCGCTCAGCTGCACGGTGCACCCTCGCAGCCTCTTTGCGCGCAAGAACTACTTCTACCCCGACCTCCCCAAGGGCTACCAGATCTCGCAATTCGAGCAGCCACTCTCGACCAACGGGGCCCTGTCGTACCTGTCTCCCGATCGCGGGGTCGCGACGGCCACGATCGTGCGTTTGCACGTCGAGGAGGATGCGGGGAAGTCGCTGCACGACCGGTACCCGAAACAAACCGCGATCGATCTGAACCGCTGCGGCGTGCCCCTCATCGAGATCGTCACCGGGCCGGATTTCCGCTCGCCTCACGAGGCACGCGCCTATCTCCAGACACTCAAGCAGGTGCTCGAGTACTCCGGAGTATCGGATTGCGACATGGAGAAGGGCAGCTTACGCGTGGATGCGAACGTTTCCGTGCGGCGAACGGGCCAGACCGCGCTCGGCACCAAGACCGAAGTGAAGAACATCAACTCCTTCGCATACGTGGAAAAGGCGCTCACCGTGGAGCGCGACCGCCAGATCGCCGCCCTCGAGCGGGGGGATACGATCACCCAGCAGACCATGCTGTACGATTCGAAGACGAACAGCGTACGCTCCCAACGCAGCAAGGAAGAGAGCCACGATTACCGCTACTTCCCGGATCCCGATCTGCCCCCGCTGGTCCTGAGTGAGGAATTCATCGCGGAACAGCAGACGCTCCTGCCCGAGCTGCCGGCCAAGAAACGCGAGCGATTCGTGGCGCAGTACGCGCTCAGCGTGAACGACGCCGCCGTGATCACCGCCGAGCGCGCCGTGGCCGACTACTACGAGAGCGTGGTGCACGCAGGCGCTGAGTCCAAGACCGCTGCGAATTGGGTCATGACGGAAGTGCTCGCCGATGCGAAGGATCACGGCGACGCTCTGCGAGTGCCGCCGGGTGCGCTCGCAAACCTGATCGGGCTAGTGCAGGGAGGTTACGTCAGTCACCAGGCCGCGAAGCGAGTGTTCGCGCAGGTCGCCGAGCGGGGCGGAGAGCCGCGCAACGTGGCCGAGGCGCTGGGGCTCGTCCAGGTGGCGGACGCGGGTGTGGTGACCGGCTGGGTCAGTGAGGTGCTGGCGGCGAACCCGACCGAAGTGACGCGCTACAAGAGTGGCGAGGTCAAGTTGCTCCAGTTCTTCGTCGGCCAGGTGATGAAGGTGTCTCGCGGCAAGGCGGATCCGAAGCTGGTGCAGAGAGTGTTGGAGGAGAGGCTCGCGGCCTAGCGGCCTCCGTTCCGATTCCGCCAGGGCCGTTGCGCGGCCGACTGGCGCCAGTACGCGAGCGGCGGGGTCGGGAGGCCGAAGTGGTGCTCGGCCGTTTCCAGCATCCGCTCGGGATCTTCTCGCCCGCCTTCTTGAAGCGCTTGGCGCCGCATCCGCTTGGCGAGCTTGAGCGCCTGATCACCCGCCGGATCGAGGCGCCGTGCCGCCGCGTCCTGTGCCCCGAGCATCTCCATCACGTACTCGAACGCCACCGCCATGTGGCGCTCGACGTCCTCGTCGGGCAAGTCCCAGCGCGTGTTCTCGAGAATCATCTGGAATGCCCAGCGCCAGCTCTCGCTCTCGGTGAGGTGCACCATGCCGCGAAACAGCCGGCGGCTCGTTCCCACACTGAAGAGCGTGGGGGAGATGATCGTGTCGAGATGCGTGTCGCTCACCACGTGGTCCTGGAGGATCAGCTCCTTGGCGGTAGTCGCGTAGGCGGGGCCGAGGTGTGTCTCGAAGCGGCTCTCCCAGTAGCTGTGGCCGAGCGCCGTGGTGCTTGAGGTGAGGACGAGCTGGCGCGGCACGAAGAAATTGTGCGCTACGGCATCGGCCGCGAGATGGGAGAGATAGCCGAGCCCGAATGCGCGGAGCGGGTCCGTGTGGGCGAGGTCGAAGATCTCCTGACCCACGTGCCAGGCGTGACAGTGCCGGCCCACCGGGGCGTATTTCTTGGCGAGCGACGTGTCGGCGGCGATGTTGCCGTAGAGGAAATCGTAGGGAAACGCGCGCAGGAGATCGGCCACGGCGCCGGTGAGCTGGTGCAGGTTCGCGAGCACCGACTCCCCGAGATACACGTGCGTACCTGGCGTCCAGGCGTGCGCGACGGCCGGAAACAACACCACGCCGGCGAATCCGGCGGCCGCGGCCGCGAGGAGCCCCTTTCCTGTCAGCGCTTCTTCCCCCGCTTGAGCGTTCGCCGTCCCCACTCGAGCAGCGACAGGCCGCGCCGCACCGTGCGCAGCGTCGCCGCCACGTCCAGTACGGTGGTCTCGACCTCTTCCTGCACGACCTCGAAGAGGGCATCCAGGTCCGCGAGGCGGGCCTGCGCCGCGTCCGCGGCGGCGACGATGCGTCCCCGTAGCTCGCGCGAGGTCCCCACCAGCCCGTCCGCCTCGGCGCGGATCGACCCCACCAGCTGGCGGACATCCCCCAGCGCGGGGCCCGCGAGATCCCGGAGCACCCGCAGGAACTCGCGTACACCGAGCGCCGCGGCGACTGACGAGAGGGCGATGACGATCGCCGACAGCGCGAGGATCGCGAGGGAAATCCCGGTCACCACTGCCACCCACGTCGGGATCATCGGGGCCAGTCCGCGGGAACGTTGGCACTAAGCTCGGGCGGCGCCGTGGTCTGTGTCAACGGCGCTGCCGCCGCCTCGGACGTCGCGGGCGACGTCGGTCCTACCGTGCCCGCTCGCAAGGCGAACGCCAGGAGCGGAGGCGCGGCGAGTTGCGCCGCGGCGACGGGAAGCACGATGGCGGTCAGCAACGCTCCTGTTCCACCGCCGTAGAGGAGGGCGTAGCTCACGCCCAGCGCCACGACGGAGCCGCCCTGCGCGATCGTGGAAAGCCCTACGTCGTGCGAGCCGCGATCGACGCCGAGGGGCGCGCGTCCGTAGCGGACCACGGCCCACTTCATGGCGGCGCGCACCGCGAACAGCACCGGCGTCACGATCACGATCCAGGCGGTCGGCACCGACAGTAGAGCGCCAGCGACGACGAGGAGCACCGTGTAGATCGGGCGCTCGCCCCCGGCCAGGGCGGCGCGTACGGCGCGGCGCTCTGCCGACACGTTGACGATCAGGGCCGTCGCGAGAAAACATGTGACGAAGGGGGGGATCCCGGCCGCGGTGCCGATCCCCGCGCCGAACAGGAGCGTCACGAGGACGGCAAACCCCACCTCGGCCCGAGCGAGCGTTCCCAGCCGCGTGAGCCACACGAACGTCATTCCCACCAGCGCACCGCTCCCCGCTGCAAGTAAGATCCACGCGAGCCAGGCCACCGCCGCCCCGCCGCGCCGGTGCAGGGCGAATGGCACGGTCATCGCGAGGACGGCACAGGCGGTTTCGAGCGTCGCGGCGAGCGCGATCGCGCGCGCGGCCCGCGAGGGAATCCCGACGGCGCGGACCACGAGCGCCACCGCCCCCGGTCCGGACGCGGCGGCGAGCGCGGCGAGGGTCAGGATCGCGGGGAGCCGCGGGGTCCAGGCCGCGGACAGCGCTGGCACGAGCCGCACGGCCAGCCACGCGGTGAGCGCCACGGCGGCCAGGGTCGCGAGCCCGGAGAGCGCCGCCATGAGCCAGGCACCGCGAGGGATCCGCCGCAGGTAACGCCATTCGAAGCGGGCGCCGAGCGCCGCGCCGATCCATCCGATGGCAAGAGCGGTCGCGGGCGCGAGCGCCCCGAGCGCCACCCGGTCGAGGAAATCGATGCCCGGACCGAGGACGAGTCCGAGGGCGACGAGCGGCGCTCCGGCGGCGACGAGGACGTGGAGGCTCGACACGCGCGGCCACCGGAGGCTCGTGAGTCGCGGCGCGAGCACGCCGATCGTGATGAGTCCAGCTAGGGCGAGAATCGGACTCACGTTCACGTGGCCAACGTTCGCGAACGCTTGACGCCGGCGCAAGCCGCCGCATAGCTTGCCTCACCCATGCCTCCGTCCTTCGCCGTAACGGGCGGGCGTCCGCTCAAGGGCAGCATTCGCCCCGCCGGCAACAAGAACGCGGCGCTCCCCATTCTCGCGGCCACGCTGCTCGCGGACGGGCCCTGCCAGATCGACAATGTGCCGCACATCCGCGACGTCGAGACGATGCTCGCGCTGCTCGCGCACCTCGGCGCGGTAGTGCAATGGACTGGACCGAACAGCGTCGCCGTGGACGCGAGCCGCGCCGAGCCGCGCGAGCTCGATCCCGCGCTGTGTGCCCGTATCCGCGCGTCGATTCTGCTCGCGGGTCCGATGCTCGCGCGCTTCGGGCGCGTGAGCCTGCCGCCTCCAGGAGGCGACGTGATCGGCCGGCGGCGCGTGGACACGCATTTCCTCGCGCTCGAGCAGCTCGGCGCGGAGGTCACCCTCGGCGCGACCTATCAGCTCGAGGGCAAAGGGCTCCACGGGGCCGACATCTTCCTGGACGAGACGAGCGTCACCGCCACTGAGAACGCGCTGATGGCCGCGGTGGCCGCTCCCGGCCTGACCACGCTCCGCAACGCCGCGTGCGAGCCCCACGTCCAGGATCTGGCCCGGTTCTTGACTCGTCTCGGCGCGACCGTTCAGGGCATCGGCACCAACACACTGACGATCGAAGGCGGCAAGCCGCTCAGGGGTGCCTCGTGCACCGTGGGCCCGGATCATATCGAGGTCGGCTCGTTCATCGGACTCGCCGCGGTCACGAACGGTGCCGTGACCATCGACGGCGTTCGGGGAGAGGACCTCCGCTCCATCCTGATGGGATTCGAGCGGCTGGGCGTCCGCCCTCGGCTCGACGGCACGCGCCTGATCGTCGACGCGGGTCAGGAGCGTCGCATCCGCCCAGACCTGGGCGGCCACGTCCCGAAGCTCGAGGACGGGCCCTGGCCCGCGTTTCCCGCCGACTTGATCTCGATCGCGATCGTCGCGGCGTCGCAGTGCGAAGGGCTGCTGCTCGTGTTCGAAAAGCTGTTCGAGTCGCGGCTGTTCTTCGTGGACAAGCTCATCGGTATGGGTGCCCGCATCGTGTTGTGCGACCCGCACCGTGCCGTCATCGCCGGGGCCTCGCCGCTCCACGGGGGCGTGGTCGAAAGCCCCGACATTCGCGCCGGGATGGCCATGCTCCTCGCCGCGCTCGCGGCGCAGGGAGACTCCGTGATACACAACATCGGCCAGATCGAGCGCGGATACGAGCGGATCGACGAGCGGCTGCGGGCGCTCGGGGCACAGATCGACAGAATCGACGGACCGTCGGACGGTCGGACGGGCGGACGGTGACGTCGGCGGAGAGACACGGTCCGACGGTCCAGCCGTCCGACTGTCCGACGCTCTCCGAGCAGCCGATCGGCGACTCCGCGGTCCCCCGCATGGAGCTCGTCGAATGGGCCGCGCGCTTCGGCGTGGTCGCGGGCATCACGACGCGGGGCTGGGGCGGGGGCGGGGGGTTCTCGCTGGGCCTGTGGAGCGAGGAAAACGTGGGCCAGGTCATGAGTCGGTGGCGCGCGGTCGGCGCGGCGTTCCGCTCCCGCTTCCCTGGGCTCGTCCTCGCTCACCAAGTGCACGGCACCGCCCTCGCGTGGCACCACGCGACCACCGACGGCTGGGTGATTCTGGACGGACTCGATGGCCACGCCACAGGAGCCCGCGGCCTGCTGCTCACGGTGACCGTGGCGGACTGCATTCCCGTTTACCTCGTCGTGCCGCGGAAGCAGGTGATCGCGCTGTTGCACGCCGGCTGGCGCGGCGTTGCCGGGCGTGTCCTGGAGCGCGGCGTGGAGCTTGTGAAGCGGAAAGGCTTTGCGCGAGCATCCGATATCGTAATGCATTGTGGTGTTGGTATTTGTGGGTCGTGCTATGAAGTAGGTTCTGAGGTCCTGGCGGAGTTCTCGGGTCGGGCCGAGCCGGGGCCCGGACACGTGGACCTGCGAGCCGTCCTCGCGCACCAAGGGCGGGCGCTCGGGCTCGCGGATATCAGTGTTTCCCCGTGGTGCAGCGCGCACGACCGCGACCGGTTTTTCTCGCACCGCGCGTCGGGCGGACGCGACGGGCGGATGATCGCCTACGCGGGGATTCCACTCGCTTGACACTCGTCTGAGGCCGGCTAGATTCCGGGCCGTGAAGCGGGCGAAGTTCGGCCCGCGCTTTTTTTTATGCTCTCCGACAGCCTCGTCGAGTCGTTCCGGGCCCGGTTGGCGCCGTTGGGCCTGGACCTGGCCGACCTCAAGATCGGCGGCACGTCGCACCGGCCGCTCGTTCAAGTGCGCATCGAGTGGGACGCTCCGTCGCAGCGGGTGACCGTGGACGATTGCGCCGCGGCGAGCCGGGCGCTCGAGGCGTGGCTCGATGCCGACGGCCCGCTCGGCCGTCGCTACATCCTGGAAGTCTCGAGCCCAGGGGTGGAGCGGCCCCTGCGCTGGCACCGGCATTGGGTGCGCTTCGTGGGCCAGGAGGTACAGGCGACGGTGGCGGGGCTCGGACGGGTCCGCGCCCGTATCGTGGCGGTGCCCGACGAGGCGACCGTCGTGCTCGAGCCCGAGGGCGCCGGGCCGCGACCGGTGCCGTTGACCGGTATTCGCGATGCGCGTTTGGCCGTGGATTGGTGACAGAGGAACTCATGACGACGAACACAAGTGACGTGGTCTCCGCGATCCGAGAGCTGACCAATACCAAGCAATTGGAGCGGACGGAGTTGCTGGACCTGCTGAAGGACGGATTGCACGCCGCCCTCGTGAAGCGGTACGGGCCGAATGTCCGCGCCGAGATCGGGATCGACGAGCTGAAGGGGACGATCCGGATCGCGGTGCTGCGCACCGTGGTGGAGGCGGTCGAAGATCCGGGCTCCCAGGTCGCGCTCGAGGAAGCCCGCTTCGAGGACCCGGACTTTCAGGTGGGGGACGTGCTCGAGGAGGAAGTGCCGTTCGAGGCGTTCGGCCGCACGGCCGTGCAGGCCGCCAAGCAGCGCATCATTCAGCGGGTGCGCGAGGGCGAGCGGGCCCGCATCCGCGAGGAATTCACGGACAAGGTGGGCGAGCTCCTCTCGGGCGAGGTCCAGCAGATCGAGCGCGGTAAGATTGTCGTGATGCTGGCCAAGTTCCGGGAAGCCGAGGCGATCATCCCGTACCGCGAGCAGAACCATCGCGAGCACTTCCACCAGGGCGACACGATCCGCGCCGTCTTGAAGCGCATCGAGGAGACCCCGAAGGGACCACGGCTGATCCTGTCCCGGGCCGATCCGCTGTTCGTCAAGGCGTTGTTCAAGCTCGAAGTCCCGGAGATCCAGCAGCAGATCGTCGAGATCCGAGCCACCGCCCGCGAGGCCGGTAGCCGGACCAAGATCGCCGTGTCCTCCCGCGACGACTCGATCGATCCGGTAGGCGCCTGCGTGGGCCTCAAGGGCTCGCGCGTCCAGGCGGTCGTCAATGAGCTCGGAGGCGAGCGAATCGACATCGTGCCCTGGTCCCCCGATCCCGAGCGGTTCGCGAAGCTGTCCCTCGCCCCCGCCCGGGTGGCCCGCGTCTTCTCGGACCCGGACACCAAGACCATCCAGGCGATCGTGGACGAGGACCAGCTGTCTCTCGCCATCGGTCGCAACGGCCAGAATGTGCGGCTCGCGTCGGAGCTGACGGGTTGGAAGATCGATCTCTACTCGAGCCGGGAGTGGCTGGAGCGCGGTGGTGAAGGGCCGCTGTTCGCGCCGCTGCCGCCGGCCGAGGAGGAAGCGGCGACCAAGGTGGCATTGCGCGAGCTCAAGGGGCTGCCGGTCGAGCTGGTCGACGTGCTCGAGCAGGCCGGGCACAAGACGCTCCAAGACATCCTGGACCTGGAGCGTGAGGATGTCGACAAGATCGCCGGGATGACTCCGGAGATCGCCGACAAGCTTATGGCCTTCCTGAACGAGATGACCGAGGAAGGCGGCGACGAGGAGCCGGCGCCGGGAAGCGGGAAGACGGACGTACCTCCGCCCGGTCCGCCCGCCACGCCCGCACCCGCGGCGTGACCGAGCGGCTGGTCCGGTTGCTTGGCCTCGGCGCTCGGGGTGGAGGCGGTCGGGTGGTGATCGGCGTGGCGGGCGTGCGGGCGAGGTTGCAGCGGAACGCGCTCTCCTGCGTGGTCCTCGCCGCCGACGCGAGCCCCCGTACGCGCGACAAAGTAGAGCGGCTGGCGCGGGCGCGGCACGTGCCGGTGCTGGTGGGGCCGGCGGCGGATCGGCTCGGGGCGGGGTTGGGGCGGTCGTCGGTGCAGGCGGTCGGCGTGGCGGATGCCGCGCTGGCCCGGGGGTTGGTTGGGTCTTTGGAGGAGTGAGTGGCAACGACGCGGATTCACGATCTGGCGGCTGAGTTCGGCATTTCTTCCGAGCAGCTCCTGGGGATGCTCAAGGAGCTGGACATCTTCGTGCGCAGTCACCTCTCGCCGCTCAAGCCCGAGCAGGTCGCGTTGATGCGCGCCCGCTGGGAGCGGGAGAAGCGCAAGCAGAAGGACGCGCCCGCGCCGCCGAAACGGCGCCGCGCCATGAAGGCCGCGGTGGCCGAGCCCGCCCCGGCCGCGCCCGAAGCGCGGCCCA
>CAYXIK010000001.1:342582-344311 GCA_964465315.1 uncultured Gemmatimonadaceae bacterium | reverse complement strand
GCGGTGACGGCCGGAGAGCCGTTGCGATTCACCCTGCGACTCGACCACCGCTTCTGAGGTGAGGCCGGGCCTCGTCGTCCTGGCCCTGCTCGGCGCTGCCTCGGCTCCTCGAGCCGCGGCGCAGGCGCCCGCACTCACGGTCATCCTCCAGAAAACCGTCGCCCGAGTTCAAGCCACCGGGCTCCTCGCGGACGGCAAGTTCACGACGCTGATGCGCTCCGGGTTTCCACTCCGCCTGCATTACCGGCTCGAGCTGTGGCGCGCCCGGTCCGGTTGGTTCGATCAGCACATTACCGATTGGTCCTGGGACGCCGTGGCGCGTCACGATCCCCTCGCGGATGACTTCGTCCTGATCCGAACCGGGGGCACGGTGGCCCGCTACGGCTCGGCCGAAGACCTGGAGCGTGCGTTCGAGGTTCCGTATCGCGTGACCCTCAAGGCCACGGGCGGGGGAAACTTCTACGTCCTCTGCCGGCTGGAGGTCACCACCCTCAACGAGACGGACCTGGAGGAGCTCACGCGTTGGCTCAAGGGGGACGTGAGCCCGGCGGTCTCGGGGGGCGGCAATCTGGGCGACGCGCTGGCCCGCGGTGCGCAGCGGCTCCTGGTGCGGATTGCCGGTCTTCCGCGCCTCACGCTGGAGGCGCGGTCCGAGACGTTCAACCGGCCTGAAGCGAACTAGGAGCCGAAGCGCAGATCAATCGCGCGGCGGATGTCCTCGAGCGAGCTGCCGCGAGAGGCGAGCTGGGAAGCGAGCATGGCCTCTCCCATGCACACGTCACACCGGCCACCGTGTTCGGACTCGAAGCAGGTGAGCAGCGAGCGGTGCCCGAAATGCTTGGCGCAATCGCAATGGCAGTACACGCCATCGAGCACTCCGGGCGCGCTCCGGGCGGCGGCGTAGGCTTCTGCCGCACCCGGCGTGCTCGGTACCAAAGAGGGGGCCAAGACGCGCTCGGCAGTGACCCCGGGCCGCGGGTCGGGATGCGGGACGATGCCCCCGGCTCCCTTTTTGACGGCCAGCGCGCCGAGCGCGCCGAGCGCCGCCACCCCCGCAATAGCCCAGGGAAGCTTCTGTATCAAAGCGCCTCGAGGGTGGCCAGGACCTCGCCGCCGTAGAACAACCGGATGTACTTGGACTGGATCGAGGTGAGGCGGCGGACGGCCCAGGCCAGGTGCACAAAGTGCGGCTCGAACGGCGGCCGCAACGGGTGCATGCCGGCCTCCTCGGGCAGGAGGTTGCCCTTGCGCGTGTTGCACGAGCTGCAGGCGGTGAGGACGTTGGTCCAGGCGTTCGTCCCCCCACGCGACAGCGGCACCAGGTGGTCACGCGTCAAGCACTCCCGGTGCCGCAACTCCGGCTGGCTTCGCCCGCAGAACTGACAGCGGTAGTTATCCCGCGCGAACAGGAACGTATTCGTCACCTGACGCCGGAAGCGCCGGGGCACGTGGACGAATTTCACCAGGCGGATGACCGCGGGTCGGGGAATCGCCAGGCGCTCGCTCTTGACCACCGGGCCGTCTGCCTCGACGATCTCGGCCTTGTGGTCGATGACCAGCCGCAGCGCCCGGCGCACGGGCACCATGGTCAGCGGCTCAAACGAGGCATTCAAGGCTAGACAGCGCAAGGAGGCTCCCGATGGCAAACGTGGCCGGCTCAGGGAGCTCCCCGTACCGGCCACGTATGCTACACAACCGGCTAAGGCCCGGCAAGAGCTTGGGTTAAGTC
>CAYXIK010000001.1:0-342482 GCA_964465315.1 uncultured Gemmatimonadaceae bacterium | reverse complement strand
CCGGCCACGTATGCTACACAACCGGCTAAGGCCCGGCAAGAGCTTGGGTTAAGTCGGTAATGGTACAACCCACTACCGGTTAAGTCCCCCCACCCCCGCCGTCGGCGAAAGCGGCCCGGAGCGCCGCAAGTTGCTCCAAAACAGAGCCCCGGGAGGCCCCCCCCGGTGTGGCACGACTCTCTACCGAGTCCTCCCACGTTCCAAGCTGGGCCAGTGCGGCGCCCAGCGCCGGGTGAATACCAGCGGCCAGGGGGAGGGGAACCCGGTCGAGAGGCACCCCCGAGCGCTCGGCCTCGCGCACCAGTCGACCCACGAGCCCGTGACTCTCCCGGAAGGGAACCCCAGCTTCCACGAGGAAGTCTGCGAGGTCGGTGGCGCGGAGCGCAGCGTCTAGGGCAGACTGCATTCGGCCGGGATCGGGGTCGAGCGTCGCGATCGCGCCCGTAACGGCGGGGAGCACGAGGGCCAGCGTGTCGAACGCGTCGAACAGGAGCGCCTTATCCTCCTGGAGGTCCTTGCTGTAGCCCGCCGGGAGGCCCTTCAGGGTCGTGAGGAGCGCGAGCAGATCGCCGAGCAAGCGCCCGGATTTCGCCCGCGCGAGCTCGAACACGTCGGGATTGCGCTTCTGAGGCAACACGCTCGAGCCGGTACTGAAATCGTCCGCCAGGCGCACAAAGCCGAACTCCGCGCTTGCGTACAGGACGAGCTCCGCCCCGAGGCGCGACAGGTGGATGCCCACGAGCGCAAGCGCGAACAACATTTCGGCCACGAAGTCGCGGTCGCCAGTCGTGTCCAGGGCGTTCGCGGAGACCGAGCGAAACCCGAGTGCTTCCTTGAGCAACACTCGGTCGACGGCAAACCCCGATCCCGCGAGCGCCCCGGACCCGAGCGGTAGCTCCGCCACGCGACGCCGGGCATCCGCGAGCCGCTGCCGGTCCCGAACCAACGGCCATGCGTGCGCGAGTAGAACGTACGCCCATCGCACGGGCTGCGCGCGCTGCCCGTGCGTGTACCCCGGCAAGAGAAGGTCCACACCACCCTCGGCGCGTGAGACGAGCGCTCGCCCAAGGGTCGCGAGGTCCCGGTCGAGCTGGTCGGTCGCCTCGAGGGTCCAGAGCCGGAGGTCTGTGGCGACCTGATCGTTGCGTGATCGACCGGTGTGGAGCTTGCCGGCGACGACCCCCACCTCGGTGTACAGCAGGCGCTCGACGAGCGTGTGCACGTCCTCGTCCGAAGCGCCCACGGCCGCGCCATCGGCTAGCCGTTCTGCCACACGATCGAGTCCGTCCAGGAGCTGCGTCTCTTCGGTCGTCGTCAACACGCCGACGCGGCCCAGCGCATGCACCCACGCCTTGCTCGCCGTCACATCCTGAGGCCACAGCCGGTGATCCACCGGCAAACTGCGGTTCAGGGCGTCGAGTGCTTCACTGGGACCAAGGCTGAAGCGACCGCCCCACATCTGGTGGGGCGCGGGCGGCACCGCCGGAGCGGGCGGGGCGGGCGCGGCGGGCGGGGCGGGTGTCTCCGTGGGCCGCGGCATCAGTCGGCCACCGCGCCGATCTCGGGCTGCCGGCGTGCGGCATCGAGGCCGGCCGCGATCTTGATCGACAGTCCGTACAGATGGATGAACCCTTCGGCATCCCGCTGATTGTAGACGTTGTCCTTGCCGAAGGTCGCATACGAAGGCTGATAGAGGGCGTGGGGACTTTCCCGGCCCGCGACGGTGAGGCCGCCCTTGTACAGCTTCAGGCGCACAGTGCCGGTCACCCGTGTCTGGGTACTCGCGACCGCGGCGTCGAGCGCCTCGCGCTCGGGGGTCCACCACCGCCCATCGTACACCAAGTCCGCGTATCGCAGTGCCAGCTCGTCCTTGAGGCGCAGCGTGCGCCGATCGAGGACGAGCTGCTCGAGCTCGCGATGCGCCGCGTGCAGCAGCGTCCCCCCGGGCGTCTCATAGACGCCACGCGACTTCATCCCGACCAGCCGATCCTCGACGATGTCCGCGCGGCCCACGCCGTGCTCCCCCGCGATTCCGTTCAGTGTCTCGAGCAGCTCGACCGGCCCCATTGGAACGCCGTTGATGGTGACCGGAGTGCCTTCGTCGAACCCCACCTCGACCACCGCCGGGAGATCCGGCGCTTCGAGCGGATCGTTGGTCATGACGAAAATGTGCTCCGGGGGCTCGCGTGCGGGATCCTCGAGGATGCCGCCCTCGTGCGAGCAATGCCACAGATTGCGATCGGTGGAGTACGGCTTGTCGACGGTCGCCTGCACAGGCACGCCCTTGGCCTTCACGTACGCGATCAGGTCCTCACGCCCCCGGAACTGCCACTCGCGCCAGGGCGCGATGACCTGGAGGTCCGGGGCGAGCGCTGCGTAGGTGAGCTCGAAGCGGACTTGATCGTTACCTTTCCCGGTGCAGCCGTGGGCGAGAGCCTGTGCGCCCGCGTGCTGCGCCAGCGCGACCTGCCGCGCCGCCATCACGGGGCGGGCCATGGCGGTGCCGAGGAGATACGTGCGCGCGTATACGGCGCCGGCGCGGAGCGTCGGGAAGACGAAGTCCCGGACGAATTCCTCGCGGAGGTCCTCGATCACACAGTCGACCGCCCCGGACCGCTTGGCCTTGTCGACCAGCCCACCCAGCTCGCCCGTCCCCTGCCCCACGTCGGCGGCGAAACACAGAACCCTGGCGCCATACCGCTCGCGGAGCCAGGGCACGATCGCGGACGTGTCGAGTCCACCCGAATACGCCAGAACCACCAGCGGCCCCATGTCGTGCTCCTCCGAAGGTTTATGCACTTAGGTGCATAAACATACAGCACCCGATACCCGTGTCAACGCCCCCGACGAGCCTGGCGCATCGGACCCGGACTCCGCCTGTCCGCGGAGCTGATCGGCCCCGAGTATTCGATGGCGTGGAACTCCCTCGACAGCCCACTTTGTGCGCGTGTTCCAGGGGCGCGAAGTGCCGCAGCTCATGTTTGACGATGGGCTCGAGGTCGTGAAACTCCTCATGACCGCGTACATGAGCGCGGAGCGAGGTCGCACGCTCGACTGTCCGCCGGAGCGGCTCGATGGATTCGTGCCCGCGGTCGCGAAGGGGACGTGGCGGCCGGGCCCCTAACGCTGCTCCGTGGTCATGCGTAGTTTGGGTGACCCGTTCCGTCGAGGGCACTCGACATGATTCGCCAAGCCGTACCGCTCACCATTGCGCTCGCCTTCGCCGCGCCGTCGATACGGGCGCAGCAGCCGGCGACGCCCGATCTAGTCGTTGGCGCCGTGGCGCCAGACTTCACGCTTCCGGGCGCGACTCGGTATGGCGTCCTCAGGGCGCCCATCCACCTGAACGATTTCAAGGGCAAGACCGTCGTCCTCGCCTTCTTCTACAAGGCGCGAACCAAGGGCTGAACGATCCAAATGCATGCGTACCGTGATCAGTACGCACAGCTGTTTCACGACGGACGGAACGTGGTGCTCATCGGTATCAGCGTGGACCCGGTCGATACACTCGCCGCATGGTCCCACGATGACGAGTTTCCGTTCCTGTTCGCGAGCGACACCGGCGGCGTGATCGGGAAGGCGTACGGCGCCCACAATCCGAAATACAATATGGACGTCCGCAACCTCTTCGTGGTTGGGCCGGACGGCAAGATCGTCTACAAGATGGCGCCGTTCCGCGAGATCGATCCGCAGTCCTACAAGGACCTCGCGGCCGCGATCGATCGGATCACGCCGCGGCCGGCCGAGGGAGAGTAGGGCGGGCTAGCTTCCAACCACCGGGCGGAGCGCCGCGGCGATATCCTGATCCGCGCCGGTGCCGGTGTAGGTGACCTTACCGGTGCGGTCCAGGATCACGATGTACGAAGTCGTGGGCGCCTGATAGGCGCGGACCGCAGTGCCACTCGCGTCGAACAGGACGGGGAACGGTAGTGGGTGCTCCGCGAGGTGGCGCTTGATCGAGGCCGGCGATTCGTTCACCCCGACGCCGACCGCCACGAACTGGACTGCACCGCCGTAGCGCGCGTGCGCCGCCTTGAGTGCCGGCTCGAGCGCCTTGCAGAGCGGGCACCACGTGGCCCAAAACTCGAGCAACACCGGTTGCTGGCCGACAAAGCGACCGAGATCGACGGTCTTGCCGTCGAGATCCTGCACCGTGACCGCAGGGGCTCGGGTGCCCACCGGCAGGCCGATGTCCTGGGCGATGAGCCCCGCCGGCATCACGAGCGCGGCAACGAGCACCGATCCGTATTTCCTCACAAGACCTGCCCCACCTTTATGAAGTAGTACTCCGCCATCGCCAGCAGAATCACGCCGGCGGCCTTCTTGATCCACACCATCCAGACCCCCGCCCTGGGGAGCGTAGCCAAGGTGCCCGAGAAGAGACCCACGACCACTAGCAGCGCCGTCATCCCCAGCGAGAACACGAATAAGTACACGAACCCGAGCACTCCGCTCCGCGTGGTCGCCACCCAGGTGAGCACCGCGGCGAAGGCCGGCGCTCCACAGGGAGCGGCAACGATCCCTGAGGTCGCGCCTAGCAGGAACACCGCCGGATACGACCCGCCTCCCAGACTGCCGGCCCATCGCATCAGCCGCTCGGGAGCCGAGACCGGTATCACGTCGAGCATAGCAAGGCCGAAGACGAGCAGGAGGTTCCCGATCGCCAACCGGGCCCAGGGACTCGCGCTCACCGTGCCGAAGAGCGATCCGGACAGGCCCGCGATCAGTCCGAGCACGGCGTAGAACAGCGCGAGGCCGGTGGCATAGACGAGCGTGAGCCGCGCCGTCCGCGCTCGGGACGGCTGGCCCGCGCTCGCGCCCGAGAGAATCCCGGCCGTGATGGGAATCATCGGGTAGATGCACGGCGTCAGGCTCGTCACCAGGCCCGCGCCGAACAGCGTGACGAGAGCGACCGCCGGGTGATGACTCAGGGTGCTGGACAGACCCTCGAGCATGTTACAGGACCCAGCCCGACAGGTAGGTCGGCCGGATGAATTCGTCGGGAACGCGGACGTTGGTCACCTGGCCGGTCGCCGGGTTGGTCTCGTGACACGCCATATCGCCAAGCGCCCCGGTGCCGAAATCCCAAAAGCCACGCCACTTGAACGGCACGTACGCGGGGTGGTACGGTCGCTCAGGAGCGGGGCCGAGCCACAGATTCCAGTCGAGCGTTGCTGGAACGTAATACTCCTCGAGCGGGCGTTCGATTGCCTGCGGCCCGGCGGTCGTCCGGCCGTCGAACAACAGGTGCCAGCCGGCCGCGCGCTCGGCCGGCGTGAGCACAGGTTGCTGCGACACGTGCGAGCGCGGAACACGTATGAGCAAAGCGACCAGGCACGCGGCCGTGAGTCCGACCCGGCTCAAGTGAGGCACATCGTCTCCTCCATCACCGTGTGAAGGGGTTCACTCCGGAATGCCACCCAGCTCCTTAAGGCGAGTCTGCACGGCGCGGCGGGCACGCTCGCTGCGGGTGATGACGAGCACGGCGTCGTCCCCCGCGATCGTTCCGATGATCTCGGTCCAACCCGCAGCGTCGATGGCGAGCCCGAGCGCCTGGGCACCGCCGGCCGGTGTCTTCACGACCAGCAGGGGTCCGACGCCGTCGACCGACACCAGCAAGGTGGGCAGCAGCTGTGTGAGATGTGGCCGGATGGCGGTGCCCGCTTCCGGCGGTGGTGCGTAATGCGAGCCGCCATCCGGGGCCGCGACCTTGGCCAGGCCGAGCTCACGGATGTCGCGGGAGAGCGTAGCCTGCGTGACATCGAACCCTTCGCCCTTGAGCAGCTCGCGCAACTGCTCCTGGCTCGCCACCGTCTCGGAACGGACGATTTTCAAGATGGCGGCGTGCCGCTGCGTTTTCATGGGCCCAGAATCTAGTCGTGAACCACGCGGCCGGCGACGACAGTCAAGAGGGCCGGGGAGGACGGCGGAAGTTGGTGGAGGTTGGTGGAGGGAAACACGGCGAGATCCGCGTCCTTGCCGACGTCGAGGGACCCGATTTCGCTCTCGAGCCCCAGCGCGCGAGCGCCTTCGATTGTCAGCATGCGAAGCGCGTCATCGTCGGCGAGTCCCGCGGCTCGGGCTTCTGCACGAAGATCCACGTCGCCTGCGCTCACCACCGAGTCCGTACCAAGGCCGACGCGGAGGCCGGCTCGCCTGAACGCGGCGAGCGGCGCGGCGCCGTGGCCATGCGCCCGGTTCGAGCGGGGACAGTGAGCCACGGCCACCCCTGCGTCACGGAGAATCTCTATGTCCCGCTCGTCCACTTGAACACAGTGGATGCACAAGCACCCCGTTTCACGTATCAAGACACCAAGTCGCAAGAGATATTCGACCGGCGAGCAATGGTGTGGCCGTACTGTGATACCGCGGGCCAGGAGCGCTTCGGCAAATGGCCCGGTACCGTCGCGCACGAGCTCGCTCTCCTCGCGCGACTCGGCGAGATGAACCGCGACCGGCAATCCTTCGCGCCGCGCGAGTTCGGTCACGACCCGGTACAGCGCGTCGCTCACGGTGTACGGCGCGTGGGGCGAAACGCCGAGGCGCACGCGGTGAGACGCCAGCGGCTTGAGCCGGCTGACGGCATGCTCAAGCTCATGGAGGCTCGCACCGCACTGCGCCGGATCAGGCCCGAACGCTTCCTGATAGTAGATCCCTCGTCCGCCGAGCCGGGCGAGCGCCTCGAAGGGCGCGCCGGTGCTTCCGGTGTCGGCGACGCAAGTGACGCCCGCAGCCCACTCGTCACGTACGCCCTGCTCCGCTGACCGGGAGAACTCGTCCGAAGTTGTTGCGTCCTTCAGCGTGCGGATCGTGCGGATCCATCGGGCGAAGGCGGCCTCGCGGTTCCTGCCTGCGAGGTGGGTGAGCTCGAGGTGCGTGTGACAGTTGACGAGCCCCGGGACCAGCGCGCCACCCGGGAATTCGAGCTCGCGGGCTCCCACCGGCGCGGGCACGATCGCCGCGGGCCCTACGACCGCGATCTTGCCACGGTCGTCAACGAGAACGGCGCCGTCTGCGATGGGCGGCGCCGTCACGGGATGCACGGAGCGGGCGCAGATGCGCAACATGCGGCTCGACCCTACGGCGAAACCCCGATGCCGCCGAACGGCGTGTGCACCGGACAGGCCTGGGTCGGCTCCGTGCCAGGATAGAACCAGTCCCAATGGCGCACGTCCTGCGGACAGAACGGCGTGGCGAGGTACCCGTTCGACCAGTCCACCTCGCGGGTGATGAGCGAGTCGGGCCGGACCCAGTCGGGCGGGGCCGGCCGGCGGTCGTATACGTCGCGCATGAACGCCGTCCACGCGGGCGCGACGATGCGACCGCCGCCCGCGTTGTGCTCGAGAATGCGCTGTTGCAGGTCGTAGCCGACCCAGATACCAGCCACGAGCTCCGGTGTGTACCCGATGAACCAAGCGTCCGTATAGTCGTCGGTCGTGCCGGTCTTGCCCGCGGCCGGGAGCGTGAAGCCCGCCTTCCAGACTGCGCTGAACGCGGTGCCGCGGCGGATGACATCCTTCATCATGTCGACCATGAGCCAGCTGTGCTCGGCATCCATTACGGGCTCCCGCCGGATCGCGGGCTGCCAGAGAATGTTGCCCTGCCGGTCTTCCACGCGGAGGATGCCCACCGGCTCGGCGCGGGTGCCGAGGGTGGCGAAGGCCGTGTACGCGGCGATCATCTCCATCGGCCGCACACCCTTCGCGCCGATGTGGATCGACGGATAGGGCGGCAGCGGCGTGGTGATCCCGTAACGGCGCGCTTCCCCGATGACAGTCTGCTCGCCCAGCGCCATGCCGAGCTTGATGGTCGCGAGGTTGCGCGAGAGGTACAGCCCCTCGCGCATCGGGATCATCCCGAGCGTCGTATCGTCGTCGTCCTTGGGCTGCCACAGGGTCGAGTCGAGCTGAATCACCGGAGGGTTGAGCGGCGAATCGTCGACGATCTCGGTGACCGGATGGCCCGCACGGACCGCCGCGGAATACACAAACGGCTTGAACGTCGAGCCGGGTTGCCGGATCGCCTGCGTGGCGCGGTTGTACTTCGAGTCGTCGAAGTCACGCCCGCCGATCATGGCGCGGATGTAGCCGGTGTTCGCCTCGAGCGCCACGAGCGCGCCCTGGAGATACGGCGTGAACGGCCCATGGTCCTCGCCCGAGGCTTTCGATGACTCAAGGTACTCGCGGTAGGTCGTGCGCCCGGGGAACTTGCCGTTCGAGTATACGCCGGCCTCGATCGCGTCGAGCTGGGACTGCAACGCGCGCTCTGCGGCTTCCTGCATGTCGAGGTCCAGGGTCGTGTAGATGCGCAGCCCGCCCTCATACAGGTCCCGCCCAAAGCGCGCGTCGAGCTGCACACGCAGCCACTCGACGAAGTACGGCGCGACGTCGCCGTAGTTAGTGCGCGTGGACGTGAGCACCAGGGGGTACGAGCTCCACAGCTCGGCCTCCTCGGGCGACAGGAACCCCTGATCGCGCATCAGGCCGAGCACCACGTTGCGCCGCCGCACGGCGCGCTCGGGATGGGTGCGCGGATTGTAGAAGGCCGGCAGCTTGGGAAGCGCGGCGAGCGTCGCCGCTTCGGCGACGTTGAGCTGTCGCGCGTGCTTGCCGAAGTAGATCTGCGCGGCCGCTTCGACGCCGTGAGCGCCCGCCCCGAGGTTGATCTGGTTGAGATAGAGCTTGAGGATCGTGTCCTTGGGAAGGTTGTGCTCGATCTCGACCGCCACGCGCGCTTCTTTGAGCTTCCGCGTGACCGTCTTCTCGCGGCTGATCTCCTCGGGAAAGATGTTCCGCGCCAGCTGCATCGTGATGGTCGAGAACCCCTGCGCGAAGCTCATCGTCACTAGGTCGTTCTTGATGGCGCCGAGGATGCGCCAGAAGTCGATCCCGTGGTGATCGTAGAAGCGCTTGTCTTCGGTGGCGATGAAGGCCTGGCGCACCGCGATCGGGATCTCGCCGAGCGGCAGCACCGTGCGGCGCTCGGCACCGAGCTCGCTGATGAGCCGGCCGTCGGCTGCGAAGACTTTGGATGTCTGCACCTGTACCCCGGCTCCGTTCCCGCCCGGGTTAAGGCGTGCGATGCTCGGGCAGTGCTCGCCCGCGCACACGCGGGTCCACGATCCGTAGACGAGCCCGAAGCCGTACGCGCACGCGAGCACCGCGACCGCGATCACGCGACCGCGGATCTTCGGGTTGTGCCACCAGGTGACGGGCCTGGAAAGAGGGACCGGGGCTGGGATGGACACCATCGCGCTACAACCTAGTAAGGCCGCCCGCCGCTTGCCAGCTGTTGAGCCTTCCCATACGATTCCGCGCCATGTCGAACCTCTTTGCCGAGCTCGAGTGGCGGGGCTTCGTCCACCACGTTACGCGGGAGATCGCGACGCACCTCGCGGAGGGCCGGCGGACCGTGTACTGCGGATTCGATCCGACCGCTCCCAGCCTGCAGCTCGGGAATCTCATGCCCATTCTGTTGCTGCGGCACTTCCAGCTGGCCGGCCACAAGCCGATCGTGCTGATGGGCGGCGGCACCGGCCTGATCGGCGACCCGAGCGGGAAGCGCAGCGAGCGCCCGCTCCTCTCCAAGGAGCAAATCCGCGAAAATCTCCAGCGCCAGCGCGACCAGATGGCCAAGCTCCTCGACTTCGACGGCCCGGCGCAGGCGCTCGTGCTCAACAACGCCGATTGGCTCGTGAAGCAGAGTCTGGTCGACTTCCTGCGCGACGTAGGGAAGCACTTCAGCGTCAACATCATGCTGCAGAAGGAGTCGGTGAAAGCCCGGCTCGACACGGGCATTTCCTACACCGAATTCAGCTACATGTTGCTGCAGGCGTACGACTTCCTGCATCTGTTCCACGACCGCGGCTGCACGATTCAAGTCGGCGGCAGCGACCAGTGGGGGAACATCACCGCCGGGATCGATCTCATCCGCCGCGTAGAGGGAGGCGAGGCGCACGGGTTGGTCGCACCGTTGGTGACGATGGCTTCGGGAGCGAAGTTCGGGAAAACCGAGGCGGGCGCGATGTACCTCGATCCGGCGCGCACGTCGCCGTACAGGTTCTACCAGTTCTGGTACAACGTCGACGACCGAGATGTCGAGGCGTACCTCAAACTGTTCACCCTGTTGACGCGGCACGACATCGAAGGGCAGATCAAGACGCACAAGAAGGACCCGAGTCGCCGCGAGGCGCAACGCACGCTGGCGGTCGAAGTGACCACCATGGTGCACGGAAAACGAGCCGCGAACAACGCGACCGCCGTGAACGCGATTCTGTTCAGTGATTTGGATCCGCGGCAGGTCGACGCGAGCGCGTTAGATCTGCTCGCGCAGGAGATCCCCACCGCGCGCGTCCCTTCGGGTGACGGGCTGTCGCTGGTGGACGCCGTCGTGCAAGCGGGCCTGGCGAAATCAAAGAGCGAGGCGCGCCGGGCCATCGAGCAGGGTGGCATTTACATCAATCAGCAGCGCGTGAAGGACCCTGCGCGAAACATCGAGCCCCCCGACTGGCTCGCGGGCGGCAACCTGCTCCTGCGCAAGGGGAAGAAAGACTACGCGCTGCTTCGCGCGGGAGCGTAGGGAAGGGCCCATGTTCATCGGTCATTACGCCGTCGCGTTGGCCGCCAAGCGCGTCGCGCCGCGCACCTCGCTCGGCACGCTGTTCGTTGCCGTCCAGCTGGCCGACCTGCTCTGGCCCATCCTGCTGCTGCTGGGCTGGGAGCATGCCCACCTCGAGCCGGGACCGAACCCATTCCTCATCCTCTGGCTCGACTCCATCCCGATCTCCCATAGCCTGCTCGCGCTGATCGTCTGGGGCGTCCTATTCGCCTGGCTGTATCGCTGGCGCACCGGGTACGCGCGAGGCGCGCTCGTGGTCGCCGTGGCGGTGGTCAGCCACTGGATCCTCGATTTCTCCACGCACCGCCCGGACATGCCGCTGTATCCCGGCGGTCCGACGCTGGGGCTGGGCCTCTGGAACTCGGTCACGGGTACGATCGTGGTCGAGACGGCGATGTTCGTCTTAGGGACGTTGATCTATCTGCGGGCCACCCGGGCGCGCGATACCGTGGGACGCTACGGGTTGGCGACGATGCTCGCGGTGCTCGTGCTCTCCTACGGTGCAACACTGCTCGGGGGCGCGCCGCCGAGCATGAGCGTAGTCGCGATCGGCGGGATCATCTTCGGCTGGCTGTTCGTGGCTTGGGCGGCGTGGGTGGATAGACATCGTGAGTTCGTCGTCGGTAACCCTGGGGCGCTCTAGCCGTCCACCTGATCCAGCACGTCCAGCACCCGCTCGAGCTCCTCCACCGTATTGTAGCAGTGTGGCGCGAGGCGAATCGCGCCCTCCCGCAGCGAGCACACCACGTGCGCCCGCTTCAACGCGTGGTACGCTTCGGCCGGGTGTTCGGGGGCAAGGCAGATGATCGCGGAGCGGTGCGTGTCCTCCCGTGGTGAGGCGACGCCGACGCCATTGTCGTCCGCCCACTTGAGCACGGGCTCGTGCAGGGTACGCGCGTACTGCGCGATGTCGTCGATGCCGAGCTCGCTCAGCATCCCGACGGACGCCGTCATCCCGTAGAAGTCTTGGTAGGGGAGCGTCACCATCTCGAAGCGGCGCGCGTCCGACCGGAACGCGGGGTTATACTCGGTGAGCCGCGAGAAATCGTCGGTGCCCTCGAACGCCATCCAGCCTGCGACCGCCGGCTCGAGCCCCGAAATCAGCTCCCGCCGCACGTAGACGAACCCGGAACCCCAAGGCGAGAGCAGCCACTTCTGCCCGCCGCAGGCGAGGATGTCCACGGGCGTGTCGCGGACGTCGAGCACCGAGTTTCCCACGCCCTGAATGCCGTCGACCACGAGGAACGTCCCGTTGGCGCGGCACGCCGCGCCCAAGCGCCCGAGATCGGCGCGATAACCGTTCGAGAACTGCACGAAGGACACGGCCAGCACGCGGACGCGCGGGTCGTGCAGCCGCTCGACCAGGTAGTCCTCATCGGGCCACCCCTCGGGGGAGCACGGTGCGAGCTCGACCTCCACGCCCCGCTTCTTGAGGAGCAGCCACGGATACACGTTCGCCGGGAATTCGCGATCCGAGACGAGCACGACATCCCGCGGCGAGAGGGGTAATGCGCGGGCGGCCAGGTTCAGGCCGTGGCTCGTATTGGTCGCGAGCGCGATCTCCGCGGGCTCCGCGTTCAGCAACGAGGCCACCGCTGCGCGCGCCGCCTGTAGACCGGCCTGCAGTTCGCGGTCGGGGAGGAGGTGGGGGGCGGTGCGTTTCGCGGTGAATTCGTCGAGTGCGCGGCGGGTGCGTTCGGGAATGGGGCCGATGGACGCGTTGTTCAGGTACACGGTGTCCGCGGTCCACGGGAATTCCGCGGCGCGCAAGGCGCGAAACTGCTCGCGCAGCGCCCGCAGGCGCGTCGGATGGTAGGCGATATCCGTCATGCTCGAACGTCGAGCGCGTCGCGAAGGCCGTCCCCGACGAGGTTCACGCCCAGCACCGTGAGGCCGATGGCGAGCCCTGGAAACAGCGAGACCCAGGGGGCGACGCGCAGCAGGTCGCGGCCCTCGGCGATCATCGCGCCCCACGACGGGGTGGGTGGCTGCGCGCCCAGTCCCACGAAGGAGAGGGCCGCCTCGGCCATGATGGCGCTGCCCACGCCGAGCGTCGCGGCGACGATCACCGGTCCGAGGACGTTTGGAAGCACGTGGCGCGCGACGAGCCGGACGTCGGAGGCGCCGAGCGCTCGCGCCGCCTGTACATAGTCGAGACCCCGCGCCACGAGCACCTGGCCGCGGACGAGACGTGCCATCCCCGCCCAGCCCACCGCACCGATCACCACGCACACGACGGGCAGCGACGGCCGAACCGCTGCTGCGACGGCGATGAGCAGAAGGAGGGACGGGAAGGCGAGCGTGACGTCGGCGGCGCGCATGACGACGGCGTCGACCCAACGACCGCGGAAACCCGCCAGGAGACCGAGCAGGAGACCGGTCGCGAGCGAGATCACCTGGCTCGTGAGGCCCACCGCGAGGGACAGCCGCGCACCGAAGAGGAGCCGGCTCAAGACGTCGCGTCCCTGCGCGTCGGTCCCGAGCGGGAACGCAGTCGACGGCGCGCGCAGTGCGACGGCGAGCTCGCTGTGATACGGATCCGTCGGCGCCAGCCACGGAGCAGCGGCAGCGGCGAGCACTAACGCGGCCACCACCGTCAGACCGGCGAGTGTCCAGCGACTGCGCGCAACGCGACGGCGAAAGAGTAGCGCGGGCATGGGGATTACGACTACGTTACTCGCAGGCTCACCTCCCGGGCAAGCGGCGAATCACGGTGAACACCCAAACGCGATTCACACTCGTGTTGGGCGGCGGCGGTATGAAGGGCCTCGCCCACGTCGGCGTGCTGCAGGCGCTCACCGAGCGCGGGCTCGTACCGGCGCAGATCGTCGGCACGAGCGTGGGCGCGCTCGTGGGCGCCGCGTGGTCCGCCGGTCGCAGCATCGCCGAGCTGCGGGACGTCGCCGTGGCGCTGCGACGGAAGGACATCTTCGCGGTGGCCCACGCCGATATGGCGTTCAAGCGCATGCGGTCCCCGGCCCTGTTTCGCCGCGACCCGCTCGACCTGTTGATTCACAAGCTGGTGGGCGACGTGACGTTCCAGGATCTGCGCCACCCCCTGATCGTGAACACGGTCGACGTCAATTCGGGGATGCAGGTCTTTTGGGGCCTGGACGGGCTGGACGAGGTGCCCGTCCACGACGCGGTGTTCGCGTCGTGCGCCCTGCCGGGCTATCTACCGCCCCGCGAAATCCGCGGCCGCTTCTACGTCGACGGCGCGACCGTGGACAACCTCCCGGTGGGCACGGCGCGGATCCTCGGCGCCGACTTGATCCTCGCGGTGGACGTCTCCGCCTCGAACGCGTTCCGTGCCGACACGCAAGAAGAAGGATTTGCCGCCGTGTTCGCGCGCGCCACCGAGATCGCGATGCAGGCCCTGCTGGAGCTGCGACTGCGCGACTGGACAACCCCGCCCATCTACTACGTCCACCCGCGCGTCGAGCACATCCCGTTCGACTCGTTCGATCACCTGCGTGAAGTGGTGGAAGAGGGCTATCGCGCGACCGCGGCCGCGTTCGACCGGCCGGAGGAATGGCCCGCGCAGGGCGACGGTGGCGTGTACCCCCGCCGGCCGGTGACCGTCCGCGTGCAACGCGAACGGTGTATCGGGTGCGGCGCCTGCCTGGTGCAGGCGCCGCCGGGCATGTTCGTACTGGACGCCGAGGGGAAGGCCGTCGTGACACGGCCCGATCAGGAATGGTCGCCGATCGACGGGGGCTTCATTCGGCACTGCCCGACCTACGCGATCAGCGCCCGCCCGGTGGCCGCGCCGCGGGCGACGGGTACCGCGGGATAGCTCGGTGCTTCACCGCACGTAAGGAGCGAGGCCCGCAGCGAAGCGATCCGTCGCAGCCTCGATGGACAAATGCCCCAGCACATCGCGCGACGGCGGCCGCTCCTCCCCGCGCGCCGCGGCTATCGCCTTCGCCAACCCGACGTCGTCGTCGAGCGTGAAATAGCGCGGGCTCTGGCCGAGAAATTCCCGATGCGGCGAGATGTCGGACACCACTACGGGCGCGGCGCACGCGATCGCCTCCAGCGGCGTGAGCCCGAACCCTTCGAAGCGACTCGGGCAGACCACCACCTCCGCCGTGCGGTAGGCGGTCACCATGTCCGCCTCGGAGAGCCCGGATTCGATCACGCAGGGAACGCACAGCTCACGCGCGAGCCGGGCGAGCCCGTCGCGCTCGGGGCCATCTCCCACGATACGGACGGCGAGTGCCGGTTCGAATCTGGCGGCGGCGCGGATGACCGCCGCATGGTTCTTGTGCGGCGTGAGTCGCGACACGCTGAGCAGTCCACGCGTGCGCGCCGCGAAAGCGGGAGTGAATCGCTCCGAGTCGAAGCAGAACGGCACCTGGTTGCATTCCACGCCGAATCGCTCCCGCACGTCCGCCGCCGTCGCGGCGCTTGGTACCCACACCGCGGCAGCGTGCGCCGCCACGTAGCGGAGGCGGCTGTAGAAGCCGCGCCGCGCCGCGTAGCGCCGGCCAAGGCGGGGAAGCCACGCGTAGCGCCCGGCCACCAGCCATACCCAATCGTAGCGGCCGCGCCCGAGCCACCACGGCGGCAGATCCCACACATAGTGGATGAGCGGGCTACGGTGCCTCGCCGCATAGCGGTACGCTTCCGCCGCCACCTGAGCGTCCATGGCGACCGCGAGACGCGCCGGTCGATCGCCCTCAAGCGCAATCGACAGTCCCCGGGCGCGCAGGGCGGGAACCACGAGGGTGCAAAACCGGTTCGGCGCGAACCAGCGAACGTCGTCCATCTCGTGATGGGAGGACCGTGATCCTAAGAGACGACCTCGGACTCGATGGCGCGCAGGTCCCGGACGACGCGGTCCCAATTGAAGTGGGTCTCGACCGCGCGCCGCCCGTTCCGTCCGAGCTTGGCCGCGAGCTCGCGGTCCGCGAGCACCCGGCACACCGTGTTGGCGAGCGCAGCCGGGTCTTCGGCGGGCACGAGAAAGCCGGTCTCACCCTCGCGCACGGCGTCCGGAATTCCACCGGATGCGCTCGCCACGACCGGTAATCCACAGGCCGATGCTTCGACGAGCGAAATGCCGAATCCCTCGACATCGATCTGCCCGCCTCGGCGCGACGCACCCACGTACACCGATCCTAGGTTGTACAGGGCGGGCAGGTCGCGGTCGGGGATCGCGCCGACGAATCGCACTCGATCCGAGACACCCAGCTTCTGGGCGAGCTTCTCAAGGCGAGACCGGTCGGGTCCCCGTCCGGCGATGACGTAGCCGACGTCGGGCTCCCGCGCCACGATGGCGGGAAGCGCGTGAATCACGGTGTCGAATCCCTTGTAGTCTTCGATCCGCGCGACCGTGACCAGCCACCGCCGCGCGCCGTTCGGGATCTCCGCGCGTTCACGCAGCGCTGCTGTCTCGACACCCGGCCGGAAGTGATCCGGATCAGTGCCCAGGTGCACGACGCGCACGCGCGGCCCCTGACCGTCGAGACCGAGCTCGCCCAGCACCGCCAGCGCCAGGTCACGAGTCCAAGCGCTGTTCGCCATGAGTACCGCCGCGCCGCCGAAGATCACCCGCGCGGTGCGCCGCTTGAACGCGGACTGACGGATCTTGTGCTGCTCGCTCAGTAGATCGCCGCCGTGGAAATAGATACCGTAGGGCACGCGGCAGCGCTCGAACAC
The DNA here is from genome assembly GCA_964465315.1 of uncultured Gemmatimonadaceae bacterium. GTDB lineage: Bacteria > Gemmatimonadota > Gemmatimonadetes > Gemmatimonadales > GWC2-71-9 > AG41. The sequence goes on along the minus strand of CAYXIK010000001.1, from coordinate 326,201 downwards.
CCAGCGGGCCGGATAGCCCGCCGGCTTGATATTGCCGCAGTGAACGTAGCGTACGCCGTGTTGGCGCGCGAGGCTCGCGGCGCGGCGGGCCCACAGGAGGAGACCGGGAAGGCTCTTGGTGCGGCGAGCGCTGATGGGAAGGCGATCGATCACGGCGTCGAGGGGACCGTCCGCCTCTGGAGCGTCGGGGTCGGCCGGCGTCGAAACGATCAACTCACCGCGGGGGAAGCGGCGCGCGAGCTCGCTGTGCATCCGGGCAATCCCCCCGCCCATGGGAGGGAAGTCCTGAGCCAACAGCATGGTGGTCATCACGAGTCCGGGATCCACTTCCGCACGGGCTCCGAATGGTAACGGGAAGCGTCCTCCTGGAGCAATCCGCGATCAGGAGGTGCGGAACTCGCGGTCGATCCGGATCAAGTCGGCGGCAACCCGGTCCCAGTTGTAGTACTCTTCCACGGCCGCGCGCCCCGCCTGTCCCATTCGGCGCCGCAGGGGCTCATCCTCGAGGAGTCGGACAGCCGCCGCGGCCACGCTGCCAGGATCGTCCGGCTCGACGATGACACCGGTGACGCCTTCGCGCACAGCTTCGGGTATGCCTCCGGACCGGCTCCCGACGACGGGGAGGCCGGAGGCCGACGCCTCGACCACTGCAATCCCGAACCCTTCCACCAAGAGGTCGTACCGGCGCGACGCCAGCACGAACACGTCGGCGGCGTTATACAAGGCCGGGAGATCGTCGTCGGGAACGAAGCCCAGTAGCCGCACCGCATCCCCCAGCCCCAGATCGGCAACCAGCCGCTCCAAGGCTTCCTTCCGATCCCCGATACCCGCCACCGCGTATCGTGCACTCGGAACCGAGGCCCGAACCGCCGGCAGGGCGCGAATCACGGTGTCGATCCCCTTGTGATGGTCGAGCCGGGCCACCGTCAGCAGCCACGGTCCCCCGTCGAGCCCGTATTTCCGTCGCGCCGGTGCAGGGTCGACGTCCGGGTGGAAGCGACCCGGCGTGGTACCGAGGTGCACCACACGCACATCGGCGGCGAGCGCTGGCAGGTCGAGCGACTCGAGAACCGATCGGACCAGGTCCGCGCTCCACCGGCTGTTGGCGACGACCACCGCACAGCGCCCGAGGATGCTGGCCGCCGTCCAACGCTTGAAAACCGATCGCCCCATCTTGGCCTGGAGCAGCAGGAAGTCCGCTCCGTGCGCCAGCACCCCGAACGGCAGATGGTGGCGGGCGCTCAGCCACGCCGCCGCGTAACCGGCGGGCTTGACCTCGTCGCACCACGCAAACCCCGGCGCGGTGCGACGCGCCACCGATTCGGCACGCCGCGTCCAGCGGACCAGCCCGTTCACGGTGCGGAGTCGCTTTGCGCCCACATGAACCCGGTCGATCCGCTGGCGGAAGCGCGCGTCGCTGGCCTCGCTGCCCGGCCAGGTGCCCGTGGACACCACGACGCCATCCGATGGGTAACGCGCGGCGATCTCCCCCATCATTCGCGCGATCCCGCCCCCGAACGGCGGGAAGTTGAGGGCCAGAACGAGCGTCGGGCTCAATTCTGCCGGGCGCCGGCCCAGTCGCGCGCGCGCCGCCGCTCCAAGGCTTCGCGGTACACCGCTTCGGTCCGTTCGGCGCAAGCCTCGAGCGTGAATTCGCGCTCCACGAGGTCACGGCCATTGCGCGCGATCCGCTGCGCGAACGCGCCGTCTCCCAGCACGCGGTCGAGCGTTCCCGCCCAGGCGAGGGGGTCGAGCGGCGGAACGAGCATCCCGGTCTCTCCCGACGTGATGACGTCCGGGTTGCCGCCGGCGCGGGACACCACGGCGGGCAGTCCCAGTGCCATCGTCTCGAGCAACGCGATGGAAAGCCCTTCGATGCGGGACGGCAGCGCGGACACCGAGGCGAGGCGGCAGAATGCGAGCGGCCGGTCGGTGAACGGCACGTACACCACCCGGTGGCGCGCGGGGATGTTTCGCTCGAGCGCGCGCAGCTCGGCGTCGCCCTCGATGCCAACGCACGCGACGACGACCGGGTGCTCCAGCACGGTTAGGCTCTTGAGCAGGATGTGCTGATCTTTGCGGCGCGCCAGCACGAGTACGACGGGGCGCGCGCCGACGTCCCCGAGCGCGGCGCGGGCGGCGGCGAAATCGGTCTCGGACGGGGGCCTGCGCACCCGCTCGAGGTCGACGCCATTCGTCACGACGCGCAAGCGGCCCGGGGGATGGAAGCGTCGTCGGAGAGCGCGCGCCACTGATCGGCTGACGGCGATCGTGCGGTCCGCGGAGAGCCCTACCGCGAGGAGCTCGGCCGGCGATGTGAGCGGCATGGTGTGACGGGTCACGACGAACGGGCCCGGGAGCCGCCGCCGCCAGCGCAGCCACGTGAGGGCACGGCGATCGCCTGTGGCGTTCGAGTTGACGACGTCCACACGTTCGCGGACGAGCACCGCGTGGAGGGCGCGGGACAGCGGCGCCAACCGGCGGAAGTCGAGCGGCACCACCTCCAGTTCCGCGTCTCGGGCGAGCGCGGCCAGCATCGTGCCGGGTGGACATCCCACGAGGACCCGGTGGCCGCGCAACGCCAGCTGCCGGCTCAGGTTCGCGATCATCACCGTCGAGCCGGACCCGAACCCTTGATGCGTGAGCTGCAGGATCGTGAGCGGCCGGTCGCGCATGGTCCGAAGCTAGTGGCTCGCCGCGCGCCTTTCCATGGCACCGATCGCTTCGACATGTTATGGTCCGACCCCCACGAGGGCGCGACGCTGAAAGCGAAAGAGTTCATCTACCTGCTCGGCCTGAAGCCCAAACCGAAGACGTTTGGCTTCGTGCTCGAGACGCACGACCTCCGAACGGACGGGCGCCTTGAGATCGCGCGGTGGCTGCACCCCGGCGCCTACCGGGTCTCCGCTCCGGATCTCCAGGCGGTCGCGGATCAGCTCCGTCGATTCCTCCAGCCCGGCGACGTGGCCATCGACATCGGCGCTCACGCCGGAGATACGACGATCCCGATAGCGCTGGCGGTCGGCCGGTCGGGGGTGGTGCTGGCGCTCGAGCCCAACCCGTACGTGTTCCCCGTACTCGAGCGCAACGCAGGTCTCAACCCCGCGAAGATGAGGATCTTACCGCTGATGTTCGCCGCGATGCGAACGGACGGGCGGTACGAATTCCAATACGGAGAGGAAGGGTACTGCAATGGAGGGTTTCACGAAGGAATGAGCAAGTGGGTGCACGGCAGCGCGTTCAAGGTGCGCGTGGAGGGCAGGAATGTACCGGCATTCCTCCGCAGGAGCCACCCCGATCTCATACCGCGCCTGCGCTTCATCAAAGTGGACGCGGAAGGGTTCGACCTGGCCATCCTCGAGACGCTCGAAGAGCTGATCGGAGGTCAGAGGCCGTTTCTCCAGGTGGAGATGTTCAGTCTCAGAAAATCGACGCCGGTGTACCGGCGCGCACTGTTCGATTTTCTGGTCGGCCATGGCTACGCGGTGCACCGGATGGAGAGCCATGACAATTTCCTGGGCGAGCTCGTCACACCGGAGAACCTGATGCGTTGGGACGTCTACGACGCGTTCTGCGTCCCCCGGAGGTAGTTATCTTGTTGAGCGCATGCACGTCGTCGTCGCCTCCCATCAGCCATTGCCGGCGAAGGGTTATGGCGGCCCGCAGCGCGTGGTCGCGGCGCTGGTCCACGGCCTCGCCGCGCTGGGGCATCGCGTCACTCTTCTCGCGCCTCCCGGCACTCGCCTTCCGACGACGAAAGTGGTCGAAGTTCCGCCGCGCAAGTTCGGTGATGCCGTCGGTCTCGCGCCCCACGTCCCGAGCGATGCCGACATCGTCCACGCGCACTTCCCCCTGAAGCGCGGCCCAGGCTCGATCCCCTTCGTTCAGACGATCCACCGCAACCTGAAGCCCGGCTCGCAACCGTACCCCAATGCCATCTTCCTCTCGCGCGATCACGCACGCCGGCACGGGAGCGAGACGTTCGTCTACAACGGCCTGAACCCGGCGGAGTACGTGTTTCGCCGTTTCCCCAAGCGAAGCACGCAATACGACTTGTTCCTGGGAAAACTGCACAGCGCGAAGGGCTACCACTGGGCGGTCGAGGCCGCGAAGCATACGGGCCACCGCCTGATCGTCGCGGGTGGCTGGCGACCCAGCTTCACGGGGTCGATCAAGTACGTGGGCGAAGTGGACGGCGCGACGAAAGCCGCCCTCCTGGCGCGCGCCCGGTGTCTCTGGAATCCGGCGGAGTGGGATGAGCCGTTCGGCCTGGTGACCATCGAGGCGTTGCTGTCAGGCACGCCCGTGCTCGGCACGCGACGGGGCGCGCTTCCCGAGCTGATCACACCGGAAGTCGGCGCGTTATGCGATACCATGGACGACATGATCGCGGCGGCCGCGACCATCCACACCCGCGACCCCGGCGCGTGCCGCGCGCGCGCGGAACGCGGCTTCACGGACCTTGTGATGGCCGACGCCTACGTGCGGATGTACCGGGCGGTGCTCGAGTCGGGAACGCTGCCGCCAGGCCGACCGACTCCCTAGGCCGGAGCGGAAGAGAGCGGGCGGTCGCGCGGTGCGCAGGCCAAGAATACGAGCAGAAGCAGCGCACCCCACGTGTACCAAGAAAGCCCGTACAACGCGTCGCGAAGGGAGAGGGACCAGACGGTGGCGATCCCCGACGTGACCACACCGGCGACGAGCAACACCCAAGACCACCCACGCCAGCGCATGTCTCCTGCACGCGTCAACGCGATGACCCACGCCGGAAGCAGGAGGAGGAAATAGTGGACCCACGCGATGGGCGACACGAGGACGGCGAGGACCGCCACGACGGCCACCTCCTCGAAGGCCGCGTGGGTGTTTTTCGGGCGGCTTAACGCTACGACCACGAGCGCGGTGCAGGCGAGATCCAAGGCGATCGCCCCCGTCACGCCGAGATGAAGGCGGGCCGCGAGCGCCGCGAGAGATTGGTTGCTGCCGCCCAGAGCCTGCGTGGCCGCGCTGTTCACCGTCCAGTTTCGCAGGGCATCCAACCCACCCGCCCATCCGTAGCGCAGCAACGGTGCGACGGTCAGTCCCGCGGCGACTCCTATGCCGACTGCGAGGCCCTGCCAGCGCCTTCGAAAGGCGAGGTAGCCAAGCCATACGACCGGGAAGACCTTGAGCGCGACCGCCACACCCATCCATGCACCCGCCCGACGCTCGCGCTTCCGCTCCAGGTCGCGGGAGGCGGCGATGAGGAGTGCGAGCAACAGGGCATTCATGTTCAGGTCTTCGAAGTTTCGGTGGAGCGGGGCGGCGACGGCGGCCACGGCAAGGCAGATGGGCCGCCACCCATCCCGCGGCAATCGCGTGACGCTCCATGCTAAAGCGGCCACGCTCAACACCGCCCAGGCGGCTTTGGCAGCAGCGACACTCACGCCGGCCGCGAACGCGAACGGCGCGACGAGCACCATGGCGAAGGGAGGCCACCACGCGCCCACGCGGGGCGCGCGAGCGTAGAGCGGCGATCCCTGGACCCACTGCCGCGCAGGCGCGAAGTGCACTTCGAGGTCCCCGCCCCGGCGGGCGCCGACCGGGACCGCGACGGCGGCATACAGGATTGCGGCGAAGAGAACGAATCTCCGCTCACGCGGTGTCAAGCCCCTCACCGGGGGCGTCACAGGGTCATTGCAGCGTGACCGTGAGCAGCTCTTCGAGTCGGTGACGCCACGTGTGCTCCCGAAGGGCGCGCTCGCGGGCGGCGGTGGCCAAGCGACGGCGTAATTCCTCGTCGGCGAGGAGCGCGCGGGCCCGCTCCTTCAGCTCCGCCACGCTGCGGTACAGGACGATCTCTCGATCAGGCGTGAAATGGCGCGCGATGTCTTCCTTCGCGTCTGAGAGCTGGGGCGTTCCCACAGCGGCGAGCTCGAACACCCGCATGTTCGCCCCGGTGCCGTAACGCGTCGGGTCGCCTCGCGCCCCGAACTGCTGGTGCATGTTCAGGCCGACGACGGCGCTCGAGAGTACTCGCACGAAATCGTCACCATACACGGGACCGCGTGGCCAACCGGGACCCCAGATCGTCAGACCCAAGTCGCCGAGTTCGCGGAGCGTCTCCTCGCGCACCGGGTCACGCGATCCGACGAATGCCAGCGGCGCCGCCCCCCGTGCGCTCGCCGGCAGGGGCCGCAGGTACTCCGGGTCACACCCGAAGGCCAGATAATGGGCCCGGGCGCCGGCGGCGCGGTGGTGTTCGAGACTCGAGCTGTCGTGAGTAAAGAAACAGTCGTACGCCGCCCCTAGGCGGAGCGACGTCTCGAGTTGGTGAGGATCGTCAGGAAACCAGTTAACCCAGCGCGCGCCGAATCGCGCCTTGATATCGCGCACGGCCTGCGCCCCTAGTTGAGTCACCTTGAAGACCAGCACCACGTCGACGGGCGCACGCCGCAGTCGCGCGGCGAGCCGGCCGGCGAGGGGGCGCCGGAGAATCCTGTCCAGTCCGCGCCACCGCTCTTCGCAGCGTTGCACTTCGCAGCCGAGAGACTCCAATCCGGAAGCGAGCGACCAAGCGCTGCGGTGATAACGGCGGTTGAAGGCCGCCACCAGCATGACGCGCAGTCCCGCGAAGGGACGCGGCGTCATACCTCGACGTAGTTGCGGTACTCGAACAGGCGAGCTCCGGTGAGCCGCTCGATCCAGTCGGACAAATAGAGCCGCAGGTGCGCGAGCCGGAGACGCCGTGGCCCCACCGTTCGGGTGGTCGTCGTCCCGCGACGCGACGCAATCCACGCCTGGACCGCGGTCGGATGGGAGCCCGTGAACCGCCGCAGCAGGGGAGTCCAGTACAGGGCCTCCTGCTCCGCCCACGCCGCGAGGCGGTCGGCCTGCTCGAGGAAGACCTGTTGCGAGGCCACGAGTTTCTCGCGCTTTGAGTGTGGCGGGCGGGCCCACCCGTAGTGGAACATGCGGGCGCCGGTCGGGCGCGCCTGCACGCGCCGCGCCGCCGGACCCACGCGAAAGCCTTGGGCGTCTTGGTAAGACCGGACCTGCCGACCGAGCCGGACGGCACGCACTTCGCGACGGTACCAGTGGCGATCCGTCGCGACAGTATCGAAGTCACCGTAGAAATGGAGATAGTCGACGAGCAAGCCCTCGACCCGGGGGTCGCGATCCCACTCCGCCAATCTCTCGCGCAGGACCATGGCGCCCGCCTCATGCAAGACCTCGTCCGCCTGGATGTAGACGCCCCAACTGCCGCGACATGCCGCCATCGTTCGATTGGTCTCAAAAGCGAGCGCGCCGCTCCCACGCGAGAAGTCCCAGACGGTGTCGAGGATCCGTATGCGCGGATCGCCGATCGCCGTCACGAGGTCGCGCGTGTCGTCGTCGGACCGTCCGACGTTCACGACCACCTCGTCGCATACGTCCAGGATGGACCGAATCGCCGGGACGATCGGGTAGTCCAGCCGCACCGCGTTCCGGACGATGGTGAATCCGGAGATCATGTTAGGTGCGGAATTGCATGTCGTACAGGCGCCGGTAGAGTCCGGCCGCGGCGTAGAGCGTGCCGTGCGTGCCCCGCTCGACGACGCGCCCCTCGGCCACGACGATGATCAGGTTGGCGTGCTGCACGGTGGCGAGTCGGTGCGCGATGACGAACGTCGTGCGGTGCGCCATCAGCCGATCCATCGCTTCCTGCACCAGGCGCTCGGACTCCATGTCGAGGGCACTGGTTGCCTCATCGAGGATCAGGATCGGCGGATCGCGCAACAGCGCCCGCGCGATCGCGATCCGCTGGCGCTCGCCCCCCGAGAGACGCGTCCCCCGCTCGCCGAGCAGGGTGTCGTAGCCGTGCGGCAGCTGCGAGATGAAGTCGTGTGCATTCGCCGCCCGCGCCGCGGCTTCCACCTGCGCCAGGGTGAAATCGCGCCGACCGTACGAGATGTTGGCGAGCACGGTGTCGTTGAGCAGAATCGTCTCCTGCGACACGATGCCCATCAGGCCTCGCAGGCTCGCGCGCTGAAATCCGGAGATGGGGACCCCGTCCATCAGGATCGCGCCGGCCGTCGGCTCGTAGAAACGCGGCAAGAGATCGAGTAGGGTGGTCTTGCCCGCCCCGGACGGGCCGACGATAGCGACGACCTGCCCGCGACACGCGTCGAAGCTCACCTCCTGGAGCACCGGAGGCCCACCGTCGTACGAGAACGACACGCCGCGGTACTCGATCCGGTCCTGGAAGGTCGCCGGGACCGCGCCCGGCGCATCGCCTTCGTCCGATGGCAGGTCCAGCACCTCGAACACGCGATCGGCCGCCGCCACGGCCCCCGCCATGGTCGTCGGGTACTGCGCCACGGCTTTTACCGGGGACATCAGGCGAAGCGCCACGGCGATGAAGGCGATGAAGACTTCCGGCCGCAGCTGGCTGATCCCGAACAGCAGGAGAAGCACGAGGACGAGGCCCGCGAAGATCTCACTGATCGGGCTGGTCAGCGTCGAGGCGGCCTGCGCCCCCAGCACCCGCAGGCGGTAGCGGTCGGCCAGTCGCTGAAACCGCGCGACTTCGAATCCTTCGGCGACGTACGCGCGCACCAGCTTCACGGAAGCGACCATTTCGCTCACGAGACTCGTGAGCTCGCCGCGGTCATCCGCCTGAGCGCGCGACCGCCGCCGGACACGCCCTACGACCGGGCGAATGATCAGCACCAGCAGCGGCGCGAGCAGGAGCGCGAGGATCGTGAGTCGCCACGACAGGCCGAGGAGGATCGCGAGGTAGACCACGATGAGACTGACGTTGCGCAGGAACGCGGCGAGCGCCGCGGTTACAGCGGTCTTCACCTGGTCCGTGTCGAACACGACCCGGGCGAGGAGCTGCCCGCCGCGGGTGCGCTGGAAAAAGCCGAGCGGGAGCGTCTGGAGATGGCGAAACAGGCGAACACGCAGGTCGCGCACCACGCCCTCTTCGATCGCCACGCTGCTCATCGCCGCGGCATAGAGCGCCGCGTTCTTGACCAAGAGGGCGACGAGCAGGATCACGACCACGCTTCGGACCGCGCCCGCGGCATTGCCCGTAACGAGGAACGGTCCCACGACTTTCCCGAGCACTGTTTCCACGGCGGACCCGCCCGTGGCGGGCAGCGCCTGCTGCCCGAAGAGCGTGCGCAGGAACGGGATCAGCAACACGAACGTCGCGCCGTCCATGACGGACGCGACGAGCGTGGTGACCATGTTGACGGCGAAGAGCAGCGAGTACGGGCGCAGCAGGCCGAGCACGCGGGCGCTGCGGCCCATGTTAACGACCACCCCCGCTCGACCCGGTGCCCCCCCGCCCGCGTGGGGTGAGCAGCGCGACGGGGAGGATCATCTCCTCGGGCGTGACGCCGCCGTGCAGGAACGAGCCCCGATAGCGTGCCTGGTACTCGCGCAACTTGGTGGGATACACGAAGAAGCGGTCCGATGTCGCGAGGAGCAGGCGCACCCCCAGTCCCATCCCCGGGAGACCGAAGCTCTTCAGGTCTTCCACCTGGATCGCCGCCTGGGAATCCTCGCTCTTCAAGTCTTCGCCGAACTTGTAGCGCAGGTTGGCGGTGGCGTCACGCTTGGCGTACACGGTTGCCGGGGTCTCACAGTGTATCGATCCGTGATCAGTGGTCAGCAGCACGGTCACGCCCCGACGCTCGGCCTCGCGGAGGGCGGCGAGCACCGGGGAGCGCTCGAACCAGGTGCGAGTGAGACTCCGCAGCGCCGCCTCGTCCCGCGCCACTTCATAGAGGATCGCGCTCTCCGATCGACCGTGCGTGAGCTGGTCCACGAAGTTGAACACGAGCGCCGTGACGCCGTCCTGCGCGAGGTGCGCGGGAAGCCGGCGGAGCAGGTCGCCCTCACCCGAGCTGAACACTTTCTCGTACCGGACCGGAACCGGCCGGTGCATGAGCTCGCGCACCTGCTCCGTCAGGAGCTCGGCCTCGTGCGCGTTGAGGCTCTCCTCGTCGGACGCCTGACCCCACCATTCGGGATGACGGGCCGCGATCTCCATGGGAAACAGCCCCGAGAAGATCGCGTTGCGCGCGAAGGGCGTGGCCGTCGGCAGGATGCCGTAGTAGTGGGACTCCTCGACGTCGAATAGCGGGGTCACGAGCTCGCGCAGGACTTCCCACTGGTCGAGGCGCAGGCAATCGACCACGACGAACAGCACGCGTCCCGTCGATTGCAGCACCGGCACGAGAAACTCGGCGCCGACGTCCACCGAGAGCGGCGGCCGATCACCTTCAGGTGCCGCGAGCCAGCGCGGGTACTGACGGGCGACGTATTCGGCGAAATCCTTGCGGAGGGAGCGCTGCAACGCGCGGAGGGCCTCCGACAGGCCGGGCTCGTTCGAGGCCGCCAGCCGCACGTCCCAGCGCGCGAGCTCGGCGACCAGCTCGATCCATTCGCGCCACGCGAGCGTCGCCCCGCGACGGCCCTCGAGCTCGCGGAACCGCGCGACAAAATCGCGCGCCAGGCGCTGCTGGCGAATCCGATCGCCTTCGAGCAGCCGCGTGATCACCGAGAGGATCTGGCGCGGCTGGACCGGCTTCACGAGGTAATCGTCCACCTCGATGCCGATCGCTTCGCGCAGCGTTCGTTCATCCTCGCTCTGCGTGACCATCACCACCGGCATCGCGGGATCGATGGTCCGGATCTCCCCGATCAGCTCCAGCCCGCGGCGGCCGGGCATTTGCTCGTCCAGGAGCACGATGCTGTACGCTTGGCGGCGCAACAGCGCGAGCGCATCGTCGCCGTGAGACGCGGCCGCCACTGTGAATCCCTGGTCCTCGAGGAAGCGCCGGTGCGCGGCGAGTCCTTCGACTTCGTCGTCCACCCAGAGAATGGTCTTCGGCCGCGGCATACGCCAAAAGCTAATGGCGACTGGCGAACGCGGGCAACGAGAGCCTAATTTCGCGTCGTGTTGTGCGTCCTCTTGGTGCGTTTCAGCTCCATCGGCGACATTTTGCTCACCACGCCGCTCGTGCGCGCGCTCGCCCGGCGCCACCCCGAGGCGCGGCTCGTCTACGTCACGAAGCGCACGATGGCGCCGCTCGTGGCAGACAACCCGCATCTCGCCGACGTGGTGACGCTCGAGCCGGACGAGCCCCTCCGGCACCTGGCACGCCGGCTGCGAACGCTCACGCCGACGCACGGGCTCGACTTGCACGGCAGCATCCGGAGCGCCGGCCTGCGACTCCTCGTACGGTGTCACTGGTCCGGCTACCGCAAACGAAAGCTCGCGCGCGCGCTGCTCATCGCCACCAAGATCGACGGGTACAGGCGGCGCACCTCCGTCGCCGAGCGATACTTCGAGGCAGCCCGGCGCCTGGACGCGCAGCCCGACGGTGGCCCGCCTGAATTCTGCCTGGGCCCCGGCGCCCGTGAGCGCGCGGCGCAGTGGCTGGCGGAGCGGGGGCTGGCGGACGCCCGGGTCGCGGCCCTCGCCCCCGGCGCCGCGCACGCCACCAAGCGCTGGCCGATCGCGCACTGGAGCGCGCTCGCCGAGCGGCTCAGCGTCGCGGGCTACCGCCCGATCGTCGTGGGCGGACCCGACGACCGCGGACTGGCACAGCAGCTCGCGGCCGCCGGCGCGGCGGTGAGCGCCGCCGGCGAATGCTCGCTGCAGGAGACCGGAGGGCTGCTCGAGCGCGCGCGTGTGGTCATCTCAGGCGACACCGGCGTCATGCACATGGCCACCGGCGTCGGAACGCCGGTGGTCGCCCTGTTCGGGCCGACCGTCGCGCAGTTCGGCTTCCTGCCATATCGCGCCCGCTCCCTGGTCCTCGAGCGGACGCTCGACTGCCGCCCGTGCTCGGCGACCGGGACGGCGAGCTGTCCGCTCGGGCATCACCGCTGTCTGGCGGACATCACCCCTGCCGACGTGGTCGCCGCGGTCGAGCGCCTCGTCGCGTGAGCAGCTCCACCACGCCGGCCGAGGAACGGCTGATCGAGCTCGTTGCCGGTGCCGTGCGTGGGCCGAAGCGCGAAGGCCTGTTCGCCCTGTGGCTGGTGGTTCGCTCGGCCGAGTCGCTCCTCCCGCCGAGGCCGGTGTCGGGCAAGAACCACCGCCGGCGCCTCCAGGCCTTGGAGGCTCGACTGGGGAGCCTCGCCCTCCCGGCTCCCTTGAAGCGCGCCCTGGCGGCGGCCCGCCAGCACCTCGAGCCCGCCACCCCGGCCGCCGCGGCGCTGGTGCTGTCGCAGCTCATCGCGCCGGCGCGCGAGGTCCTCGGGCCCGAGGCTGGTGAGGCCATCACCGTTGCCGCCCGGTCCGCCCGCATACATCTATAGAGGGAGGATACGGAGGGGGAGCCATGGGTACACGCCGAGTCCGCCTGCTGGCCTGCACGCCCTGCCTGGTCCTGATCGGCTGCGCCCATCCACAACCGATGAACGTACTCGGGCCCGATCCGAGCTACGCACCTCACGTCACACCGCTCGCCACCAAGCGGGGGGCGGGGGCGCCCGACAGCGTGACCATCGAGCTCGCGCGGCCCGCGTTCGTCACGCTGCTTGAAATCGAGGACGGACGCGTGATTCTCCGGTTCGCGACGGCGGAGCCGAAGCCTGCATTGCTCGCGGCGGGGACGCACCGCCTCGCGCTCCGCGCGATGCCGCCATCGGACAGCGTGTCCGTGGATCTGGTCGCCGCGCTGCCGGCCGGTCTGAACCGCGGCACGCCCGCCCGTGTCGAGCGGCTTGGCCACCTCCCGCAGGAGCTCTGCCCTACGTCCGATCCGGCGCATCCCAGCTACTGTCCGGTCTCGCCGACGGAGCCCCTGACCAAGCCACTCGCCGCGCCACCGAGTCGGTATCTCCTGTTGATCGCCGCCGCCGATCCTCTCACCGTTACCACCCTGCGGGCCCGTTTGCGCGATGCCGATCTCGCGCTCCACGGGCGGGACCTCGTCGCGGAGGTCGCGCTGCGAGCGTCAGGGATCGAGGGCGAACGCTGGGCGGCGGTCGCTGTCGCCCTTTGAGCCGATGACCACGCGCCGGTTTCCGAAGCGGCCGTCGGTCGAGTCGCTGGTGGAGCGCGTGGACCAGCAACGGCCGGGCGACGTGCCGGGGGACACGGTGCCCACGGGGTTCCCATCGATCGACCGCATTCTGGGCGGTGGGTTGCGGCGTCGCGACCTGATCGTGCTGGGCGGAGACGTCGGGTCCGGCAAATCGGCGCTCGCTCTCGGGTTGGCGCTCCGAACCGCGCAGCAGGGGACGGGGGTGGCGCTCTTTTCGGGCGAGATGGACGAGGAGCGTCTGATGGAGCGCGCCCTCGCCATCGAAGGCCGCGTCGCCGTAGACGAGCTGCGCAATGCCAAGCTCAACGACCAGACCCGAGCCGGCATCGGCGGGGCCGCGGTGCGGCTGCGCAGCTTGCCGCTGACTCCCCTGCCCCTGGCCGCGCACGACTTCGAGACCACCGCCGAGCGGCTCGATCGCGTCACGCAGCTCGGACTAGTCGTCGTGGACTACCTGCAGCTGGTGCCCTCGCCGCACGGCGTGCCGCGCTCAACGCAGGACGAAGATCTGGCGCTCGTGCTGCAGCGCCTCAAGGCCCTCGCGATCGAGCGCCGCGTGGCGCTCGTGGTCGTGTCGCAGCTGCCGCGGTTCGACGCCAAGCGTCCCAATGCCCGGCCCGCGCTCGACGACTTCGGGCACCTCGGCGCCATCAAGCACCATGCCGACGTGGTCCTCGGCATCTACCGCGAGGAGATGTACAACCCCGGACACGGCGTCGAGGGGGCGACCGAGTTGATCGTTCTGAAGAACCGAAACGGGCCGACGGGATTCGTGGACTTGTATTTCTACCGGCGCTGGATGCGGTTCGAGGACATGCTCGACCCCGATCGTTGAGCGAGGTAAGTTGCAGGCATGGCAGGCCACAGCAAGTGGAAGCAGATCAAGCGGAAGAAAGCGGTCACCGACGCGCGGCGCGGCGCGCTTTTCACCAAGCTCATCCGTGAGATTACGATCGCCGCCAAGCAAGGGGGCGGCGACCCCGGCGGCAACGCCCGGCTCCGCACCGCCATCGACGCGGCGAAGGCCGAGAACATGCCGCTCGACAACATCGAGCGGGCGGTCAAGAAGGGCACCGGAGAGCTCGAGGGCGTCATCTACGACGAGGTCACTTACGAGGGCTACGGTCCCGGCGGAGCGGCCATCTTTATCGAGGCGACGACGGACAACGCCAATCGGACCGTCGCGGAGATCCGCAACGTCTTTCAACGTCACGGCGGCAACCTCGGGGCGGCCAATTCCGTCGCCTGGATGTTCGACCGCAAGGCCCAGGTCACGGTAGACGCCGCCCACACGGCCGAGGATACCGTCCTGGAGGCGGCGCTCGACGCGGGCGCGGAGGACATGGTGCGCGACGGCGACGCCTTCCTTATTACCGGTCCGGTGCAGCAGCTGCATCAGATCACGGAGCGCCTCAAGGCTCGGCGGATCCCGATCCAAGCAGCCGAGATCGCGATGATCCCCAAGAGCACCGTCAAAGTGGACGGCAAAGACGCGAAGCGACTGCTCCAGCTCATCGAGGCGCTGGAGGAGATGGACGACGTCGCGAAGGTCTCCGCGAACTTTGACATCGACGCCGAGGCGCTGGCGGCGGCGACCGCCTAGCGTGAAGGTGCTGGGCGTCGACCCCGGGACGACGGTCACCGGCTACGGCGTGATCGAAACCGAAAACGGCGCCTCAGGAATGGGGCGACTGGTCGAGTGCGGCGTGATCCGCTTCTCCGGACGAAGCCCGCTCCCGCAGCGCCTCCACGAGCTGCATGTCCATATCGCCGAGTTGATTCGCCGCCACCGGCCGGGCGCGCTCGCGCTCGAAAATGCGTTCTACCACAAGAACGTCCACACCACGCTCGTCCTGGGTCACGCGCGGGGCGTCATCCTCTTGGCGGCCGAGCAGGCGGGGCTCACCATCGCGCAATACCCGCCCGCGACGGTCAAGAAGACGGTGGTCGGCGCCGGCGGCGCACCCAAGGCGCAGGTCGGCACGGTGGTGGCGCGGCTGCTCCGCCTGAAGGAGGCGCCGCGGCCGGCCGACGCGGCGGACGGCGTGGCCGTGGCCCTCGCGCACATCCTCCGCTCGTGATCGCTCGCGTCTCGGGACGGCTCACCGCGAAGGACGCGGACCGCGTGATGATCGACACGTCGGGCGGGGTAGGCTACGAGGTCGTCGTGCCCCTGGGCGTGATGGAGCGACTCCCCGCCGTGGGAGCGGCCGTGAGCCTGGCCACTGAGCTGGTCGTGCGGGAGGACGGTTGGGCACTGTACGGATTCGAGGACGAGACCGGGCGGCGCTTCTTTCAGCGGCTCATCGGCGTGACAGGTATCGGTCCCAAGATCGCCATCGCGCTCCTGTCCGCGCTGGGGGTGGAACGGGGAGTACGAGCGGTCAGAGAGCGTAACATCGCACTGCTCGCGTCGGTGCCGGGCATCGGCAAGAAGACCGCCGAGCGGCTGGCGCTTGAACTGGCCGACAAGCTCGGCGAGTTTGAGGAGGCGGCGAGCGCGACCGCAGCGACTGGCGTCGGTGGCGCCGCCGAGGCGGCCCTGCACGCGCTCGAGCGGCTGGGGTATTCCACAATCGAAGCGGATCGCGCGGTCCGCCAGGCGCTCGCCGCCGACGGCGGCGGCAAGACCGGCGACACGGAAGCGCTCGTGCGCCAAGCGCTGCAACTTCTCACCCACGGATGACCATGGCGACGACTGCCGAGTGGATCTGCACGCGCTGTGGCTCGACCAACCGCAGGCTCGTCCCCGATGCGGCGACACGAGCGATGGATGAATGCCTCACCTGCCACACGGCGCACGCGCTCGAGCGCGACGCCAGGCCGGTGCGCTGGCGGGCGCGACCGCTGGGAACGCGGGCCGCATGAGCGGGGGGGGCGCGCGCGCGCAAGTCACCACACCCGAGGCGCTCCCCGAGGAGCGCCTGACCGACGCGGCCCTGCGACCTTCGCGGCTCGACGAGTTCGTCGGGCAGGCCAAGGTGAAGGAATCGCTGCAGATCGCGATCGACGCCGCCAAGCAGCGCCATGAGCCGCTCGACCACGCCCTCTTCTTCGGCCCACCGGGGCTCGGCAAGACGACCCTCGCGCTGCTCATGGCGCGAGAACTTGGCGTCAATATCCGCACGACCTCGGGCCCGGTGCTCGAGCGCCCGGGTGACCTGGTCGGCATGCTCACTTCGCTCAAGGCGGGAGACATCCTGTTCATCGACGAGGTGCACCGCCTGCGGCCCTCCCTCGAGGAGTTTCTCTACCCGGCGATGGAGGACTACCGCGTGGACGTCCGCATCGCCGACGGCCCGCACGCGCAGACCATCCCGATGGCGCTCGAGCGATTCACGCTCATCGGCGCCACCACACGGTTCGGTCTACTCACCCCCCCAATGCGCGCCCGTTTCGGCCTCGTGGAGCGGCTCTCCTACTATCCGCCCGACGACCTCGCGCAGATCATCGGGCGCTCAGCCGAGATCCTCGACGTCCCGACCGATGTCGCGGGGATCGCCGAGATCGCCCGACGCAGCCGCGGCACGCCGCGCGTCGCGAACCGCCTGCTCAAGCGCGTGCGTGACTACGCACAGGTGCGGGCGGGCGGCAAGATCACGGCCCAGGTGGCCGCCGAGGCGCTGAAACGACTGGATGTGGACGAATTCGGCCTCGACGACATGGACGGCCGGATCTTGAAGACGATCATCGAGCAGTTCGAGGGTGGCCCGGTGGGCCTCACGACTATCGCCGCCGCCGTCGGCGAGGATCCGGGCACACTGGAGGAGGTGTACGAGCCGTTCCTGATGCAGCAGGGCTTCCTCGCCCGGACGCCGCGCGGCCGGTGCGCTACGACTGGGGCGTACAGACACTTTGGCTTTACGCCGCCGAAGACGGCCGACCAACCGACGATCTTCGACTCGTGACCCGGGCCACCGGCCCGTGATTCGGACCTTCCGCGCTTCCGATTTCGACTACCAGCTCCCCCCCGAGCTCATCGCCCAAGACCCGCTCCCCGACCGCTCCGGGAGCCGCCTCCTCGCGCTGGACCGCGCGACTGGGAGCATCCGGCACCTCCGGTTCGACGCGATCGTCGACCTGCTGGAGCCGAAGGACGTCCTCGTCCTCAACGTGTCACGTGTGATCCCGGCGAGGCTGCGTGGAAACCGGGACAGCGGGGCCTCGGCAGAACTGTTGGTTGTGCGCGCTTTGCCGGACGGCACGTGGCTCGCCATGGGGCATCCGGGCGGGAAGCTCAAGCCGGGGCGGACGGTCCGGTTCGGGAACGACAGTGCCGTCGAGATCGTGGAGCAGCTCGGCGCTGGATTGCGGCGCGTGAAGTTCACCGGCAGCCTCGACGCCGCTGCGACGCTCGACAAGTACGGCGAGGTGCCCCTCCCTCCCTACATCCGGCGCGCGCCGCGCCCCGAGGATCGCGAGCGCTACCAGACCGTGTACGCCGAGCACGACGGCAGCGTCGCCGCCCCCACGGCGGGGTTGCACTTCACACCGGAGATTCTGCGGCGGCTGCGTGAGCGCGGCGTTGCCATCGCCGGGCTGGATCTCCACGTCGGCCCCGGCACATTCAAGCCGGTGGAAGTGGACGATCTCGCTCGTCACACGATGCACGCCGAGGCGTATGCCGTGAGTGACCGGGCAGCCACGCTGATCAATGCGAGGCGGGGAGCGGGGGGGCGGGTCTGGGCGGTCGGCACCACCGTGGTCCGGACGCTCGAGAGCGTTGCGCGCGCCGACGGGACGATCGAGCCCGGGACTGGAGACACGGCCCTCTTCATCCATCCTCCGTACGCTTTCCGCGCCGCCGATCGGCTGCTCACCAACTTTCACCTGCCGCGATCGACGCTGCTAATGTTGGTGTGTGCGTTTGGGGGCTACGAACGGGTTTTGGTGGCGTATCGGGAAGCGGTGAAAGAGGAATACAGGTTTTACAGCTATGGGGATGCGATGGTGGTCGTGTAGCGCCCGCTTCCCGGAATGGGAACATCGATGTTCGAGTTTAAGGTGGAAGCGCAGAGCGAGGCGGCCCGCGCCGGCATCCTCGTCCTCCCTCACGGCGCTGTCGCCACGCCCGTTTTCATGCCTGTGGGGACGCAAGGCACGGTGCGCGCCCTCTCGCCCAACGACTTGCGCGCGGCGGGCGCGAGTCTCGTGCTCGCTAACACCTACCACCTCCATGTGCGTCCCGGCGAAGAGGTGATCGAAAACCTCGGTGGCCTGCATCGCTTCATGTCCTGGGACCGACCGCTGTTGACCGACTCGGGGGGTTTCCAAGTGTTCTCCCTCGAGGGCTTCCGCCACGTGAGCGAGGACGGCGTCGAATTCCAGAGTCACGTCGATGGAAGCCGGCGCACCCTCACACCCGAACGTGCCACGGAGATTCAATGGACGCTCGGCGCCGACATCGTGATGGCGTTCGACCATGTGGTGCCGGGAGGCGCGGACAAGGCGACGGCTCGCGACGCCATGGAAAGGACGCTCCGATGGTTGGAGCGGTGCGCCAAGAGGCACGAAGAACTGCGACAGAGAGAGGGACGACGGACGGAAAGGCGACGGAACGGTGGGGAGGACACATCCCCTCTTCCGACGATCCATCATCCGTCGTCGTCGAATCCGTCGCCTCATCATCAGACCCTCTGGCCAATCCTGCAGGGGTGTACGCATCTCGAACTCCGCCTCGACGGCTTGCGCCGTATTGGGGAGCTCGGGCCCTGGTCCGGCCTCGCCATCGGCGGCCTGTCCGTGGGCGAGGCGAAGCCGGTGATGTATGGGATGCTCGAAGCGTTGGCGCCGCGGCTGCCGCCCGCCTCGCCCCGTTATCTTATGGGCGTGGGGTTCCCTGAAGATCTGGTGGCCGCGGTGGAGCGCGGCGTGGACCTGTTCGATTGTGTGGCTCCGACGCGCAATGGACGCAACGGCTCCGCCTTCACGCCGGACGGCCCGGTGAACATCCGTAACGCCGAGCATCGCGCCGATCCGCGGCCGCTCGACGCAACGTGCGATTGCGAGGCGTGCACGACGTTCTCGCGCGGCTACCTGCGCCATCTCTTCGTGGCGGAGGAGTTGCTGGGGCTCCGGCTCCTCTCGTTGCACAACGTTCGCTACCTGATCCGGCTCGCCGAAGACATGCGCGCCGCGATCCGGCGGAACGCCTTCGGCCCCTGGGCCGCGGAATGGCGCCGCCGCTACCTGCATCCGGGATCCGCATGACCGCGCTCGGCACGTTCGCCCTGCTGTTCGCCCCCTCTGGCCAAGGCGCCGGGGGCGGCATCGCCGTCTTCATGGTTCAGATTGCGGCGTTGATTGCGATCTTTTACTTCATGCTGATCCGTCCCCAGCGTCGGCAGCAGGAGCGGCACCGCGAGCTCCTCGCGTCCCTGCAGCGGGGCGACCGTGTGGTCACATCCGGCGGGATCATCGGTGAGGTGGTGCACCTCAAGGACGACGAAGTCACGATCAGGAGTGCCGAGTCACGCCTCGTGGTGCAGCGCTCCAACATCGCCAACATCCTCAACCGGTCGGTCGAACCCAAGCCGCAGTGACCGTTCGCCAACTCCATCTGCTAGGCTCGCCGGTGCTCCGGCAGCGCGCGACGCCGGTCGCCGTCGTGGACGACGAGGCGCGCCGGCTGGTGGACGATCTGCTCGAAACGATGCGCGCGGCGAAGGGCGTCGGGCTCGCGGCCAACCAGGTCGGCGTCGCGCGGCGCGTGGCCATCGTCGACGTAGGGGAGGACGATCCACCGGCCCTCGTGCTGATCAACCCGCGCATCGTCCAGGCGAGCGACGTGGTCGAGGTCGCCGAGGAAGGTTGCCTGTCGATCCCCGAGATTTATGGGGAAGTGGAGCGGCCGCTCCAGGTCACGCTCGAGGCACTCGACCGCGACGGCCGCCCGTACCGCGTCGAGGTGGGGGGGTACAAGGCCCGTGCCGTTCAGCACGAGATCGATCACCTGGACGGCGTGCTGTTCCTCGATCACCTGAGCGCCGTGAAGCGAGGCCTGCTGCTCGCCAAATGGAAGAAATCCCGCAAGGGCCGGTCGGGCTACTTGAAGGAGGTCACGCCGGAGCCGGCGGGCGAGCTGTAACGTGCGCGTGGTCTTCTTCGGAACCCCGGAGTTCGCGGTCCCTTCGCTGGAGGCGCTGCTGGGCGAAGGATTCGACGTGGTCGCCGCCGTCACCCGGGCGGACAAGCCTCAGGGTCGGTCGCGCTCCGAGGGCGTCCCCCCACCGGTGAAGGCGGCGGCCGAAGCCGAAGAAGTGCCCCTCCTGCAACCGGACCGGCCCACGGGCGCCGAGTTTCTCGCACGCCTGCGTGCGTTCGCGCCGGACGTCGGGGTGGTGGTCGCGTACGGCCACATCCTCACGCCGGAGCTCCTCGCCATCCCCCGGCACGGGATGATCAACGTCCACCCCTCGCTCCTCCCCGAGTTGCGCGGCGCCGCTCCCATCGAGTGGGCGATCCTGAACGGGCTGCCCCAGACCGGAGTCACGATCATGCAGATGGAGGCCGGCGTGGACTCGGGCCCGATCCTGCTGCAAATCCCACACGACATCGACCCGGAGATAACCGGCGGGGAGCTGTCCGAGCACCTCTCTGAGATGGGCGCCCAGGCGCTGGTCGAAGCGCTCGCGCTGCTCGAGACCAACCAGCTCACGCCGCGACCCCAAGACCACGCGCGAGCGACGTACGCGCCGAAGGTGACGCGGGAGACGAGGCGCATCCGCTGGAGTGACCCCGCCGATCGTATCGTCCGTGTGATCCGCGCCTTTGACCCGGCGCCCGGCGCGTGGACGGAGCTCGGCGGTCGCGAGGTGAAGGTGTTCGGCGCGCGCGTCGGGGAGGGCCGAGGAGATGGAGCCCCCGGGGAAGTCCAGACAGCCGATGGCACGCTGCGCGTGGCGACAGGCGCGGGGGACGTGATCGTCGACCAGGTGCAGCCTTCGGGCAAGGGGCGCATGGCCGCCGCCGACTGGGTGCGAGGGCGGGGCGCGCGGTCTGGTCAGCGATTCACGTGAGGTCTCCCGCGACGCTCCCGCGGCTGCATGCGATCACCGACGAGCGCATCGCCCGCCGCCCGGACTTGGGCGACATCGCGCAGCACCTTGCGGTAATTGGCGGCGCGGACCTGGCGCTTCACGCGCGCGGACGCACACTCTCCGGTCTGGAGCATTTCGAATTGGCGAACCGTCTCGCCGTCTTTCCGCCTAGCCGCCTGTTCGTCAACGACCGCCTCGACGTGGCGCTCGCCGCCGGCGCGGTCGGTGTCCAGCTGGGACACTCGAGCCTCGACGTGGAAGAGGCGCGCCGCCTCGACGCCGAGTGGTGGATAGGTAAGTCGGTACACGATTTGCCCGGTGCCGAAGCCGCGCACGCCTCGGGCGCCGACTATCTTGTAGTAGGACCCGTGTTTCCCACGCCGACGCATCCTGGCCGGGAGCCGCTGGGCCCAACACGGCTCGGTGCGATCGCTCGCCTCGGACTCCCGACGATCGCGATCGGTGGAGTGACCCCGGAGCGCGTCTCGGCGGTCAGGAATGCGGGAGCGCACGGGATCGCAGCGATACGCGCCCTATGGGACGCAGTCGACCCGGCGGGCGCCGCGCAGCGGATGCTCGAGGAGTTGAATGGATGAACGGCACCATCGACATCACGATCAACGGCGAACACCGCGCGGTAGCCGCGGGGGCCACCCTGCTCGAGTTGTTGGCGTCGCTCCAGCTCGATCCGCGCGTCGTAGTGGTTGAGCACAACCGCACGATCGTGCGACGCCCCCGCCTCTCCGGCGTGAGGGTCGCGGACGGGGATTCGATCGAGCTGGTACACTTCGTGGGAGGCGGTTGAGGCCATGACCACGGCCGTGGAGACGCTTCGGGATACGCCCTTCACCGTCGGAGGGCGGACGTTCCAGTCCCGCCTCATGGTCGGGACGGGGAAGTACCGAGACAACGAGACGATGGTACGCGCCATCGAGGCGTCCGGCGCGGAGATCGTCACCGTCGCGGTCAGACGCGTTGACCTGGACCGCACGAAGGAGGCGGGCGTCTTGCACCACCTCGACCCCCGCAAGTACTTCCTACTCGCGAACACGGCGGGCTGTTACACAGCGCAGGACGCGGTCCGCTACGCGCGCCTGGCCCGCGAGGCCGGGTTCAACGAGTTCGTGAAGCTCGAGGTGATCGGCGACCAGGAGACGCTGCTTCCCGACGTACAAGGCCTGCTCGACGCCGCGCGCACCCTCGTTCGGGAGGGATTCAAGGTTCTCGCCTATACGAACGAGGACTTGGTGACGGCCCTGCGCCTCGAGGAGGTCGGGTGTGCGGCCGTGATGCCGCTTGCCTCGCCCATCGGGAGCGGGCTCGGGCTCCTGAACCCGTACGGCGTCCGCACGATCAAACGCCGCCTCAAGGTACCGGTCGTGGTAGACGCGGGTGTCGGGACCGCATCGGACGCGTGCCTCACGATGGAGCAGGGCGTGGATGGCGTCCTCATGAATACCGCGCTCGCCGCGGCGCGGGACCCCGTTGCGATGGCGCACGCGATGCGGCAGGCTGTGGAAGCCGGACGGGGGGCCTACCTCGCCGGCCGCATGCCCAGACGCGAGGTAGCCGTGCCCTCCTCGCCGCGCGAAGGAATGTTGGATTAGAGACTCGACCGCCGCCCGCCGCGCGGCATTGCAGATCCTCGACGCGGTGCGCGAGGGCGCCACGTTTCAGGTGGCCCGTGACCGGGCACTTCCCTCCCTCGCCGAACGCGACCGACGTCTCGCCTACGAGCTCGCGGCCGGCGTGCTGCGCCGCCGGGCCGAGCTCGACCGGGCGCTCTCGCTCGACACCGTCGACCCCCGCCTTCACGAGGTATTGCGGCTCGGCGCATATCAGCTGCGGGCCCTGACGCGCGTGCCGTCGTACGCGGCGGTCTCGACTAGCGTGCAACTGGCGCGGGAGATCGCGGGTGAACGTGGGGCGGGGTACGTGAATCAGGCGCTGCGCAAACTGACGAGTGTCCGGGACCAGGTGGCGGCTGTCAGGACCTCGCACCCCACGTGGCTCGCTCGGCGGTGGACCGCGTGCTTCGGGAAGGCCGACGCCGAGCGCCTGATGGCGTGGAACAACACAAAGCCTGCGCTCACCCTTCAACCAGCCCGGTGCGATCGCGCGGTTCTGGAACGACGGCTCCGAGAGGCAGGAGTCGGGGTAACAGATGCGCCGTTCGGAGCGGGGTTGCGGCTGGTGCTGGCACCAGGCACCCGACACCTGACACCTCGGGACCTGCCCGGCTTTGACGACGGAGCGTTCGTCGTCCAGGACCCCGCCCACGCGCTCGTCTGCCGTTACGCCGCGATCCCGAAGGGCACCGTCTTGTACGACGCCTGCGCGGCACCGGGGGGCAAGGCGGCGATACTCGAGGGTGCTGGCGCTCGGGTGCTCGCGGGGGAAGCACGTCGAGAGCGGGTCGGTGCCCTGATCGGGACGGCGCGGCGTGCGGGAGTGGCGATTCAGGTGGCCGTCGCCGATCTTCTGTCGGCTCCGTTCCGGCCCGGGACCTTCGCCGCGGTGCTCGTGGACGCCCCATGCTCGGCCACGGGCACCATGGCCCGCCATCCCGATGCTCGGTGGCGCCTGACACCGCGGACGATCGTGCGGTCCGCCGCCCGCCAGCGAGCGCTCCTCACGGCAGCCGCGGCGCTGGTGCGGCCCGGAGGACTGCTGATTTATGCAACCTGCTCGCTCGAACCGGAGGAGAATGGCGACATCGTGACGGATTTTCTGGCTCGCCACCACGATTTCGTCCGCGCACCCGCGAGGGAGGCGGTCCCCGCCGACGTGCTCACGTCCGACGGTGACTTCCAGGTGCTGCCCCAGCGTCACGGCACGGACGGCGCATACGCCGCGCGGTTGATGCGAGGAACGTGATGCGCTTTCGTCGCCATATCCCGCCGATGCACGAATGGAAGCTCCCCTGGGCCTTGCCGGAGCTGTCTGCGTTGACCGCGCGGCGCTGGGCCATCGCCCTCGCCGGGGCGATGCTTGGCGGGTACCTCACGGCCTACCTGCTTCTGTTCCCCGCCCCGCTCCTGACCCGGCACGGAGTCGTGCCTCGCGTGCTCGGTCTTTCCTTGCAGGAGGCGTCGGACCAGCTCCGGAAGGTCGGCCTGCAGGTGCAGGACGGAGGAGCCGAGCCGCATCCCACGGCACCTCAGGGAGTCATCATCTGGCAGGATCCGCCGCCCGGCGTGACCGCCCCGGCGGGGCTGCGGGTGACTCTGGTGTCGAGCGAAGGTCCCCCCAAGATTGCGGTGCCGGACGTTGCCGGGCTGGATGGCCCGCTCGCGCAGCGGTTGATCGCGGCTGCAGGGCTCACGGTGGCGGCCGTCGAATCCGTACAGGCCGCCGCACCGCCCGGCGTGGTGATGCTGACGCGGCCAGCCGGCACGACGGTGCTCAGCCCCGGGGCGCCGGTCACGGTCGTCGTGAGTCGCGGCGCCCCCACCATCGCCGTGCCCGACCTGCTCGGCCTGTCGCAGGCGGACGCTCGTACCCGGCTCGAGCTGGAGGGTCTCGCGCTGGGCACGGTGACGCGGCGGCGGACTAGTGACGCGAACCCCGGCACGGTCGTGGCGCAGAAGCCGGCGGCGGGCACGCTGGCCGCCCCCGGGACGGTGATCGACATCGTGGTCGCTCGGAGCCCCTAATGACCAACGGGATCCGCATCGCTCCAAGCATCCTCTCGGCCGACCTCACGCGGCTGGCCGAGCAGGTCTCGCAGGTCCTCGCCGGGGGAGCCGATTGGCTCCACATCGACGTGATGGATGGCCGCTTCGTGCCGAACCTCACGTTCGGGGCGAGCATGATCGAGGCGCTGCGCCGGCTCACGGACAAGCCGCTGGACGTACACTTGATGGTGGTCGAGCCAGAGCGCTACATCGAGCCGTTCGCCGCTGCCGGCGCGTCAGTCTTCACGTTTCACCCGGAGGCCACCGTCCACGTGCAGCGCCAGCTCGCCGATGTTCGCGCGCGCGGCATGCTCGCGGGCCTGGCGCTCAACCCGGGCTCGCCGCTGGCGCTGGCCGAGGAAGTGGTGGCCGACCTCGATCTGCTGCTGGTGATGACCGTGAATCCCGGTTTCGGGGGGCAGACCTACCTCCCCGCGGCGAACGAGAAGATCCGGCGCGCCCGCGAGCTCCTCAGTGAGCGGGGGTCGCGGGCGTTCCTCGAAGTCGACGGCGGGATCACGAGTCATACCATCGCGGCCGCGCACGCCGCGGGGGCGGATACGTTCGTCGCGGGCAATGCGATCTTCGCGGGCGACAATCCAGCGGGCGAGGTCCAGGCGTTGCGCCGACGCTGCTTGGTGACCGTATGAGGTCGCCCCGGCGGTGGACGATCGGCATCGGCGTGGCCATGGCGCTCGTGTTCGGAACGGCGCTGGTCATTAAGATCCGGCCCGAGATCGACCTCGTGGGCGTCGGCTCCACTGCCCCGCAGTTCCACGCCAAAGACCTAGGGACGGGCCGGGCAATGACGCTCGCGGACTATCGCGGAAAGGTCGTGCTCTTGAACGTCTGGGCGACGTGGTGCGAGCCCTGCCGAGTCGAGATGCCTTCGCTCGAGCGCCTGCACCGTCGTCTGGTCGGGACCGACTTCCGGGTGGTGTCCGTGAGCATTGACGAGGACGGGGACTCGGTGGTGGCGGCCTTCGCGCGCCAGCTCGGACTCACGTTCGACATCCTCCACGACCAGACCGGAGCCATCAAGCAAGATTACCAGGCGACGGGGGTACCCGAGAGCTGGGTGATCAACCGCGATGGCGTGATCATCAAGAAGGTGATCGGCGCATCCGAATGGGACGGCCCGGTGAACGAAACCCTCATCCGGCGGCTCCTTGATGAGCAAGCGCGCTAGCTTCGGGCAATTCCTCGTGCGCAACTGGCCGATCAAGCTCGCGGCTGGGTTCTTCGCGATCATGCTGTATGTCGCGGTGGCGGCCCAACAACCGTTGTCTCAAAGCTTCGCCATGCGGCTCGCCGTGGGCGTGCCCCCTGGTCGCGCCGTGCGGCAGCAGCCCGCTGGCGTGACCGTCGTGCTCACGGGGAAGGGCAGCGAGATCCTCAAGCTGCGTTCGTTCCCCCGAGCGATCCGCAAAGTCATACCCGACACGTTTTCCTCCTCGGTGTGGCGCGTCCAACTCGGGCCGGCCGACATCGAGCTTCCCAAAGGCATCGACGTGCAGGTCGCGGACATTCGACCGCGCGACATCGAGATCCTCCTGGATTCCGTGACGCACCGGGACGTCCGCATCGTCCCCCGCGTCAAGATCGAGGCAGAATCGGGATACGTGGTGCGTGGGCTCTCGATCACGCCGAGCCTGGCGCGGTTGATCGGACCCGAGAAAACCCTCGCCGGAATCGATTCCGTAACGACGTTGCCGACCGTGATCTCGAGCGTCAGCGGTCCGTTCTTCCAGACCGTGCCCATCGATACCGCCCCCCTCGGCGTGGTTCGCATCACGCCGAAGGCGGTCCGCATGGCGGGCGAGGTGACCGCGATCGTGGAGCGGTCGATCAGCGCCGTGCCGATCACCACCGCCGCGTCCGGGTTCACCGGCTTTCTGCTCTCGCCTGAGCGGGTGACGGTCACCGTACGCGGCCCGGAGTCGAGAGTGAACACGCTCACGCGCGACAGCGTGCGCGTCGTGGCCCACCTCATCGGAAAAGCCGGACCGGGCGGCTACGCCAGGCTCACGGTCAGCTCGCCGCCCGGAATCGTCGCGCATGCCGTACCGGATTCGGTGTCCTTGAAGCGCAAAGGCGGCCGTGGCTGACGTCGTCCTCGGCATCGAGACCTCGTGCGACGAGACGTCGGCAGCGGTCCTCGTGGGGGGGCGGCGGCCGGAGCTCGCCGGGCTGGTCATCCTGTCACAAGACGTGCACCGCGTGTTCGGCGGCGTGGTGCCCGAACTCGCCAGCCGGGCACACCTGGCCGCCCTGCCGACGGTAGTGGAGCGCGCGCTTGCAGAGGCCGGTCTGACCTGGAGCGCGGTCGATGCGGTGGCCGTCACGCAGGGGCCGGGGCTCGTGGGCGCGCTGCTCGTGGGCGTCGTGTATGCCAAGGCGCTGGCGTACGCGGGAGGGCGACAGCTGATCGGGGTGCACCACATGGAAGGCCATCTGTTCGCGCCGGCCATTGAGGATCCCGACCTGGCCCCTCCCTTCGTGGCGCTTCTCGTCTCGGGCGGCCACACGATCCTCCTCGACGTGCCCGCCTGGGGCCGGTATCGCCTGCTCGGCGCGACGCGCGACGACGCCGCGGGCGAAGCGTTCGACAAGGTGGCGACGCTGCTCGGATTGGGCTACCCCGGAGGGCCTGCAATCGAGCGGTTGGCGGCTGAAGGAGACCCCGGGCGCTTTACGTTCCCCCGGCCAATGCGGGAGGAGGGTTACGAGCTTTCGTTTTCCGGCCTGAAGACGGCGGTCCTTTACGCCGTGCGCGGGAGCGCCGATCTGCAGCGAAACCGGCCGCACCTGGCTCGCGCCTTTCAGGATGCGGTGCTAGACGTGCTCGTGACGAAGCTCGAGCGCGCCGTTCGGGCCACGGGCTACCGCACCGCGGTGCTGGGCGGAGGCGTCGCCTGCAGTCGGGCGCTCGCCGAGCTGGCCGCCCAGCGGCTGGCGGGTCTGGCGCGCGTGGCCGTCGCGAGCCCGCGCCTGAACACCGACAACGCCGCGATGATCGCACGGGCTGGATGGCATCGGCTGAGCCTCGGCGAGACGAGCGACTGGACGCTCGACGCGAAAGCTGATCTTCCGTTGCCCGGCCTCGAGCCCGCCCCCCTCACCCACCGCGCCGCCCGCTCATGACCATCTATCCGCTCTCGTTCCACCTGGGGCCGATCACCATCACCGGCTACGGCATCATGATGATGGTCGCCTTTCTCATGGCCGCCTGGGCAATCCAGGTTGACCTCGCACGGCGCGGCATGAACCAGGACTACGCCGCCGATATCGTCTTTGCCGCCGTCGTGGGCGGCATCGTCGGCGCGAAGATCTGGTACGTACTGCTCACCGGCGAGTGGGATGCGCTGTTCCGGCGTGGGGGCTTCGTGTGGTACGGCGGCTTTCTCGGTGGTGTGGCGGGCGTGCTCGGGATGGGCTGGTGGAAGCGCGTGCCAGCGCGCTGGACCATGGAGCTCACGGCCGCGCCGCTGGCGCTCGGGTACGCGCTGGGGCGCGTGGGCTGCTTCCTCGTGAACGATGACTACGGCATTCCCTCCACGCTGCCGTGGGCGATGAAGTTCCCCGAGGGTCTTCCTCCCACCACGGTCGAGAACCTGCGACAAATGCACGTCGTCTTCCCGGCCGGCGCGAACCCTGGCGACCTCGTGGCTGTTCACCCCACCCAGATCTACGAGACGGCGTTGATGCTCATCGCCTTCGCGTGGCTGTGGCGGTTGCGGGATCACCGGCACGCCGTGGGCTGGCGCTTCGGCGTCTACCTCGTGCTGGCGGGGACGGAGCGGTTCCTGATCGAGATGGTCCGCGCCAAGGACGACCGTCTGCTCGGAGCGTTCACGCTCGCGCAGCTGACGAGCATCTTGCTGATCATCGCCGGAGCGATCGTGCTGAGACAGCTGTGGGAGCCGGAATCGGCGCCGGCGACCCCGCCCCCGATCCTCAGGGGAACGACGGCCGTCGATCCTGCCCGGTCCGGCTGAACCGGTCGCGCTGAAGCGACACCACCGCGATCAGCAGGAGCACGAGCAGCACCAGCTGGACGGACAGGGACTGCACCGTGGGATAAATGCCGAGCATCGGGACGCGGGGCGCCCACTCGACGACCGTCGTGTGTACGAGCCCCGACTCCTGGAGGTCCGCGATCCCCTTCCCCGCGAACACGAACGCCATGTAGTAGAGCATCGCGCTCGTCACTGCGAAGAACGGCTTGAGCGGCACCCGCATGCCGAACCGGTTGATCGCCACGTATACAATCAGGAGCGCCACGGCACCGGCGAGGATGCCGGCGACCACCGCGGGGGCCGCGGCGCCACCGGCCGTGGGGCCCGCCGATGTGATCAGCGCCTTGTAGAAGAGGATCGTCTCGAAGCCCTCGCGATACACGGCGAGGAACGCCACCGAGGCGAGCGCGTACCCCGACCCGCTCGACAAGGCGTCCTCCATGCGACCTTTCACAAACGCATTCCACTTGGCGACCTCGATCTTCGAGAGCAGCCAATAACTGACGTAAAACAGCACGGCGGTCGCGAGCAGCATCGTGATGCCCTCAAGCGCTTCCCGCTGCCCCGGCGTGATTTCGAACAGCAGCTCCACCAGCACTGCCGTGACGATGCTCGCGCCCACCGCGGCCCACGCACCTTCTGCCACGTGCCGGCGTCGATGCGTGGCGCCGGCTTTCGCGAGGAACGCCATCAACGCGGCGACGATCAGTATCGCCTCGAAGCCTTCGCGGAGGAGCAGCACGAAGGACTGCATGAACAACGTCGGGGTCAAACCCTGATCGGCCACCAGTCGTTCGGCGCGCTCCAGGTCGCCGAGCAATCGGGCCCGGGTCCCCTCGAGCTCCGCGTCGCTGGTGCTCCCCACCCCCCGAGCCGTCCGAGAGCGCAGGTCGGCAAAGGCAGCTTCGAGCTCGGTCGCGAGCCCCGGGTTCCTTGCCCGGACGGCGGTTTCGACCTGCTCGAAGGTCAGGTAGGCGTCGAACGCGATCCTGTCGGAGCGGAGCGACACGGCGGAATCGACCTCTCGCCGCACCGCGGCAAACGTGGCAGTCTCGGGCGACCCCAGCACCCGTTGATGCTCTGCGGCGGGAAGGGCGCGGAGGAACGCCACGAGGCTCGACACCTGTCGCGGATTGAGCGCGCGCACGACCCCCGGCATCGGCACACCCGGCTTGCCGTGCAGCACGAGCTGCTCCAGGTCCCGATCGGTGAGCGGGCCCTGCACCGCCAGGTCGCGGAGGGCGGGGAGTCGGACCGAGATGCTGGCTGCCAATGGGCCGTCGCCGCCTCCCGTTGGCCCGTGACAGGTTGCGCACTTCGCGGCGTACAGGATCGCCCCAGCGCGCACGGTCCCGACATCGGTCCGAAGCGTTGCGATATAGGTGGCGACCGCCCAGCGGTCTTCCGGGGACAAGGACTCCTCGAACTCCGGCATGCCCGTTCCCGCGACACCGATCGTCACCTTCCGATATGCATCGACCGGGGACACGTCCGCCATCGCCGTGCCATCGGCAAGATCGGCGGGCGGCGGCCCTTCGAGGTGCCGCGCCTTGGGTCCGTCGCCACGCCCGGTGGCGCCATGACATTGGATGCATTGCGCCTTGAAGACCGCGGCGCCACGGGCGAGGGACGGAGGCTGGCTCGGAAACGGATCGAGCACCGCACCCGTTGCCGCGGTGATTCGCTTGACCAATGCACCGGCACGCGCGGCGACCGAGTCGGGGGGGACCTTCCGGTCGATCATCGCCACCATCGCCCGTAGATCCGCTTCCGCGGTCGCTCGGATAGCGGCCGGCAAAGATCCCACGTCGAGGCGCGCGTGCTCGAGGAACAGCTTAGCCTCCGACACCTCCTCCGGTGCCGTTACGGTGCCGCCCCCTGGGGCGACGCCGATAGCGTACTCCTTCGCTGCCAATGACGCGGCAGCCACGGTTCGCCGCGCCACCGAGAGGGAATCCATGGCCTGCCCGGCCGCGCGCGCGGCCAGGCATGCACTCAACAACAAGCCGAGGAGGGGCTTACAGTAGATGAGAACGATTCTCAAAGCTCGAGGTGTCAAATACTAGAGTAATTCACTCGGGAATTCAAGCAGAGACCGTCAGTCCCGCTCCAGGACGACCATCGCCACTGCGGCCTGATGGGTATGAGAGAGCGAGAGCAGCACGCGTGTCACGCCGAGCTCGCGCGCCCGGGCGGCGGCAGATCCACTGAGCGCCACATCAGGGCGGCCATCCGAGGCGCGCGTGACCTCGATCTCGCGCCAGCCGATGCCGCGGGCGGCGTCGCTCCCCTGCAGCGCCTTGTATGCGGCTTCTTTGGCCGCGAGGCGCACGGCCACATGCGTCGCCGGATCGGGGCGGCTCTCGCAGTAGGCGCGCTCCGCCGGCGTCAACAGGCGCTCGAAAACCCGGGATCCCTTGTCCGCGATGATCGCCGCGACGCGGGACACCTCGACCAAATCAACTCCGACACCGAGGGCGGTCACACCCGTCAGAACCCGAGCCGCGCCGCGAGCCAAACCGGAGCGGGCAGGTAGCCGCCGATGACCAGGCCGAGCCAGAGGAGGATGGCGGCGAGGGGCGCCCACACGGCGATGAGCGGCCAGAGGGGAGGCCGCCAACGGCCGATGGCATCGATCTCCCCGGCCCAGCGGCGGCCCTCCTCCACCACTTCCGCCTCCAACGCGAGCCACGCCACCTCCAAGCGGCGGGCCGCGGTGCGCAACGCCTCCTGCCAGTCCGCGTGCGCCCCCTTGTCGAGCACCGTGGCGTCCCTCACGCGCGCTGCTGCGACATCGAGCGCGTCCAGCGCGGCCACGAGCGTCTCGCCGCCGGCGGCGAGACGGGCGCCGATCGCGCGCTTCTCAGACCCGCCAAGCAGGCGGTGCCGGCGGGTGCGTCGCGGCATCCGTACGCGCGCTGCCGCACGCCTGATCTCCAGATCGATGGCCGCGGTCACGCGGTCTCCCGCCCGGCGGGCCGCCGCTTCCCAGACGGCGAGCCACGCGCGCCGGCTGAGAGCCTCGAGCACGCAGTCGCGCTCCTCACGAACCGCGGCCGCGCGCGCCTCTCCGCCGAGCTCCATCACGCGGGTCGCGAGCTCTTCGCGGATATCGTCGAGGGGCACCCACGGCTCCGTCAGTCGACGTGGCACGAGGACACGCCCCAGCGAGGGTGCGAGCTCGGGCACCCGCAGGGGCATGGGGATCTTGACCTGAGCGCTCATCGAGCGAGCAGGGCAGCGCGCCCGGTCCGAGCCTCGTACTGGGCGATGAAGTAAGGCAACGACTCGGGAAGGAACGCTTCGCGCGCGAGGCCCGTGGCCGAAATGGCCCGTTCGATGGCACCCGGCTCCCCCTCGACCTCGAGCAGGACGTCCATGGCGGGATACCATTCGAGACGGAGCACTGCGCCGCCGAGGCGATACACCTCGATGCGACGGTCGATGCGGAGCGAGACCGAAAACCCCAGGTGCTCGAGGATCGTGACCACGCCGTCCGGGTCGGCGACCCGCGCTTCGGCCTCGGCGCGATGCCGGTACTCTCCCCGCTTGGAGTGCGGACCCTTCCAGGCCAACACGCCGTAGGCGAGGGTCCCATCCGCCGGCCGGAAGATCCGCAGCCGCAACATTTCATCGCGTCGCGCCAGCGAGCGCTTCCGGTCGAACCGCCGGTCGCTCATCTCGCCCCGGAACTCGAGCGCCGCTCCCGCGCCGACCAGTGCCGCCCGCAAGGCATCGGGATCGTCCACCCGTGCCTTGACCTCGAGCTCGTCCGTAGCGGATGCGGACGCGCTCACGCGAAAATCGCGTCGAGGACCGACGCGGTATCAACCAGGGTCTCGAACACGTACGACGCCCCGCTCGCTCGGAGCGCGGGCACATCGTAGAAACCGGTGGCGACTGCCACGCTGCGCGCACCCATCGACTGGCCGCAGGCTACATCATCCGGCGTGTCGCCGAGGATGACTACGTCGGCCCCCGCGAACGGGCGCCCCGTGAGCGCCGCCGCGCGAGTGGCGGCGACCTGTGGGAGGTCGCCCCGGCGCGCGGAGTCCGAGCCGTACGCGCCCACCCGAAAGCGCTCCGGGTCGAGCCCTGCGGAGCGGAGCTTCAAGGTGGCGCCGGGAGCGACGTTCCCCGTGAGGAGACCCACCAGCGCCCGCTCCGCCGCTTCGTACGGCTCGAGCGCCGCGAGGAGCGGCTCGATGCCCGCCAGGACTCTGGTCGCTTGCGTCGGACGGTCCAGCTCGACTCGTAAATGGTCCACGTAGCGGCTGCAGACGTCCTGGATCAACGTGTCGTCGCCCGCGCGCGGATGGCCAGCGAGCGAGAGGAGTTCCCGTACGATCTGCGGGTCGGTCTTGCCGTCGAAGCGGTAAGTGGCGATCGGTCCGGCCGTACCGGCCTCGTCGAGCAGAGCGCGGTGGATCGCCCGTCGCCCGGCACCATCGGTCCAGAGGAGCGTACCGTCGACGTCGAACAGAACGAGCTTCATGCGAGCAAAATATAAGGCGTCCGAATGTCGGACCGTCGAGCTGTCAACGCCTACCGTCCGACAAC
This sequence comes from uncultured Gemmatimonadaceae bacterium, assembly GCA_964465315.1. Taxonomy (GTDB): domain Bacteria; phylum Gemmatimonadota; class Gemmatimonadetes; order Gemmatimonadales; family GWC2-71-9; genus AG41. The sequence goes on along the minus strand of CAYXIK010000001.1, from coordinate 292,878 downwards.
CGACTGTCCGACGGTCCCACCCGCCGCACGGCCACCAGGAAGTCTCGCAGCCGCTTCGCCGCCGGCATATCCGCGAACAGGTCGTCCGACCCCACGCCTCCCCGGGACAATGCGGAATGCACGATGCGGCCCGCGCCGGCCCACAGTGCCACGTGGGAGACCCGCTGCCCGTCCGCGAAGCACAGCACATCGCCAGCCTCGTACCCCGCGCCGCTCGCTTCGATCGACACCGCGCGGCCGGCGAGCGACTGCTGGTCGCTGTCACGCGGCAGTGCCACACCGCGCGCCGCATACGTCGCCTGCACCAGGCCCGAGCAATCGACGCCCCATTCAGTGCGGCCGCCCCACAAGTACGGCGCGCCCGAGAACCAGCGTGACGCCCACTCGGGCGCAGCGATGAGCCGCGCCTCGGCACGCAGTTCCCCGTCGCGCCGCACCAGGCCGGCGCTGATGCTGCCGATGCGCCCGTCCGCAATTTCGACCCCGCCGTCATGCCGCAGGACGACGCGCGCGCCCACCACCAACCGGAAGCGTTGGTCCTGGAGACGGAGCTCCACGCCGAGCGATCGCGCAGTCGCCCTCGTCCTCCAATCCTCCGCCCATTCGACGGGGCCGGTGGCCACATAGCCGGCGTGTGTCCACGCGTGATAGCCGTCGCCGGCGCGCACCCGCAGCCACACGTCGTCGCGTCGCTCGAGCAGCGTCAGCGACTCCCCGTGCAACGCTTCGCTCACGCGGTCGGCGGTGATGCGCGGCTCGCGGAAAAGCGGCGCAACCGCGGCCGTCACGATGGCCGCCGGCCGATCCCGCACCGACGCATCCGGCAGGAGACGCACGTCGGCCGTGCGTCCCTGCCCGGCTGCCTCGGCCGCCAGCCGTCGGAGCGCCGCGAGCGCATCGCGGCTCGTCGTACATCCCACCAGGCGTCCGGGCTCGACCGACACTTCCATCACGCCGAGCCGTGGATCGGGGACCCACTTCCGCGCGATGTCCGAGACATCGCGCGCGAGGTGGTCGCTCACCGCGCGCGACCGTCCGCGAGGCCGGGAATGTCGCGGGACCCTCGGGCGAGCCGCACCGCGCGTTCCACCGCGATCGGGACGGCGAGCGCGGCGAGCGCCTCGGCTTGAAGCGGCGTCGCGGGCTCGGTGGCGGCCGTGGAGATGGCGAAGACGACGTCGCCGTCGAACAGCGTGCCGTAGGGAACGATGCGCCGCGCTAGGGCGTCGCCGGCGGCGTGGGCGAGACCCTGGAGCGCTGTTCGGTCGAGTGTCGCATTCGTCGCGACCACGGCCAGCGTGGTGTTGCGGCCGCCGGCCGCGGTGGGGGTGCCCCGGGCGCCGAACGGCGTGCCCCCGTTCGCGAGGTGTGTGAGCGCGTCCACGTATGCGCCGTCCGCACCGCGGGCGCCCGCCAGGATTTTTCCGGAGCCGTCAACGACGTTCCCGACCGCGTTCACGACGACGAGCGCGCCAACAACGATGTCGCCGCCCGTGGCTGCCCAGGTGCCCACGCCACCCTTCGTGGCGGCCCGCGGTCCGAGCGCCTTCCCCACCGTGGCGCCCGTGCCGGCACCGACACTGCCCTCGGCGACCTCGCTCGACGCCGCCTCGCAGGCGCGATACGCGTCGTCCGCCGCGGGCCAGCGATCCGCTTTGCCTCCAGGGGCCAGGTCGAAGTCGAAGATCACCGCGGTGGGGACAATGGGCACGATGCCCGCCGGCCCCACCGGCAACCCCCGCCCGCGCTCCCGCAGCCAGCGCATCACGCCGTCCGCCGCGCCGAGCCCGTACGCCGAACCGCCCGTCAGGAGAATCGCGTCCACACGATCGACCAGGTGACGGGGGTCGAGCGCGTCCAGTTCGCGCGTGCCGGTTGCGCGCCCGCGGATGGCGCAGGCGGCGCGAACGCCACCGTCGGGTGCGAGCACGACCGTACAACCCGTCGCGCGCGGAACGTCCGTCCAGTGACCGACGGTCAAGCCGCGGACGTCGGTGATACGCGCGGAGACAACGGATGCCATGGAAGCGCGAAGATACGTCGGCTTGCTCGGGTTGTGGAGGGCACATACGTTAGCGCCATGGCCAACCCCGATCCGCACAGCTCACCGACGACCATCCTGGTGGTCGACGACGAAGAAGGCATCCGACAGGCGCTCGACCGGTTCCTGACGCGCCTCGGCTACAAGGTGCTGCAGGCCGCGAGCGGCGCGGAAGCGCTCGACCGCCAGGCGGCCGACCAGCCGGAGGCCATGCTCTCCGACATCCGCATGCCGAACATGAGCGGCGTGGAGCTCGTGCCCAAGGCCCTCGCGTTCGACTCCGACCTCGCGATCATCATGCTCACGGCGATCGACGAACCGCGCACGGCCATCGAGTGTCTGAAGCTCGGCGCCTACGATTACCTCATCAAACCGGTGGACCTGGACGAGCTGGAGATGTCGCTGCAGGCCGCGCTGCGCCAGCGGCAGCTCGAAATCGACCGCCGCGAGCTCGAGCAGTGGCTGGCCCGCGAGGTCGCCGTCCGAACGCGCGATCTGGAAGAGCGCACGACCGTGGTCGAAGACATCGCGCTCGCCGCGCTCGCCGCCGCGGGCGACTGGCCGGGCGCGGGTGACGCCGTGGCGCGATTGGCGAAGGAACTCGGCACCTCGGAGGACGACGTGGCGCGCGAGGTGCGCAAGCGGCGTGGAAGCGGGAACTAGGCCTGCTGCGAGGCTTTCGCCTTCTCCTCACACGCCTTGCAGCGCGTGACTCCCCGGAAGGAACAGATCAGGCAGATGAACGTGCCGCAGTCCGCGCAGGGGTAGCCTTCCGAGGCGCGCTCTTCGTTGCCGCATGAGCGGCACACCATCCCGTCGTGCTCCATCAGCTTCGGTTTCTCGGTCATAGCCGCCTCAAAGGTCGAGCCCATAGGACTTAATCTTATTGATCAGCGTCGCGCGCGAAATGCCGAGCTCTTGAGCGGAACGCGTGCGGTTGCCGCCGTGGAATCTGAGCGTCTTTTCAATGTGCACCCGCTCCACCTCCGCCAGCGCCTGCGGCTGGTGGCGGCGCTCGCCACCCCCGCGGCGGAGATCGGCCGGCAGATGTTCGACGCCGATCTGCCCGGCCCCACGTGCCAGAATCATCGCCCGCTCGAGCACGTTGCGCATCTCGCGCAGGTTACCCGGCCACGGAGCGGACAACAGGCGATCGAGGGCCTCCGCGCTGCAGCCGCTGGGACAGCCGGACATCTGCGGTCCGAGGTCGGAGAGGATCCGCGTGACCAGCACGAGCCGATCCTCTCGCGAGCGCTCGCGTACGGCGGGCAGTCGTAACGGCATGACGCTCAGCCGATAATACAGATCCTCCCGGAAGCGCCCCGCGCTGACTTCGGCGCTGAGCTCGCGGTTGGTCGCCGCGACGAGCCGAACGTCCACCGTGATCTCGCGCGTGCCTCCCAGCCGGCGAAACGTCTTGGTCTCGAGCACCTTGAGCACCTTCGGCTGGAGCTCGGGAGATAGGTCGCCGATCTCGTCCAGAAAGATCGTCCCACGGTCCGCCAGCTCGAACAAGCCGTGCCGGCGCTCCTTCGCGTCCGTGAACGCGCCCTTCTCGTGCCCGAACAGCTCCGACTCGAGGAATGTGGCCGACAGCCCGCCGCAGTTCACCTCCACGAACGGGGCCTCCGCCCGCAGCGAGAGATGGTGAATCACGCGCGCTACCCAGCCTTTGCCCGTTCCGCTCTCCCCGGTCAGCAAGACGGTCGACCGCTCGCTTGCGGCGAGCAGCTCCACCTGGCGACCCAGTTCCCGGATCGCCGGCGAGACGCCCAGCAATTCGAGCCCCTTGTGCTCGTGCTCGCGCGCGCGGAGCAGGGTGTTCTGGCGCGCCAGACGGACCTTCTCGCACACCCGCGCCGTGGCGGCGGCCAGGTGGTTCACGTCCACCGGCTTGGTGAGGTAATGCTCTGCGCCGAGCTGCATGGCGCGTACGGCCGTCTCGATGTCACCCTGTCCCGTGAGGAGGATGACCGAACCGCCCTGCGCGCGCAGGCGCTCGAGCACCTCGAGGCCATTCAGGTCCGGGAGGTGAAGGTCCAGGATCACGACGTCCGGCCGCATCCGGTCGAACGTCTCGAGACCCGCCTCGGCACTGGCCGCGCAGCCGACTTCGTACCCGAGGCGATCCAGGCACTCGCCGAGCGCGCGAAGGGCGTCGCCGTCGGCATCGACGAGGAGCAGGCTGTCAGCCACGGCGCGAGGCTCCCGTGCCGAGTGGGGCGGTGGCCGGGTCCACGATCACCGAAAGGGCCGCGGGCAGCAGTCGGGCCTCGAACGGCGCGTGCCCCCAGGGCTCTCCGTCGAGCTGCATCGGTTGCGGCGGGCCCTCGAGCACTTCCACGCCGACCGAGCGGCCGCGGCCGAACCACAACTGTCGGGCGCCGTTGACGGGCCGTCGCACCAGCTCAAGGAACGCGGCGAGACTTTGGATCACGCCCTCCGCGCGGAGCACCAGGACGTCGAGCCAGCCGTCGTCCGGCGCGATGTCGTCGCGCAGCCGCAGGAAAGGAGGCACCAGCTCGCCGCAGTTCGCCACGAGCACGAGCGCCGCCGGGAGCTCATGCACGGCGCCGTCCACGGTGACGCGGTGGAGCGGGCTCGTCACCTCCGGAAGGGAGGCGAACGCGCGCATGACGTACGCGGCCATTTTCCAACGCCGCTTCTCGGCCGGCCGTGTGAGCGCCATCAGCCGGGCGTCGAATCCGGTGCCGCCGCAGACCGCGAAGAGTTGGGTGCCGTCCGCGCGCTCCACGGCACCCAAGTCCATCGGCGCGGTCCGGCCTGCGAGGATCACGCGTGCCGCCGCCGCCGGATCGCGCGGGAGCCGCAGGTTCCCGGCGAGCAGGTTGCCGGTTCCGCCCGGCACCAGCCCGAGCGGGATGCGGCTTTCGACCGCCCCGGCCGCGATCTCCATCGCCGTGCCGTCCCCGCCGTAGCACACAAGCACGTCGAACCCCTGAGCCCGCCCCTCGCGGGCGAAGCGACGGGCATCGCCCGCCTGCGCGGTGGCGCGCACCTCGACCGACCAGCCACCCCGGCGCAGCGTGTCACGGATCGCAGTCACCGCACGCGCGTCCGTCCGCGCGGCGGCGGGATTGGCAATGAGGAGCGACCGCGTCATGTCAGTAGCGCCGCTCCCAAAACAGATCGAGCCCCACCTGCCGTGGCACGGTATTGCCGAGCGTTTCCGCCGCCGGGTCGGAGCAGGTCTGCGCCGGCTCGAAGCTCGCCTCCGTCCGCCACTCTGGGCTGATCCGGAACTGAAGGGACACGCCGAGCGTGTTGCCCACATACACCGGTCGCCCGCCACAGAATCCGGCGTTCACGACGAGGAAGGTCTTCGAGCTGAGCTGGCGGCCCACGGCGAACTGCCAGCCGAGCAACGGGTCGCCTTGCCCACCCCCGCCGGGGCGGATCTCCACGTAATCCACGGGCACGCCGCCCGAGACGATCGTCTGCTCGATCTCGCCCGAGAGCAGGGAGAGGGCGCTCTGGACCACAGCCCGCTGGTCGGCGATCCCCCCCTGGTCGCCACCCAAGTCGACGGTGCTCTTCCCGAACAACAGGTACGAAATGATCTCCGTCTGCGATAGGTCGCGCTTCTCCGCCTCGAGCGTGACCTTGGGCACGAGGAGCGTGCCGGTGATATGCGCGACCACGGTGATGTCCTCCGGGTTGCGCTGGCTCGGTGTCGGCACCGGATGTACCACATGCTTGGCCCCGATGTCGAGCGCCGCGTCCTGGTCGGGAGTGCCGAAGTACTTGACGGTCCCCTCGGTGACGACGAACTCGCGGGAGAGCACGCCCACCTTGAGCCGGTACGTTCCGCGCACGGCCTGGAGCGAGCCACTCACGAGATAGAAATTGCGCCGCTTGGTGACTCGCACCGAACCCGTGAGCTGGATGTTCGCCTCGTTCGAGCGCAGCCACACGTCGCTCCCCATCTCAAGGCCCAGGTCGTCAATCCGCAGGCTGTCGAGGAACACGTTCTTGAACTCGGGGCCGAGGCGCTGCTGCTCGATCATCGACGCGAGCAGCGTGTCCGCCAGCTCATCGAGATTGACGATCCGCTTCTGAACGAGATCCGCGAAGTAGAGGACGCCTGAGGTCACCTTGGCCTCGCCCGTGAGCGAGGCGCCGAATACCGGTCCTCGCAACACGAGTCGCCCGCTGGCGGTGATCGCCAGGTTGTTCCGGAGATCGAGCGCCTTGAACTGGTCGGCGGCGATCCGCAGGTCCAGCACCGGGCGGGTCAGCTGCTCCAGGCGGACCACGCCGGTGACATCGGCCCGACCGCGATCACTGCGGACCGACAACGGTTGCACGGCGATGGTGTCGCCCGAGAAGGTCAGCCGGCCATTGATATCCTCGTAGCGAACGCTCAGGGCCGGCACTGTGGCGGCCGCGGCGCTGATCTGGAGGCCGCCCCGCAAGCGCGGGGCGTCCCAGGTGCCGGCGATACCGAGGTCGGTGGAAAACACCCCTGTCACCTGCTGCACAGCGGGCGTGAGGGCCTCGAGCACCGACAAGTCCACGCTGTCGGCGGTGGCCTGGACCGAGAGCGTGTCCGGAAGCTGGCGGCGCCGCACGGGCTGCAGGGCCAGGTCGAGGGGGAGGTACGCCCGCACGTCAAGGATCTGTTGGCCCGAACGCCACAGGTGGAGTGCCGAGTTCAGCCGTCGGTCGTGGTAGTCGAACGTGCCGTCCACGAACGGCGTCCGGAACTCGCCGATGGACCCGTTGGTGAGCGAGAACGAGCCGCTCGACACGGGGCTGGCGCGCGTGCCCGTGAGCCCAGCGGTGAGCGTGACGGTCCCGGCGACACGCGCGGTATCCTGCTCGAGAAGCGCGTACAGACCGACGAGCGGGAACGCTTCCAGCTGGAGATGTGCGTTGGCCCTGCCCCGGGTGGGCAGGTCGCCCTGGAGCGACAGCTTGCCGGATCCGTACACGCTCTCGAGCCCGAGCCGGCTGACCGTCGCGGCGGAGTCGGTCACGGCCAGCTCCGTCGGCTGCCGCAGCACCCAGACGTCGCCCGGGAGCTGGACCGCGAGTGAATCGACGACGATCACGCGCTCGTCCGCGTTCTCGGGCGCCACCCCCGCCCGTTTGACGAACCGTCCGCCGGCGAGAAACGCCGCTCCCTCGCCGACGCGCGAACGCGCGAACCATGTCAGAGAGTCGAGGGCGCCGCGCGCGGAGGCGGCCGCGCCCGAGAACCCGAGCGTGCCGTGGGCGATCGAATCCGCGGTCGCGTCGAGCGCGAACGTCGGCCGCACCCCGGGACTGAACGCGAGCCGCGCCCGGCCAGCGGGAACCCGCCAGTCACGCCAGGCGAGCCGGTCGAAGCTCGCGCGCGCGTCAAGCCCGAGGGAGTCGAGGGAGCCTTCGAGCGTCAGGAGGACACGGGCTGAGCCGGCCAGCGCCCGTGCCTCGTCGTCGCTCGGGTCGGCGGTCGTCGGGGGAGTGGCTCCCCCCGCGAGCCAGCTCACCAGGGAATCGGCGGCATTGAGGCTGTCGGCGTCGAGATCCAGGGCAAGCTGCCCCCGCACGTCGCGCGTCCATCCCAGGGAGCCGGAACCCGTGGTGATCAGTCCCGGCTGCGCGACACGCAAGGAGTCCACGTAAATGCGTCGATCCGCGAATCGGACGCGCGCCCCCCCGGAGTCCACGTCCGAGCCGGCTAGGTCGGACTGCCCCAGCACCACGCTGACGGCGCCGGCAGCCGGCACCGCGCTGTCGCCCTCGACCGTGCCCGCGAGCGTCACGTTCAGGCGGGAGGAGGGCGCCGCGTCGAGCCAGCGCCTCAGGTTCAAGTCACGGACTTGGACCTTCAAGTCCCGCGCGCCGTAGTGCGGCAGATCGAGCAGCAACGCCCCGTCCTCTTTCACGCCGCCACCCGGGCCGTGGAGCTCGGCGTGCGTCTCGAGCGAGTCGAGCCGACCCGCCAACCGCACCGGCCCCGCCACCGCACCCCGCAAGGGCAGCGATGGGAAGCTCCCCCGCAGCCCGTCGAACGAGATGGAGTCCGCCATGACGTCGGCGCGAACGGTCAGGATGTCGCCGCGCGTGTCGAGGTGCACCGTTCCCTTCACCGTGCTGGGGGGCAGGGCGCCGTCTCGCTGCTCGAGCGTGCCGGCGAAGTGCGCGTCCCGAAGAGGACCGTTGAGGGTCCCCGCGGCATAGAGGGTCCCGTGCAATCGCACCGCTGGCACCAGGCGAGCCACCGTGCCCAGGTCCAGGCTGGCCGCTTCGACAGCGAAGGCATGAAACCGCAACCCGTCGACACTCGCGAGGTCCACCTCTCCTTTGCCGCGTACTCGGCTTTCCGGCCGACCCGTGACCAGTGAATCGTGGAACGACCAGTCCGTCTCGAGCGCGAGGGCGCTGCGAGGCCCGGTGGCGAGGGTATGCCCGGTGAGCCGCCCGGCGAACGGCAGCGCGTCGAGAAAGGGCCGGGCGAACTCGAGGTCAAAGTCCTGCGCGTCCAGGTCGGCATCGCGCAAGGCGACGAGCCCCGAGTCCGTGGCGCTGAACGCCGTGACGCGACCGCTCACCGTGCCGCCGCCGTACGTGAGGCGGAACGGGTCGAGCCCCACCTCCAGCATACGCGCACCGTGCGAGCGCAACCGCACGTCGCCCGAGACCACGCCGCTCCCCGGGACTCCGCCGAAACGACGGTCGATGAACCGCACGTCCTTGAGGGACGCAGAATCCGCGTGCATCCGGAGATCGAACAGGAGAGTGTTGTGCGGCCACGTCACCAGGCCGCGCGCGTCGCGGAGCATGGTGGCCGGGAGCCGCACCCGTTTCAGCTGGACGTCCAGTGAGTCGCCCTGAACGCGCAGCCGGCCCGCCACATCCGCCAAGCGGACGGGGGGATCGTAGCTCTCCACCCCCAGCCGGGTCACGTCGATCCGTATGCCCCGCTCGCGCGGCGAGGAAACCTGCAGGGCAGCCAGCTGGGCGTCGAGGTGCTCGAAGCGGCGGATCCGGAGCCGCCCGTTCGACCCGCCGCTCATGATCTCGAGGCTCGAATCCCCCGGCGCGGCGTGCCCCGCTTGGAGACGCAGGATCACCGTGCCGTCGGTGATTCGCACGTTGCGGAACAGGATGAGCGTCGGTGGCCCATGCGGCCCCGTGTCGGGCTTGCTGGCCGCGCCGATGCGCAACAGCTCCTCCACGTTGAGCCGTCCGCTCGGATGCTGCACGATGTTGATCACCGGCTGCTTGAGATCGAGCTCGAACAGCACCACGCGGCCGGCCGCGAAGTCGAATGGGTTGTAGGTCACCTCCGCGCTCGGCAACCATGCGACGAGCGTGGTATCCGCGTCGAACAGGCGCACATCGCGCAGCGAGAGACCTGTGAGGAGCGATCCGCGCACCGCCCCGATCTCGACCGTTCCCGTGAACACCCGGCTCAGCCCGCCCTCCGTCACTCGGGTAAGGAGCGCGCGTCCCGCCCCCGTGCCCACGAGGGACGACAACGCCCCCAGGAACCCCGCGAGCAGCCCCACCAGCGTCCAGAGCGCGGCTCCCAGCGATCGACGCACCATCAGAACGCTTGCCCCACGGCGAACTGCACGACGACTCGTCGCCAAAATCCCGGCGGCAGGCCTGGACGGACCTCCTGGCCCGTGGCGGTCAGACTCCTGTTCGCACTGTTGAGGAAGTAGAGACGGCCGGGCTCCTGCGGGTAGCCGTTATAGGCCGCGTCGAGCCGAACGGGGCCGAGGGGCGTGACGAACCTGAGACCCAAGCCCGGCGTCACGCGCAGGCCGCTTACCGAGGTCCCCGTGTCGCCCCGCTCCCACACCTGCCCCACGTCCACGAAGACGCCCAGTCGAACCCGGTCCGGAAAGATCGGGGTGGGAACGCGCAGCTCCACGTTGGCGGTGAACACCGTGTTACCCCCGGTCGGCGATGCTCGAATGTTCCGGTAGGTGGTGGTGGTCCCAGAGACTTCCTGGCTGTCCGAAACGTACACCCGGGGGCCGAGCTCGTTACGGGCGTAGCCACGAACGGAATTGGGACCCCCGGCGTAAAAGCGCTGGTCCGGAGGGACGAACTGAACGCTCTGTCCCAGCAGGCTGAGGCGCTGCGGCAGGATCGTACCCCCTCGAAGCCGCCAGGCTAGCACGGTGCGGCGAGACAACGGATAATACCTGGCCAGCTCCAATTCACCCCGGTTGAACTCGTACAACGTGTCCGACAACACGTAGCGCGACGCGTGCACGAGCGTCACATGGAACAGGCTCCCCGACGTGGGGTCGAGCACCGAGTTGACCCGGCCGCGAACCCCCGAAATCGTCACCGCGCCGAACGCCCGCTTGTTCGTGAAGAACGACTGGTCCGACGCATTGCACACCGTGAGGAACAGGCAGAAGGTCGCGGGGTCGGCCGTGGTGCGACCCACCGAATAGCTGTATCCGACGGTTACCGGGAAGTCGCGCCGGGCGTTGAACGTCACGCCGACGTTGGCCCCGATGGCTTGCCGCGTGTAGGCGTCAAACTCGGAGCGCCGCTCGGCGAACACGCTGAAGTTTGCGGTGTGCCGCGGCGAGAAGAATGCCGGCTGGCGCAACGTGATTGCGACGTTGTAGTTAGCGGTGTCCGACGTGGGATCAGAAAGGAGCGGCCGGCACACGTTCCGGCCGAATCCCCAGTCTGTCGGGACGCCGATGCCGATCTTGGACAGTTGTGCCGTGACATCGAGGGCACGTGCGCCGCCCAAGAAGTCGTACGCGGTCCACCCGGTCTGCATCCGGAAACAATCGAGTGACCCGTATCCCGCGCCGGCCAGCACGCGATGCAACGGGGCCTCGCTGAGCCGCACCAGCACCCGCACCGTGGAATCCCCGCTCTGAGCCGTGTCCGCGAGGCCGACGCTCACGGACCGGAACATCCCGAGACCGTACAGGTCCCGTTGCGTCTGATACAGCTGATCCTGACGAAACCAGTCGTGCGGGCTGACCGACAGCATGCGCCGCACCGTCGCAGTGTCGACCCGCTCGGCCCCCGTGATCACCACCTTGCCGATTCGCTTCCGAGCGCCCGGGACTCCCTCGAGCGTCGCTTTGGCAGCGAGCGCCGCGACGTCAACGTCGAAGCTCTTGAGAACGTCGGCATACGGGTAGCCGCGATTCCGTAACCACGCGACCACGGTATCCGCCGACGCCTGAAACAGAAACCGGTTGAAGGGATCGCCCACCTGGAGCGGCAGCGCCCGCCTCAGGGGTCGCACATCGAGGATCGAGTCCAGGCCGACCACGTCCAAGCTGGTCAGCCGCACAGGCTCGCCCTCGTAGATCCGGAACTTCACGTAGACGTCGCGATCCTCGCGGCGGACCAGGGTGTCCACGACCGCGTTCATGTACCCGCTCTGGCGATACAGCAAAAGAAGCCGTACGACGTCGCGACGGAATTCCAGCTCGTCGAAGTACCGCTTTTCTCCGAGGCCGATCCATCGGAGGAAGGGGCTTGTCGCGAAGGCGCTCGAACTCGTGGTCGCGATTGCGGCGGTGAGCGTGTAGTCATCGATCGCGTGATTGCCCTCAAAGGAAAGCCCGCGGACCACCCGCTGCGACTCTTGCTGCGCGGCGAGAGGGGCCAGCGTGGCCGCGGCCAGCGCGGCGACAAGCGGGAACGACAAGAGCGCGCGCAATTGACGCGGTTGGGCTGCCTCCCTATGTTGCCTACCCCCCTCCGCACTGTCAACCTTTTCGACACCTAACCTCATGCGAGCGCCGCCTCCCTCGAGCTTCCTCTTCCTCAGTGTCACCGCGATTGCGACTCTGGTCGCATGTCGCGGCGGCAATGGCAGCTCCGGGCGCGCTACGCTCAAGTATTACGAGTCCTATGACCCTCGTTCGCTCGACCCCGCCCTTTCGACGGATGTGCCGACCGGGGAGATGGTGACGCTCGCCTACGATGGTCTCACGCAGTTCGACGCAGACGGCCATCTCCTGCCAGCGCTCGCCGACCGCTGGACGGCGGGGCGGGATGGCGGGGGCCGACGGTACGTGTTTCACCTGCGAGCGGGCGTCAAGTTCCACGACGGCGCACCCCTCACCGCTGCCGGGGTCCGCGCGAGCTTCCTGCGTGTGCTCGACCCCGCCACGAAGGGTGGACGCCCCTGGCCACTCTATCCAATAGCCGGGGCCGAAGCCTATGCCGCCGGTCACAGTCCCGACGTACCAGGTATCGAGCTCCTCGGGGACACGGCCGTCGCGTTCACGCTCACCGAGCCGCTCGCGATCTTCCCCAAGTTTCTCGCAATGCCGGTCGCGAGCATCGTGCCGGCGCCTCCCCCCGCCGGCATTGGCGAGCGCCCGGTCGGCACCGGGCCATGGCGGCTCGTGGCGTGGCAGCACGACGACTACCTGCGGTTCGCTCACAACCCGGCGTATTGGGCCGGTGCCCCGGCGGCCGAGACGCTGACCGTGCGGATCGTTCCCGAACCCCTTACCCGGGCGGCGGAGTTCGAGGCAGGTCGGCTCAGCGTGCTCGAAGTGCCGTTCGGCGAGACGGCCCATTGGCGCCGGGAGCGCCCTGGCGATCTCGTAGAGAAGCCGGCGCTGCGCGTGGTGTACGTAGCGCTGAACAATCGACGCGGCCCGCTGCGCGACGTGCGCGTCCGTCAGGCGATCAACCACGCGGTGAACGTGCCGGAAATCCTCGCGACGGTATACGGGGGGCGCGGGATCACCGCGCGTGGCGCCATTCCACCGGCATTGGGGGGGAGTGACACCGCCCGCGCACCGTACCGGTACGATCCCAGCGCGGCCCGGGCGCTCCTGACCGCGGCAGGATACCCGCGGGGCATCGACGTACAGCTGTGGCGCACCGCGGCGAACGTCGAGCTCTCCCGCGTCGCCCAGGCGATTCAGGCCCAGCTCGCGGAAGTCGGGGTGCGCGTGGAGCTCGTCGAGCGGGATGCTTCGAGCCAGCGCGAGGCGGCACGTAAGGGCGAAACGGACATGGTGATCCTCGACTGGTGGGCCGATTATCCGGACGCAGACAACTTCCTATATCCCTTGTTCTATTCGGGGAGCTTCGGCCCTGGAGGCAACTACGCGTTCTATGCCGACGTCATGACGGACACCCTGATTCTGCGCGCCCGGCGCACCACCGACGAGGCGGTGCGCACGGCCCTGTACCGCCGCATCGACGAGCGCGTGTACCGGGCCGCGCCGTGGCTCTACCTGTGGTTCCCCACCGACCTGTGGGCCCGCCGTCCGGAGCTCGTGGGGTGGGACGTACCGGTGATCTTCAACGGGCAACGCTGGACGCGGGCGCGGGTCGGGCCGCGGTGATCCGTCTGGTCGGGCGCCGGCTCCTCGCCACGCTGCCGACGCTATTCGGAGTCCTCGTGGTCGCGTTTCTTCTGCTCAACGTCGCCCCGGGGGACCCCGTCGCGGCGATGGTGGGAGAGCGCGCCGACGCCGCCACCATCGCCCGCCTTCGGGCCGAGTTGCACCTCGACGACCCGCTTCCCGCACAGTTCGGGCGCTATCTGTGGGGGGCGGTGCGTGGCGACTTCGGCCGTTCGTACATCACGCAGCGCCCGATCGCCCGGGATCTCAGCGAGCGGTTCCCCAAGACCGTCCAGCTCGCGCTCGCGGCGATGGCATTCGCGGCCGTGGGCGGCATCACGCTCGGCGTGCTCTCCGCGATCCGGCCGGGCGGTGCCGTCGACCGGGTGGCCATGCTGCTCTCGTACATCGGGGTATCGTTCCCGGTCTACTGGGTCGGGCTCCTGCTGATTCTCTTGTTCGCGGTGATACTGCGGTGGCTCCCCCCGTCCGGGTCCGGCGGGCTCGCGTACCTCGCGCTGCCGGCCCTCACGCTCGGGATGCGCTCCGTCGCGTTCCTCGCGCGGATGACCCGCGCCGCCATGCTCGAAGTGTTGTCCAGCGATTTCGTTCGGACGGCCCGGGCGAAGGGCCTGAGCGAGGCGGCGGTGATCATGCGACACGGATTCCGCAACGCGCTCATCCCGGTGATCACCGTCCTCGGACTCGACACAGGGAGCTACCTCACCGGCAGCATCCTCACCGAGACGATCTTCGGCTGGCCGGGCCTGGGCCGGTACGTGCTGACGGCGATCGAAAAGCGCGACCTCCCGGCCATCCAGGGGAGCATACTGTTCATGTCCCTGGTCTTCGTCCTCGTGAACCTCGTGACGGATGTCGTCTATGCGAAAGCTGATCCTCGCATCGCTTACGATTAGCTCCGCGCTGGCGGCGCAGACGCCGGTCGCCAAGCGGCCCCGCACCGGGCCCCTGCGGGGATCGCTCGAGCAACGCCTGGCCCAGCTGGTAGATGCGCCGCCGTTCGACCGGGCGACGTGGGGGATTTTCGTCGTGGACGACCGCGGTCGGGTGCTGTACCAACGGAACGCGGACCGCCTCTCGGTGCCCGCCAGCAACACAAAGCTCGTGGTGACGGCCGCCGCTGCGGTCCTCTTGCCCGCCGATTACCGCGTCAAGACGAGCTTGTTCGTGAACGGACGCCTGGACGGCGGAGTCCTGTACGGGGATCTGATCCTGTACGGCCGCGGCGACCCCACTTGGTCGGCCCGATGTTACGGCGTGGACACGCTCGCGCCCGGCGCGTGCGACTCGACCTTCACCGCGATCGACGCGATCGCCGATTCCGTCCGCGCCCGCGGCATCCGCCGCATCACCGGCAAGCTCGTCGGTGACGGCTCGTACTTCGAGCCGACGCTCATCCACTACGGATGGAACGCGTGGGACCTGACGTGGTGGTACGCCGCCCCGGTGTCGGGTCTGGGCTTCCATGACAACAGCGTGGATTTCCAGATCGCGCCCGGGCCGGCGGTCGACGCACCCCCGGCCATCAGCTGGGCGCCCGACCTCGGTCTCATCACCTTCGAGAACCGGGCGCGCACCGTGCCCGCGGAGTCGAGCTCCACGATCGGCGACAACTTTTTCCGTAGCGGCGGCGGCTGGAGTATCCGCGCCGAAGGAACGGTACCGCTCGGAAAGAAGCCCTGGACGGAGAACGTGGCGCTCCCCGACCCGAATCTGTACGCCGCTCGCGCCCTCGCGGCCTCGCTCGCGCGGCGGGGAGTGGCGGTGGAAGGCGGCGCCACGGGCGTTACGGATTCCCTGACGTATCGCACCGTGCGCTGCTGCGGTTCGGCGCTGCTCGACTATTCCGGCCGCCCGCTCACGGACATCATCTTCCCCATTCTCAACTCGAGCCAGAACTGGTTCGCCGAGATGCTGCTCAAGATCCTGGGGCGGGAGCTCCGGGGCGACGGGTCGTGGCGAGCGGGGCTCGACGTGGAGCGGCGCTTTCTCATCGACTCCGTGAGAATCGACTCGACCGCCTTCGCCCTCGAAGACGGCTCCGGCCTCGCCGCCGGCAACCTCGTGACGCCGCATGCGTTTGCCCAGCTGTTGAGCTACATGCACCGGCATCCGAAGGGCGGGCCGTTCGTGGCGGGGTTGCCCCACGCCGGCGAGCCCGGGTCCCTGCTCCGCCGCTTCGGCGGCACGCCGCTCGAGGGGCGCGTGATCGCAAAGACCGGCAGCATCGATCGGGTGAACAGCCTGTCGGGCTACATCGAGGGGCGAAACGGCCGGACGATCACGTTCAGTGTGCAGGCAAACGGACACGCCGTGCCCTATTCCCAGATGCTGGCGCAGATCGACTCGGTCGTGGTGGAAATCGGGAAGACGAAGTGAGCCGGCGTCAGTCTTCCGTCTGCCCGAAGAGCGCCATGTTCGAGCTGTGTCCGGGCTCGATCTTGGCGGCGGGATTGATGAAGTGGACGGCGTGGTTCACCGCGATCGCGGCTTCTGCCGCCCCCGTCGCGATCAGCTTGAGCTTCCCCGGGTAGATCGTGATGTCTCCCGCAGCGTAGACGCCGACGATGTTCGTCGCCATCGTCTGCGACACCTTGATCTCGCCCTTCTCGATGTCGAGCCCCCACTGGGCGATGGCGCCGAGTGAGGAGATGAACCCCAGCTGCGGGATCACGCTGTCGACTCCGACACGCTCTTCTTCTTTGGTCTTGTTGTTGACGAGCGTCACGCCGTCGATCGCGTCGCCCCCGTGGATCGCCTTGAGCTCCCAAAACGTGCGTAGCTCCATCTTCCCGGCCGCGCTGAGCTCGCGCACCTGCCGCACGGTGGCGGCATGGGCGCGAAAGCCGTCGCGCCGATGGATCATCAGGATCGACCGGGCGATCCCCTGCAGGTTCACCGCCCAGTCGAACGCCGAATCCCCGCCACCCACGAGCAACACTCGTTTGCCGGCGAACACCTTGGGGTCGAGGATCCGGTCGTGGAGTCCCTTTCCGTACCACCGATCCACGTCCTTGAGCGGGAGCTTGCGGGGCATGAAGGCGCCGATCCCTCCCGCGATCAACACCGTCCGCGACGGGTAGGCATCCCGCTCCGTGACGATCGTGAAGAGCGGATGGCCGTCCTCGGATGAGCGCTCGAGGGCCGTCACCCGCTCACCGAGGTGCACGGGCGCGTGAAACTGGAGGGCCTGCTCGGCCATACCCCGCACGAGGTCCTTCGCCAGGACCTTCGGGAATCCCGCCACGTCGAAGATGTATTTCTCCGGGTAGAGCGCCGTCAGCTGCCCGCCGACCTGATCGAGATTGTCGATGAGGCAGCAGGACGCTCCGCGCATCCCCGCGTAAAACGCGCCGAACAGCCCCGTGGGGCCGGCGCCGATAATGGTGATATCTTTGACGTCCTGCATGGGCTTCTATCGTAACGGAAGCCTCGGAGAGAAGGGAGAGGGGAGAAGAGAGAGGGGAGATGGGCGAGGGTGAAGATCTATACCAAGACCGGAGATGGGGGGGAAACGGGCCTGTTCGGTGGCGGGCGCGTGCCCAAGGATCATCGTCGCGTAGCCGCCTACGGCGCCGTAGATGAGCTGAACGCCGCCATCGGGTTGGCGCGCGCCCTCGAACCGGCGGCGTTGGAGGACGCCCTGCTCCAGGCCATCCAGCGCGACCTGTTCGCCATCGGGGGGCAGCTCGCGAGCCCTGAACCCGCCAAGGTGGCCAAGGCGCTCGTGAAGGCGACGCTCGACGAGGGCCGCGTCGCGGCGCTCGAGGCCGCCATCGATTCGGGCGATTCCGCGCTCTCGCCGCTCGACGGATTCATCCTGCCCGGTGGAACACCCAAGGCCGCAGCGCTGCATCTCGCCCGCACCGCGTGCCGGCGGGCCGAACGGTGCGTGGTCACGCTCTCCCGCGAGGCCTCGCTCGCCCCCGTCATCCTTCAGTACTTGAATCGTCTCTCCGACTTGCTCTTCGTGCTGGCGCGCCGCGTCAACGCGGCCGCCGGCCGGGCCGACGTCGCGTGGTAAGGGTTCGGGTCTCGCTCACCGAGCAGCGCGACGCGTCGTACGAGATCGTCATCGGGCGCGGCGTCCTCGCGGACCTGCCCAACCTCGTCGAGGCGGCCTGCCCGGCCGACCGCTATGCCGTCATCACCGATTCACATGTCGCGGCACTCTACGGTGAGATGGTCGTGACGGGCCTCAAGAACCGCGCATTGCACGCAGAACTGCTCGACTTCCCGGCCGGAGAATGGAACAAGACGCGGGAGACGTGGGCGGCGCTGTCCGATCGCATGCTTGCCCGTCAATTCGGACGCGACGCGGCCGTCATCGCTCTCGGCGGCGGCGTGGTGGGCGACGTGGCGGGCTTCGTGGCGGCGACGTATCTGCGCGGCGTTCCCTGCGTCCATGTGCCCACCACGCTTCTCGCCATGATCGACTCCTCGATCGGCGGCAAGACCGGCGTGGACGCGCCCGCGGGGAAAAACCTGCTCGGCGCGTTCCATCAACCGCGTCTGGTTCTGGCGGACCTCGACGCGCTCGCTTCGCTCTCCGCTCAGCAGCTCGCGGCGGGTATGGCTGAGGCGGTCAAGCACGGAGTGATCGCCGACGCGGCGTACTTCGCGACGCTCGAGCGGGATGCCAGCGCGATCACGGCACGGGACCCAGGAGCGCTCGAGCGCCTAGTGGCGCGCTCGGTCGAGCTCAAAGCGGCGGTCGTGGCGGCCGACGAGCGCGAGGCCGGGTACCGGGCGATTCTGAACTTCGGCCACACGGTCGGCCACGCCATCGAGGCGACCGTGAAGTTCGCGGCGCTGCACGGGGAAGCGGTCGCGATCGGGATGGCCTTCGAGGCCCGGCTCGCGGAGGCTCTTAACATCGCGGAGGCGGGTACGGCGGTTCGGATCTGCGGACTGCTCGAGCGCTATGGACTGCCGCTTGAGCTCCCGGAGACCGCGACGGCCGACGCCTTAATCGCGGCCATGCAGCTCGACAAGAAGAGTCGGGAGGGCACCGTGCGATTCGCTTTGCCGCAGGCGATCGGGCGGATGTTCGCCGACGGCCAGAGCTGGACGGTGGCCGCGCCGGTCGGGCTCATTCGAGAAGTCCTGGCCAGCGCGCACACGACCTAGGGGGCGCGACCACCACGCGCCCCTACGCCACGCCTCGTCAGTGCGCCTGTTGCTGCTGGGCGCGCTGCCGCCGGATGCGGTAGATGCCCCGCCCCACGAGCAACACGCCAACGACCGCGAGGGCGATTCCGCTGTTGGTACCGACCAGTGCGAGCTTGCCCGAGAGGCCGCCCGCGATGAAAATCAGGCCGATGATCACGCTGCTCATGCGTTCCTCCGACGGGGACAGGGAGGCGCACGATAGGAAGGGCGAATCGCAGCCAGCTAGGACGTCCATCACTTCCTGACATAATCACATGTCCATCAACAACTTCCCACATGCGTGTGCACGTCTCCACATTTCCGCAGAGGAAGAGTCAACGTTCCATCAACACGTTTTTCTCCACAGTCCGTGTGGATAGTGGACAAACTGCGCAGTGATGCAGCGAGATTGCAATTTGTGATGTGGAAAAACGCACAGATTTGCACCATTTGCAGGCCATTCCTATATTGCGCGGGTCGCCGGTTTCCCTTACAACGACTCTCGGTCGTCTACCGTCGGAGCCCACAGCTATGGCGCGGTCGAACGGAGGTAAGGCGAAGGCGTTCTTTCGAGCTAATCCTTCCGGTGCATTCGACCAGTACCTCCAAGACATCCAGAAGCTCCCACTGATAAAGGATCCCGCGGAAGAGCGTCGGCTCGCCCGGCGCGTCCAGCGAGGCGATGAAAAGGCCGCCGAGCGGCTCGTGACCGCCAACCTCCGCTTCGTCATTTCCTACGTCAAGAAATATCAGGGACACGGTCTCGATCTCTCCGAGCTCGTCGCCATCGGTAATGAAGGGCTCCTCAAAGCGGTGAAGAAGTTCGACCCGGACCAAGGCGTGAAGTTCATCTCGTATGCGGTGTGGTGGGTGCGTCAGGCGGTCCTCAAAGCACTCGCCGAGCAGACCCGTAGCGTCCGCATACCGCTGAATCAAAACTCGCAATTGATCCGCATGAGCCGTACCGAGACCTATCTCTCTCAGGAGCTGGGCCGGGAGCCGACGGACGACGAAATCGCGTTGGCGCTCGAAGATACCGTCGACAACGTGCGGACCGCGCGCCGCATGACGGCGGCGGAGCTGTCGCTCGACGCGCCCGTGGATCGCAGCGACAAGGATGCCGCGACGTTGGGCGAGCGCTTCGCCGGGCAGGAAGGCGGCGAGATCGAAGAGAAGACCGACGGCAAGCTGATGCGCGAGTTCATCGATCGTATCTTCCAGAAGTACCTCACCCCCCGCGAGCGTAAAATTCTCTATCTCTACTACGGTCTCGAAGAAGGCAGCGAGGCCATGACCCTCGAAAAGATCGGCGCGCTGATGGGCGTCACGCGGGAGAGGATCAGGCAAATCAGGGAGCGGGCTTTTGAGAAGCTCCGTGAATCGCCGGATGGCCGAGCGCTCAAGGGCTTTTGGAGAGCGGCCTAGGAACTACAACGGCTAGACGTGTAGACGCACAGCGGTCAACAGTTTGAGGGGTCAGGAAAAGCGTTTCCTGATCCCTTTTTCCTGTTCACCGCTGTGCGTCTGTGCGTCTAGCCGTTGCCCATCCAGTATACTATTTACCATGCCCCGCGAGCTTCCAATTTTTCCGTTACCGATTGTCCTGTTCCCCGGGGCGCCCCAGCCATTGCACATCTTCGAGCCCCGTTACCGCCAGCTGCTCACCGATTGCCTCGCGGCCGATCGCCGGTTCGGGATGGCGTACGTGACGCCCAACCGTGCGCCAGCCGTCGACCCCACGCCGGACCTCGGCGACGTCGGCTGTGTAGCGCTGATCCGTTCGAGCGAGCCCCTGCCGGACGGGCGCTCCAACATTCTCACGGTAGGGGAGCGACGTTTCGTATTGCGGCGCTGGGTCACGGGCTCGCGGCCCTATCGCGTCGCGGAGATCGAGGAATTCGACGATGATCCGGTCGACGTGACCGAGCTGATGACGCTCGCGCAGGATGTCCGCGAGGGGTTCGCCCGCCTTGCGCGCGCGCTGGGCGTGCTGACCGAGCGCTCGGACGAGGAGATCGATCTGCCGAGCGACCCCGCGCTTCTCTCGTTCCAGGTGGCAGCCGCCCTCGAGCTCGACCTGGACGCCAAGCGGACGCTGCAGGCGGGCCGGAACACGAGCGTCCGGCTGCGCCAGCTCGCCGCAGTGCTCGGGCCCCTGGCCACGGACGCGGAGCGCCGCGCCGCTGTGCGGCAACGTGCACGAGGCAACGGGCAAGGCGGGCGCCACCCCCAGATCGAGCGTGCCACGTGAGGGGGACCTCGCTGGTCGAAGCGCTCGCGGAGATCGTCGGCGTCCGGCACGTGCGCACCGCACTGGGGGAGCGCGTCACGTACGCGCGCGACGGGCTACCCACTCACCGGCACGTCCCCGGCGTCGTGGTCCTGCCGGGAAGCCGGGACGAAGTCGTGGCGGTGGTTCGCCTACTCGCCGCACTGGGCATGCCCTTCGTGCCCCGCGGCGCCGGCACGGGCCTGTCCGGCGGCGCGCTCGCCGACGACGACGCGGTGCTGCTGGTGCTCACACGGCTGAACCGGATCCTCAAGATCGACCCACGGAACCGTTTCGCGGTGGTCGAGCCCGGCGTGGTCAACGCTCGCCTCTCCAGCGCCGCGGCACCGCACGGCCTCCAATACACGCCCGACCCGTCCAGCCAGACCGCGTGCACCCTCGGTGGGAACGTCGCGGAGAACGCAGGCGGGCCGCACTGCCTCAAGTACGGCGTGACCGCGAACCACGTGCTTGCGCTCGAGGTCGTGCTCGCCGACGGACAGCTGGTCGAGCTCGGCAGCCCGGGCGGCGAGCCGTGGGGACCCGATCTGACGGGTCTGTTCGTCGGCTCGGAAGGCAACTTTGGGATCGCCACCCGGATCGCGGTGCGCCTGCTCCCGGTGCCGCGGGCGGTGCGCACGCTGCTCGCCGACTTCTCCGCGCTGCGCACGGCCGGAGAGGCGGTGACGGCGGTGATCGGGAGCGGGATCGTCCCGGCCGCGCTCGAGATGATGGATCGGTCGTGCATCCAGGCGGTCGAAGATTCGGTGTACGCGGCGGGTTACCCGCGCGACGCCGCCGCGGTGCTGCTCGTCGAGCTCGATGGCGGTCAGGAGGAGGCCGTGGCGGCGGACGCCGAGACGGTCGAAACCATCTTGCGCGCGAACGGGGCGCGAACCGTGGTGAGCGCGGCGGACGCGAAGCGACGCGAGCGGCTGTGGCTCGGGCGCAAGAAAGCGTTCGGGGCCCTGGGGCGCCTGTCGCGCGACCTGGTGGTGCAGGACGCTGTTGTTCCCCGCTCCACGCTCCCCGACATCCTCGAAACGATCAGCCGGATCGCCGCCGGATATGGCCTCACGGTGAGCAACGTGTTTCACGCGGGGGACGGCAATCTGCACCCCAACATCTCGTTCGACGGCCGCGTGCCCGGCCTCAAGGCGCGCGTGGACGCCGCGAGCGGCGAAATGATGGAGGCGTGCATCGCCGCCGGGGGCACGATCACCGGCGAGCACGGCGTGGGCCTCGATAAGCTCCGCTATATGCCGATGATGTTCGACGGAGACTCGCTCGCCGCGATGCGGGCGGTGCGCCTCGTGTTTGATCCAGAGGAGCGCGTGAATCCGGGCAAGGTGGTACCGGTGCACGCGTGTCGGGAATGGAGCGGTTCGATGCGCCAACGGATCGCCGTATGAGCCTGCTCGACCGGGTACGCGCCCTCCTCGGCGCCGACGCCGTAGACGTGGCCGCCACCCACGACGGCGTGCCGCGCGTCGCTCCCGCGTCTCCCGATGCCGTCGCCCTTCTGCTCGGGACGGCGCGGACGGAGGGCTGGCGCGTCCGGATCGAGGGCGCCGGCACGTGGTTGCCAACGGATGCCCCGGCCGACCTGGCCCTGACCACGCGACGCCTCGACAAGATCCCCGCCATTGAGCCTCAGGACCTCTCGGCCACCGCCGAAGCCGGGATCGGTTGTGACCTGCTCCGCCAACAGCTCGCCGATCGGGGCACGTGGCTGGCCCTCGACCCGCCGGGGCTCGCCGGCCGTACACTCGGCTCGGTGGTCGCGACCGCGACCGCCGGCCCGCTCCGGCAGGGATTCGGCTCCATCCGCGACCACCTCCTAGGCGTCACGTTCGTCACGGGTGATGGCCGCCTGGTGCAAAGCGGCGGCCGGGTGATGAAGAACGTCGCCGGATACGACCTCACCAAGCTCGAGGCGGGCGGCTTCGGGGCGTTCGGCGTGATCGTACTGGTTCATCTGCGGCTGCGCGCGGTCCCGCGCGCCGACCGGACGCTCATCCTTGAGGGATCACGTGAGGACCTGGCGCAGGTGACGGACGATATCGCGGCGGCGGGCGTTCAGCCTGCGGCGCACGAGCTCCTCTCACCGGCGCTCGCCCGGCGTGAGCGCTGGGCGCTCGCCGTCCGCCTCGCGGGCTCCGCGGCGCTCGTCTCGGCCGACGAAGCGGGGCTCGGGGCAGCCACCGGCGGCCGCTTCACCGCCCTGCGGGCCGACGAGGCGCACGCCTTGTGGACCCACGCCGCGGAGAGCTTCGCGGCCCGGCCGGTCGCGTTCCGGATCGGCGGACTTCCGGAGTCGAGCGACGAGCTGCTCGATCTGTTGCAGCACCAGGTGGGCGACGAGTGGATCTCCGCGAGCCCCGGCATCGGCGCCGTCCGCTGGGGCGGCGATACGACGGCGGACCGGCTCAGGCGCCTGCGCCGCACGCTGGCCGGGCTCGAGGTCCCACTCACGCTCGAGCGCGCGCCCTGGCCCGTGCGCGCCGCCGTGGGCCACTTCGGCGCTTATCGCGAAGGCGTGGGCCCGCTCGTGACCGGCCTGCGCCGCACCTTCGATCCTGGCGAAGCGTTCGTGGTCGCGGTCGAAGGGACGGAATGACGGATCGACAGGGCTTCGAAGGGCTGGACAGCTGCGTCCATTGCGGTTTCTGCCTGCAAGCCTGCCCCACCTTTCTCGCTACCGGCGACGAGGCCGACAGCCCCCGCGGTCGTATCGAGCTGATGCGCGGGCTCGAAACCGGTGAGCTTGTCCCTGGGGACGCCGGCGTCGCCTTGCATCTCGACCGATGCCTCGGATGCCGGGGATGCGAGCCGGTGTGCCCGTCGGGCGTGCGTTACGGCCAGGGGCTCGAGGCCGCGCGCGCGCTGCTGACGGCGCGACGGGGCGTTCCTCTTCTGGTGCGGGCCGCGCTGGCCGCCCTTACGACCTCTGGCTTGTCGCGAGTCACCTACGCGCTCGCCCGCGCAGTCCGAGCCACGGGCCTCCCCGGCCGCCTCGCCGGATGGGGACAGGTCCGGTTCGCGATGGGGATGCTCGGCGCTAGCGCGCCGAAGGTCGGGGGAGGACGGAGGAGGTTGGGGAAGGTTGGGGGAGGTGGATCACAGAGCAACCTCCCCCAACCTCCGCCAACCTCCCCCGTCTTGTTGTTCCGTGGCTGCATCATGGACGGCCTCTTCTCCCACGTGCATGACGCCACTATCCGCACGCTCCAGCTCAACAGCTACACCGTTCAGGAGGTCCGGGCACAGGTGTGCTGCGGCGCGCTGCACGCCCACGCGGGGTTGCGGAGCGAGGCGCGCCGTCTGGCCAGCGCGAATGTCGCCGCTTTCGGCGCGGGCGATGCACCCATCGTCGTGAACAGCGCGGGCTGCGGCGCGATGCTCAAGGAGTATGGGCACCTTCTGGACGCCGGGGAGGTTGGCGCTGGCGCCGGTTTCGCGGCACGAGTACGGGATGTCACCGAGCTCCTGGCGGACCGCGGTCCGCGACCGGGCGCGCCGCTCGACACCACTGTCGCCTACGATCCCCCGTGTCATCTGCTGCACGCCCAACGGATCGCTGAGCCTCCGGAGCGCGTCCTTCGCGCGATCCCGGTGCTACGGCTCACGTCGCTGCCCGACGCCGCGCAATGTTGCGGCAGCGCGGGATTGTTCACGCTCGTGGAGCCAGAGATGTCGCGTGCGGTGCTCGCCCCGAAAGTGGCCTCGTTGGCCCAGGCCCGACCCCAGGTGGTGGCCACCGGCAATCCCGGGTGCCTCATGCAGCTCGGCGCGGGCCTCGCGGCCGCGGGCGTCCCCGCCATGGTCCGCCACCCGGTCGAGCTGCTCGACGAGTCGTATCGGGCCGCCGGTTATTATGCTTGAAGAATGACGGACCGAGAGACCGAGGCACTCTCCCAGGTCGCGCGGGTGGAGCCCGGAGAGATCAGCCCGGGACTCGTCACGGCGCTGCAGACGGGTGCCGTGGTGTGTCGCGCTGACGCCAGCGTCGTGACGCTTACGGGCCCAGGAGCCGTCACGTGTTTCCAGGGTCTGTTGACGAACGACGTCGAGTTACCGGGCGACGGCTCGTTCGTTTACGGCGCGCTGCTGACGCCTAAGGGCATGATCGTCGTGGACGGCTGGGCGGCACGGCTCGACACCACAGTGACCTACACCGTTCCGGCCGACGGGCGCGACCGGGCGCTCACGATCTTCACGCGGTCGGTGCCTCCCCGCCTGGCCCGCGTCGCCGACCGCTCCGCCGACGTGGTGACGTATCGCCTGGCGGGGCCCCGCGCGCTCGCGGTGGCGGGGGCGGCCGGGCTGACGTTACCCAGCGGGCCCGGCCGAGTGTTGCGCGGGGGTGGTCCAGACGGCGTGGACACCGCACGGGCCAGCGAAGGGGCGCCATTCGTTGTCCAGATCGCCGCTCCCGCCGCCGCCGGACCGCTCCTCGCCGATCGGCTGCGGAACGCCGGCGCGATCCCGGCCGGGCCGGCGGCCCTCGAGTTGCTCCGCGTGTTGGCCGGGTGGCCGCGCCTCGGTGCCGAGATGGACGAGAAGACGATCCCGCAGGAAGTCCGATTCGATGAGATCGGCGGCGTGTCCTACACCAAGGGATGCTATACCGGTCAGGAGACCGTCGCCCGGCTACACTTTCGCGGTCACACCAACCGGCAGCTTCGCGGGCTCGTGTTCGATCCGGAGCCACCGATGGCCCCGGCCGGCGGTTGGAATGTGGTGACCCATGTGGATCGCGAGGTCGGGCGAGTGACGAGCCTCGCGTTCGTCCCGGATACCGGATTCCCCGGCGCCGGGCGCTGGATCGGTCTCGCGGTGATCCGTCGGGAGGTTGCGCCGGGCGCGATGGTTCGTGCCGCGGGCCGTGACGCGCGCGTCGTCGATCTGCCATTCGCCTTTCCTACCGCCGCCCCGGCATGACGGTCGTCGGGGGCGGACCAAACGAAAAGCCCGGGCGCTAGTCCCGGGCATCGTCACTGGCTCCGCGGCTCGCTTACGGCTTCTTCTTCGGAGCGGGCTTCGCGGCAGGCTTGGCGGCCGGCTTGGCGGGAGCGGCCATCTTCGACGTGTCGGCCATCATCATGTGCTTCGAGGTGTCCGCCATCATCTTCGACGTGTCCGCCATCATCATGTGCGACGTGTCCGCCATCTGAGTCTGCGCCGCCGGCTTCTGCTCGGGCTTTTGACATGCGCCCATCGCCACGAGAGCGACGACCATTGCAATACGCTTCATGCGGGCTCCTGTATGGAAATAGAGACTGGCTGTAGCGGGCGTTTGGCCGTCGAAAACCTAGCGGCATGGCTGTTGGAGTCAAGGCCGCGGCGCGCCGGTAGGTGTATGAGCACAACGTGACAAACCGCCGCAGCTTCCTCGCCTGGGTCGGCAGCCTCCCGCTCATCCGGCCCCGTTATGCCGCTCCCACGGTCGTGGTCGACGCCGCGCCGACGGCCCTCTATCAGCGGCCCGACGGCCGCAACAACCTGGTCCGGATCACGGCCACCGGCCTCGACGCGCTGGCGGCGCGCGCGCGAATCACCGACGCCCGAGGATCGCTGGTCGGCACGGCCGGGCTCTTACCGGCGATGGACGGGGCCGGGCTCGGGGGCGAGGCGTGGCTGCCCTTGACGGGCATCGCGCGGTTTCAAATCGAGCTCGAGGTGGCAAAGCGCCGCGTGGCCGCGCGGCGCGTGCGCCTCGTGCCTCCGCGACGGTGGACGCTCTACTGGATCGCGTCGAGCCACACGGACGTCGGCCGGACCGATCTGCCCGAGCGCTGCTTGGAAGTGCACCGCAGGAATCTGGACGAAGCGCTTTCGTGGCTCACTGCGCATCCGGAGTTCCGGTGGACCGCGGAGTGCGCGCTCCCGGTGATTTCGTACGTCGAGCAACGGGCTCCCGCGGCGGGCCGGGCGCTCGCGCAAGCGTTACGCGATGGGAAGACCGGCCTCTCGGCGCTGTTCGCGCACCTCCTCACGGGGCTCCTCGACCACGAGACGTTCGCGCGAGCCGCCTGGCCCGCCGGGTTGTTCGCGCGCGAGCAAGGCTTGGGCTACCTGGCCGCTCAGATCGACGACGTGCCCGGACAGGTTGCCACGTTCCCGACCCTCCTCGCGGCGAGCGGTGTGCGCTACCTCGCGAGCGGCGTCAATCCCGAGCGGGCGACCCCGCTCCTATCTCCGGTGAACGCCGCCCGCGCGCAGCTTACGGGAGACTGGACCACGTACCCGCAGCTGTACTGGTGGCAAGGACCGGACGGCAGCCGGGTGCTCCACTGGCGGACCGACGGATATGCCGACGCATCGCGCTTCGGGTTCGACGTCGGCCCGGCGGAGATGGGCCGACGCCTGTCCGACTGGTTGGTCACGCATCCCGTCTTCGTTTCGCCGACGTACCCGTACGACGTCGCCCTGCTGATCGGTGCCGCAGGCGACAACGGGCTGGCGGACGAGGCGGTCGTCGCGAACGTCGAGGAGTTCAACCGACGCTACGCGTTTCCGCGCCTCATCGCCGCCCGACCGGAGGACTTTTTCCGAGACGTCGAGCAACGCTGGGGGACCAAGGTGCCCGTGCGACGCGGCGACACCGGGTGCTACCGCGAGGACGGAGCCGCGTCGGCGGCGGCCGAGCTGGCGCGCTTTCGAGCGGCGCAATTGACCGCGAGGGCAGCCGAGCTGCTGGCGTTGTGGGACGAGAAGACGGAGCCGAGGGTCGGGGCGGCCGCCCGAATCGAACGGCGGGCGGCGGAGCGCCGTCGCATGTGGCGCCAGCTATTGCTCTTCGGCGAGCATACCTGGGGATCGGCCGCGAGCGTGTCGGATCCGGACGCACCCGATACGCTCGCGCAGTGGGCGGAGAAGCGGCGCTTGCTCGATCTTGCGGCGGCCGTCGCCGAGGCGCAGGTCGCGTCGGGCCTGCTCCGCATCGGCCTCAGCACCGCTCCCGGCACCGGTCGCGTGGTGTTCAACGCCTCGAGCTGGGCGCGGAGCGATGTCGTGCGGGTGCCGGGCGGCACCGGCCGCCGGCTCGCATTCGGCGGCCGCGACTGGCCCGCCGTCGACCTGTCCGACGGCTCCGCGCTGATGGTCGCACGGGACGTCCCCGCACTGGGGTACCTCGCGGTCACCGATCGCGAGCGGCCGCTCAACCCGCCCGTGGCGGACGGTACGGCGCTCGAGGCGCACGCGGGGAGCGTCCATGTGGTGCTCGATCCCGCGAGCGGCGCCATCCGTTCACTCACCACCGGAGACGGCAAGGAGCGGGTGCGGCCGGGCACCTGGCCGGGCGGGGGTCTCAACCAGCTCGTGTACGTGCGTGGTGGCGCGCACAGCGCGCTGTGGACCGGTCCCGCACGCGATGAGCTGCGGATGCCGCCCGAGTTGAATACCACACAGGCGGAGCTCGCATCCGTGCGCCGCGAGCGCCTCCCGGGGATCGGCGCCCGCCTTGTCATTGAGCGCACGCTCTCCGGCGCGGCAAGCCTCACGTCGATCGTAACGCTGTACGACGAGCTCCCCTGGCTCGACATCGAGAACCGGATCGTCAAGCCGGCCACGCTCGAAAAGGAGGCTCTGTACGTCGCGTTTCCGTTCGCGCTCTCGAACCCGACCGTGGAGGTGGAAGTACCGCTCGGGAGGATGACGGTCGAGCGCGATCAGCAGCCCGGCAGCTGCCGCGACTGGTACAGCCACGTGCACTGGGTGTGGCTGCACGACGCCACGGACGGCATCCTGTGGAGCGCACCCGACACGCCACTCGTGACGCTGAACGACGTCTTCCGAGGGCAATGGCGCCGCACCATCGCGCCCGACGGGACGCTGCTCGCGTACGTGATGCACAACTACTGGTACACGAACTTCCCCGCCCGCCAGGGCGGCGAGCTGTCGTTCCGATTCCGGATCTCAGCGCTCGCCCCGGGGGCAGGCGATTCGGCCGAGCCGGTGCGGCGCGGCTGGGCTGCATGCGACCCGTTGTATGTCAGCGCGGCCTACGCGAGCGCGGCCGAGCGTCCGCTCCTGCCCAAGGACTCCGCCCTCTTTATCCCCGACGGCGGCGTTGCGGTGGTGGGTGCGAAGTCCGCGGACGACGGCGTGGGCGCGATCGTGAAGGTCGTCGACGTGAGCGGGGTCGCCCGGCGCGTGAGCGTGTGGCCGGGCACGTACAACTTCCGTCGGGCCCGACGCACGAACTTCGTGGAGATGAACGGTGACTCGGTCCCCGTCGCGCCGGACGGCCGCGTGACGATCGACTTGCCCGCGTGGGGCACTGCGGCCCTGCGACTCTTTACATCGCCGGAGGGGGTCGGTTAACTATCGCCCTATGACCAAGCCGACCACTCTGGGCGACCTGAAACAAACGGAATGGGCGAGCCCTGCCCGGATTCACCGGACCGTGAAGGACGAGCTCCGAGAGAATCTCATCTGCCTCCTCGAGAACGGCTCGCCGCTGTTCCCGGGTATCGTGGGGTACGAGGACACGGTCATCCCGCAGCTCGTGAACGCCGTCCTGTCACGTCACAACTTCATCCTGCTGGGTCTGCGCGGGCAGGCCAAGAGCCGAATCCTGCGCCAGCTCGTCACACTGCTCGATGAGGAGATCCCGGTGCTGGAAGGGAGCGAGGTGAACGACCATCCGTTCGCGCCGATCTCGAAGTTCGGGCGGGAGCTCGTGGCCGAGCGGGGCGATCGGGCACCGATCGCCTGGCTGCCGCGCGACTCTCGCTACGTGGAGAAGCTGGCGACACCGGACGTCACCATCGCGGACATCATCGGGGACGTGGACCCGATCAAGGCCGCGCGCGGCGGGCACCTGCTGTCCGATGAGCTGACCATGCACTTCGGGCTGTTGCCGCGCGCCCACCGCGGGATCTTCGCGATCAACGAGCTGCCCGACCTCGCCGGAAAGATTCAGGTCGGGCTGTTCAACATCATGCAGGAAGGGGACGTCCAGATCAAAGGCTACCCGGTCCGGCTGAACCTGGACATCGGCCTCGTGTTCACGGCCAACCCCGAGGACTACACGGCCCGCGGCAAGATCATCACGCCGCTCAAGGACCGCATCGGCTCTGAGATCGTCACGCATTATCCGCACACGGTTGATCTCGGCGCCGCGATCACGCGCCAGGAGGCGTGGCTCGAGCGCACCGGGCGGCCGCTCAAGCTACCGGATTTCGTCGCGGAGCTGATCGAGCGTGTGGCCTTCGAAGCGCGTGAGGACAAGCGGGTGGATCGCCGCTCCGGCGTGTCGCAGCGACTGCCGATCAGCGTGCTCGAGAACGTCGTGTCGAACGCGGAGCGACGCACCATCGCGACAAAAGAGAAGACCGTCGTGCCCAGGATCTCGGACATCTACGCCGCGCTTCCCGCCATCACCGGCAAGCTCGAGCTCGAATACGAGGGCGAGCTGCAGGGTCCGGAATCGATCGCGCGGGACCTGATACGGCGCGCGTCGGGGCAGACGTTCGAGGCCCGAGTGGGGGGCGCCAACGTGGACGACATCGTCCACTGGTTCGACGAGGGCGGAGCGCTCAAGCTCTCCATGGACGAGCGCTCGGAGACGTGCCTCAAGGGCTTCAGCGTCCTGCCGGGCCTGCTCGATCTCGTGGACCAGGTGGGCCTGGCCGGCAAGAAGGATCCGGGAACGATGGTCGCGGCGTGCGAATTGGTCCTCGAAGGGCTGGTGGCCGAGAAGCGGATCTCGCGCAACGAAGAGCTCGGCTACGTGCGCGCGCGGGCGGAGCCCAAGGGGCCCGGGTACGGCAAAACCGGCACCGGAGGACCGAACCTCTTTTCGTAACCCGGCGCGGGGCGCATCTTGTCCGCGTCCCCTTCCGGAGTCTCCATGGGCAAGCTCGTCGCCGGTGCGGTCCTCCTCGTCATCGCGTTCTTCCTGTTGCTCGGCGCCGCCACCCTCCGATCCCAGCGTCCCGGGCCTATCGTCAACCTGCTGCGCGTCGTCGGGTACGCGACCGCCGCCCTCGGCGTAGCCGTGGGCGTCGGCGCGCTCATGGTGGTGATCGACCCGGGCGAGGTCGGCGTGCGGCACGCCTTCGGGTACGTGGATCCGGCGCCCCTCCTCGCCGGGATCCGGTTCGTCCCGCCCTGGTCCTCGATCGAGCGTTATTCGACGCGCGAAGAGCAATGGCCCACGCGCGGCGAGCAGATCGAATCGATCGAGGCACTCTCGAGCGAGCAGATGGGCATGCACGTCGAGGTGTCGATCCGCTGGCAGATCGACCCCATGCAGGCGCCCAAGATCTTCACTGAGATCGGGGACGAGAACCAGATTCGTGGCGCCGTCCTCAACGCCATCCGCAAAGGCGTGCGCGACGGCATGGTGCAGTACTCCATCAACGACATCGCCAAGCGCACGCAGATCGCGAACACGATGGAGGCGCTGGTTGACTCGGCGCTCGTCACCACCCCGCGCGCGGGCGGCGGCAAGTTCCGGATCGCGACCGTCACGGCGTTCTTCCTCCGCGATCTGCAGCCGCCCGCCCAGGTGGTCCAGGCGATCAACAACAAGATCGCGCAGGAGCAGCAGATCGAGACCGAGCGGCACCGCGTCGAGGTCGCCAGGCTCCAGACGGAGCAGCAACGCCTCCTCAATCAGACGCTCTCCCCCGAGGCCCTCACCAAGCAGTGGATCGAGGTGCTGCACGACATGAAGAGCTCGAATAACCTGATCATCTTCGTGCCGACGGAGGGCGGGTTGCCGCTGCTCAACATCGGGGACCTCCGCAAGAACCTGAAGCCTTGAGATGGCGCCACCCGTCATCACGGTCACCCGGCAGTACGCGTCCGGCGGCTCGGATGTCGCGCGGCTCGTCGCAGCGCAGCTCGCGTGGGAGGTGATCGACAACGAGTTCGTGGACGCGGTCGCGCGGCGAGCCGGACTCCCAACCGACGAGGTGGCCCAGCGCGAGGAGCGCGCCCCGGGCCTGCTCGAGCGGCTCGCACGGACCCTCGCCGCCGCGTCGCCCGAGCTCTTCGTCGCTTCGTCCGACGTTCCGCCTGTCGAGCAGGATGAGGGGACGATCGTCCAAGTGACCGAGCGGGTGATCGCGGAGGCCGCCGCGCAAGGCCGGATCGTGCTCGTTGGTCGCGGTGCCCAGGCGGTCCTGGCGCAGCGGCCCGACGCCCTACACGTGTACGTCGTGGCGCCCAAGGCGTGGCGCATGCGACTCGCGGTCGAACGGCTCGGCGTCAGCGAGGCGGACGTCGACCGCGTGGTGGAAGAAACCGACCGCCAACGCGACCAGTACGTGAAGACCTACTACGGGCGCCAGCGGCAGGACCTCACCAATTACGATCTCATCGTGAATACGGCCAGGATCGGCATCGACGGGGCGGCCTCCCTGGTGGTGGCCGAGGCGCAGCGGAGGAAATGGACTTGAAAGGCGCGGCTCGCTCGGCGGCCCTCGCCTGGTGCCTGTGCGTCGCGTGCTGGCACGGCACGCCCCTAATCCCCCCTCTGCCCGTGGCGACGGTTCCTTTCGACGCCTACGGAGGCGCCATCTATGTGCCCGGCGTGATCGACGGTGACTCCGCGTGGCTGATGCTCGATACCGGCCTCTCCCACACCGGGCTCGATCGCGATTGGGCGGCTTCCGCGGGCGTGCCCATCGGGGAGACGACCTCTACGGCTGTCGTGAAGTCGCTGCGACTGGGCGAGCTCGAGCTTCAGGATTATCGCGTCGCGCTTTACCGCCTCAGCGGCTTGAGCGAGGCGAGCGGCCGCCCGCAGCGTGGGCTGGTGGGGCATGACGTGCTGCAGCGCTTCGCGGTGGAGATCGACTACCAGCTGCGGCGGGTGCGGCTGTTCGACGCGGCGCGGTACTACTACAAAGGCGATGGCGCGATGGTGCGATTCACTCCGGACGCGGATCTCCCGCTGCTCCGGGCGTCGGTCAAAATCCAGGGGCGTCGCCCCATCGCCGCACGGTTACTGCTCGATACCGGCGCCTCGGGCCTGTGTGTCATCCTCACGGCCCCGTTCGGCGAGCAGCATGGGCTCTCCCTCCTGAGGCCCGCGATCGAGGCGCCGATCGGGACGGGCCTTGTCGGCGAGCTCCACGGAACCATCGTGCGCCTGCAAGAGCTCCAGCTCGGTGGCCTCCGGGTGGCGTCTCCCACCACCGGCGTGGGCGGAGAGCACAAGGGCTTTCTGGGGCGTACGGACATCGACGGCGTGATCGGAAACTCGGTGTTCGAAGGATCTCGCCTGATCGTCGACTACGCCCGCCGCCGCGCCATTGTCGAGCGCAGCGTGCGCGGAGGCCCGACGTGCGACTACGACATGAGCGGCCTCCGCCTCGTCGCCCGGGGACCGGGGCTGAAGGAGCTCGTCGTCGACTACGTCGTCCCGCACAGCCCGGCCGCGGACGCAGGTGTCCTCGCCGGCGATGAGCTGCTGTTGATCGACGGCCAACCCGTGGGCGACATCGACCTGAGCGACGTCCGCCAGACCCTGCGCGTCGAGGGCGCGACCCGCCAGCTCATCCTGCGGCGGGAGGCGGACACGCTGCGAGTGGCGATCAAGTTGCGGCGGTTGCTCTGAACGGCAGGTTGGTGGAGGATGGTCGAGGTTGTGGAGGACGGTGAGAGGATAGACGGAGCAACCTCCACCATCCTCCCGAACCTCCACCACCCTCCCCCCCAACCTCCGCTACGCCGTCAGGCGTAGCGCTGGCACCCGCCACGCGGCGATCGCCGCGGCGACGAAGCAGCCTGCGCCGCCCAAGGCGATCGCGGTGGGCGCGCCCGTGTGCTCCGCCACCAGCCCTGCCTGGAAGGCGCCAAGCGGCGCCATGCCCACGAACACGAAGGCGTAGAAGGCCATCACCCGGCCCCGCAGCTCGTCGGGCACGAGCGTCTGCAGCATCGTGTTGGCGAGCGCCGTCGTCACGATCATTGCGCAGCCCCCGAGGGCCAGGAGCGCCAGCGCAACCCCGAATGAGCGAGCGACGGCGAACAGCACCAGGAGGATCCCGAATGCCGCGCCCGCGTCGAGGAGGACAATCCCCTTGCGCACGCGTCGCGCCGCGAGCGCGAGCCCCAGCGCGCCGAGCATGGCGCCCACGCCTACGGCCGCCATCAGCACGCCATAGCCACGCGCGTCCGTGTGCAGCACGTCCCGAGCCACGACCGGCATCAAGACGATGAAGGGAAACCCGAGCACGCTGAAGACGGCCACGAGGGTCACGAGCACAGCCATGCGGGCATCCCGCAGGATGAATGTGAGGGCCTGCCGGAGACCCTCCCATGCGGACTGGGGGACGGCATGGCGCGCCGCGGGAGCGAGCCGAATCGCCAGCAGCCCGGCGATGACGGCGAGGTAGCTCACGCCGTTCAGGAAGAAGCACATTCCCACGCCGGCGGCGCCGATGAGCACACCCGCCACGGCCGGTCCGACGATTCGCGCCGCGTTGAACATCGAGGAGTTCAACGCGATCGCGTTCATCAGGTCGTCGCGGCCGACGAGCTCAGCGATGAACGCCTGCCGCGCCGGAATGTCGAAGGCGTTGACAATTCCGAAGAGCACCGCCAACACCATCACCTGCCACGTCGTGACGGTCTTGGTCCATACGAGCACTGCCAGCGCCAGGGCTTCGAGCATCTGCAGCACTTGCGTCCACACGATCAGGCGGCGCTTGTCCACACGATCTACGATGACGCCTGCGTACAGCGTGAACACCAGCACGCCGAAGGAGCGGAGCGCCTGATTCAGGCCGACGGCGAACGGCGAGTCGGTGATGTCGAGCACGAGCCACCCGAGTGCCACCGATTGCATCCACGTACCGATGAGGGAAATGCCTTGACCGAAAAAAAAGAAGCGGAAGTTCCGATGCGCCAGCGCTCCGAGGCGGAATGCGTGAGCACGGGCCGAAGGAGCTTCGTCCATTGCGGGAAAGCTCGCCGCTGCCCGATATTCCGGGTAGGGCGCCGATGAAATACACCACGTACAGTCGCTACCTCCCCGAGCTGGCCGATACGGTCAACCTCCAGGCCCTGCTCGACCAGCTTGCCGACTTTCTCCTCCAATCGGGCTTCGCCGGAGGCGCGTACTCTCACCCGTTCTGGGGTGAGTTCGGCGAGGACGAGGCCGACCGCTCACTCGACGCCCTGCGCCAGGCCATCTTGCAGGCGCTCATGGACTCGGGGACGCTCACGCCCGAGATGTTGAAGCTGCTGCGCGGTGAATCGACCGGCGACGCCGCGCGCGACGCCGACCTCGAGCGGCAAATGGGCGAGCTGCTCGACAAGATCGTCCAGAAGCTCATCTCCGAAGGCTACCTGAACGTGGCCGAGGCGCCCAAGATGCCGTCGGGACAACAGCCGCTGTTCGGACCGGGCGGGATAGCCAAGGAGGCCGCCCAGCAGGTCCAGTTCAACCTGACGGAAAAGGGAATCGACTTTCTCGGCTATCGCACGTTGAAGCACCTCCTCGGGAGCATCGGCAAGTCGAGCTTCGGCGCGCACGACACGGAGCACCTCGCGACCGGCGTCGAGGCCGAGGCCGCGAGCAAGCCCTACGCCTACGGCGACACGCTCAACCTCGACGTGAACGCCACACTCACCAACGCCCTGCAGCGCGAGGGCCTGGGTGTGCCGATCAACCTGGAGTACGACGACCTCATGGTGCACCAGGCCGAGTACCGGTCGTCCTCGGCCACGGTGCTGATGCTCGACTGCTCGCATTCCATGATCCTGTATGGTGAGGATCGCTTCACTCCCGCCAAGAAAGTGGCGCTGGCGCTCACCCATCTCATTCGCACCCAGTTCCCGGGCGACACGCTGCGGGTGGTGCTGTTCCACGATACGGCCGAGGAGATCCCGCTGGCCCAACTGGCGCGCGCGCAGGTGGGCCCGTATCACACCAACACGGCGGAGGGACTCAAGCTGTCGCGGCGGATGCTCCTCTCCCAGCGCAAGGACATGCGCCAGATCATCATGATCACGGACGGCAAGCCGTCCGCGCTCACGCTGCCCGACGGCAAGATTTACGTGAACTCGATGGGGCTCGACCCCCAGATCCTCCAGGCCACCTACCGGGAGGTCGCCCTGTGCCGGCGGTCGGGGATCATGATCAACACCTTCATGCTCGCCCGGGACCGGAGTCTCGTGGAGTTCGTGAAGAAGGTCTCGGCGATCTGCCGGGGGAAGGCCTACTTCACGAACACGATGACGCTCGGCCAGTTCATCCTGATGGACTTCATGCGGAGGAAGACACGGCGGGTCAGCTAAGCCCGGCCGCGGCCCGCACGGCCGTGCACCAGCCCGTCATCTTCGGTACACACGACGCAAAGACCCTCGCGCAGCTCGAGGACGTGGCGAGCCGCGCGGAGCGCGTGGCGCTCATGGCCGACGGCCATCTCGGCTACGTCATGCCAATCGGCGGCGTCGCCGCATACCGCGACCAGGTGAGCGTGGTGGGTGTCGGGTTCGACATCGCCTGCGGCAACGCGGCAATCCGCACCAACCGCCGGCTGCCAGAGTACACCCCGGCGGACCTGGAGCATCTGGCGGACGAGATCCAGCACACGATCTCGTTCGGCATGGGCCGCACTAATCGGGCCGACGATGCGCCGACGGATCATCCGCTGTTCGATCACCCGGCTTGGGACGCCCTTCCGGGAAGGCACGAACGGGATGGGCTACGCGCTAAAGCGCGTAACCAGCTGGGCACGGTGGGCAGCGGCAACCACTACGTGGACGTGTTCGCCGACGAGCGCGGCGAAATCTGGGTGGGCGTGCACTTTGGCAGCCGGGGCTTCGGGCACACGGTCGCCTCGGGCTTCCTCGCACTGTCCCAAGGTAAAAAATGGGGCGAGCGGGTGCCGGAGGCGGAGGTGTTACTCCCCCTCACACGGCCCCTGGGGCACGACTACTGGCACCTGATGACCCTCGCCGGTGAGTACGCCTACGCCGGGCGGGAGTGGGTGGCGCGCAAGGTCGTGGAGATCCTGGGCGGCGACGAGATGGAGCTGGTGCACAACCATCACAACTTCGCCTGGAAGGAGACGCATCATGGGACGGACTACGTCGTGGTTCGGAAGGGCGCGACGCCTGCGTTCCCGGGGCAGAAGGGGTTCGTGGGAGGTTCGATGGGGGACAACGCCGTGATCATCGAGGGCGCGCGACACGATTCGGATCGGCAGCGCGCATCGCTGTATTCGACGGTGCACGGGGCGGGTCGCGTGATGTCCCGAACGGCGGCGCGCGGCAAAGTGAACCGCAAGACCGGCGCGGTGATCAGCCCGGGGAAGGTAACCTGGCACATGCTGCGCGAGTGGGTGGGCGGAAAGGGCGTGATCCTGCGCGGTGGCGGGCTGGACGAGTCTCCACACGCGTACCGACGCTTGCCGGACGTGCTGGCGGCGCAGGGTGATACGGTGACGGTGCTGCATACGCTCACACCGCTCATCGTCGTGATGGCCGGCGAGAAGGAGTTCGATCCTTATCGCGATTAGCGGCCCGCGGGCGCCGACGCCGGTGGCCCTGTTTTTCAAGAACCTCGTCTTCACCATCCTGGCGCCGGGCACGGTCG
The DNA here is from genome assembly GCA_964465315.1 of uncultured Gemmatimonadaceae bacterium. GTDB lineage: Bacteria > Gemmatimonadota > Gemmatimonadetes > Gemmatimonadales > GWC2-71-9 > AG41. The sequence goes on along the minus strand of CAYXIK010000001.1, from coordinate 255,508 downwards.
CGATCTACCTGCCGCATGCAATTGGGTCCTCCAGTGCGCCTACGCCGTTCAACGCCGCGCGCCTGCTGATCGCCGCCCCCCTGTTCTTGCTCGGCGGCGCGATCTACTTCTGGTGCCTGTGGGACTTCGCGGTGTCCGGACGCGGTACGCCCGCGCCCATCGATCCACCGACTCAGCTCGTGCTCCGTGGCTTGTACCGGCGCGTGCGGAATCCCATGTACCTCGGGGTGCTCACTGTAGTGGTGGGTTGGGCGGTCTACTATTGGTCCGTCCGACTGGTCGAGTACGCCCTCACACTGGCGGTGCTCTTCCATCTATTCGTAGTGCTCGTCGAGGAGCCCTTGCTCCGGCGACGTTTCGGCGCAACATACGCCGCGTACTGCCGCTCGGTCCCGCGCTGGACGCCCTGGTGACGCGCGGAACCACCATCTCGGAAAGGAGCGCTTCATGCGTCAGGAGTTCATCGCATTCCTCAAGCAGTACGGCGTCATCGGTCTGGCCATCGCGGTCATCATCGGTGGCAAGGCGAACACGCTCGTGAGCGCGCTAGTGGATGGGATCCTGATGCCGATCGTGACCTTCTTCATCCCCGGGGGCGCCTGGCGCACCGCAACCCTCAACATCGGTCCCATCCACTTCTTGCTCGGTCCGGTGCTCGGCGCTGCCGTTGACTTCCTCATCGTCGCGTGGCTGGTGTTCTGGTTCTCCAAGAAGGTGCTGAAAGAGGAAACGGTCACCAAGAAGTAAGGATCGAGAGCCGCCCGAGACGGGATACACGATCGCGGCGTCGTGATAGGCGACCTCCCCGATTCATCCGGTCTTGTGGGCTACTCGGGTCCCCGACGGGACGCCGGCGGGGATCCCCTCGTTGAACTCCTGGCGGCCCAGGATTGCGACCATCGAGTCGCCGCCGATCGGCTGGCGGCACGATCGACCGTGATCGCGCCGAGCAGCGCTCCCAGGGACTCTGAGGAATATGCTGCCGTACTTGGTTAAATTGGAAACGTGAGCGAGTTCGTCTTCGGCACGCACAACGCCGCGTTCGTGCAGGTGATGTACGAGCAATACCTGCGGGACCCGTCCTCCGTGGGCGAGGAGTGGCGGCAGCTGTTTGACAATGGGAAGCTAGCCGAGCTCCCCGTGATCCCGACCGATCGCCAGGAAGTGCTGGCGAGAGGGGACAAGGAAGGCATATCCTCCGCTGCGCCGGAGAGACCCTCTCCCCTCTCCGCTCTCCCCGTCTCAGCGAATCTGACGCCCATCACCGGCCCGGCCGCTCGCTTGGCGCAGAACATGACGGACTCCCTGTCCGTGCCGACCGCCACGTCGTTCCGCGAAATCGCCGTCGATCTGCTGGACGCGCGCCGTCGCGAGCTGAACGCGCAGCTCGCCGGCGGGATGAAGATCTCCTTCACACATCTCATCGGTTTCGCGATCGCACGGGCGGCCCGCGACCTCCCGGTGATGACCCACGCCTTCCAGGAGGTCGACGGGAAACCGCAACGCTTCGATCCCCACGGTGTGAACCTTGGCCTCGCGGTCGACGTGGAAAAAAAGGACGGGAGCCGCGCCCTGGTCGTGCCCGTCATCAGACACGCCGAGGGAATGGACTTCGCCTCGTTCCACACGACCTACGAGACGCTGGTCGGGAAGGCGCGCGCCAACAGGCTGCTGCCGGACGACTTCGCGGGCGCGACGATCACCCTCACGAACCCCGGAACGATCGGGACCGTTGCGTCCGTGCCGCGCCTGATGAATGGCCAGGGTTCGATCATCGCGACCGGCGCCATCCGCACCGGCGGCTCGACGAAGGTCATGACGATCACATCCACCTACGACCACCGGATTATCCAGGGCGCGGAGTCCGGGATGTTCCTCCGACGGCTCGATGAGCTGCTCCAGGGAGCTGACGGATTCTATGAATCGGTGTTTGAGAGTCTGGGCGTGAAAGGGGGAGCGGAGAAGGGAGAGGTGCTCTCCGTCGCGCCGTCGCGTACCTCTCCCCTCTCCCCTCTCCCCGGCGCGGTCCGGGAAGCTGGGGTGGAGGACCTCAAACACGTCGCGGCAGCGATGGCGCTCGTGAAAGCCATCCGCAACTTTGGCCACCTCGCCGCTCGCCTGGATCCTCTCGGGTCCGATCCACCGGGCGATCCCGCGCTCGATCCCGGGCCACTCGGCCTGACCACGGAGATTATGGCCCGGATTCCTGCCGACGTGCTGCGGATCTACGTGCCGGGCCGGACTCTCGCCGAAGCCTATCCAAGGCTGCAGGAGACGTACTGCGGCACCGTCTCATATGAAGTCGAGCACATCGGCAGTCATCAGGAACGCCTCTGGCTGCGTCAGGTGATCGAGTCGGGCGAGCACCGCAAGCCGCTCGCGCCGGAGGCGAAACGGAAACTGCTCGCCCGCCTCACTGCGGTCGAGACGCTCGAGCGGTTCTTGCACAAGGCGTACCTGGGTCAGAAACGCTTCTCGATCGAGGGGCTCGACGTCCTGGTGCCGATGCTCGACGAGACGATCGAGCGGGCCGGCGCGAGCGGCGCTCGGCGGATCGTCCTGGGCATGGCGCACCGCGGCCGCTTGAACGTCCTGGCGCACATCGTGGGCCTTCCGTATGAGACGATCTTCGCCGAGTTCGAAGGCGGACGGCATGTGGAGGAGACGCTCACCCCGGAAGGGGGCACGGGCGACGTGAAATACCACCACGGCGCGGACGGTGTCTACCAGACCGCGGCGGGCAAGCCGGTAAACATCACGCTCACGCCCAATCCGAGTCACCTCGAGGCGGTGAACCCCGTGGTAGAGGGCCGGGCGCGGGCGAATCAGACGAATCGCCGCGGTAAGGAGGCGATCAGCGACTGGTCGGTGGCGCTTCCGGTGCTGATCCATGGCGATGCGTCGTTCGCGGCCCAGGGCGTGGTCGCGGAGACGTTCAACCTTGCGCGGCTCAAGGGCTACACGACCGGCGGCACGGTTCATCTCATCGCGAACAATCAGCTCGGCTTCACCACCGACCCTCGGGAAGGGCGCTCCACCGACTACTCGAGCGACCTGGCCAAGGGGTTCGACGTGCCGATCATTCACGCGAACGCCGACGATCCGGAAGCGTGTCTCGCCGCGGCACGGCTCGCGATGATGTACCGCGACAAATTCCACGGGGACGTCGTGATCGATGTGGTGGGCTATCGTCGGCATGGCCATAACGAAGGAGACGAGGCAGCCTACACCCAGCCAGTGATGTACGAGCGGATCAAGCAGACGCCCACGGCGCGCCAACGCTACGCCGACCAATTGGTCCGCGAGGGCGTCGTGCAGGAGGCACAGGCGGCCGCGGAAGCCGAGCAAATGTACCAGCGACTCACCGACGTCCAGCAGTCGCTCAAGGCGCATCTGCGCGAGGGGGGAGCGGGAGAGGAACCGCAGCGGATTTCGGGTCGCGAGGCCGTGACGCCCGAGCCCGAAACCGCGGTCGCCGCGCCCCTCCTGACCACGTTGAACGAGCAGCTGCTGCAGGTCCCGGACGGGTTCACGGTCATACCCAAGCTCCACAAGCAGCTCGAGCGACGCCGGCCCGCGCTGGCCGAGGGCCAGATCGAGTGGGCCCATGCCGAAGCGCTCGCCTTCGCCTCCCTCGTGAGTGAGGGGACGGCGATCCGGCTGACCGGACAAGACACGGAGCGCGGCACGTTCAGCCAGCGTCATCTCGTCCTACACGACGCGAAGGACGGGCGGCGCTACGCGCCGATCCAGAATCTTCCGGGCGCGCGGGCGCCGTTCGAGCTGCACAACAGTCCGCTCTCCGAGTTCGCGTGTCTCGGATTCGAGTACGGGTACGCCGCCGCGGCGCCGGAGACGCTCGTGCTCTGGGAAGCGCAGTTCGGCGACTTCACGAACGGCGGCGAGGTAATCATCGATCAGTTCATCATCGCCGGGCTCGCCAAATGGGGGCAGACGTCGCGGCTCACCCTCCTCCTGCCGCATGGCTACGAAGGCCAGGGACCCGAGCATTCGAGCGCCCGCATCGAGCGCTTTTTGGCGCTCGGCGCCGAGGGAAACATCCGGATCGCGAACTGCACGACCCCCGCCCAGTACTTCCACCTGCTGCGGCGCCAGGCGCGCCACGCGGAGCTCCGTCCCCTCGTGCTCTTCACACCGAAGAGCCTGCTCCGCCTACCGCAGGCGAGCTCGCGCCTCGAGGACCTGGCGAGCGGCCGATTCCAGCCGGTGCTCGACGATCGGGCCGCTAGCGATCGCCGCAGCGACGTGCGCCGGCTCATCCTGTGCAGCGGCAAGGTCTACTACGACCTGACCCTCGCGCCCGCCCGCGCGCAAGCCCGTCACGTAGCGATCGGGCGCGTGGAGCTGTTGTATCCGTTCCCGCGCGAGGAGCTCGCGGCCTTGGTGGGCGGCTATCCCAACCTGCGAGAGATCGTGTGGGTGCAGGAGGAGCCGCGCAACATGGGACCGCAAAAGTTCATGCTCCCCCAGCTGCGAGAGCTCGTGCCGTCCGCCATCACGCTGCAGGCCATCGCGCGTCCCGAGCGCTCGAGTCCGGCGGAGGGCTATCCCGCGGCGCATCAGGTCGAGCAGGCGCGCATCGTGGCGGCAGCGTTTGCCGGCTAAGGTTCGTTGACGAGAGCGCGCGTCTTCAGCATCGTCGTCTTGGTGACGGGTGCGCCAGCGGCGATCTTCTCTCTCAAGCGTGCCGCTCGACCCAATGTGGCGACGCTGACCCCCGCGTTGTGGATCGAGGACTTTGATCAGCTCCTTCTGGAGATGTCTTCCCACTACGCAAATCTTGAGTGGGCCAAGGACCAGCGCCGCACGGACCTGCCGCACCTCCGCGCGGAAACTGAGGAGGCCCTCCAAGGCGTCGGGAGTGATACCGATGCGCGCCGCATTCTGAGTCGTTTCGTCGATTCCTTTGGCGACGGACACCTGGAGATCGACTGGCCAACGACGGATTCGTCCACGCGGGCCCTGACCCGCAACACCGGCATGTGCGAACGCCTGGACTATGGCCCGCGCGGCAGGGCTGGGGTCGATTTCTCGATGCTGCCACAGTTCTCGTCCGTCGCCGCCGCACCCGAGACGTTCCGGGCCGGCTTGCTCCGGTTGCCCCACGGTAAGACGATGGGGATCGTCGGGATCGGCGTCTTCACGGAGAAAGCGTATCCCGACGCCTGTAGCGAGGTGATGCGGCAATTACGCATGACCGACAGCGCAACGTGCGATAGCGACTGCGTCGACCGAATCGAGCTCGGCACCGCAAACGTGCTCACGACGGACCTCGCGGAGCGCGTGGAGCAATTGCGGCGCGCTGGCGCGACCGCACTACTCGTGGATATCACTCACAATGGTGGTGGCTCCGACTGGGTCGAGGCTCTCGCTCGGGCCTTGAGTTCCAAACCGCTACGGGGTTCTCACCTGGGTTTTATCAAGCATGCACACTGGACCAACCAGCTGGAGAGGGCCCTGCGGGACGTGGAAACGGACCTCCCCGAGTCGCGCGCGCCTGGCGACGTCTTGCGTGGAGCCGCCGCGACCCTGAAACAGGCTCTGGCGGCGAGCAGGGAGCGCTGTGATCGTAATTCAGTATGGACCACCGGCGAGCTCCATTGCTCCCTTCTCGTCACCGACCTGCTCTTCAGCTCGGGCGTGCTTCCGTATGCGCGCCCGGGCGCCCTCGCCGGTCTCCACTCCCGCGTCAGCCTGTTTCATCCCCACCGTTATGACTACACCGAGAGCGGACATCGACTTCCTCTCTATGTACTCGTCGATCACGAGACGTGGTCTGCGGCCGAATACTTTGCCGCGCTGCTTCAGGACAATAAAGCAGCGACGATCATCGGCGAGCTGACTGGAGGGGCGGGGTGTGGCTACACCGACGGGGGTATTCCCACACATCTGAAGAATTCTAAGGCCGTGGTCAGCATGCCCGATTGCGTCCGCCTCCGCGCCGACGGCTCTAATGAAGTGAATGGGGTCACACCGGATGTTCTGGTGCCTTGGCCGCACCGAGACTCTCCGTACCAGCGCGTCCAGAAGGTGCTCTCAGTGCTGCAGTCGCTTCGCTGACGCGAACGGGAGATGCGACGCACTTTGAGATCACAATCCGATGCCTCACGGCCCGCGAAGGCGGCCACGACAACCGTGGGCCTCCTCACGGTTTGCCTCGTCGTTGCCGGCGACGGCCGTTGGTCCACCGCTGCTCCGCTGCCCGAGCCGATCCAGGAGCTCTCCGCCGCGGTCCTGCACGGGAAGATCTACGTCGCCGGTGGGATCGACGGCTCCGGGCGACCGACCGCGGTCGCGTTCCGTTACGACCCCGTGCTGAACCACTGGGAACGGATCGCCGACCTGCCGGTCCCGCGCCACCACATGCCGCTCGCGGTCGTCGGCGACACGCTGTACGCGGTGGGTGGGTTGGCGGAGCGGACCTTCGTGCCCGTGAACACGCTGTGGCTCTATCGAGAGGACAAAAACCGCTGGGAGCCGCGCGCCGCTCTGCCGACGCCGCGGGGAGCATCGGCGGTGGGCGTCGTGGACGGCAAGCTCATCCTCGTAGGCGGCTGGAGCTTGGGGAGGCGGCTCGTCGCCGCCAGCGCCATCTACGATCCCGCGACTGATCGCTGGCGCGACGCGGCTCCGATTCCTACTCCGCGTGATCACCTCGCGGCCGCGACCGTGGGCGGCGTGGTCTATGCCATCGGCGGGCGGCCGTTCGATTCGAGTCGGAACTATGATGTAGTGGAGGCGTACGACCCCGCGATCGATCGCTGGACTCGGCGATTTCCGATGCCGAGCCGGCGAGGCGGGCTCGCGGCGGCGACGCTGGACGGAAAGATCGACGTGGTCGGCGGGGAGGCCCGCAGCTCGGTCTTCGCGAACCACGAAGTGTACGACCCGGCCGCCGATCGCTGGGCCACGGCCCCGGCCCTGCCCGCGGCGCGCCACGGCCTCGCGGCCGCCGCGCTCGGAGGCAAGCTCTACGTGATCGGCGGCGGCCCGAAGCCCGGGTTCGCGCAGACGGACGCGGTCGACGTGTTCACGCCGTAGCGAGCCGTAGCCGGCGGGTATCACGCGCGGCCTCGAGCGCCCGGTTGTAGCTCGGACCGCCGATCAGGGCCCTTAGCCGGCCACTCACCGGCACAACCATCGGAGCGGGACGCCAGCGCACCGGCTCCCCGGTCGCGGCGTCCACTACGCGCCCCTCGGCGATGGCTCGGTCCGCGTCCGCCAGGCTCATGCCGGCCACCGCCTCCCGGAGCGCTTCGAAGAGCACCTGATCTTCGGGCTCGAGAAAACGCAGACGGTGCTGGCCTACTGCAGCCGTATAGTAATGCGCCGGCTCGAACACCACGCCGTCCAGATCCAGGGACTCGCACATGACGAGCACCCACGCCGCCACCTCGCCGAGCATCCCGAGCCCGGGATGTTCCTGTCCGGGCAGCGGCGCGAGCCGACCCCCGAACGGAACGCGGGGATTCTGGAGCAACAGCCATTCGACGTACACCACGTCCATCCCCGGTACCACGCGCCGATTGCGCCTCATCCGCAGCTCCATGACGAGATCGCGCCGCTCGGCGTCGCCGTATACGCGGATCGTTTCTCCTCCGGCCATCGCGTGACCGAACGCGACGTCGAGGACGGGGTGACGAAAGCCACGGTCGCGGAGCTGCCGGAAGAACCCGAGCCGCTCGAGGAGCAGCTCGAGCCCGTGGGACGAATAGTGGCCCAGGACGCGCGGCTCTGGCGCTACGCCGTGGGCGATCGCCGCCAAGTCGCTTTCGGTAAGGCTCCACTCCGATCCGGCCGCGGCGCGCTGAGCCCCGGGCGTCGCCGCATGCTGCGTGAATTGGCGCGCGATGGGGCGGAACCGACCGAGCGCGAGCTCCATGTCGTCCGGAGGCTCCTCGACGCGACCGGAGATCAGCCAGCCAAAGAAGCGGGCCGAATAACGCCACGCACCCGGACCGTAGCCGCCGCCCGGAAGGATGACGAGCGGCGTGCGGTGGCGTGAGCCATCGCCCCGCACCTCCTGCACGACAAACCGATCCCGCTCGAGCATACCCGCCGGCGTGATGCGCCAATCGCCGAGCCGATCGTCCGCCGCCGGATCACAGCCGGCGATGTACACTACCAGCCCCGGCCGGTGCGCAGCGAAAACTTGGGGCAGCGACTCGCGCAGGGCGGCCAGGTAGACGTCGTCCGTCACACCCTCGCCCAGCGCGATACTCGTCGCCGCGACCGCGGGCGCGTCGTCCCAGGTGTGGTTATGGATGGAAAGCGTGTGCACGGTCGCGTCGGCGGCGAAGATGGCCCGGGTGCCGTTGCCGTCGTGCACGTCGAGATCGACGACGAGCACGGGCTCCTGAAACCCGCGCGCGCGGAGCCGGCGAATCGCCACCGCCACATCATTGAAGACGCAAAAACCCATGCCTCGAGCCGCCGTCGCGTGATGCAGTCCTCCCTTCAGGTTCACGGCGATCGGACGGGACCCCGATGGCCGCCCGACTCCGAGGGCGAGCCGCGTGGCCTGAATCGTCCCGCCTACGCTCAGCCGCTGCAGATCGATGATCTGCTGCACCTCCTCGGGCGGCACGGGTGAACCGAAAATACCCGTCAGGGTCGCGGGATCCTGGATCGACTCGAGGTACGCCGGGGGGTGGACGCGGAGCAGATTCTCGAGCGACGCGGGAATGGGCGGGGACACATCGCGCCGGCGAATCAGCCGCCGGTCCAGGAGAAAAGCCAGAATCTCGTCCGCCCGGGCGGGATCGATCGGGACCCCGGCAACCGTGCGCGCATACCCCGCGTGGTAGACGAACACCGCGGCGGGCCGCTCGAACGTCTGACGCAGGCGATGGAGGACGCCCCGCATGTGGCTAAGTTTACGTCATGCCCGCGGCTCTGGCCGTCATCCGTTACGTGGTGCTCGTCGCATTCGGCGTGAGCGTGCTGGTGGCGTTCGCCTCGTGGCTGGTCCGCACTCGGCGGGTTTCCCCCTTCGGCGTCCCGGGCCGCGCGCTCCGCGCCGTGAGCGACCCGCTCATCCGCCCGGTGGAAATGCGACTCGTGCGCGCCGGCGGCAACCCGGTCAACGCCGGGTGGTGGCTCGTGGTCGGCGTCGCGGCTGTGGGCGTCGTGCTGATCGCCGCCTTGAACTGGCTGGCGGGTGTGGCGTACGGCATGATCGCGGCGTTCTCGGGCGGCCCGCGCGCGGGGGCGGCGCTCTTGATCCTCGTGGTCTACAGGGTCCTCGTCGCGGCCCTCCTTATCAGAGTGGTCGCCGGCTGGCTCGGGTACCACCGCTACACTCGCTTGCTGCGGCCCGTGTACGTGCTCACCGACTGGGTGGTCGAGCCGCTCCGGCGCGTTCTTCCCCCCTTCGGCCGGTTTGATTGGAGCCCGCTCGCTGCGTGGCTGGTGTTGATGCTTCTCCAGCGTATCCTGCAGCTGGGGCTGGGGCTCTGATGAATACGCTCAGACGCTTCGACCGGCCGGACGAAACCCGGCGGTTTGAAAAGGGCAAGTTCGAGCTCGTGCAGATCGGGGGCGTGACGGTGGGGCGCGCGAGCTACGAGCCCGGATGGAAGTGGTCCACTCACATCGGTCCGACCGCGGGGACCAAGACCTGCCAGGTGGAGCACGTGGGTCTCGTGGTTTCGGGGCGCTGCCGCGTGCTAATGGACGACGGCAGGGCCTTCTCACTCGGCCCGGGCGACCTGTTCCACATCGCGCCGGGGCACGATAGTTGGGTCGAGGGGAACGAGCCCTACGTCTCGCTGCACTTCCTCGGCGCCGACCGGTATGCGACGTGAGGCTCCTCAAGACTTTCGTCAACCTCATCGTGGCGACCCTTGTGGGCGCGCTCGGCGAGAAGGTGTTCGGGGCGTGGGGACTCGTGCTGGGATTCATCTCGGGCGGCGTGGCCGCGTGGTGGGTGGCGCGGCGCGTGTTCGACTGAGCCGGGCGCGGCTACTTGGGGCCTGCGCGTGACGCCTGATCTCCTCCCTTGAAAACACGAAACAGATAGTAGAGCGACGGCAACAGCACTACCGCCCCGAGCGCCAGCGCGGCGAGCGCGAGCCGGAGCGTCGCCGGGGGAGCCGCCGCGCCGGCAATCGTAAGATCCGGCGGTAGGATGTAGGGCCTCTGGCTCAGCGCCCAGCCCCACAGAATGAGCGAGACTTGCAGGGCGGCGGCGACACGGGCGAGGCGCCAACGCCGATACCAAAGGGCGGCGAGAGCTGTGAGCGCGGCCGCGCCGGTACAGACGTGCAGGGGTACCGCCCACGGCGCGAAGATCAGGGCATCACGCACTCCGGGCGCTCGGCCGCGAGAGAGCACGAGGGCCGACGCCGCGACCGCGAAGAGCGTGGCCCCGGCCGCGAGCGCCCGCCGCCGGAAATCTTCCTGCAACGCCCCTCCGTCTCCCTGGCCTGCCTCGAGCGTCAGATACACTGCCGCCAGAAACGCGAACGCCACCAGCGCGAACACGCCGACCGAGAGGGCAAAGGGGTTCAGCCATGGCGCGACGTATGTTCCGTAGAACGCTCCCCGCTTCATCGCGTCCCCGCTCGGCAGCGCGCCGGATGCGATCGCGCCCACGGTCGTGCCGAGCAGGAAGGGCGTGATGAGACTCGCCACGGCGAACACAATGCCCCAGCGCCGCTGCGCAGGGTCCCCGTGCCCGCCGCCACCGTAGCGCCAGAACGTAAACGCGGAGCCGCGCAGCACGATTCCGATCAGCACGAGCGACAGGGGGATGTGCAGGAGCGTGCCGACCCGGGCGAACGCGGGAGGGAAACACGTGAACAACAGCACCAGGGCGAGGATCAGCCAGACGTGGTTCGCCTCCCACACGGGGCCTATCGCCTCGGCGATGAGCTCGCGCTGCCGCTCCTTGCGGGGGCCTTCGGCGAACAGGTCCCACACGCCACCGCCGAAGTCCGCGCCACCGACCAGGGCGTAGGCGTTGAGAGCCAGGAAGATCGCGCCCGCGAGAATGTCGGTGAGGGTCATTGAACACACCGGTGAGTGGTGCGTGGTGCGTGGTTGCTCCCTGCGAAAGACGTCCGCCCGGCTCGCACCGCATACCACCACGCACCACGCACTATGCACCCGTCCGTCACCGGCTCTCCTCTTTTGGCATGTAAAACCCCTGCCACTCCGGCATCGTGGGACTCCGGAGGACTTGCCGGTACAGAAGCCACACGACGATCACGCCGAGGAAACAATACAGCAGCGTGAACGTGACAAACGGCACGACTAGTCCCGGCATGGGAGTGACGGCATCCGCCGTCCTGAGGACGCCGTAGATCACCCACGGCTGGCGGCCGAGCTCCGTGACCATCCAGCCAGCTTCTACAGCGATGAAGCCCATCGGCGTCGCGAAGGCGATGGCCCGCATGAGCCAGCGGTTGTGCGCGAGGTCGCGCCGGCGCCACGCAAGCCATCCTACCCAAAATGACACGAGCGCGAGGTAGGTGCCCAGCACGACCATCAGCTGGAACGAGAGGTGTACCGCGGGAACGTTGGGCCAGTCCTGCGGGGGGACGGCATCGAGTCCCTTCACGACGGCGTGCGGATCGTGGAACGCGAGGAGGGACAGGGCGTATGGGATCTCGATCGCGAACCGGGTCTCGCCACTCGCGATGTCGGGCCAGCCGCCGAGCGTCAGGGGTGCCCCGGACCGCGTGCGGAACACGGCCTCCGCGGCGGCGAGCTTCACCGGCTGGTGGGCCGCGAGGTGGCGCGCGGAGAGATCGCCGGAGAGCGGCTGGAGCACCGCGGCGGGTGCGCCCACGATGAGCGCGATCTGGAGCGCGCATCGATGAAACGCGTTGGCCGGATCCCTGAGAAGCAAGAAGGCGTGGATCCCCGCGACGGCGAAGCCGGTCGCGGCATATGCGGCGAGCGTCATGTGGATGGCTTGCGACGTGGCCGCGGCGTTGGCCATGGCGGCGATCGGGTCAACGTTGATCGCCCGTCCGCTCACGAGCTCGAAGCCAGCGGGTGCGTTCATCCAGGCGTTCGCGATCACGACGAAAATCCCCGACGCGGCACCGCTCACCGCCACGGCGACCCCCGCCCAGAGGTGTGCCCGGGGAGATATCCGGTCCCACCCGTACAGGTAGACGCCGAGGAAGATCGCCTCCGTGAAGAAAGCGAAGCCTTCCAGCGAGAACGGCATCCCGATGATCGACCCGGCGAACTCCATGAACCGGGGCCAGAGGAGACCGAGCTCGAACGACAGGACCGTGCCGGAGACGGCGCCGACCGCGAAGAGGGTCGCGGTTCCCTTCGCCCAACGCTTGGCGAGCTCGAGGTAGATCGCGTGCCCCGTCACCTGCCAGCGCCGCTCGGCGACGACCATCATGAGCGGCATGGCGACGCCGATCACCGCGAAGACGATGTGAAAGGCGAGCGAGATGCCCATCTGGGAGCGGGCGGCGAGGAGATCGGGCATGGAAGGCAAGATAGACGGCGGGTGGGTGGAGGTTTAGTGAAGGTTGGTGAAGGTTGTGCTGTGTTCACGAACCTCAACCATGCTCCACCCTCCTCGACCGACCTCCCCTAGCCTTCCCCATCAAGCTAGATTGCATTCGACAACTGTCTCCCCGTGGCGATTTGCGGCCTCTTGCAGCCACGTTAAACAAGTCGCTAAAAAGCCAGCCCGTTGGCGACTCCGTGGCCAGACGGGCCCTTCTTTTGTGGATGACCAATGACGATCACCCTACGCGATCTCCTGAATGACGGCAAAGTCCACGTCCTGGACGGGGCCATGGGCACCATGCTGTACACGAAGGGCTTCTTCCTGAACGTTTGCTACGACGAGCTGAACTTGAAGCAGCCCAAGCTGGTCCAGGAGGTGCACGAGGAGTACGTGCGCGCCGGCGCGGAGATCCTGGAGACGAATACCTTCGGAGCGAATCCGGCCAAGCTGGGGAGCTACGGGCTCGCCGACGAGACCGAGCGGATCAACCAGGCAGCCGCCGAGCTGGCGCGGCGGGCGGCGGGCGGGCGAGCGAGCGTGGCGGGGGCGATCGGGCCCCTAGGCGTCCGGATCGAGCCGTTCGGTCCGACGTCGCGGGAAGAAGCGTTCGCGCACTTTCGGCGCCAGGTGCAGGGCCTGATCGCGGGCGGCGTGGATGGGTTCATCCTGGAGACCTTCTCGGACGTGAACGAGATCCACGAAGCGCTGCGCGCGGTGCGAAGTGCTTCCGATCTTCCCGTGATCGCCCAAATGACGATCGGCGATGACGGGCTCACGCATTATGGCACGGCGCCCGAGACGTTCGCCAAACAGCTCACCGACTGGGGCGCGGACGCGGTGGGCGTCAACTGTTCGGTCGGCCCGGCGGGGGTGCTCGAAGCAGTCGAGAAGCTGGTCAAGGCCACCGAGCGGCCCATCTCGGCCGTGCCGAACGCCGGCCTCCCCAAGGACGTCGGCGACCGGAAGATCTACCTCGCGTCCCCCGAATACATGGCCAGCTACGCGCGTCGCATGATCGAGGCAGGGGCGCGTATCGTCGGCGGGTGCTGCGGCACCACGCCGGAGCACATCAAGAAGATCCGAGACTACGTGGCGAGCGTCGTGCCCCGCCACCAGCCGGTGGTCGTGTCACGGGAAGCCATCGCACCGCCCGCCGGTGTCGAGGCGGTGCCGTTGGCCGAGCGCTCGGGCTGGGGCGCGAAACTCGCGGCGGGCAAGCTCGTCACGAGCGTGGAGATCGTCCCTCCGCGCGGCGTCGATCCCGCGCCCATGCTCGCGCAATGCCGCGCGCTGAAGGCAGCCGGCGTGGACGCGGTGAACGTCCCCGACGGCCCGCGCGCGCAAAGCCGGATGGGGGTCCTACCCTCGGCGATGTTGATTCAGCGCGAGGTGGGGATCGAGACCGTGATCCACTACTGTTGCCGCGACCGCAACCTGCTCGGCATGCTGTCGGACATCCTGGGTGCGCACGCCGCGGGGTTGCGCAATATCCTGATCATCACGGGCGACCCGCCGAAGATGGGGCCGTATCCCGAGGCCACTGCGGTGTTCGACATCGACTCGATCGGCCTCACGAACCTCGTGTACCGGCTGAACCATGGCCTCGACCCAGGCAACAATCCGATCGGCGCTCCCACCAAGTGGGTGATCGGTGTCGGAGTGAATCCGGGGGCCGTGGACCTGGATCGGGAGCTGTCGCGCTTCGCCTGGAAGGTGGACGCGGGGGCCGAGTTCGCCGTGACTCAGCCGGTGTTCGATCCGCGTCAGCTCGAGCAGTTCCTGAGACGGGTCGAGCAGTTCAAGATCCCGGTCGTCGCCGGGATCTGGCCCTTGCTCTCCTTGCGCAATGCCGAGTTTCTGGCGAACGAAGTCCCCGGGGTCTCAGTCCCCGACCCGGTGCTCGCCCGGATGCGCCAGGCGCAGGACAAGGGCAAGGAGGCGGCCCTGGCGGAGGGGGTGAAGATTGCGAGGGAGATGTTCGAGCAGGTAAAGAGCACCGTGCAGGGCGTCCAGGTCAGCGCGCCTTTCGGGAAAGTGGAAGTGGCACTGGAGGTGTTCGGCTAAGATGTTCGTCGGCCACTACGGCGTAAGCTTCGCCGCCAAGCGCGGTGAGAAGACCATCCCGCTTTGGACGTTGTTCATCGCCGTCCATCTGCTCGATGTGTTCTGGGGTGCATTCGTCCTGCTCGGCATCGAGAAGGTCCGGATCGTCCCGGGCATCACGGCGTCGAACCCGCTCGATCTCTACTACATGCCCTACACCCACAGCCTCGTGGCGGCTGTGCCGCGCTCTTCAGCGGGATGCTCCTCTACCTTCGCTCCACGACCGCGACGACCCGCCTGGGGCGATTCGGGATGCCGGTGTTCGGAGTCGTGATGATCATCGTTCAGGCCGTGGTGTTCTTCGGCGCTCCCCCGCCGAGCGATACGGCAGCGGCCCTCATGGCGCTCGTGTCCTACGGCCTTTTCGCCGCCATCGCCGGTTGGCTGGACCGGCAACGCGCCTAGGACCGCCCCGCGTGTCGGACTCGCTCGAAGGCCTGCTGGCGATCGCCGCGGTCGCGGCTCTCGTCGGCACTGCGATCGCAGTCACCCGCGCGGTCCTGCCGCTCGTGAGGGTGCGGGGCTCGATCCCGCTCCGCACGGAGCCGATCCCGGACGGCTGGAAGGATATCGTCGGGCGGAACGTCCCCCTGGCCAACGGCCTGTCCGACGAGGAGCGCGAGCGGTTGATGCGCCTGATCCAGGTCTTCGTGCACGACAAACCGCTCGAGGGCTGCGGCGGACTCGAGATCACGGAGGAGATCCGGGTCACCATCGCCGCCCACGCCTGCCTGCTACTGTTGCACCTGGACGGCCCATGCTATCCCACGGTGACACGTATCCTCGTCTATCCCGGCTCGTTTCAGCCGAAGCGCGTGATACCCAGGCACTATGAAGGCGTCGTGCCAGGTCCCGGAACAGAATCGGGCGAGGCTTGGCGGGATGGCATCGTTGTTCTGTCGTGGGACGATGTGCAGCGCGGCGGCGCGAATCCCGCCGACGGCGACGACGTCGTGCTACACGAGTTCGCCCACGCGCTCGACCAGGAAGACGGCGACGCCGGCGGCACGCCGGTCCTCGACTCGCCGTCGGCGCTGCGGTCCTGGGCGCGGATCCTCTCGGCCCACTACCAGCAGCTCCAGAGGGACGTAGAGGCGGGTCGCACCACCGTGCTCGACGAATACGGGGCGACGAACCCCGCGGAATTTTTCGCGGTCGCGACCGAGACCTTCTTCGAGAAGCCGGAACAGCTCAAAGCCGCGGAGCCGGATCTCTACGCCGAGCTGCGCCAATTCTATCGCCAAGACCCAGCGGGACACGGGCCTGGCCCCGGTTCAAGGTGAGAACGGCCGCTTCCTTGTGTCGGGCGCCGCGCCCGCTCATACTCCACGTCTCGCGTGCGGACAACCAAGGCGGGAGGCAAGACGATGCGTACCGTGTTCTGTGCGGCGTTGGTTATGGCCGCGTGCGCGCCCGGCGAAAAGCCCCGCCCGGCAGGCCCGGCGCAGAAGTACGCCGGAACCTGGGAAGGCCGCTCGTTTCGGAGCTCGAGCGATACCGGCACGCCGTTCCGGATCGTAGCCCACGTGGCCGAGGACGGGACGCTGCGCTCGACGCTGCTGTTCACCACCGTGCAGGCCCCGCCCATCCCCGTCCGCGCGCGCCAGGTGAGCGACACCTCCCTGGTAAACGAGATCGGGCCCTACCACAGCCCGACAGCGAATGCCGATGTCGTCACCGTGGCAACCGGGAAGCTGCGCGGTGACTCGCTGAACGGCACGTTCGAGATGCGGGCCTCGGGCGGCAACGCGATCATGAACGGCACATTCCGCACCAGACGCGTCGCGCCGTGAGCCCGTGAGCGCCGCCGAGCGGCGCGCGCGCCGCGCGCTGACTGCGGCGCTCGCGGTGTACGGCGGGTTTCTCCTGCTCCAACCCGGCCGTTACAGCTGGCTCGACAGCCTCGACCTCGCCATCCACGAATTTGGGCATCCCCTTTTTGGGATCTTCGGCGAGTTCATCGGCTTTCTCGGCGGAACGCTGATGCAGCTCCTCATGCCGGCGGCATTTGTCGTCTACTTCTGGCGGCGTGCTGATCGGCACGCGGCCACGGTCGCGCTGTGGTGGGTCGCCCAGAACCTCTGGAATGTCTCCGTCTACGTCCAGGACGCCCGCGCCCAGGAGCTGCCGCTGGTGGGCGGGGGCGAGCACGACTGGACCTATCTCCTCGGGCGGCTCGGCCTCTTGAACCAGGATCGGGTTATCGGCTGGGGTGTGAGGTTCGCAGGCGCGCTCGTGTACGTCTGGTCCTGCCTCAGGGGATGGAGCTACGCTGGCGGGGACGGCGAGCCATCGTAGCTTAGCTCCTACTCCAAAGGAGCGCTCATGCCGACCGCCAATGTCAACATCCTCGCCGTCCTCGTCGCAGCCATTCTGACCTTCGTCCTCGGGATGGTGTGGTATTCCCCGGTCCTGTTCGCCAGACAGTGGATGGCCGCCCAGGGATACACTCCCGAGAAGCTCGAAGAGATGAAGCGGAAGGGCGTGACGCGGGCGTACGCGGTCTCCGTGCTGTGCTATCTAGTGACCGCTTACGTGGTCGCGCTGCTCGCGTCGTACACGAGCTCCACGACCCTCGCCCAGGGCCTGTGGCTCGGGTTCCTCACGTGGCTCGGCTTCGCGGCGACCATCGGCCTCACCGCCAACCTGTTTTCCGAGAAGCCCTTGGCCGCGTGGGTGATCGACGCGGGATACCAGCTCGCGTATCTCGTGCTCATGGGGGCCCTTCTCTCCCTGTGGCGATGAGGGGCAGGTGAGTCCTACCCGCACCGCGCTCGTGGCCGGCGGGTCGGGGCTCGTGGGCGGCCACGTCCTGCGGCAGCTGCTCGAGGACCCCGACTACGACCGGGTTACCGCGCTCACCCGTCGCCCGTTGACGCTCACGCACAAGAAGCTGGTGCAGCGCGTGGTGGACTTCGATCGCCTCGCCGAGGTCGGCGACTTCCCACGCGTGCACGACGTCTTCTGCTGCCTGGGCACGACCATCAAGCAAGCGGGCTCGCAGGAAGCATTCCGTAAGGTCGACCTCACGTACGTCGCAGAGCTCGGCCGGATGGCCGTCCGTCACCGCACCTCACAATTTCTCCTTGTGACGGCGCTCGGCGCGGACCCCGGATCGCGCGTGTTCTACAATCGAGTGAAGGGTGAAGCCGAAGAAGCGCTACGACGTCTCCAATTCGACGGGATCCAGATCTTCCGGCCGTCGCTCCTCCTCGGCGCTCGCGCCCAGATCCGCCCGGCGGAACGGCTCGCCATGGTGCTGAGCCCACTCGTCGGGTGGATGCTCGTTGGATCCCTCGCGAAGTATCGGCCGATCAAGGTGGCAACAGTCGCGCGGGCCATGGTGCGGATCGCCCGCCAGGCGCCGCGCGGCGCCCACGTGTACGAGTCCGACGCGATCCGGCGTTTCGGCCGGCCCTAGTTGCGTTGGATTTCGACGGGTCCGTTCGTGGTCACTACCCGGATCGGAGCGCCCCCCGCACCCAGCCGAGTGGTAATGCGGCGCCCGACCTTACCCTGGATGGTGACCGTGAGCGGAAACCCGATCGTCATCGGACCGTTCACCGTCCCGAACTCGAGCTGGGCCGAGTAGTTGTCCGCAATCGTGAGGCTCACCGGACCGTTCGTTGTCTCGGCATCAAGCCCGGCGCCCTCCCAGCGCGCGCCGAGGAGCTCGATGTCGAGAGGCCCGTTGGTGGTCCGAGCCCGCACGTCGCCGCCCACTCCCGTGAGCGAGATCGGCCCGTTATACGCCGTCAGCGTCATCCGACCGCTCACCTCGCGCACGCCGATCGGCCCGTTGTAGGTGTCGAGCTTCAAGTCGGAGTGCCGGGGCACGTACACGACGAACCCCACCGACCACGACTGGCGGCGACCGGCGTCGGGTCCCTCCGCGCCAATGGTGGTTCCGGACGTCACAATCCTGATCGCGCGGGCCAGCGTCGCCGCATCGCCGTCGCTCGCGCCTTCCGCCTGGATGCGGGCGTGTACCTCGATGGTGTCGCGATCCCATCCTTCGACCGCCGTGGCGCCGTTCCGCCCGGGATCCACGGTGATGACGCCTCCCTTGGCGAGGGAGACGACGCGCACCTCACAGGACCTGGCGCGCCACGCATCCTCGTGGTCCCGGCACTGCGCCAGCCAACGGGAGTCGGCGGCACTCTGAGAGCGTAAGACCGGGGGAGCCGCCACCAGCAAGGATAGGATCGCGCGCTTCAACATCGGTGCCTCCAGGTCAGGTCAAGGGTCGGGTTACCGATGTCCGACACCCCGAGTGGCGAAACCGTTGGCTCTCGGGTCATAATCTCCGCGTGCAATTCCCCCACCCCGTGACCCTTCTGTGCGGGTGCGTCCTGCTCGCCGCAGCGGCGAGCCACGTGCTGCCCCCCGGGGAATACGACCGCCGCGACGATCCCGTCACCTCCCGACGGGTGGTGGTCGCGGGGACTTATCACGCCGTTCCCCCGCGCCCCGTCGGGGCATTTCAAGCCCTGGTCGCGATCCCGCGGGGCATGGCGGATGCCGCGGCGGTGATCTTCTTCGTCTTCCTGATCGGTGGCGCATTCACGGTGGTGGACGAAACCGGCGCGCTGCGGCGGGGTGTGGACTGGCTGGTAAGGCGCTTCGGACACTCCGAGGCACTGGTCATCCCGGTGGCATCCCTGGCTTTCGCACTGGGCGGCGTACTCGACAACATGAAAGAAGAGATCATCGCGCTCGTCCCGGTGATGATCCTGCTCGCGCGGCGACTCGGATTTCGGCCGACCGTCGCGGTTTCGATGAGCCTCGGTGCCGCCGCGGTCGGCGCGGCGTTCAGTCCCATCAACCCCTTTCAGGTCGGCATCGCCCAACAGCTGGCACAGCTCCAGCTCCTCTCCGGGTGGATGTTCCGGGTGGCGTTCCTCACCAGCGCATTGGCCTTATGGATCTGGGGAACGGTGCGATACGCCGTCCGGACTCGCGCGGACCCGGCTCCCGCGACAAGCGATGCACCAGGCACCGCGACGCTGGACGCCCGCCGCGCCGCCGTGCTCCTACTCGTGCTGGTGACCTTCGGTGCGCTGGTGGTCGGCGTGCTCCGCGCCGGCTGGGGGTTCAACGAGATGGCGGCGCTCTTCTTCGTGATGGGCGTGGTGGCGGGGCTAGCGGGTGGGCTCGGCGTGGGCGGTACGGCGGAGGCGTTCGTGACGGGCTTCCGCTCGATGGCGTATGCCGCCCTGCTCATCGGCTTTGCGCGCGCCATTTTCGTGACGCTCGATGAGGGGCGGATCGTGGACACGATCGTGCACGGTCTCTTTACGCCTCTCGCCCACGTGCCGCTCGCGTTCGCCGCGCTCGGAATGATGATCGTTCACGCGCTCGTGCACGTCCCCGTGCCCAGTCCCAGCGGGCACGCCGTGCTCACCCTGCCGATTCTCGTGCCGGTCGCCGACCTGCTTGGCCTGTCGCGCCAGGTCACGGTCCTCGCCTACCAGTATGGCGGCGGCCTCTGCGAGCTGTTCACCCCGACGAACGGCGCCCTCATGGCGATCCTCGCCGCGGCCCAGGTGCGCTACGAAGAGTGGCTGCGCTTCGCCCTCCCGCTCCTGCTCGGCCTTCTGGCCTTGGGCGCGGGTGCCATCGGGCTGGGCGTGGCGATCGGGCTTCAATAGGTTAGCTCAGCTCCCTCACTCATCCGGAGACGCCATGTCCCGACCTGCATTGCTCCGCTCGCTGCTCGCGTTCTTGGCCCTTCCCGCGTCGCTCGCCGCCCAGACTCCCGCCCGCCGCCACGTGAGCGTCCCGACGGTCGCCCCGCGCGCCGCCGACGTGGCCAGCGTGGATGGCGTCGTCAAGGCGTACTATGACGTGATCAGCGGGCCGGCGGGCGAGCCGCGCCAGTGGTCCCGCGACCGCTCGCTGTACATCCCCGACCTTCGGTTCGTCGCGACCGGGTTCGCCAAGGAGCGGCCTTACGCACGGGTGATGGACCATCAGGCGTTCGTGGACGGATCCGACTCCGCGATGGTGCACGACGGCTTCTTCGAGCGCGAGATCCATCGAGTGACCCGCGCGTACGGCAATATCGTGCAGGTGTTCAGCACGTACGAGGAGCACCGCACCGCGGACGGGCCTGTGCAAGGCCGGGGCGTGAATGCCTTGCAGCTCTTCTGGGATGGCACGCGCTGGTGGGTAGCCTCGGCCATCTGGTCCGAGGAAGACGCCGCCCACCCCATTCCGGCGGACCTCTTGCCCTGATGTATCGCTACCTCGACGGGGCGCAGATCATCGAGACCATCCGGCGTCTGCGCCTTCGCATCGACGAGCGTTTTCCGGAGTCCGGGCTAACGGGTGTGTGCGACGATCTGCTCTCGGCCGCGACGGAAACCGCGCCAACTTCCCGCAATCCTCGCAGGCTATTCAGAACGTCGTGTTCCTCGGGGTCGCCGTGCTGTTCCTCGCGAACGCCGAGACGCGGATCCGTCGCCGCCGCACGCTCGACGCCCTCCACGAGCTACGGAGCATCGCGCACCTCGTGGACATGCATCAGCTCGCGAAGGACGCGGATCAATTCCTGGCGGAGCGCGTGACCGCCGAGTCGTCCCCGCGCCCCACTACGATGCGCTTCGAGCTCTCAGGCTACCTGGACTACTGCACCGAAATGCTGTCGCTGACGAGTAAGGTAGCTACGCTATACGTGCAGGATTTTCAGGACGCCGTGGTCCTCGAGGCCGTGAACGACGTGGAAAACCTCACTACGGGGCTGTGGCGGAAGATCTGGCAGAAGATGA
Organism: uncultured Gemmatimonadaceae bacterium; assembly: GCA_964465315.1. Classification (GTDB taxonomy): domain Bacteria; phylum Gemmatimonadota; class Gemmatimonadetes; order Gemmatimonadales; family GWC2-71-9; genus AG41. The sequence continues at coordinate 234,130 of CAYXIK010000001.1, read as the reverse complement.
TGATCCTGGATACGCGCGGCATCACTCGGGGGCACTCGTGAGCGATCGTCGCATGTCACAGCTCCTCGACCTGTTCGATCAAGCCTTCAATCGCCGGGCCTGGCACGGAACGGCGCTCTGGGGTTCGATCCGCGGCCTTACCTACCGCGAGGCGTTATGGCGCCCGGGCCGAGGGCGACACAATATCTGGGAAGTCGTGCTGCACACCGCGTACTGGAAGTACATCGTGCGGCGGCGGTTGACCCGGGACGCGACGCTCACGTTCCCGCGCGGCGGCTCCAATTGGCCCCGGCTGCCCGAGCGACCGAACGCCGCGGCCTGGCGGCGTGACGTGGCGCTCCTCAAGGAGGAACACCGGCTGCTCCGTGCGGCCATCGTTCGCTTCCCGCCTGCCCGGCTCAACGCGAAGGGATGGCGCTCGACCTGGACCAACGCCCAGCATATCGGCGGCATCGCCGCACACGATCTATACCACACGGGGCAGATTCAGCTCTTGAAGCGATTACGGCGCAGGGGCTGAAGGGCGGGGCGTCCGCACGGCCGCTCACTCCCCCTTGAATCTCTCGATCTCCCGCCGCTCCCGCTTCGTCGGCCGGCCTTTTCCTTCGTAACGGAGCGACGGGGCAACCCGCAGCCGCTCCGCGAGTCGCTCCCGCAGCCGCTTGCCGTCCGGTGATTCGTCGTACAGCGTCGCGGCCGTAGCCGGCGGGCCGCGGTGCTCGGAAAGGCCCCGCACGCGCACGACGTATTCGAACGGCCCCCGTCGGATGCGCAGCTGGTCGCCGACGGCGACCGGCTTGGCGCGTTTGGCTCGGGCGCCGTTGACCTGAATCTTCCCGGCGCCGATCGCCGCGGCCGCGAGCGCCCGCGTCTTGAAAAAACGCGCGGCCCAGAGCCATCGGTCCAGCCGCACCCGCTCGGCATCAGCCACGGGGACGCCTCCTCCTGCCTCCACGCACCTGCCCAGCCGTGCGTATACTCCGGGGAAGACCGGTCCAGCCGCCACCCTTTCGCACAGAGCCGAATGCGCAATCGGATGCTGACGCACCAGCCAGACGTCCTCCGCAGCCGTCCCCCCGCGCGGCGGACGTTTCGGCTCGGAACGTTATGGGGAGGCAGTGTGGCGCTGCTCGCGAGCTGCGGTTCGCCGGGCGTGCGCGGCGTCGCCGGGACCGCGCCGGCCCCCAACGTAGCATGGACGCCGCCCCTCGCCCCGGCCGCGCCCCGGCACCCGACGCCGCCGCCGGAGCTGCCGCCCGACCTTGCCACCCGGATCGCGCAGCTCACGCTCACCGACGTCATCGACATCGCCCTGCGGAACAATACCGCCACAAGTGCGGCCTGGGCGGACGCCCGGTCAGCAGCGGCCGCCTACGGCGCCGCGAAGGGACAATACTACCCCACGCTGACGGCCGTCGGGACGGCCCAGGCCATCAAGCGCATCGCCTCGGGTGGCGTCCTGGCCGCGAAACAGCAGTCCTTTGGCCCCAGTCTCAACGTCTCGTGGCTCTTGCTCGACTTCGGCGGCCGCTCAGGATCGATCGGCGTGGCGCGGGAAGCGCTCCTCGCGGCGGACTGGATCCACAACGCGACCTTGCAGACCGTCGTACTCGGGGTTCAGCAAGCCTACTTCCTTTACATGGGCACGAAGGCGCTGCTCGACGCGCAGCAGACCACCCTGGCGGAGGCCCAGACGAATCTCGAAGCGGCCGAACAACGGCACCGGGTCGGCCTCGCCACCATCGCGGACGTGCTTCAGGCGAAGACGGCGCTGTCGCAGGCTCGGCTGGCGCTCGAGTCGACACAGGGCAATCTGCAAACCACGCGGGGGGCGTTAGCGCTGTCCATGGGACTGCCCGCCAACGTCCCGTACGACATCGCGGTGTTACCGGACACCACCCTGCCGTTGGGAATCGTCGAAGGCGTGGACACGTTGATCGCCCACGCGATCCGCGAGCGCCCCGACCTCGCGGCCCAGCGCGCGCTGGTCGAGCAGGCCCGCGCGCGGGTGAGCGTCGCCAGGTCCCAGGCCCTGCCCTCCCTCTCGGTCGGCGGGACCGCGAACCAGACCTACTTCGTCCGCAATCCGCCCACCCCGACCCCGCCCCCGGGGAATGGGTACACGGCCACCCTGACCCTCTCGATCCCGATATTTTCGGGCTGGTCCCAGATCTACGACGTGAAGGCCGCGTCCGCGGCCGCAGACGCGGCCGCACTGCGCGCGCAGGGATTCGAGCAGCAGGTCGTGTACGAAGTCTTCAACGCGTATTACGCCCTCCGTACATCGACGCAGCAGGTGCGCACCAGCCGGGACCTCCTCGCGAGCGCCGCCGAATCTGAGCAGGTGGCGCTCGGACGCTATAAGGCGGGCGCCGGGAGCCTGCTCGACCTGCTGACGGCGCAGGTCGCCCTGGCAAGTGCGCGCGCACAGGCGATCCAGGCGCGCTTCTCGTGGAACACGGCGCTCGCCCAGCTCGCCCACGACGTGGGAATCCTCGGGCTCGATGGATCGAGCCAGCTCCAGATGCAAACCGACACCACCGGAACGCCGAAGTAAATGAAGCTCATCACTGCCATCGCCGTTCTCTTTGGGACGCTCGCTCTCGGCTGCTCGCGCAAGGGGGCTGGGGGCCCGTCGCGCGTGCCCGTCACGATCGCACGAGCCCAGCAGCGGCCGATGCCCTTCGAGATCTTCGCGACCGGCACGGTCGAGCCACGTCAGACGGCGTCGGTCCAGGCGCAGGTGTCCGGGATCCTCACGCACGTCGCCTTCCGCGAAGGAGACGAGGTGACGGCCGGGCAGACGCTGTTCGAGATCGATCCGCGGCCGTTTCAGGCGGCGATGGATCAAGCCGAAGCGATGCTCGCCCGGGACCAGGCACAGGCGCAGAGCGCCACGCTCGACGCACAACGGTACGCGGCGCTCGTCAAGCAGGACTACGTGACGCAATCCGATTACGACGCGAAACGGGCTTCGGCCGAAGCGCTCCAGGCGGCCGTGCGGTCGGACTCCGCCGCCGTCGCGAACGCCCGGCTCAATCTCGAGTGGGCCACTGTCCGCGCGCCCATCGCGGGGCGCACCGGACGCCTGATGCTGCGGGAGGGAAATCTGGTCCGGGCCAACGCGCCAGATCCGCTGGTGGTGATCAACCAGGTCCGTCCTGCCCTCGTGCGCTTCGCGGTCCCCGAGCAACACCTCGCCAACATCCAGCGCTATCGTCAGAACCGCCTGCCGGTGCTCGCGAGCCCCGGGAAGAGCGACACGGTGTTCAGCGAGGGGGTGCTGACGTTCGTGGACAACGCGGTGGACACCGCGACCGGGACCGTGCTGCTCAAGGCGGAGTTCCCGAATCGCGACAACGCCCTGTGGCCGGGCGAGTTCCTGAACGTCCGGCTCCAGCTCTACATCGAGGACAGCGCCGTGGTCGTGCCGTCCCAGGCGGTGATGACCGGGCAACAGGGCACGTACCTGTTCGTGCTCAACCAGGACGGGACCGCCCGCTCGCAGTCCGTCTCGGTCGAGCGCACTGCCGGTCCTTACACGGTCATCGCGCAGGGCGTGCGGCCCGGGGACCAGGTGGTGACCGACGGGCAGGTGCGCTTGGTCTCGGGCGCGCCCGTCGAGGTGAAGGGCATGGCCGAGTCACCGTCTGCGCCGGAGGGGGACAAGTGAGCATCTCGGACCTGTTCATCAAGCGACCCGTCATGACGACCCTCGTCATGATGGGCATCCTCGTCTTCGGGCTGATGGCGTATCGACTCCTGTCCGTGAGCAACCTTCCGAATGTGGATTTCCCCACCATCTCGGTGGGCGCGAGCCTCCCCGGGGCGAGCCCGGAGACGATGGCGTCGGCGGTGGCGACGCCGCTCGAGAAGCAGTTTTCGACGATCGCCGGCGTGGACCAGATGACCTCCTCGTCGAGCCTCGGGAGCACCAGCATCACCCTGCAGTTCACCTTGGACCGAAACATCGATGCGGCCGCGCAGGACGTGCAGGCGGCGATCTCCAAGACGCTGCGCCAGCTCCCCACAGGGATCGTGCCGCCCTCGTACCAGAAGGTGAATCCGGCCGACCAGCCGATCATCTATTACGCCATGAGCTCCGGCACGCTGTCGCTGTCGGATCTGGACGAATACGCAGAGACCTTCATCGCGCAGCGCTTGTCCACCGTAGACGGCGTGGCGCAGGTCAACGTTTACGGCGCGGCGAAGTACGCGGTGCGGGTCCAGCTCGATCCCAAGGCCCTGGCGACGCGATCCTTGGGTATTGACGAAGTGGCTGCTGCAATCGCAGCTGGCAACGTGAATCTGCCCACTGGAATTCTGTGGGGGCCGCACCGCGCGTACACGGTGCAGGCGACGGGACAGCTTCAGGACGCCACGGCGTTCCGACCGCTTGTGATCGCGTATCGCAACGGCGCTCCGGTGCGCCTCCAAGACGTCGGCCACGTGCTGGACGACGTGCAGGACAACAAGAGCGCGGCGTGGTACAACGGCAGCAGGTCGATCGTCCTCGCCATCCAGCGCCAACCGGGCGCGAACACCGTAGAGGTCGCCGGACGCGTGCGGACCGTCATGGCGAATTTGAGGCAGCTCCTGCCGGGGGCGGTGGACCTGGAGTTGCGTTTCGACCGCTCGGACTCGATTCGCGCCTCGCTCGCGGACGTCAAGTTCACCTTGTTCTTGACCCTGGCGCTCGTCGTCCTGGTCATCTTCCTCTTCCTTCGCAACCTGTCGGCGACGGTCATCCCGAGCCTCGCGCTGCCATTTTCGCTGGTGGGCACGTTCGCCGTGATGTACGCGCTCAACTACAGCCTCGACAACCTCTCGATGATGGCGCTCACCCTGTCCGTCGGGTTCGTCGTGGACGACGCCATCGTAATGCTCGAGAACATCGTGCGGCACATGGAGAAAGGGACGCCGCCCCTACAGGCCGCGTTTGCCGGCTCGCGCGAAGTAGGGTTCACGATCCTCTCCATGACGTTGTCGCTCGCCGCGGTGTTCATCCCGGTGTTGTTCATGGGCGGGATCATCGGGCGGCTGTTTCACGAATTCGCTGTGACCATCGGTGCGGCGATCCTCGTCTCCGGCGTCGTCTCGCTGACGCTGACACCGATGCTGTGCAGCCGATTCCTCAAGGCGACGCGTGAGGCGCGTCACGGGAGGTTCTACGAGGTGTCGGAACGCGTGTACGAGCGCGTGCTGCGTGCGTACGAGGACAGCCTGAGCTGGGTAATGCAGCAGCGGGCGGCGGCGCTGGCGTTCTCCGCCCTGATTCTCGTGGCGACGGCGGTACTCTTCGTCGCGGTGCCGAAGGGGTTCCTGCCGAGCGAGGACAGCTCCCAGATCTTCGGGACCACCGAAACGGTCCAGGGGACGTCGTACGACGATCTGGTCCGCCATCAGGTCCAGGTCATGGCCATCCTGCAGCGGGACACGGCCAACGTGGACGGGATGATGTCATTCCTTGGCGGGGGCCAGATCAACCAGGGGCGCGTGTTTCTGCAGCTCAAGCCCCGCTCCCAACGTCGTCTGAGCGTGGACCAGCTGATCCGGGTCTACAATGCCAAGCTGGCGGGAATCCCCGGGATTCAGGTCTTCCTTCAGAACCCGCCGCCCATCCGCATCGGAGGGCGGCTCTCGAAGAGTCAGTACCAGTTCACGCTGCAAAGCCCGGACATCCACGCGCTATACGACAACTCCAAGCAGCTCGAGACCAAGCTGCGCGAGCTGCCCGGCCTGGTGAATGTCACAACCGACCTGCAGATCTCAAGCCCGCAGGCCACCGTGGCCATCAACCGCGACCGGGCCGCCGCGCTGGGGGTCACCGCGCAACAGGTCGAGCAAGCCCTGTACGAGGCCTACGGCTCGGGCCAGGTCTCCACGATCTACACGCCGACCAACCAGTACTGGGTGGTCATGGAGCTCTTGCCCGAGTACCAGCAGGATCTGTCGGCACTGAGCCTGCTCCACATCCGCTCGCAGAACGGCGCGCTGGTGCCGCTGGCATCGCTGGCCACGATCACCTCGAGCGTCGGCCCGCTGACGGTGAATCACGCGGGCCAGCTGCCGTCGGTCACGCTGTCGTTCGACCTGAAGCCCGGCGTTTCGATCGGCACCGCCGTCGCCGACGTGCAGCGCGTGGCACGACAAACGCTGCCGTCCAGCATCACGAGCAGCTTCTCTGGCACCGCTCAGGCGTTCCAATCGAGCCAGGCGGGGCTGCTCGTCCTCCTCGTGCTCGCCGTGTTCGTGATCTACATGGTATTGGGGATCCTGTACGAGAGCTTCATCCATCCGCTCACGATCCTCTCGGCGCTGCCGTTCGCAGGGTTCGGCGCGTTGCTGACGTTGTTGATCTTCCGGGTCGACCTGAGTGTCTACGCCTTCGTGGGGATCATCATGCTCGTGGGACTGGTGAAGAAGAACGGCATCATGATGATCGACTTCGCCCTGGAGGCACAGCGCAACGAGGGGAAGACCGCCCACGACGCCATCTTGCAGGCGTGCAGCATCCGCTTCCGCCCGATCATGATGACGACGATGGCGGCCCTTATGGGCACGCTGCCGATCGCGCTGGGGGTGGGCCAGGGCTCTGAGTCGCGCCGCCCGCTCGGGATCGCGGTGGTGGGCGGGCTCGCGTTCTCGCAGGTGATCACGCTGTATGTCACGCCGGTGATTTACACGTATTTGGACGAGCTGCAGGGCTTGTTCGGTCGCAGGTCGCTGGCGCGGGCAGCGGCGGGCGGCGGGCCCGCCACCGACGCTGCCCCCGCAGATTGAGCCGCGGCTATCGCGTCCGAACGATTCGCACACCGCCCGACCCGGTCTCGATCTTCACGCGGCCCTTGCCGTCGCCGATCTCGCCCACGACGTGATCCTCCTCGAGGCGCGTGGCCTTTACGACCACGTCCTCGAGGTCGATGGCGCCGCTCGACGTCTCGATGTCCACGGCCGCTCCGAACGCGACGGGAATCCGCACCGTCACATCGCCGGAGCCGGTGTCCACGTACAGCGATGCCAGGTCGGACAAGAGGTCGAGCTGCACTCCACCCGAGCCCGTGTCGATGTTGACATCGGTCGACCGGATGGAGGAGGCGGTGACGTCGCCCGAGCCGGTGTCGATCTTCAGCACGTCGGCGGTGACGCGATCGGCTGAGACGCTCCCCGACCCGGTGTCGAGCTTCAGCTCGTTCCCGCTCATACCGCTCACTGTCACGTCGCCCGACCCGGTGTCGAGACTCACGTCGCCCTGAGCGTCGCTCAGGTGGACGTCGCCGGAGCCCGTGTCCACGGTCAGCGTGCCCTTCACGTGATCAGCCGTGACGTCCGCGGAGGCGACGTCCACGCGCAGATCGCCCTCGACGGTGGAGACGGTCACGCGACCCACTGCGAGATAGACGTCGACCCGCTTGCCGGGTGGGATCGCGATCCGGAGGTCCGCGTGGGCTTCGAGTCCACGCCCCGAGCCGCTGATCCGCACGCGCCGGCCGTCGTCGAACCAGTGACGGCCGTCGTGGTCGTTAAACGTGCCATCGTCCCGCACGTGCAGCGTCGTGGAGCCCCGGCCGAGCTCGCCATACGCGATCTCGTCGTCCGGATACATCACCCGGAGCGTTTCCCGCCCCCGGAGCGGCCCCGTGGCGATCGCAAGCTTACCGGCGTCGCGCCCACCCCGCGTGAGCTCCACCACGACGTCCGCGCCGCCGCCCCGCTCGACGCGCACCAGGCCCGCGAGGTTGTAGACCGCGACGTGGTCACCGGGCACCACACGTCGCTCGGGTTGCTGCGCGGCCGACGCGACCGGCACGAGGAGCGTCGCGGCGATCAACGGAGCGTACATGAGGGCAACCTCCAGCCATGGGGTGATGACGGCGCTACGGCCATCCGGCAGGGGTGTTTCACGGCCGTGCTTGCTGTTGGATAGGGGAAGCGGGCCGACGGTTGCGGCGGTAAGTTCCGTGCGTCAGATCCGCCGCTTGGAGAACCGCGCCTTGCACGAATGGCAAGTTTGGCTCGTGGCCGCCCTGCTCCTATTCGTGGCCGAAATGGTCGCCCCGGGGTTCTGGCTCCTTTCGGTGGCGGTCGGCTGCCTCGCCGCCGGCGTGGTCTCCCTGGTGGCTCCGGGGGCCCTCGTTCCGGCCCTGACCTTCGCAGCGGGGACCCTCCTTTCCCTCGTCGGCATCCGTCCCTCGCTGCTCCGCTACCTCCACCCTCGGGGCACCGAGATCCGAACGAACGTGGATGCGCTCGCCGGGCGCGTGGGGATCGTGTCGGAGCGCATCGACCCCGGGACGGGGAAGGGACGGGTGCTCGTTGAAGGGGAAGACTGGCGCGCGGCGTCGCTCCTGGACGCGGCGCTCGAGCCCGGAACCCGGGTGATGGTCGTACGGGTGGAAGGGACCACCCTGTACGTGGACAAGGAGACGTAAGCCATGCCCTTCTCGCTCTACCAGCTCGCCCTCCTGGCGGGTGGAGTCGTAGTCCTCGTGTACGTGTCCAAGGCCATCCGCATCGTGCAGCAGGCCCAGACGATGATCATCGAGCGGCTGGGCAAGTACCACAGGACGCTCAACTCCGGCCTCAACTTCATCAACCCGCTGCTCGATAGGCCCCGACCGATCGACTGGCACCAGGTGATCGTCACCCCGGCGGGCGACTCGTTCGCGCGTCACTTTCGGACCGACAAGATCGACCTGCGCGAAACGGTGTACGTGTTCCCGCGCCAGAACGTGATCACCAAGGACAACGTGGTGGTCGAGATCGACGCGCTGATCTATTCCCAGATCACCGACCCGGTGCGCGCCACATACGAGATCGCGAACCTGCCGGACGCGATCGAGAAGCTGACGCAGACCACGCTCCGCAACGTGATTGGCGAGATGGAGCTCGACCACGTGCTCTCGTCCCGCGACACGATCAACGCCAAGCTGCGTGAGATCCTGGATGAAGCCACTCACAAGTGGGGCGCGAAAGTGAGCCGGGTGGAGCTCAAGGACATCAACCCGCCGCGTGACATCCGTGACGCGATGGAAAAGCAGATGCGCGCCGAGCGGGACCGGCGAGCCGCGATCCTCACCGCCGAGGCCGAGAAGCAGTCGCGCACCCTCCAGTCAGAAGGCATCCGGCAGTCGGAGATCAATCAGGCCGAGGGCCAAAAGCAGGCGAAGATCCTCGCTGCTGAGGCGGAGGCCAGCGCGCGCCTCAAGGTGGCCGAGGCGGAGGCTCAGGCGATCGAGCGGATCACGACCGCCATCAAGGGAACCGGCGGGGACCCGGCGCGGTACTTGATCGCGATTCGGTACATCGAAGCCCTAAAGGACATGGTCACAAGCCCCCAGAGCAATAAAGTCATCTACTTGCCCTACGAGGCGACGGGCGTGCTCTCGTCGCTCGGGGGCATTCGCGAGATGCTGGCAGGGCCGTCGGAGGGAAGGAAGTCATGACGCGCAAAACGATCGCTGCGGCGGGTCTCGCAGCGCTGTCACTATCCGTCTATCCGCTTAACCGTCTGCCAGCCTGCAGTGCCGACAACGGCGAGCTGACGCTACCACCGGGATTCTGCGCCGTCGTGGTCGCCGACAACGTGGGCGCGCCTCGGCACCTCGCCGTCGCGCCCAACGGGGACCTGTTCGTCGCCTTGGAGAATCGGCGCGGCGGGCCCGGCGGCGTCCTCGCGCTGCGCGACACGACGGGGGACGGCCGGGCGGACGTCGAGGTGCATTTCGGCGCCGCGGGCGGCACCGGAATCGCGCTCTCAGCGGGCGGCCTGTACTTCGCGACGCGGTCCACCGTGCTCCGCTATCCAATGCACGCGGGGCAGCTTACACCGATCGGTGAGCCACAGGTGATCGCGCGTGACCTGCCGAGCGACGGCGACCACACGGCGAAGAACCTGGCACTGTCGGCCGACGCCAAGACACTCTTCGTGAATTTTGGGTCGGCGACGAACTCCTGCCAAGTCGTCGACCGCACGCTCGAGTCACCAGGGCGGGACCCCTGCCCGGAGCTCGCGATTCGCTCAGGCATCTGGCGGTTCGACGCCTCGAAGGCGAACCAGACTGGAGCGAGCAGCGCGCGCTATGCGACCGGTATCCGCAACGCTGTAGGGCTCGCCGTCGCACCGGACGGCCAGGTCTGGTCCACGCAGCACGGCCGCGACCAGCTTGGACAAAACTGGCCGAAGCTGTTCAACGACGAGCAGAACGCCGAGAAGCCCTCAGAAGAGCTTCTGCGGGTGAATGAGGGCGACGACTTCGGCTGGCCGTACTGTTATCACGACCTGGAGCTTGGCCACCTCGTCCTGGCGCCGGAGTACGGCGGCGACGGCAAGCAGGTCGGGCGCTGCGCGCAGAAGAAAGAGCCGGCGGTCGCGTTCCCCGGGCATTGGGCGCCCGACGGGTTGACATTCTATGGGGGGACGCAGTTCCCCGCCCGGTATCGCGGCGGCGCATTCGTCGCGTTCCATGGGTCATGGAACCGGGCCCCGCTGCCGCAGGCGGGCTACCGCATCGTCTTCGTCCCGTTCAAGGACGGCAAGCCCGTCGGGCCGACCACGTACGAGACGTTTGCCGAGGGGTTCTGGCACCAAGACGGCGTCGGGCCGCAACACCGGCCCGTCGGCGTGGCCGTCGGGCCGGACGGCTCCCTGTACATCACCGACGATGCATTGGGCCGGATCTGGCGGGTGATGTACAAGGCGCAGTGAAGGTCTGGGAGGACGGGGGAGGATGGGGAAGGTCGCCGGGTACTCGGGCAAGCCGCTCGTCGAGAAGCTCGGGATCAAGCCCGGCACGACCATCGCGATTCTGAACGCGCCAAAGGGTTATGATCGCACGCTTGGCAAGCTTCCCCAGCGAGTGAACCGCGCGCTACGCGTGGCCGGCCTGCTCGACTTCATCCAGTTCTTCACGAGTGAGAAGCAGGCACTGGAGCGCGAGTTTGCGAAGCTCGCCCGGTCTCTCACCCCTGCCGGCATGTTGTGGATTTCGTGGCCCAAGAAAACGTCCGGTGTGGCGACGGATCTCACGGAGGACGTGGTCCGAGCGGTCGGGCTCGAGCATGGACTCGTGGACGTGAAGGTGGCGGCGGTGGACGACGTGTGGTCGGGCCTCAAGTTCGTGCGCCGGCTGAAGGACCGGTAAGCTAGATTCGGACGCCGATGCCCGAGATCACGGCTACCGTCCCCCTCACGAAGCTCTCCGAAGAGGAAGAGCTGTTCCGCGACACGGTACGCGGCTTCGCGGAGCGCCAGGTGAGGCCGCGCGTCGCGAGCATGGAAAGAGCGTCAACGGTAGATCCCGACCTGCTCCAGCAGTGCTTCGAGCTGGGGCTCATGGGGATCGAGATCCCGGAGTCGCTCGGGGGCGCCGGCGGCAACCTGCTGATGACCGTGCTCGCGGTAGAGGAGCTGTCGGCCGTGGACGCCTCGGTGGCGATCTTCGTGGACGTCCAGAACACGCTGGTCAACACGCTCCTCCGTAAGTGGGCGAGCGACGATCTCCGGCGGCGCTACCTGCCCCGCCTCGCGACCTCGTTATTGGGCGCATACGCGCTGTCGGAGCCCGAATCGGGTTCGGACGCGTTCGGCCTTCAGACCCGTGCCACCCGGCACGGCGACACCTGGGTCCTCGAGGGCCGCAAGCTGTGGATCACGAACGGCGCCGAAGCCGGACTCTTCATCATTTTCGCCAACACCGATTTCGCCAAAGGCTACAAGGGCATCACCGCCTTCGCAGTCGAGCGTGGATTCAAGGGCTTTTCGGTCGGCAAGAAGGAGGACAAGCTGGGCATCCGGGCGTCGAGCACGTGCGAGCTGATCCTCGACGGGTGTGAGGTTCCTGCCGCGAACGTGGTGGGAGAGGTGGGCATCGGATATAAGGTCGCGATCGAGACGCTGAACACAGGCCGGATCGGGATCGGCGCCCAGATGATTGGGGTGGCGCGCGGCGCGTTGACGGCCGCCCTCAAGTACGTGAAGGAGCGCAAGCAGTTCGGGAAGCCGATCGGCGATTTCCAGGCGGTGCAGTTCCAACTGGCGCAGGCCGCCACCGAGCTCGAAGCGGCGCGCCTCATGGTGTACAACGCCGCGCGGCTCGAGGATGCGGGCGAGCCCTACACGATGCAGGCGGCGATGGCGAAACTGTTAGCCTCCCAGGTGGCCGAACACGTGACGTCGCTCGCCGTCGAGCTATTCGGCGGTTATGGCTACACCAAGGAGTACCCGGTCGAGAAGTTCTATCGCGACGCGAAGATCGGGACAATCTACGAGGGCACGAGCAACATGCAGCTCAACACGATTGCGAAGCAGCTCCTGCGATGAGGCAGATGGCCAGGCCGACGGGTCAGACGTCGGCGTCCGTCGAGGCGAGATCGAAGCGATAACTCATAAGTACAAGCATCGCAATCTCTTACAATTATTTTGTGACGCACCCCACAGCCTGCCGTCGTGGCTGCGAACGACCTTTTTGGTACGTCTCGCTGAGGGTGCAGCGCCCCCTCCTCAGCCTTAACGAGCTAGGAGGGAGGTATCATGCGAGCCCTCATTTTTGTCCTCGCCTTGGTCGCGTCGCCGCTGGCTTTGGGCATGTCCCAGATGCCCGGCAACAGCTCTTGTGACAACGGCAACGGCGATGAGAATCGGTCGGATTCAGGGCAGGTACACGCCCATAAGGGGCTCTGCGCGCCTCAGCCCCCGCCCCCGCCGCCCCCCCCGACGGGCTGCGTGCAGTCCCCGCCCTCAGGTGGGACCGGGTCCATTACGGGGACGGTGCTGCTCGACGTCGCGTTCACAGGTCTAGCAGGTTGGTGCATCGACGTCAGCGGCCCGGTCACGGCACAGGCCGTCACCGACGCCTCGGGCAGCTACGTGGTTCCGGGCCTACCGGCAGGCACGTACATGGTCTGCGAAGAGGTCCAAACCGGCTTCCAAGAGATTTCCCCGACCTCCGGGCCTACGTGCCCGTCCGGCATCGGTTGGACGATCAGCGTGTTCGACAACTCGGAATCGGGCTTCGTCTCGTTCGTAAATGCGCCGCTGTAAGTGAGGTTGGACCCGGAAAGGTACACGAGGCCCCGGTACAGTCTCCCGCCGGGGCCTCGATGTGTTCATGCTGTCACGACAGTGATGCAAACAAGGGCCGCCAGGCTAACTATCGCCCCCGCCGCGCCGATTTGATAGTGTAACTGTAGTTATCACCTGCGCTTACGCCATTAGTGACGAGTCGCACAGCCCTCCGGGCCGGTTGTTGCGATCTTCGGGGCGCCCGGTGGTATGCGTGGGAACGCGAGCGATGTGTCCTCCCGCCCCCGGCACTGGGCAAGTCACGCTGAGGCCGCAGCGCCCCTCCTCAGCCCTCAAAACGAGCTAGGAGTGTCGATGCGTGCCTACATAGTCCTGCTTGCCTTGCTGGCCACGCCGCTGGCGATTGGCGTGTCGCAGCTGCCTGGCAAGAGCTCCTGTAACAACGGCCAGGGCACCAGCAATCGGTCGGCCCAGGGGACCGCGCATGCTCATCAAGGGCTGTGCGTGCCTCAGGACCCGCCGCCGCCCCCGCCGCCGCCCCCGCCCCCACCTCCGCCCCCACCGCCCCAGACGGGCTCGACGTGCGTCAATTCCGCGCCGTCCGGTGGGACCGCGTCGATCGACGGGCAGGTGTACGTCGACGCGTCGCCATGGCCTGGTCTGCAGAACTGGTGCCTGCAACTCACCGGCCCGGTGAACGCAACGGCGGTGACCGATGCATCGGGCAATTATTCGTTCACCGGTCTTCCGGCCGGCACGTACACGCTCTGTGAAGTGACGCAGACCGGCTGGCACGAGACGTTCCCGACGAGCGGGCCCGCGTGCGCGGGCGGCTTCGGCTGGACGATCACCCTCATCGACGGGGGCGGCGCCAGCTTCATTTGGTTCGGCAACCTCAGCCCGTGACCGCGGGCAGGACCTAGTCGCGAATATGAAGGCCCCGGCCGTTTTGGCCGGGGCCTTTCGCTTGTAAGTTCCGACTCCATGCATACCGCCCGACGCACACACTCCTTCACGGAGTCGGTCATCCGGGGAATGACCCGGCTCGCCGCCGAGCACGGGGCGATCAACCTGGCCCAGGGGTTCCCCAATTTCCCTGCGCCGGTCGTCCTGAAGGAAGCGGCGGCCCGCGCGATCCGCGACGACGTGAACCAGTACGCCATCACCTGGGGCGCGAAGCGGCTGCGAGATGCCCTCTCGCGAAAGTACGCGGAGTGGTACGGGATGAGCGTGAATCCCGAGACCGAGATCACCGTCACCTGCGGGGCCACCGAGGCGATGGCCTCGGCACTCCTCGCCATCGTCGACCCCGGCGATGAAGTGATCGTGTTCGAGCCGTTCTACGAGAACTACGGCCCCGACGCGATTCTCTGCAGCGCCAGGCCCGTGTACGTGCCGCTCCCCACGGGTGGGGAGCTCGATCTCGATCGCCTCACCGCCGCTTTCTCGTCACGCACCCGGGCGATCATCGTATGCACGCCCAACAACCCGACCGGGCGGGTTCTGTCCCGACGCGAGCTCGAGGGGATTGCGGAGTTATGCCGGCGCCACGAAGCCTACGCCGTCACGGACGAGATTTACGAGCACATCTACTACGAAGGGGAGCACGTTCCGATCGCTACGCTGCCCGGCATGCGTGACTTGACGATCACGATCAGCGGGGCGTCGAAGACGTTCAGCGTGACCGGGTGGCGCATCGGCACCATCGTCGCTCCGCCGGACGCGACCGACGCCATCCGGAAGGTGCACGACTTCCTGACGGTCGGCGCACCGGCACCGCTCCAGGAGGCGGTCGCGGTCGGACTCGAGACGCTGGGTCGGGATTACTACGACAGCCTGGCCCGCGACTACCGCGCGCGGCGTGACCTGCTCTGCCGGGCCCTGCTGGACGCCGGATTCGCGTGCACACGGCCCCAGGGGGCGTATTACATACTGGCGGATTGCTCGGCAATCTCAGACCTGCCGGACGACGAGTTCTCGTTCTGGCTCACGAAGGAGATCGGCGTCGCGCCGGTGCCCGGCTCGAGCTTCTTCAGCCGACCCGACCTGGGTCGGCGGCTGGTCCGGTTCGCCTTCTGCAAGACGGAAGAGATGTTGCTCGAGGCTTCCCGCCGCCTGGCACGCGTCAAGCATCACGCCCGTCCGGCACGGGCGTGACGCGCCTCTACCGCCTTTCGCCGTGCAGCTTCACATTCTCCGCCCTATGCCCGACCATCAACCGTACGTCCCGGCGTCGCAGTCGCCCCCCGAGCTGACGGCGCGCGCCCTGATCCTCGGGGTTCTGCTCGGGCTGATCTTCAGCGCGTCGAGCGTTTACCTCGCCCTCAAGATCGGGCTCACCGTGAGCTCCTCGATCCCCATCGCGGTGCTGTCCATTACGATTTTCCGCGCGCTGGGCCGGACGTCCATCCTCGAAAACAACATCGTGCAAACAACAGGGTCGGCCAGCGATTCCGTGGCCGCCGGCGTCGTGTTCACGATCCCCGCGATCCTCCTGATGGGCTATGACTTGGACATCGGTCGGGTCGCCGTCCTCGCCACGGTCGGGGGCTTGATGGGCATCCTGATGATGATCCCGCTCCGCAGGGCGCTGATCGTGAAAGAGCACGATACGCTGGTTTACCCGGAGGGCACGGCCTGCGCGGAAGTGCTCATCGCCGGGGAGGAGCGCGGCCTGCAGGCCAAGCGCGTATTCCAGGCCTTTGGCGTTGGCTTCGTCTACAAGTTCCTGCAGGCGGGCCTCAAGTTCTGGCCGGACGTGCCCGGCAAGGCGCTCGGGTTCTACCCCGGGGCCGCGGTGTTCACGGAGACGTCGCCCGAGCTCATGGGCGTGGGCTACATCATCGGCCCGCGCATCGCCGGCTACTTGTTCGCCGGCGGGTGCTTCGCGTATCTGGTGCTCGCGCCCGCCATTAAGCTGGTTGGATCGGGCCTCACGGAGCCGTTCGGGTTTCCCGCCGTCAAGTTGATCCGCGACATGAGCCCCGCTGAGATCCGCGCCAGCTTCGTGTTCTACATCGGCGCCGGCGCCGTCGCCTCAGCAGGCATCATCGCGCTCGCGCGTTCGCTCCCGACGATCGTGAGCTCCTTCGCCTCGAGCCTCAAAGACCTGCGGGACTCGCGCATGGGTCAGGCCGTGGCCCGGCTGCGGACCGAAGACGACCTGCCGATCTCTCTCACCGTGGGGGGCTCGGTTGCCCTCGCCATCGTGCTCGCCCTGCTGCCACAGGTGGGCGTCAACCTGCTCGGGGCGATCCTGATCGTGGTCTTCGGGTTTTTCTTCGCCACCGTGTCCTCGCGCGTCACCGGGCAGATCGGCTCCTCAGCCAACCCGATTTCAGGAATGACCATCGCTGCGCTGCTTGGCACATGCCTGATTTTCGTCGCGATCGGCTGGACCGGCGTGGACCATCGTGTTCAAGCGATCTCGATCGCGGCGGTCGTAGCGGTCGCGACCGCGAACGCCGGCAACACGTCTCAGGACTTGAAGACCGGTTTCCTCGTGGGCTCCACCCCGCGGCGCCAGCAGCTGGCGATCCTCGTAGGCGCCCTTGGCTCGGCGGTGGTAGTCGGGTGGACTCTCACGCTACTCAACCGCGCCTACACGTACCCGGTCCCCGAATCGCATCCGGCCTTCAGCGCACAGGCATTGGCGCCGGCGGCCGGCACCCGCGCGCCGGTCGAGATCCTGCCGCAGACGATGTCGGGGTTCAAAATCGCGGCCAGCGACTCGGTGGACCACGCCTCCTACCAGGTGGTCCGCGTGTACGTCATCACCGAGGGTGTGGCCGCTGGGAAGTACCTGATGGATCCCGCGACCCATGAGCTGCGCTATGTGGTCGATCCGGGCATCGGCGGCCGCATTCACGAGTTCAAAGGCCGAACGATTCCCCGACTCGATTCCCCAAAGGCAACGATCATGGCCCTCATCACCGACGGCATCCTCACCCATAAGCTGCCGTGGGCGCTCGTACTGCTCGGTGTGTTCGTGACGATCGCGATCGAGCTCATGGGCGTGCAGGCCCTGCCGGTAGCGGTCGGCGTGTACCTCCCGATCTCGACGTCCTCGGCGATGTTCGCGGGCGGCGTGATCCGGTGGCTGATCGAGCGCCGGGCTCAGTCCCGGCAGCAGTCGATCGCCGAGGTCGAGTCCGGACCGGGAGTGCTGTTCTCGAGCGGCCTCATCGCGGGCGGCGCGATCTGCGGCATCGTGCTCGCGGCGATCGCCGGCGTGCTCGGCTCGGCGGACGCGCTGGCCGAGAAGGTCCCCCTGTTCCACGCGCTGGGTGGCCTCGCCCAGTCGAGCGTGCTCGCCTACCTGCTGTTCGCGGTCCTCGGCGTTCTGCTCTACCGCATCGCCCTTCGTCCGCAGTGACGGCGGCCCCGTGTCGGGACCCCGCATTTGGGAAACGGGGGCCCCTACATTATCGGCATGCGCGTCGTATCGCTGCTCCCGGCGGCCACGGAGATCGTCGCCGCCCTGGGTGCGATAGGTCAGCTCGTAGGTGTGTCGCACGAGTGCGATTTTCCGCCGGGGGTCCGCTCGCTGCCGCGGGTCACCGGAACGGCGATCGACCCCGCCTTGCCCTCGGGCGCGATCGACCGCGCGACGGCCGAGGCCAAGCGCTCCGGCACGGCCCCCATCACCGTGGATTTGAACCTCGTCGCGCACCTGCGCCCGGACGTGTTGATCGGGCAGTCGGTATGCGATGTCTGCGCGGTGGGCGAAGCCGAGCTGGCCCGCGTGGTCGCCGCGCTGATGCCCACGCCATGGGTGGTGACCCTGCACGCCCACACGCTGGAAGGTGTGTTTGCGGACATCGGGAAGATTGGCGAGGCGTTGGAGCTGCGGGACGAGGCGGAGGAGCTCGTGGATGGCCTACGGTACCGCCTGCGGCGCGTCGCCCAAAGGAGAGGGGCGGAAGGAGGACGACAGCCTGGACGGCCCCGTGTGCTGGTGCTCGAGTGGTTGGATCCGCCATACGTCGCGGGACATTGGGTGCCCGAACTCGTGACCTTGGCAGGCGGGGAGGACGTGGGGGGCACGGCCGGCGAGCGGTCCCGCGCGCGCCCCTGGAGCGAGCTCCTGGCGCTCGCGCCCGACCTGGTCGTGGTGGCCCTGTGCGGATTCGATGTGGAGCGCGCCCGGTCGGAGCTCGCGAATGTCGCCGACTCGGACGCGCGATCCCTGTTGGCGGGCGGGCGCCGGACCGAGCTGATCGACGGGAACGCCTACACGTCCCGCCCGGGACCACGGCTCGTGGACGCGGCCGAGCTTCTCTCTCGGTTGATGATCGGATGACCTCCCGCGTGACCTTGCGATGATCGTCGCGCTCGTCGCCCTTAGCCTGGTGGCACTCGGGAGGTTGGGAGGGGGCTCGCAGCAGCCGGCAGACACCCTCCGGCTCTACGCCGTAGGGGATATCAATCTCGGGCGGGGCATCGTGAAGGCACGGCTGTTGAGCGGCGACACGCTCTACCCGTTCCTCGCCCTCCGCGACTCATTGTCGGCCGCGGACATCACCTTTGGGAATCTCGAGAGCCCGATCGCGCCCGACTCGAGTCCGGAGCCGGACTCAGGGGGCGTGTTCGCCGCGCCCCCGGCCGCCGCCGTCGCGCTGGCCCGCGCCGGATTCGACGTCGTGAGCACCGCGAACAATCACGCCTGGGACGTAGGCCAGCCAGCCGTCGAGGAGACGATGCGGCAGCTCACGCGCGCGGGCGTCCGGTTCGTGGGCTCCGGCTTCGGACGGGACATGGCGGAGCAGCCGGTGATCCTGGAGCGGCGCGGCTGGCGGGTTGCGTTCTTCGCGATCACCCGTGCCTGGAATCCGGCACCGTACACCTTTTACAAGCACGCGGGCGCTGACTGGATCGCCTGGGGTGACACGACGTGGATCTCTCCGGCGATCCGCGCGCTCAAGGCGAGCGGCCGCGCGGACCTGGTCGTCGTGAGCGTTCATGGAGGCCGCGAGTACGCGGATTCGGCCCCCGACTACCACCGGGAGCTCCTCTACGACCTCATCGACGCGGGCGCGGATCTGGTGCTCGCTCACCACCCACACGTGCTGCAGCCCGTGATGTGGTACAAGCACAAGCCGATCGTCCAGTCACTCGGCAACTTTGTGTTCATGCAAACCGATCCGTGGACTCGCCTGTCCGCCATCTTGCGAGTGGTAGTGACGCCGGATCACCGCATCGGCATCACGGCGATCCCGGTCCGCGTCGGCTTCCAGCCGACGCTCGCGATCGGCGCGGCCGCCGATAGCATTCACGCGCGCCTGCGCGTACCCCTTTCGACACCAACGCCCATCAAGCCATGACTAGAGACACCCTCGACTTCTTGAAGCGACTCCTCGACACTCCTGGACCCTCGGGCTTCGAAACGGCGCCGGCGCGCGTCTGGCGCGACCAGGTCAAGACATTCGCCGAGCAGGTGACGGCCGACGTGCACGGCAACTCGGTGGCGACCTTGAACCCCAAGGGGGCTCCCCGGCTCATGCTCGCGGGGCACATCGACGAGATTGGCCTGCAGGTAACACACGTGGACGATGAGGGCTACCTGTACTTCGCGGGGATCGGCGGGTGGGACTCTCAAGTGCTGGTCGGGCAACGGGTCGTGATCACCGGGCCGGCGGGCCCGGTACCCGGCGTGATCGGGAAACAGGCGGTCCACCTGATGAAGCGCGACGACATGGACAAGGTCTCGAAGATCACGGACCTCTGGATCGATATCGGCGCGACCAGTAAGGCCGAAGCCCTCCAGCGCGTGCGGGTCGGCGACGCGGCGGTGCTCGACGCGCGGGTGGCGGAATATCCCAACGGCCGCATTGTCTCCCGGAGCATCGACAACCGGATCGGCGCCTACGTAGTGGCCGAGGCCCTGCGCTTGCTCGCCGAGGACCGCCCGAAGCACGCCGCGGTGTTTGCCGTGGCCACGACGCGCGAGGAGATCGCCTGGACCGGCGGCGGTGCCCGCACCAGCGCGGTCGGAATCGAGCCGAACGTCGCCTTGGTGGTGGATGTGACGCACGCGACAGACTGGCCTGGCGCGGAAAAGAAGCGCGCCGGCGAGCACAAACTGGGAGGCGGGCCCGTCCTGTCGCGCGGCTCGGCGGTAAGCCCCGTGGTGTTCGACATGCTCGCGGAGTGCGCCGAGCGGGAAAAGATTCCCTACAGCATACAGGCCGCCCCGCACGACACGGGCACCGATGCCGACGCGATCTACAACGCGCTTCGCGGGATTCCCACGGGACTCGTCAGCGTTCCCAACCGGTATATGCACAGCCCGAACGAGATGGTGGCGCGGGAGGATCTCGAGCGGGCGGCCCGCTTGCTCGCAGTGTTCGCGCGCCGGCTGGATCCCAAGGTGAGCTTCATTCCCGCCTAACCAAGGAGGACGCCGTGAGGTTGAACAACCCAGGCCTCGTGGTGGTGGGATTCATTCTTCTCATGCACGGCCTTGGCAAGCTCATCGGACCGCCGTTCCCGGGACCGGCCATGCAGGGATTTATCGGCTTCCTGGGCTCGCTCCATTACCCGTTCCCGACGCTGCTCGGTTACAGGGGAATGCTGATCGAGACGCTGGGCGGGCTGGCCTTCTGTTGGGTATCGGGCTCGCTCCGGTGGGGCTCCAGACCGCCTGCCTGAGCTTCGCGTTTACCGGCCCGGGGATCCTGACGGCACAGTCGAAGCCGAACCAGCCTTAGGGACGTGGCGGCCGCCGGAGCTCCGTGACGGCGTTCTTCGCCGCCTCGCGGATCTGGCGGTCGCTGTCGTCCACCAACCCCTCGAGCGTCCCCAGGGCGGCGGGCGTCGCCGCGAGCCGCAATGCGTCCACCGCAGCCAAGCGCAGCGCACTGGGCTTGCGACCGAAGATGCGGCCCGCAGGCTGCGCCCACTTGATGAGCGCCTGCACGGCATCCGGACTCCCGATGCGCCCGAGCGCGAGGATCAGCTCTCGGACCACCGCCTCGTCCTTCTCCTCCTCCATCGCAACTACGAGCGGCATCGCGAGGGCGCTCGACTTGCGCCCGCCGATCCCCAGCGCCACCTGCAGCCGAACCTCGAGCGAGCGGTCGCGGAGCGCGCGGCGCAGCGGCTCCGCGGCGTTGCGGGTGCCGATCTTGGCGAGCGCCATCGCCACCGCCTTGCGCACCCGCTCGTCTGCGTGATCGAGCCGTCGCGCGAGGGCGGGGACCGCCTCATCCATGCCCAGCTCGCCCAGCAGCTCGGCCACGTTGCGCACGACGAACCACTCCGGATGGTCCAGCATGTGGATCAGCTGTTCCGTGCCCTCGGTCATCTGCTTGAGCGCGTCGAACACCGCCCGGCGCTCGCTCACGGTGGGGGCCGCCACGAGCAGGTCCATGAGAACTTCCACGGCCGTGGCCCCGCCCCGCTGCAGCGCCGCCACGGCGTCGGCCCGGTACCTGGGCGTGGCCAGGAGGTGTGCCAGCGCTTGGAGCACGGGCTTCGTGTAGATGCGGCGCACCGCGATCGCGTACTGGCGTCGCATGCCGCTCGTCTCCGAGACGCGCTGCTCTACGTGGATGATGCCGGCGATCACGCCGAGCACCTGCTCGAAGCGCGATTGCTTGACGGCCGTTTCGGCGTTTCGTACGAGCGCGGCGAGCAGGTCGCCCACGTTGGGGGCGGTCGGGTTCCGTTCGAGCTCGGCGAGCACGTCGGCCGCGCCTGCCGGCAGGGGAGGCCGTGCGGTGGTCGGTGCGGATGAGACCGGCGGGCTGGCGGGAGGCTCGGAAGCGGGCGGCCGCTCGGCCGCTGACACACGTCGCGGTGGCGCCCCCGCCGGCGGAGCGGCGGCAGGTGGAGGCGGAGGGGGCGGCGGAGAGCCCGATCGCCCGACTGAAAGCGAGAGCTCCGATTCGTCTTCGGGCGGCTTTGCCGGAGCCGCCGTCCCGGGCAGCGCGTCCGCGGCCGAGGGAGGGGGTGGGTCGTGCATCACGAGCGGCACGCCGGAGAGCGGCACAGACTTGATGTCCTGCCAGGCTTCACCACGCAAAATGCCCTCCGTCCCCAGCGGATGCCCCTTCCGGTCGATGTGAGCGCCGGGCTGCGGGACGATGGGCTCTCGCGCATCGAAGTCAGCCGGCGAGGCAACGGGACCGCGGGACGTCGGTGGTGTGGGCGCGGGGGTCGCGGCAGCGGGGACGACTCGAATCCCGCTCGCACCGACAGCGGCGAGCCGGGTGACCACATCGTCCCCGCCCCCCGGCTGCTCGGCCAGCCCCTTCATGAGCTCGAATAACTGCGCGGGGGGCGGATCGGCGGCGAGGCTGATCTCTGCGATGCCGTGCAGGTCCAGGCGCTGCACCAGCCCGGTGAGGGTCTCCCCTTCGCACGGCACGCCGTTCACCTCGATGCGGCCGCCGGCCACGCGAACCGACACGGAGGTGTCCTTCAACAGGGATGCGAGCGCGCGGAATTCGGCCTTTTGCTCGTCCTTCGCGCCCGGATCTCGGAACAGGCTCACGCAGCGTGCGAACCGCGTGGCAAAATTCTCGAGCGTCGCCATCGGGCGGGTCAATCTAGGGCTCTGCCCTACCCCCTGCAACGCGCGCCAGCACTCGCGCAGCTTCCGCCGCACGGATGGGCCGGCCCGGAAGGTCGAGTGCCGTCGACAGCGCGGCCACGGGTGGCGGCACGAGTCCGAGCGTGTCGAGCCGTGCCGCGGCCCCGAGCAAGCTCGCGAGCGACTCATCGCATGCGAGGCGACCGCGGTCGAGCACCACCGCGCGGTCCAGTAGTTCCGCCGCGAACGTCAGATCGTGCGTGATCACGAGGAGCGCCGCGCCATCGGTCGCCCGTTCGAGCAGTGCGCGGGTGACGCGCGCGCGTAGGACGCGGTCGAGTCCCGCAGTGGGCTCGTCCAGCACGAGCACGGCAGGCTCGAGTGCCAGCGCGCCCGCAACTGCCGCCAGCTTCCGGAGCGCCGGTGGCAGATCGTACGGATGCTCGCGCGCATGCGTCGCGAGCTCGAGCACCGCCAGCGCGCGCGTGACGCGTCCCGCGACATCCGCCGGCGCCAGGCCCAGCGCTCGGGGGCCCAACGCGACGTCGTCCTCGAGCGTGCGGGCGAAGAGCTGCTGGTCAGCGTGCTGAAACACGGAACCCACGCGCCGGGCCAGCTGGTCCGGCGTCCGGTTTCGCGTGTCCCAGTCTCCCACCCAGACTGTGCCCGCCGCGGGACGCGCGAGGCCTGTGACCAGTCGCACCAGGGTAGACTTCCCGGCGCCGTTCCGCCCGAGCAGTGCGACGCGCTCTCCCGGAGCGACCGCCAGCGAGACATTCGCCAACGCCTGCACGGCTCCATAGGCGAACGAAACACCGTCCAGTCGCAGGGCGGCACTCAACGGCGACCCCAACGCTGCGCTGCCTGTGCGACGGTGAGCGGGTAGGGCGCAGGGAGCCCCGCCGCGTGCCACACCGTCGCCACGGTGGTGCCCTGGTTCGCGACGACCAGCGCGTCGCCCGCCAGTAGCGCCGGGGGGCCCGTCGCCGCCACCCGACCGCGCTCCAGCCAGACCACCCTGTCCGCGACCACGGGAACCGCGTCGAGGTCAGTGGTCGCCACGATGATGGCCGTGCCGTCGGTCGCCAGCGTGCGAACGAGCTGCCACACCGAGCGCGCCCCGGCGGGGTCGAGCTCCGCCGTGGGCTCGTCCAGCAGCAACAACGTCGGCTGCATGGCGAGGATCCCTGCGACGATCACGCGCTGAAGCTCTCCGCCCGAGAGGGTCGTGGGATCACGCGACGTGAGGTCTTCGAGGCCGAGCCGCGAGACGGCGTGATCGACCCGACGCACGATATCGTCCCGCGGGAGGCCAAGGTTGGCGGGCCCGAACGCCACCTCGTCCCAGACGGTAAAGGCCATCCCCGAGAGCTGCGTCCACGGGGTCGGCAAGACGATTCCCCTCGGACCCTGCCCGTCGAACGTGACGTGCCCTTCCAGACGTCCTCCCACGACTCGAGGCGCCAGGTCTCCGGCGACGAGCAGCACGGTCGAGGCCCCCGCGCCTACGCCCCCTACGAGCGCCACGACTTCACCGCCCGCCACGTCGAGCGACACGTCCTCGAGGGCCGGAACCTCGGTCGCCGGATAGTGAAACGTCACGCGCTCCAGGGCGAGACGGGTCACCGGAATCGCCAGGCGAGCGCCGCAGCGCAGGCCGCCACGAGGCCCCAGCGTGCCATCCGCTGGGCCAGGGGGTCGGGTGGCGGTGAAAGTGGAGTGCGCCGCGCTCCCGGAACGAGCCTGCGGGTCTCGAGCGCGAGGGCCCGCTCGTCCACCTCGTGGAGCGCCGACAGGATGAGTGGGAGGGCGAGGGCGCGGAGCGCGCGCAGCCGGTGGGCGAGCCCGCCTCGTGGGGACAACCCACGGCAGCGTTGTGCGTCCGCTATCCGCCGAGCGCGCGCCCGCAGCACCGGCGCCGCCGAGAGCGTGGCCGCGAATACGTACGCCACGATCGCGCTCCATCCTGCCGCGACCATCGCCTCAACCAACCGCGGAGACGGCACCGCGGCGGCGACCCACACGAAGCTCGCGACCATCGTCGTAATGCGAAGGCCGATCCTGACGGTCGTCGGGACGTCGTGCAGCAGCAGGAGGAACAGCCAGAACGGGGCCGCGGTGAAGAGCGCCGTCCGGAAGACGACGAACCCCGGGCGCCAGCGCGCGGACACGCCAGTGACCGTGTCCGTGGAGCCGGGGGTCAGCGTGAGCGCCAGCGCTAAGACAGCACACGTGAGCCCGGCCACTGGGGAGGGCAGGATCCACGCGAGCGCGGGAAGTGCTCCCGCCATCGCCAGCAAGGTGAACGGATGGAGCCGGGTCACGCCGCGCCGATGGCGCGCAGCGCCCACGGGAACCGCGCCGCGGTGCGGCGTGGGAGACCGTGAAGCACCGAGGTCACGAGCGCGAAGGTCACCGCCTTGTCCCCGAAGTCGGCCACGAAGCTCCCGAAGAAGCAGGCGCCCAGGGGCGGAAGCCCCAAGGCCTTGCCGAGTGCCGTGGTGAGAGCGATCCCGCCGGTCGTGGCGCACCCGAAGACCAGGTAGGAAATCGGCGTCGACGTGAGGGCAGCGATCACGCCGAGCCCGAATCCCGCGGGAACGGCGATTTTAAAGCTCCGGAAGAGGCCGGCCCGCGCGGCCATCCAGGCGTACAGAGCTACGATGATCTGCACCGCGACGAACGGCCAGAACGTCGGGTTCCGCAGAGAATTCACCGCCGAGGTCACGACGCCCGTCGCGATACCGACGACCGGGCCTCCGAGCGCGGTCGCGAGGATCGTCCCCGTGGTGTCGAGGAAGAGCGGGAGTGCCACGGCATCCACGGCGGCCGAAAGAGCGAGGCTGATGGCGGCGGCGACGGGGATGAGGACTAGGAGACGAATGGGCACAGGGGCCGCTTCCAGGAGCGTCGCGCCAAAGATAGATATAGCCGCATGCTCGCAACCAGCCCGATCGTCCGCGCCCTCCGCGCCGCGCATCTGCACGACGTCTCCCGCAGCGATCTGCTGCGCCTCGCGTGCGAGCGAATCCGACGACTCGGCCCTCCCTTCACGTCGGTATACGCGTACATGTTGGACGACGGTGAGCTCGTCCTCGAGGCGTTCGCCGGGCGGGAAACAGAGCACACCCGCATTCCCGTGGGTCAGGGCGTGTGTGGGACGGCGGTGGCGAGCGGCGAGGACCAGAACGTGCCCGACGTAACCGCGGTGGGCAACTACCTCGCCTGCAACCTCGAGACCCGCTCCGAGCTGGTAGTCCTGATTCGGCGCGGCACGACGATCCTGGGACAACTCGACATCGATTCCGACGTCCCGGCAGGTTTCACTTCGGAGCACCATCGCACGGTCAAGGAAATAGCCGACGCGCTCGCCGTCCTATTGTAACGCGGGCCGGGGCCTTTTAGCTTGGCGCCTAGCCGTCACCCCATTCGCGAGGGTCCGATGAGCCTCCCTGGTCATGCCCTGCTCATATTCGCCATCCCGCTGTTCCTCGGGTGCGGTTCCTCGAGCGACGAGGCCGGGGGGCCTCCCCGTCACGGCGCCTCCACGGTCACGGCCGATATCGTCGCGCCGCGCGGCGAGACGCAACCGGAGTACTACCAGCGGCAGGTGCTCCTCATCAACAAGTGGATCCGGGAGGCCGGGCCACCGCCCCGCTCCTCCGCCGGGATCCTCGAGATCGTACGCCAGTCGCGGGACGAGTCGGGCAAATACGCGGACATGGCGCCCTACGACTTCGTGACGACGCTCGAGACGTGGCTCAAGGGAGCGCGGGGCAAGGATTCGGTTCGGCAAGCCGCCGCGTATCTGGTCGCGGACCGGGTGCTGCGCCTGGCGTGGCACCCCTTCGGCTTCACCGACCCGGGCCAGCAGCTGGCCCAGGCGCGGAGCCGCCTGAAGGCGCTCGGCGCAAGCTCCGAGCTGTCGGCCGCGAGCGGCGAAATGGCGTATGCGGGGGGCTGGGTTCAGCAGGCGGCGCGCCTCGATCCGACCGGGACCATGGGCCAGCGGGCGGCGTTGCTCCTGCTCGAAGCGGACTGCGCAGGCGGAGACTCGCCGCAGCCCTACTATGGCATCGTCGCGCGGCTCGAGCCGCTCGTCGCCGCTCCCGCGGACTCCGAGATCAAGTGGACCGCGCAGCTGCTGGAAGCAGACGCCTATCGTGACATCGTCGCGCTGTCGTCCGGCCTCGGGAAGGAGAACGCCGACTCGACCAAGTTCTTGCCCGCAGCCGATTCGGCGAAGGGGCGGGCGATCGCCCTCTACCAGGCGGCCCTGGCTGGCGACACCGCGACACGCCTCGCCAAGGGCGGGCAGGCAGCTCTCGCGCGGCTCACGGGAGGCCTCGCGCCGAATCACGTCCGGTTCTTCTGCTTCGCCCAGTAATCCGACCGCCGCTACTCGGCGCGTGCCTCGGCGGCGCTCTCCCACCCAAGCAGGGAGATACGACCGGCGTCCGTATCGTGGTCGACCAGCTCCGCGTAACGCCCCCATTCCACCAGCGTGGCGAACAAGGAGTCGGCCGGAATAAACGGGAAGTAGATGGTGAGGTCGGCGAGTACCTCTTCGTCTTCTACTGAGCCGTCGCTCTCCTTGAGCATGGCGATCAGCCGCCCGAACAGTGGCTGCTTGGCGAGCCGGGCCCGCGTGGCGTCCTTTCGCGCCGCGTCGTCCATGGCCATCACCTCGCGCCCTGCCTGCGTCAGCTGGACGATTTCACCCGGCGTCGTGACCCAGCCGAGCTGCTCGGCCGCGCGCACCACGGCCGACATCCGGTCGTAATCGACCCCGAGGTCTTCCGCGAGCTCGAACACCGGACCCTTGCCGTCGGGGCGGGTGAGTAGGTGGTCGAGGAGACCGGTGACTTCGGACACGTGGACCCTCGGGAACGGCACGAGGCGCTGCGGCGCGGCCGGCGCGGGCTCGGGAAGGAGCGTCGCCGTGAGAATAGCGTGCAACCGATCCACCATTTGCTCGAAGTCGGGGCTCCGCTCCACGCGGGGATACGGCAGCGGGTTGACGAGCTCCTCGCGTACGTGACCGGGGTTGGTGCCGAACACCACGATCCGCCCCGCCAGGAACACCGCCTCCTCGACCGAATGCGTCACGACCACGAGGGTGTTCACGCCGGTCGCGGCATCGCGCCACAGGTCCACTACCTGGCTGCGCAGGTTCTCGGCGGTGAGGGGATCGAGTGCGCCGAACGGCTCGTCCATGAGCAGGATCTCGGGGGCCACCGCGAGGGCGCGCGCGAAGCCCACGCGCTGCTTCATGCCGCCGGACAGCTCTTTCGGGTATGCCTGCTCGAACCCATCGAGGCCCACCAGATTGATGGCACGGGCGACCGCGTCGCGCCGGGCGGCGCCGTCTACGCCCCGGGCCTCGAGACCCATCGCGACGTTCTCGGTGACGGTCAGCCACGGGAGGAGGGCGAACGACTGGAATACCATCGCGGCGGCCGCGAGCACGCCGTCCAGGCGCTGCCCGCGGTACAGGACCGTGCCTTCGGTGGGACGGGCGAGCCCGGCGAAGAGGCGCAACAGCGTGCTCTTGCCACACCCCGACGGCCCCACCAGGGCGACCACCTCGTTCTCGCACACGGCGAGCGACACGTCACGCAAGGCCTCGAGGTTCTGTCCATTGGGGAGCCGGAAGCGCTGCGTGACATGCTGCGCCTCGAGCAGAACGGCACCCGGCGTCATGTCTCGAGCCCGAAGCGCGTTCGGGCCCACTCCATCATCGAGCGCCAGACGACGCGGTTCCATCCGACCACGATGAGACTCATCAGTGCGATCCCCCCGGCGAGGAGCGGGAAGTTGGCGTGCGCCGTCGCTTCGCTGATCAAGCTGCCGAGTCCTCTGGTGACCCGCAGCTTCCCTCCCGCCTCAATGTATTCAGCGACGATCGACCCGTTCCATGCTCCTCCCGCCGCGGTCACCCACCCCGTGACGAGGGCGGGGAACGCCGCCGGCAAGTACAGGGCGCGCCAGCGCGCAATACGCGGCAACCGAAACACCGTCGTCGCGTCTTTGAGCTGCTCGGGGATCGCGGCCACCGCAGAGATGACGTTGAAGAGGATGTACCACTGTCCCGCGAGCACCATCAGGGCCGCGGCGCCCAGCCCGAGCCCGATACCGACGCGTTCGAACAGGAGGACCACGAGGGGAAAGAGCATGGGCGCGGGAAATGAGGCGATGACCTGAATCACCGGCTGTAGCGCGCTCGCCAGACGCGGTGAACGGCCGATCACCACCCCGGCCGGCAGGGCCCACAGGGTCGAGAGGAGCACCGCGCCCATCACACGGACAAACGTGAGCGAGGCCGACCCGACCAGATCGCCCCACTCCGCCCAACCCAGCTGGGCCAGGAGCAGCCACAGACGCCAGGCCCCCCAGAGGGCCGCGGCCGCGACACCGACGATCATCAGCCCGGCGCCGATTTTCCGCGCGGCGGGATACGCGAATGCGAGGCGCGGCGCCCGCAGAATCACGGGACCGACGGTCCTGAACGGCGCCTCCAGCGGCCGCGCCGCCCGTCGTGCCGTGCGGTAGGCGCGCCGCCGCAGGACGGCCGCGCGCCGCGGCAGGCGCGCCCGCCGCAGAAATTCGAGCACCCACGACGACGCGGCCGGGGGCCCGCCTGCGGTCTCGTCCAGTCGGAACTTCTCCACCCAGACGACCAGCGGGCGCCACAGCAGTTGATCGACGCAAACGATCATCACGATCATCGCACCGATTGCCAGCGCCATCGCCGGCACGTTGCCCTCGTCGAGCGCGACGCTCATGTAGGATCCCACCCCGGGCAGGCGGTAGTCGCGATCTCCCAGGCGGAAGGCTTCGTTCACCATCAGGAAGAACCAGCCGCCGGCCATCGACAGCATCCCGTTCCACACCAGGCCTTGTGCGGCGGCGGGCACCTCGAGCTGCCAAAAGGTGCGCCGCGGGGGCCACCCCGCCACCTTGCACGCGTCGCGCAGCGGCGCCGGCAGACCTGTGAGCGAGTTGTAAAATGACAGCGCCAGGTTCCAAGCCTGGGCGGTGAAGATCATCAGGATGGCCGCGAGCTCGAGCCCGACGTTACGGGTCGGAAACAGCGACATCAGCCCGAGCACGAGCCCGGGGAGAAAGCCCAACACCGGGATGCTCTGCAGAATGTCGAGCAGCGGAAGCAGCAGCCGCTCTGCGGCGCGCGATTTCGCAGCCGCCGCACCGAACGCCAGGGCAAAGAGGTACGAGATGAGGAGCGCGATGATGCCGCGCGAAAGCGAGTACAGCGTGTAGCGCGGCAGTGCCGCAGGGCTCAGGTCGATACGCACCGCCTGCATGAACGGCGCCTCGAACTCCCGCGCGAATGCGACCACCGTCGCAATCACGCCGCCCACCAGGCAGAGGATCGCGATGTCGGCGAGCCCTAGCCGCCGGAAGCCCGGTGGCGTGAGAGCGGGTGGAAAGCGTAGCGGCTTCATGGCATTCGGAACCGTGTAATTTCAGGCGCGATGTCTCGAGCGCCGACGGAATCGACGGTCGAGGTGAACGGCGTCCGCCTCTACACGCGACGCGTGGGAGACGGCCCCTCCGTGGTGGTTCTCCACGGCGGCCCGGGCGCCCACCACGACTATCTCCTCCCCCAGTACGACCGACTCTCGGAGGGGCGCGCCCTCCTGTACTACGATCAACGCGGCGGCGGCCGGTCACCCGTCGCGCGCGACGCGGCGGTCGGGTGGCGCGAGCACGTGGTCGATCTCGACGCCCTGCGCGACCACTGGCGGCTCGAACGTCTCACCCTGCTCGGCTACTCCTGGGGGGGCCTGCTCGCCGTGCTGTACGCCCTCGAGCATCCGGACCGGATCGCGCGGCTCGCGCTCGTCTCCGCCGCGCCCGTGACGGCGGCGTGGCGCGACCAGTTCGAGCGCCGCTTCGCCGCCCGGATGGCCCAGCCGTGGATCGCTCGGAGTCGCGCCGAGCTCGTGGCCCTGGGGTTGGCGAAGACCGACCCCGAAAGGTATCGCCGCATTGCATTCGCGCTATCCGTCGCCGGCTACTTTCGCGACCCGAGTCACGCGAAAGAAATGACCCCGTTCCGCGTGACGGAGCGTACGCGGCGGGCGGTTTGGGACAGTCTGGGAGAGTACGACCTCCGGGGACGAATCCGGCAGACATTCCCCGATGGTAGCGCGCCCCGCTCCCTGCTCCTGCATGGCATTTACGACCCCATGCCGATCGAGGCGGCCCGCGAGACCGCGGCGCTCCTCTCGACCGGGGTGTTCGAGCTCGCCACCGGACACGCACCGCACGTCGAAGCGACGGAAGACTTCGTGCGGGCGCTGGACGGATTCTTGCCCAAGGCGTGAGACGGTTGGACTGTTGGAAGGTTGAATGAGACACCTTCCAACCTTCCAACCTTCCCGCCTTCTTCTTACGTTCTCAGCATGGACCGACAAGCCGTCAATCACACCCTGCAGGAGCTCGCGGCGGTCCTTGAGCTCAGGGGAGAGAGCGCCGCACGGGTGCGGGTGGTCCAGCGGGTCGCGCGATCGGAGATCCTCGCCACCGGCCGCTCGACGGCACTCGACGAGCTCCGGGAGCAGGTACCGCCGGGGCTCGTGGAGATGCTTCGGATCCCGAGCCTGGGCGTCACGAAGGTGCGCCAGATCCACGAGGCGCTCGGGATCGAGTCACTCGCCGAGCTCGAGGCCGCCGCCGCCGACGGGCGCCTGGCCGCGCTCCCGCGATTCGGGGCGAAGACGGCCGAGACCGTCCTTCGTGGCATCGCCTTCCTCCGCCAGGCCACGGGGGTTCGATTGTTCCATCACGCCCGCGAGGAAATCGAAGCAGTACGGCTCGCGTTGGGGGAGCTCGAGGGGGTGCTGCGGGTCGAAATCGCCGGGGCCGTGCGCCGTCGCTGCGAGGTGATCGGACGGCTGGACCTGATCGCCGCCCATGCCGACGCCGCCGCCCGGGACGCGCTGATCCACCGGCTCGGTCAGGCGCCTGGCGTCACGGAGATCGGTGGCCAAGCGGGAGCGATCACGCTTCGCTTTGCCTCCGGCACCGTGGTCGACGTGCTGCTCACGACGCGCGAGCGGTTCGGGTTCGACTGGATACGGGCGACCGGCTCCGCCGCGCACGTGACGGCGCTCGAGGCCCGGGCCCGAGCAGCCGGTATCTCGCTCGAGGCGTCTTTCCCCGACGAGGCGAGTGTCTATCGAGCAATCGGTCTCCCCTGGGTGCCGCCCGAGCTGCGCGAGGCCGGGGACGAGCTCGATGCGGCAGCCGCCGGCCGGCTGCCGGACCTCGTGGCGCGGGCCGACCTGCGCGGCTTCCTGCACTGCCACTCTCATTACTCAGACGGCACGGTCACGATCGCGGAATGGGCCGCGGCATGCCGCGCCGCCGGATACGAGTGGGTGGGCATCACCGATCACTCGCAGTCGTCTGCGTATGCGGGCGGCCTTCGGGCCGAGGACGTGGCCCGGCAGCATGCCGAGATCGCCGCCCTGAATGCCCGGACGGTGGGGACGCGCGTGCTGAAGGGGGTGGAGGCCGACATCCTCGCTGACGGCACGCTCGACTACGGCCCGGACGTGCTCGATCGGTTCGACTTCGTGATCGGCTCGATTCACTCGCGCTTCGGCATGTCCGAAGACGAGATGACGCGGCGCGTGCTGACCGCCATGGATGATCCCCGTCTCACGATCTTGGGCCACCCGACTGGGCGCCTGCTGCTGCAGCGCGAGCCCTACGCTATCGATCTCGAGCGCGTGCTCCGGACCGCAGCCGACCGCGGTATTGCGATCGAGGTGAACGCGGATCCACATCGCCTCGACCTCGACTGGCGCATGGTGCGGCGGGCCCGCGAGCTAGGGGTCATGGTCTCGATCGGGGCGGACGCGCACTCGACTGCCGGGGTCGCGAACGTCGCGATCGGCCTCGGGATCGCCCGGAAGGGGTGGCTCGAGCCGGCCGACGTACTCAACACGCGCGACGCGGAGGGATTCCTCGCGTTCGCCCGGCAACGCCGCGCCGTGACGGCCTGATGGCCACGAAGACCAAGGCTCGACCACGGAAGCCCCTGGGGAGAGTGCACGAGACGCCCGCCGCGCTTCGGGCGCGCGTCCGCAAAGTCATCGCGCGTCTGGAGCGCGAGTACCCGGACGCCACATGCGCTTTGGATCACCGGAGCGCGCTCGAGCTGCTCGTCGCGACCATCCTGTCCGCGCAGTCGACTGATGCACGGGTGAACCTGGTGACCCCGACCCTGTTCGCGAAGTACAAGACCGCGGCGGACTTCGCGGGCGCCGACCCCCAGGTGCTCGAGCAGGAGATCCACAGCACCGGGTTCTTCCGTAACAAGACCAAGTCGATCATCGGCATGGCGCAGGCCGTCGTGGAGCGCCACGGCGGCCACGTGCCCGACACCATGGAACAGCTTGTTGAGCTTCCCGGTGTTGGGCGAAAGACCGCGAACGTGGTCCTCGGCACCTGGTTCCGGAAGAACGAGGGGGTGGTCGTCGACACGCACGTCCAGCGTCTCGCCACGCTCCTGGCCTTCACCAAGGAAAAGGATCCCGTGAAAATCGAGCGCGACTTGATGGCAGTCGTGCCCCGCGACAAATGGACGTGGTTCTCGCACACGCTGATCCTGCACGGGCGCCGCGTATGTATCGCGCGACGGCCGAAATGCGAGATATGCGTGGTGAACAGGCTGTGTCCGAGCTCGCGCGTGTGAGGTCCCCGACGAGGTGCGAGACCAAGAAGCCCGCATGACATCGACCCTCCCGCCCATCGACCGCGCCCAATTGGTCGCGACCCGCCGCGATCTCCACCAACACCCCGAGCTGGGCTTCGAGGAGCGCCGCACCAGCACGCTCGTGGCGGAGCGGCTCGGCAAGCTCGGCTACTCAGTGCAAACGGGGGTCGGGAGGACCGGCGTCGTGGGGCTGCGCGACGGCGCGGCCAAGGGTCGGTCGCGCTGCGTGCTGATCCGCGCCGATATGGACGCGCTCCCCCTCGAGGAGGCGAACGACGTCCCGTACCGCTCGACGCACGCGGGCAAGATGCACGCGTGCGGGCACGACGGGCACGTCGCGATCGGGCTCGAGGTGGCGCGGCGGCTGCACGCCGCATTCCTCCCGGGCGGGGTGAAGTTCGCGTTCCAGCCCGCCGAGGAGATCTCGAACGGAGCGGAGGCGATGATCGCTGCGGGCGTGCTGGAAACGCCGACCGTCGACGCCGCGTTCGGGATCCACCTGTGGAACGACTTGCCGGTCGGCACCATCGCCCTCACGGCCGGGCCGGTGATGGCCTCCGTGGACGAGTTCGAGATCGCGATCCTCGGGAAGGGCGGCCACGCGGCCGCGCCGCACCAAGCGATCGATCCCGTGCTGATCGCGGCCCACGTCGTGACGGGCCTGCAAGGCCTCATCTCTCGGCGCCGCAATCCGTTCGAGGAAGGTGTCATCTCGGTCACGCAGGTGAACGCGGGGCACGCGTTCAACGTCATCCCCGGTCGGGCCGACCTGCGCGGTACCGTGCGAACGTTCGGCGGCAAGTTCTACGACGAGGTGCCCAGGCTTCTCGAGGAGACGGCTCAGGGGATCGCTCGGGCGTTCGGAGCGGGCGCGGAGGTGCGTTATCGGCGGATGACCAAACCGCTGGTGAACGACGCCGCGATGACCGTGCTCATGAAGGACGCGGCGCGCGATATCGTCGGCCCCGAGCGGCTCGCGGAAGGTGTCCGCACAATGGGCGGAGAGGACATGTCCTTCTTTCTCGCCAAAGTGCCGGGCGCATTCGCGTTCGTCGGGTCGGCGCGCCCCGATGGGAAGGCGTCGCCTCATCACAGCCCGACGTTCGATATCGACGAGGAAAGCCTCGTGATCGGGACGGAGCTGCTCTCGCAGACGGTGGTGCGGTATTTGAAGGGTTAGCTTTCCCCGAATGCCGAACCTCCTCGCTTCCGAACCCTCCGCCTATCTCAAGTCCGCCGCCCACCAGCCGGTGCATTGGCACCCCTGGAGCGAGGCTGCGTTCTCGCGCGCGCGGGCTGAAGACAAGCCGATCCTGCTCGACATCGGTGCCGTCTGGTGCCACTGGTGTCACGTGATGGATGGCGAATCGTACGAGGATCCCGAAGTGGCCGAGCTCCTGAATCGCGAGTTCGTGTGCATCAAGGTCGATCGCGACGAGCGGCCCGACGTCGATGCGCGCTATCAGCGGGCCGTGCAGGCCTTGACCGGCCAGGGCGGCTGGCCGCTCACCGCGTTCTTGACGCCCGAGGGCGAGGTCTTCTTCGGCGGCACGTACTTCCCCCCAGAGGAGAACCACTACGGCCGGCCCGGGTTCGTCTCAGTGCTCAAGCAGGTGGCGGGGATCTATCGCCAGCAGCGCGAGAAGGTGAGAGAAAACGCCACCGCCATCCGCCGGCACGTGGCCGAGGCCCTGGACGAGGCGAAGGCCGGCGAGATCACGCTCGAACTCCTCGACCGCGCGGCGGGGGAGATGGCACGGCTGTTCGACATCCGGTACGGGGGCTTCGGCACCGCCCCCAAGTTCCCCCACCCGGCGGGCGTTCGATTCCTCCTCGCGCGCTGGTTCGATACACAGGCGGACTGGATGCGGCAGGTGGTGGAGCAGACCCTCACCGGCATGGCGAAGGGCGGGATCCGGGACCACGTGGGTGGCGGGTTCCATCGGTACTCGGTGGACGAGCGCTGGATTGTCCCGCACTTCGAGAAGATGGCGTACGACAACTCGGAGCTCCTGCATGCATACCTCGACGGCTACGCCGCGCTCAGGAATCCCCTTTTCAAGGACGTCGCCCTCGGCATCGTAGCCTGGGTGCAGGAGGTGTTGTCCGACGGCGACGCCGGGGCGTTTTACACGTCTCAGGATGCGGACGTGGCG
This sequence comes from uncultured Gemmatimonadaceae bacterium, assembly GCA_964465315.1. Lineage (GTDB taxonomy): Bacteria > Gemmatimonadota > Gemmatimonadetes > Gemmatimonadales > GWC2-71-9 > AG41. The sequence goes on along the minus strand of CAYXIK010000001.1, from coordinate 198,665 downwards.
TTCGGCGACGACGGGAACTATTGGACTTGGACGCCGGATGAAATGAAGGCCGTGCTGTCCGAGCGGGAGTTCGACGTCGTGCGGCGCATGTTCGATGTCGAAGTGCCCGGAGAGATGCACCACGATCACGAGAAGAACGTACTGTGGTGGAAGGCCGACCCGGCCGGCGACGATGAATGGTGGGTGCTCAAGGAAGCGCTGCGGAAGCTCAAGGCCGCACGCGACCGGCGCAAGGCGCCGTATGTCGACACGACGCCGTACGTCAACTGGAACGCGATGATGGCCTCCGCTTTTCTGCACGCAGGTGCCGTGCTCGACCGCCCCGACTGCAACACCGTTTCGCTCAAAGTCCTGTCCCGAATCTGGGCCGAGGCGTGGGATGAGGCTGGTGGCATGAGCCACGTGGTCGGGCGTGCCGAGCCGCGCGGGCTCCTCGAGGACAACGTCTACGCCGCGTGCGCGTTCCTCGACGCATACGAGGCAACGGGCGACGACGCCTGGCTCACCCGAGCGACGGCCGCGATACACTACTGTAGCCGCGCTCACTGGGACGAGGAGAAGGGCGGGTTCTTCGACGTGGGACGCGGTCGTGGCGGCGCTGCCTATCTCGCCACCCCTGCCAAGCCGATCCAGGACGCCCCCACGCCGTCCGGAAACGGAGTCGCGGCCCTGGCGTTGGCGCGGCTCTGGGCCCTCACTGACGACGCCGAATGGCGTCGCCTGCTCGACCGGCAGCTCCGGACGTTTGGTGGGACGGCGGGACAGTTCGCCCTGTACGGGGCCACGCTCCTGTCCGCCGTCGATTGGGCGTTGAATCCCGTGACCAGGGTCGAGGTGTCGGGCGCGAAGGGACATGGGGCGGCGTGCGACATGCACCTCGTCGCTCTGCAGGCGTATCGGCCCCGGAAGGTTGTCATCCGGAAGATCGCGGAGCGACCGGTGGCCACGGTGTGCCTCGGCACGACCTGCTCGCTCCCGGTCGTCACGCCCGAGGCACTGGGCACGCTGCTCTCGTGACGCGCCGGGTGCTCGGACGCACGGGACTCGCCGTGAGTCCCATCGGGTTCGGCGCCTGGGCCATCGGCGGAAACCGGTTCGGGAACTCGTACGGCGCTACCGACGACGCGGAATCGCGGCGCGCTGTGCGGCGCGCATACGAGCTGGGATGCAACTTCTTCGACACGGCCGATGTGTACGGGCACGGCCACTCCGAAGAGATCTTGGGCGAGACGTTCGAGGGCATCCGCAAGGATGTGATTGTCGCGACCAAGGTCGGGGGCAATTTCTACAACCGCGACGTCAATCCCCTGCTCCTCGGCCGCCTCGCCGACGTCTTCGACCGCCCGCTCACACAGGTCGCACCCGATGCCCCGCTCCCGATCACCCATGACGCCAACTTCTCCCCGGGATACATCCGCTTCGCCGTCGAGCGATCCCTCGGCCGGTTACGCACCGATTACATCGACCTGCTGCAGCTGCACAATCCGGCGCTCGGCCTGACCGCGAACCCCGAGACCTACCAAGTCCTCGAGGACCTGAAGCAAGAAGGGAAGATCCGGTTCTACGGTGTATCGGTGCATACGCCCGAAGAAGGACTCGCCGCCGTGGAGGTGACGCGGCCCGACGCGGTGCAGATCGTCTACAACATGATCCGCCGCGAGGCGGAAGACCGCGTTTTTCCCGCCGCGCGCGCCGCGAACGTGGCCGTCATCGCGCGGGAGCCGCTCGCCAACGGGCTGCTCGCCGGCAAGTACGGTCCTGCCAGCACGTGGGAAAAGGGCGACATCCGTGCCCGCATGCCGCGTCCCTACGTGACCCAGATCGCGGCGCTGGGGGAGCGCGTGAAAGAGCTCGCGGGTCAGGCGGGGGTCACTCCCGCGCAGCTGGCGTTGCGGTTCGTACTGGACAACGAGGCGGTCTCGGTCGTGATTGTGGGAATGAAGACCATCGCGCAGGTGGAGGAAAACCTCTCATTGGAGCGATGATGCCCACCAAGCAGGCCATATTCGAGACCGCGAAGGGCCGGATCGACGTCGAGCTCTTCGCCGATGAAGTGCCCAACACAGTGGCCAACTTTGCGAAGCTCGCGAATTCTGGCTTCTACGACGGCACCAAGTTTCACCGCGTGATCGCCAACTTCATGATCCAAGGCGGAGACCCCTACTCGAAGAGTGGCAAGGGGCCGGTCGGCACCGGTGGACCCGGCTACACCATCAAGTGCGAGACCGAAAAGAACGTGCACAAGCACGTGGCGGGCACGCTCTCCATGGCCCACGCCGGCAAGAACACTGGCGGCAGCCAGTTCTTCATTTGCCATTCTCCCCAGCCACATCTTGACCGTGTCCACACGGTTTTCGGACAGGTAACGAAGGGCCTGGACGTGGTGAACAAGATTGCGCAGAACGACGAAGTGAAATCGATTCGGGTGCATTAGCCAACCGGAGACTTGCATGCTCTTGTCACTGTTGCTACTCGCCGGCGTCGCCCAGGCGGCCGATAGCGGAACCTTCGTCATCACGCTCGGGAAGGACACGATCGGCGTCGAGCGCTACACCCGCACCGCCGATCGGGTCGTGGACGATATGGTCATGCGCGATCGAGCGCCCGTGATCTCCCGCCACTTCGTCGGGGACTTGGGCGCGGACGGCCTCATCAGCCGGCTCGAGGTCGACAACCAGCCCCTCGGGTCTACCGACGTGCCGGCCAGCCACGTCGTGGCGCGCTTCACGAAGGAGGAGGCGTTCATCGACGTCACCCGAAACGGCCAGACGAGCACCGCGCACGTCATGACGCCGCAAGGCGCGGTGCCGTTCATCAATTTTTGCTACGCGTTGTACGACCAGTACGGTGTGCGTGCGCGAAAGCTCGGCGGGTCTCCGGTCAAGGTCCCGGTCCTGAGCTTCGGCTCTACCGCCCCGTTCGACCTTACCGTGACGTTCCCTACTCCCGACTCCATGGGTGTCGCGTTCGAGGGCGACCAGCCGACGCTCTTCAAGGTGGATGCCGCAGGCCGGATCCGGGGCGTCGACGGGCGACTGACCACGCAGAAGGTGATCGCCGCCCGCGTGCCCAGGGTGGATGTCGCTGCGTTCGCAGCGGCGCACGCCGACCGGCCGCTGGGCCAGCTCTCGCCGCCGGACTCGGTCCGCGCGGAGATCGATGGGGCCCGGATCGCGATCGACTACGGGCGGCCATCCATGCGGGGCCGCAGAATCTTCGGGGGCGTCGTACCGTGGAATCAGGTGTGGCGCACCGGCGCCAACTTCGCCACGCGCTTCACGACATCCGCCGATCTCATCATCGGCGGGCAGACGATCCCTAAGGGGAGCTACACCCTGTGGACCCTGCCGTCGCCGGGCGGCTGGAAGCTCATCGTCAACCGGGAAATCCTGGCGCCGTGCGGGGGCGACGCGTGCAACCTGCCCACGCGCGCCCGCTTATGGGGCACCGATTACGCCGCTGACTCGGACCTGGTGCGCGTGGACGTCCAGACCCAGTCCTTGCCGCGAGCAGTCGAGCAGTTCACGATCGCAGTTATCCCCCAGGGGAGAGGCGGCGTGGTGCAAGTGGACTGGGAGACGACGCGGATCTTGATTCCCTTCACAAGGAAGCAGACATGAGCCGTGCGCCCCGCACCCTCCTCCTCGCCGCGCTCCTCGCGCCCGGGGCGCTTCCCGGTCAGTCCGGGCAGTTTGTCGTCCGGTTGGGTCGTGATACCCTCGCGATCGAGCAGTACACGCGCACCGCAGACCGGCTTCAGGGAGAGCAGGTCGTCAGGAGCCCGCGCACGGTGCATCGCATCTACACCGTCAGCTTCGGTCCCGGTGGCGCGGCTCAGCGGTTCGAGCTCGTCACCCACAACGTGTCGGGTGCGCCCGGTCCGGCGGAAACCAGGGCCACGGAGACGTTCCAGGGTGACTCCGCGGTGGCCACGGTGCCCAGCGGCGATTCGACGCTGGTCGTCCGGGCGCGCGTGGGCCCCGGCGCGCTCCCCTACCTTGGCCAGGCATTCGGACTCGTGGAGGAGGTCGCGCGCCGCGCCCGCGCCGCCGGCGGCGATCAATACACCACTACTATGCTCGCGCTGGGTGACACGGACCCCATGCCCGTGACCGTGAGTCGTCGGGGTGGCGACTCCCTGACCATGATGCTGGGCGCCATCGGCCCCCTCCGCGCCCGCGCCGACGAGCGCGGCACCCTGCTCGGCGTCACCGGCATCGGAGGCACGGCACAGATCACCGTCGAGCGCGTGCGCGGCCTCGATCTCGACGCCCTCGGCAAGTCCTTCGCATCCCGCTCGCTGGGCACGTTATCGCCTAGCGATTCGGTTCGGGCGAACGTGGCGGGCGTCCTACTGTCGGTGCGCTACAGCCGACCGTCCACGCGCGGGCGCGTGATCTTCGGCAACGTGGTGCCGTGGAACCAGGTGTGGCGCACCGGCGCAAACCAGGCGACGGTGTTCGAGACCAGCGCCGACCTGATCATCGGTGGGACGACGGTGCCCGCGGGGAAGTACACCCTGTGGACCATCCCCGCGCGCGACGCCTGGAAGCTCATCATCAACCGAAACACCGGGCAATGGGGGACCGCGTACGACGCCAAATACGACTTCGCGCGACTCAACATGAAGGTCGAGGCGCTGGGACAACCGGTGGAGCAGTTCACTATCGCCATCGACCCGCAGGGGTCGGGCGGGGTTCTGAAGCTCGAGTGGGAGCGGACCCGCGCGTCGATTCCGTTCGCCCGGAAGTAGCGTGCATCTCGACTTCGCCGTGATCGCCGACTACGCGCTCGTCGATCAGGCGGGCAAGCTTTCCGTGCTTGGTATCTTCCAGCACGTCTGGGTACAGCAGTTTCCCGCGATGCACCCCCGTCTTCATCTGGTGCTGCGCCTCAAAGGTAAGCGCACCGAGATCGGCGAACACCAGGTGCAGATCCGGCTGCTGGACGATCAGGACACCGAGGTGCTCGGGGGCAACGGCGCGGTGAACTTCGCGGAGCCGCCGGCGGGGGTTACCGACATCGAAGCCGGAGCGATTCTGGTGTTTGACGTGCCGCTCCCGCACGCCGGGGCGTACCGCTTCGAGATCACCGTGGACGGCGATACGAAGGCCGCTGTGCCGTTGACGGCAAGCCAGCTCCCGCAGCAGCCGCAGGGCGGTCACTGACATGGGCCGGTACCGCGTCGTCCGGCTCGCGGTGTTGCTCGTTGCGGCCGGCTGCGGCGAGACGCCCACCGCCCCGACGTCTCCTGTCCGCATCGACCTGTCGCAGGCGTGGTTGCGGGCGAGCCCGGGCGAAGTGAGCGTCAGCGCGATCGGCCTGCTCAGCGCGTCCGGCCACGCCGCCGCGATCCCCCGGTTCAGGAGCCTCCTCGTGGCGCGCCACGGACGGCTCGTCGCGGAGTACTACTTCGGCGGCGTCGACTCCACCACGCTCTTCGACGTCCGCTCGGTCTCGAAGAGCATCCTGTCGGCCCTGATCGGCACCGCATTGCGGGACGGAGTGCTGCCCGGGACCGGCACGACGATCGCCCCGTATCTCGGGGCATCGGATACCCTCGACGCCGTGGATAGCACCGTGACGGTCCACGACCTCCTGACCATGACGTCGGGTTACCAATGGAATGAGGAGACCGGCCCAGACTACAACCTCTGGATCGTCGCTAACGACCACGTGCAGTACCTGCTCGACCGCCCCCACGCCACGCCGCCCGGCGCCGGTTTCACGTACAACTCAGCGGCGGTGCATACCCTCGGCGTGGTGCTCCAAGAAGCCGCTGCCACACCGCTGCCCGCGTACGCATCGGCTCACCTGTTCCGTGCGCTCGGCGTGGACACGGTCGCATGGGAGGAGCTCGATCGTGGCACCGTGAACGGCGGCTCCGGGATTGCCCTGCGCGCGCGGGATCTCCTCAAGCTCGGTCAGCTGTATCTGCAGAGCGGTTGGTCGGGCGACGCGAGCGTCGTGCCTCAGAGCTGGGTCGACTCGGTCACGCGGCCGCGCTTCCCCTGGCGGATAACCGTGGGCGCGCAGCGTGACGTCACGTACGGCATGCTCTGGTGGGTGTCGGACGCCGGCCCCGCCGCGTTTTTCGCCTGGGGGTACGGGGGGCAGTTCGTGTACGTCGTCCCCAGCCGTGACCTGGTCGTCGTGGCGACGACGGAGTGGAACGCCCTGACCGAGACGACGCCCGAGGCCCTCGCCGAAGCCGTGCTCGGCGTGATCGTGGGCGACGTGGTGCCAGCGGCGTGGTAGCTCGCCGAGTCCTTCCCTTCGGAGCCCCCCACATGCTGCGCGCACTGTCGATGAGCCTGCTGCTCCTCATGCCCCCGTCACGGTCAGCCGTGGTCCATCCGCCACCACGAAAGATCGTAGTGGCTGACGGTGTCTACCTGTTCATCACGCCGCCGTACAGCGACGTGGGGCTCGACGGCAATGCCGTGGCTATTCTGTCGCGCGACGGCGTGTTGGTGTTCGACGCCAACGGCACACCAACCGCGGCCGCCCACGTGCTCGCCGAGATCCGCAAGCTTACGCGGGCGCCCGTGCGATATCTCGTCATGTCGCACTGGCACTGGGATCATTGGTACGGCGCGGAGGTCTACCAGCGCGCGTTCCCGGATGTAGAGATAATCACCCACGAGACGACTCGCAACTTGATGAGTGGACCCGCGCTCGCCTTCAATCAGCCCGGGCTCGACAGCCAGATCCCGCAGCACATCCACGCGATTGAGCAGCGAATCGCGACTACACCGGCCGGATCACCCGACCTGCCGCGGCTGCGCCGTCACCTCGCGGACGACCGCTTCTTTCTCGCGGAGAAACGCAGCGCGCACCACACCTACGCCACCCTCACCTTCACCGACTCGCTCACGATTCATCTGGGCGAGCGCCGGATTCAGGTCTTGCACTATGATCGCGCCGTCACCCCCGGGGACGCGTTTCTCTATCTACCGCAGGAAAGAATCCTGGTGACCGGGGATCTGCTCGTTAATCCGATCTCGTTCGCGCTCGGCTGCTATCCTCGGGGCTGGCTTGCCACGTTGGAGCGGATGGACTCGCTCGACGCCGACGCGCTCGTGCCCGGCCACGGCGAGCCGCTCCGCGGTAAGGCGCTGCTCGAGACGAATATCAGCCTTTTGGGCAGGCTGCTGCGTGTGGGTGGGGAGGCCAAGGCGCGGGGCCTCGATGTCGAGCAGGCTCGCACCGCCGCGATCGACAGCGTACGCGATCTCAAGCTCGCGATCACGCACGACGACCCCGACTTGAACCAGGCGTTTGACCTGTATCTCGTCGATTGGTTTCTGCATCGCGCATATGACGAGCTCGATGGCCCGCTGACGGACTCCATTCCGCCAATCCCGAGGCACTGACGAGCGCCTAGCAGCGGCGAGTCAGAACGAGTAGAACTCGATCCCCGCCGCGCGCCACTCCGCTCCGTAGAGCACGGTCACGAGGGAGCTCGGTGCAGGGCCGAGCCCCTTGGCGTAGCAGATGCGGGTAATCTGACTCCCGAGACGCGAGAGACCGCGACCTTCGACGCCGTCGCAGCCGACGAACGTCCAGTTCTCAGCGCGCTTGAGCCGTCGCGCGATGCGGTCACGTAGTTCGGGGGACAGGAACGCGTCGAGGCCTGGCGCCAAGCGATCCGATGCCGTTCCCGTCGCGACGGCTCGCAGCAGCTGGTCGATCGTCTCCGGTGGCTTGGCCCCCGACGGCGACCCTCGCCACACGTGCGCAGGAATGAGCCGTGGCTCGATGATTCCGGCGATGCTCATCGCCATCGTTTCGGGCGCCGTCTCGGCGAGGTTGTCGAGCACGATGACGGTGAGGTCGAAGTCCGGATAGCGTTGAATCGTGGTCTGGAAGCCTTGCCACGCGCCGCTGTGGCCGATCCGCCGGAACCCCCGTTGCTGGGTGATCTGCCAACCGAACCCGTACGGGTACGTGCCTCCGCTGTTCAACCGGACGGGCGTCCAGCTCGCTTCGAGCCCGGTCCGACTCGGGATCCTCCAATGGTTCAGGGCAATCGCCCACTGCGCGAGGTCGCGGACGGTGAAGTAGAGCGCGCCGTCGGCCGTAGTGTTGAGCGAAGGGGATACCCACTCCTGATTCTTCAGGGTGTCATTCACGAGGCGGTACCCAGCCGCCCGGTTGGGAATGATGTCCGCCTCCGAGATGATACGGGTCGTGCGCATGCCCAGCGGCCGGAACACGTGGTCCCGGAGGAAGTCGCCGTAGAACATGCCAGCGACACGATGGATGATGATGCCCAGTAAGACGTAGCCGGTGTTGCTGTAGCTCCACCGCTCTCCCGGCGCGAACTCGAGGGCCTGGCGCGCGGCGAGGCGCACGAGATCTGCTTCCGCGTAGTCTCGACGCACGTCCAGCGTGCTGTCGGTATAGTCGCCGATGCCCGACGTATGGGTGAGGAGGTGCCGAATGGTGATTCGGCGCCAGGCGGCGGGGCCCTCCGGAAGAAAGCGTGTAATCGGGTCGTCGAGCGACAGCCGACCTTGCTCGGCGAGCATCACGACGGCCGCTGCAGTGAACTGTTTGCCGACGGAGCCGGATTGGTACACCGTGCTGTCGCTCGCCGGAACACGGAGCTCGACGTTGGCGTAGCCGTAGCCGCGTGCGAAGACGACGCTGTCGCCGTGGAGGACGGCGACCGAAACGCCCGGGATGCGATACCGGGCGAGCTCCGCATCCATGTAGCGGTCGATTGAATCGAAGGCGGCCGAGGTCTGCCCCCCGGCCGCCATGGCCACTGCCAGCTCGAGCAGGAGTGCTACGAACAGGAAGTGCATGCGCGGCGTCGCGCTTCGATCCGACCTTACGCGCTCAACTTTGGCCAGAGCCACCCAAGGGCGGCGCCCGTCAACAGTGCATAGATCAGCCCGTCCACCGTGGCCTTGATCGTCGTGGTCCACGACCGGTGGTACCAGATCGATAGCTGCCACAGTCCGAGCGTGTATCCGACGAACGCGGTGGTGCCGGCGAACCGCATGACGGAGCGGAACGGCGCCCCGGCGGGCAGCGCGCTTCCCGCGACGTACGCGGCGAAAACCCCGACGACCACGGCGTACACGAACCACAGCGCGAGCGGCTTCCCCATGGACCACCCGCCGCCCGGCATCACCGTGAACACCAAGATCGGCCCCCGCTTGAGTTTTTCTTTGAACGCCGGCGATTTCATTTCCTCCCGATTCGAGGGACGAGGTATCATGTAGTCGCCGGGAGGGATGCCGAGCCCGCGGATCGCATCCATCGCGCGGTCTTCGTTGGGCACCTTGGGGTAGTCACTCTTGTGCCAGGGCGTGAGCATGTGGAGGATCGAGCTCGTGACGAAGACGAGCACGGCGGACAGCAGGACGGGGAGCAGCAGCGCAGACAGCGGTACCATCGGGACCTCCGTGTAGGAATCGCTCCTCGGACTGGACACTAGCACCGAACGTGAGGACGCACAAACCTCTCACACGGCCGCGGTGGGGTCCTGGAGGGGCGCACCGGACGCGCACAACGGACACTCCGCGGGCACCCACAGCTCGAACGGCACTCGCTTCACTGCTTCGAGCGGAAGACCACGCTCCGCGAAGTACCGTGCCGCCTCGGAGCCCAGGAGCAGGAGCGTCGCGACGAGCACCGTCTCGGCGCCATGTGCCTCGAGCTCCGCGAGCGTGCCCCGCACGGCCGAACCTGCGCTGATCGCGTCGTCCACGATCGCGAGCCGCCTGCCCCACACCCGCGACCGGACTCCCGCTGGCAGACGGTAGCGCACGCGGTACAGGCCGTCGCCATCTTCCAGCGCTTCGCGCTCCGTGAAGAAGAATTCGACGTCGAGAGCGGACGCGAGCATCTGGGCCAGCAACGCGCCCCCGACCAGTGGCCCGCATATGCCGGCGACGTCGTGAGGTCGGATGACGCGGGCGAGCTCCGGAATGAACGTCCGGGTGCGCCGCGGTTCGGTGAACAGCCCATTGAGATCGAGCCAGAGGCCGGAGTGATGGCCCGATTCGAGGCGGAAATGCCCGCGCTTCGGAGCCACCAGGCTCAGAAGATCGTCGATCACTCCCGTGAGGGCATTACCACACCAGCATGATGTAACCGGCCCCGACGGTGTTCACAGGTCCCGCGGACACCGCGAAGTACGCCGAGGGACCCGTCACGATACACTCCCTCACTCCGGTGGTCTCCGTCGTGCAGGTGGACTCCAGCGAGTATGTCCCATCGGCGTACACGTGGAAATCGGCGGCCGCGGTCAGTCCGACAATGCTGACCGTATGGTTGCCCGCGGCAATACCGTCCGTGTGGTATTGGCTCGTGCTTCGGGTCGCGACCCATCCGATCGTCGGTGTCGCTGCCGGCACGTTGCCCGAGGTACCTACGATTGGCGTGACCACGACGGGCGCCGGCGTCGCCAGGATGACGAAGTGACCCTTCGCTCCCGCGACGTTGAATCCGTCCACCGCGAAATACTGCACCGTGTCCGACGCGGTCACCGTGAAATCCTTGGGTGAGGCCTTGGGGAAGGAGGTATGAACTTGCGTGCCGTCCGCAACGTTCAGACTTGCGCTGCTGTCGGTAAGTCCGGTCATGCTAAAGGTGTAGGCCGTGCCGGGCGTGACGGCGACCGAATACAGGTTCGCGGCCCCGCCAGCGACGGAATCCGGCACCGGCGTCGACAGGATGAGGCGGTTCGACGACGTCACCGGCGCCACTTCGATCGTGTACGACGCCGTTGAGGCGGAGACGAACGTTCCATCGACTCCGATAAACAGGTGGCTATAACCGGCGATGAAAGTGCAGTCCTCCGGTGCCGTGTTGACGAAAACCGTGCGGTCGATCAGGCACGGAGCGACGCTTGAGAACGTGCTATCGGCGCCGAACACGTAGAGATCCACGTCGTCCGTGAGCCCGGTGATGCTGACCCGGTAGACCACGCGCGGCGAGACGCCCGCCACGTAGACCTTCGCGCTGCCGCGAGAGACCCGGTCGGTCAACGGCACGCCCACAGTCAGCTGCGTGAGCGTGAGCTGGGGTTGGGTGACGTCCTTGGTGCAGGACAGCCCCGCGGCGACCACCAGCAGGCTGAGCGCGATGACGGAAGGGTGCCGCGGACCTCTCTGCATGTCCCGCTCCTCCTGCACGTCATGCGACAATCGCTCGACGCGGTATGGCAAGTCACGCCTCGAGGTCGAGCTCGCGCATCCTTCGCTCGAGAAAACGCCGCTCGGGCTCCTGCCGCGTGAGGTCCAGGGCCCGTTGGTACGACACGCGGGCGTCAGCGGTCCGCCCAAGACGACGGCACAAGTCCGCCCGGGCCGAATGCGCCAGATGATAGTCGTTCAGGTCGCCGCGCGCGAGCAGCGCGTCGATGATCCCGAGACCGGCCGCGGGGCCGTCCCGCATGGCGACCGCGACGGCGCGGTTCAACTCGACCACGGGCGTCGGGTCGACGCGCGCCAGCACGTCGTACAATGCGACGATCTGCGCCCAATGGGTCGCCGCGGCGCTCGGCGCCTCGGCGTGCACTGCCGCGATCGCCGCCTGGAGGGTATAGGGGCCGATCCGCCGAGAGGAAAGCGCGTCCTCCACCAGCGCCTTGCCCTCCGCAATCTGGTCCCTGTCCCACAGTGAGCGATCCTGATCGGCGAGGAGGATCAGCTCGCCGCCGGTCGAGGTCCGGGCGGCGCGCCGCGACTCGTGCAGGAGCATCAATGCCAGGAGCCCCATCGCCTCGGGCTCCGGCAGGAGCTCCACCAGCAGCCGTCCGAGACGAATCGCCTCGCCCGACAGGTCGTGACGCGTCACCGACGCCCCGGAGGACGCAGCGTAACCCTCGTTGAATACGAGATAGATCACTCGGAGCACCTGGTCGAGCCGCTCGGGCAGCGCCGCGTGCGTGGGCACCTGATAGGGAATGTGCGCGTCGCGGATCTTTGCCTTGGCGCGTACGATGCGTTGCGCCAGCGTGGGCGCGGGCGTCAGAAAGGCGTGGCCGATCTCTTCGGTGGTGAGCCCGCACACTTCGCGCAGGGTCAGGGCGATCTGCGCGTCAGGCGACAGAGCGGGATGGCAACACGTGAAGATCAGGCGCAGCGGGTCGTCCGCGACGCCCTCGCCCTCTCCCTCGGGCTCGACCGGGTCACTCGTTTCCGAATCGAGTCGCCGGGCGAGTTCGCCGAGCGAGGCGTCAAACCGTGCTCGCCGCCGCATCGCATCGATCGCCTTGAAGCGACCGGTCGATACGAGCCACGCGCGCGGATTCGCCGGGACGCCCTCGCCCGGCCAGCGCGCCACCGCGGCCGCGAAGGCATCGTGCAGCGCCTCCTCGGCCAGGTCGAAATCGCCGAGCAGGCGGATCAGCGTGGCGAGGACGCGACGCGAGTCGGAGCGATAGACGCGGTCTACCATATCGCGCACCGATTCGGGCGCGGCCTCGCTCACCCGGGGGCTCTCCTCCGCTAGCGCTGCGGGATCTCCATGATCGGCCGCACCTCGATGCTGCCCAGGCGTGCGCCCGGGATCCTCGCGGCGACGTGAATCGCGTCGTTCAGATCCTTGGCTTCGACGAGGTAGTAGCCGCCGAGCTGCTCCTTGGTCTCGGCGAAGGGCCCGTCGGTGGTCGAGACCTTCCCGTTCCGCACGCGCACGGTAGTCGCCGTATTCGTGGGCTGCAGCGGGTTGCCGCCGATGTAGTGGCCGCTCTTCTTGATGCCTTCGGTGAAGGCGAAATACTCGCCGTACGCCTTCTCCGCATCGCCCTTCGGCATCCTCTGCCACAGCTTTTCGTCTTCGTAGATCAAGCAGAGATACTGCATCGTGCCCTCCCCTTCTGCATCGTGGTTGATCTGGCGTGGACGCTAGATAGTCGCTCGGGGGAGTGCGGAATCGACAACGTCATTTGGCCGGCAGCGATCCGGCGTATTTGGTCGCCACCCCCACCCATTTGGCAAGGGCGGCGTCGGTGGCCAACCCCTTCGGCTTCACCAGGATCCATCCCTTCATGGGGCGGCCGGTGAGGTCGAAGAGGTGTGTGTGGGGATCGGACAGGGCCCGATCGGTCTGCTCGGGGGCGAGGCGGACGATCATCTCCTCGCCGTGTACCCCACAGCACATGTTGCCGTTCACCAGAAACGCGATACCGCCGAACATCTGTTTCTCGGTGAGGCCGGCGCGCTTGCCGAGCCGCTTGCGGATGCGTCCTGCCAGCTTCTCGTCGAAGGCCATGCGACTTCTCTCAGGTGAGGGCGCCGAGCTTCAGCACCGTGTTCCAGTTACGACCGGTGCAGCGCGTGCTCAGCGCCTTCTCGATCACAGCGTTCGTCAGTCGTGAGCGGCCGATCCCCCCCGGGTACACGACGTAGAGTTGCTTGCCCACCGCACGTACGACCTCGGGACCGGTAATGGCGGCCTGCAGCGCCTCCACGCTCTCGGCGTCAGGCGCGTCCTTCAGGAACATTACCACCAGGTGCGCCGGATCGACCTTTGCCTCTTTGGGGAACGGATTGCGCGTGACTGCGGTTCGCCATTCCCGCCTGTTCCGGACGAAGAAGTCGGTTTCGAGTGCAAGGCGTTTCTTCGCTTCACCCTCCAGCAGGCGCTCGAGCTGCGTACCGGTCCGTCCATCACTTTCGAACACGAGATTCCCGGTCTGGAGCACCGATTGAACTGCCCCGAAACCGAGCCGGGTGACCATGCCGCGCAGGTCGGCCATCGGGACCGGATTGTGTGCGCCCAAGTTGATGGCCCGGAGGAGGGCGACGCACGTAGTCACGCGCTGGGACCGAGCAGACTCGTTCTCTGTGCTCGTCTGCCGATGAACCACCCGGTGTAACCGAGCCAGAGAAATGCGGGGATATTCGCGAAGATGAGTGGCTCGAGGAAATAAAGTCCGGTGGCCGACCCGATTCCGCGCCCCCACGAGAGCACGCTGGTTGCGGCGCCCAGCCAGGCCGTCCAACGTGGGAGTCCCAGCCATGGACGTGACACCTCGCTCACCGCGAGCGTCGTCAGGCCGACGAGAAAAAGTGGATTGCCGAGCCAGCCGTAGCCGATCAGGAGGCGGTTGAACGCATCGTACAGCACGGGGTCGGTCGTGGGCGCGCCGCGGCCCACGAGAAAGTGCATCACCCAGCCGTTGATGAGGGCCACGCCGGTGAAGAACACCATGCCCACCGTCATGGCGCCCCAGCCGAGCGCCAGCGTCCAGGCGCGCGTGAGCGAGCCACCAGCCAAGAGCATGAGCAGCGTACCGAGGACGCACAGGACGAAACCCGCGGCAATGGCGACGTGGATCGGTCCCCACCAGGGCGTGTTCTGGAGGACCGAGGGTCGTTCCTCGAACCCACCGGCGGGCACCGGATGGAAGAGCAGTCCGACGGCGATGAGGATCGTCGCCACCACAAGGACGTAGCCGCCAGCGCGAGCGGCGGCCGGGTCACGAAACGAGAGGGCGGTCATGGTGCCCATACCTGCTCAGCCTGCCACACATGCCTGTGCTGATGCCTCGGCAGAATCGTGAAACAAGAATACAGATTGTACCGCACGCGCGCGTTGAACGGCGACGCCACCCGCACCCGCTCGAGCGGCAGGCCATGGGCCCGCCCGACCGACTCGATCTGTGCAGCTTGCAGGCGATCGAACTCCTCGATCAGGATCGACGGAGCCACCGCGCTGGACGGCAGAAATCGGGCGATCGTCTTTATTCGGACTCGCACCGGCGGGCCCATGGTCTTCCAGAGGAGCCAGCCCACGGGATCCCGATGGTAGCGGGCGGGGGCGCTCGCCCCTACGGCTGCGGCTCGTCCGAGGGCTTCCTCGAGCACCGGCAGGTAGGCGGCGGACGTGAGGTTGAGGTGCGCCACGCACTCGGCGACGGACCAGCGGTCCGGGTCGGACCGCTGCAACCAGCGCTCGGCCGGAATCGCGCTCACGAGCTCATGGAGGCGCCGCTGCGCGCCGCGATATTCGTCGGCAATGAGCTGGAGTTGTGGATGCATGTTGTGCCCGCGCCTGGCTAGCGCCGCCGCAGAAACATCTCCCGTACCAGCCGCTCCACGGCCCGTACGTCGGAAATGCCGATGAAACCGACTCGCTGCGGACGATCCCTGCCCGGCTCCTTCGCCCGGGCGAAGTAGATCGCTCCCACGCCATCCGCGCGAACATCCGTCACAAGCTCGTGCGGGTCAATGCGCTCGAACGAGGCGACCGCTCGCTGCGCCTCATCGGAGGCGATGATCAGGCGTCGGTCCGTCACGGCGTACGACTCCGCCGGCGGCTCGTGGCGCACCCAGCGCCATAGCACTGCGGCAAGGAACCCGATTCCTGAGAGAAGAAGAAGACGCCACCACGGGTCGGGCTCGCCTAGACTCGGCGCGAAGAAGTACAGCGAGCCACCCACGATGACCGATGCCACCGCACCCCAAATCTGGCGTCGCAAGCGGCGCGGCACATAGTCCGCGCGGGGCCGCCCGAACCATTGGAGGGTCTCGCCGGCGACGAGCTCGAACCGGGCTGCCGCTGTCGGCGAGAGGCCTGACAGAGAAGCGCCGGCTCGGGGTGCCGACGGTCGCAACCCCATGGCGACGCGCTCGACTTCCCGCACGTGGGGAACGCCGATGAAGGAGAGGCGGGCGCCGGACCGGCCGCGATCGAGCGGGTCGCCGGCGCGCGCGAGCTGACCCGTCCCGAGAAAGGCCAGATCGCCGGTGCCGCCCCGTCGCTCCGTCCGCTGCACCGTCTCGATCTGCGGCGCGCGGAGCTCGATGATCTTTCCGGACGACGCGACGTCCATGCTCAGGACGCGGCGGTCGGTAATGGCGTAGACCGTCCGTTGAATGCGCCGGTATTCCTGGACCGACGCACCAATCGCCAACACGATGATCAGGGCGCCAAGCGGCCGAAAGATGGCACGCGCGAGGTGATCGGAGGCGGCATCCGAGAGTCCCGGACCCGTGCTCGCGAGCCAGAGCACGCCCGCGCCGAACGCGAAGCAGACGAGGACGATGGGCAGGAGCCGGAGCGCCGAGGCCCCGACGGCAGGCCGGCTGGACCAGAGCACGCGCTCGTCGGGTTCGAGCGCGAGTGCAAGCGCTCGCGGGAGGTTGGCGTCCTCGCGGGGAAGCGACATTGGTCTAGTTGACCCGGGCCTGCAGCCTCCGGAGTGACGACAGCGCAGGGGCGTAGCCGGGCAGCTTCTCGAGCGCGCGACCGTACTCCGCCACCGCGTCGAGCGCGCGGCCCTTCTTCTCGTATATCCGGGCGAGATTCACGTGCGGAAAGTGGGGTGCCTCATACCGAGTCGCGTCCATCGCCTGCTTGAGCCAGGGAATCGCCTCGTCGTCGCGGCCGAGGGCCATCAGGTAGCACCCAATGTCATTGTAGGGATTGCCGAAGCTCGGATCCGTCGCGATCGCGCGCTTGCACTCGGCGATGGCGGCGTCGTAGCGCTGCTCGAACGAATACACCCAGCCGAGGAACGTATGCGCCTCCGCCGTCGGCTGTTCGGCGAGCGACGCCTGATACAAATGGATCGCGCCCGCCAGATCCCCCGCCAACTGGCACTGGTACGCGCGCTCGAATAGCTTTAGCGCCCGAGCTCGATCACCCACACGCCATAGCTTATTCTCATCACGCCGCCCTCGCCATCACGCCCGCCCTCGTCCACGGGGCTGCCATTGCTCCTGGTCCTCGCCGCGGTGGCGCTCGGCTGGAACCTGAACGGCTATCGCCTGCTCGACCCTGACGAAGGCCGGAACGCCGAAGTCGCGCGCGAGATGGCGCAATCGAACGACTATGTCGTGCCCCACCTCGACGGGCTTCCCTACCTCGATAAGCCGATCGTCTATTTCGCCGCCGCCGCGGCGGTCATGGAGGTCGCCGGGCCGACGGAAACGGCGGCTCGGCTGCCCGCGTATCTCGCGACCCTCGCGACGATTGCGCTGCTCGTGGCGTTCGCGCGGCGCCACTGGGGGGACGACGCCGGCTGGATCGCGGGGCTCGCGTATGCCACCATGCTGCTCCCGCTCGCGTACGCCCGCACGGCTATCTTCGACAGCGCGCTCACGCTCTGCACGACCGGAGCCGTGCTCTGGTTCTGGGACGAACGGCCCGTCGCCGCCTGGAGCGCGCTCGCCGTCGGGGCCCTGACCAAGGGCCCGATCGCCCTCGCCATCCCGCTCCTCGCCCTCGTTACGCACGCGCTCCTGACTGGCGCGCCCCTGCGTCGGCTGTTTCCGTGGCGTGGGCTCGCGGCGTTCGCTGTGATCGTCTTGCCCTGGTTCGCCGCGGTGGCTCTCAGACACCCGGACTTCCCGCACTACGTCTTCGTGCGCGAAACGCTCGAGCGAGTGACCACGCGCAGCTTTCATCGGACGGCGCCGTTCTGGTATTATCTGCCGATCCTGCCGCTCGCGGCCTTCCCGTGGATCGTGCCGGCCTTGGCGCGCGTGAAGCAGTGGCGTGCCGCCTGGGAGGCGCGGCGCGATCCGGCCGCGCGTGAGCCGCTCCTGCTGGCATGTTGGGTGATCGTGCCCCTCGTCTTTCTCTCGCTCAACCAGTCGAAGCTGCCGCAGTACGTGCTGCCCCTCATCCCGGCGTTCGCGCTCGCCGCCACGCGCAACTTCGCTTCCGGCGGAAGCACCACCGCGGCACGCGCGTACGTGCCGGTCGCCGCTCTCCTGGGCGGAGCGCTCGTGGCGCTGACCTGGTGGCTTCCCGCGCCGATCAGTCTCACAGCGGCTGAAAAGTCCGCGATCCCACCGACCGCCGTTGCGCTCGGGGTCGTCGCCCTCTGCTCCGCAGCCCTCGTGGGACTCGGCGCCCTCGCGCGGCGGCCCCGGACGATCATGTTCGGGTACGCCGTAGTCGTGATGACCATCCCGTTTCTTTCCGGCAGGTTGTTGACCGCGGTGGGCGAGGACCGCTCGTCCGGCGCCGTCGCCAACGCCACGGCCGTGGCGTTGCGCGAGAGCAGTGGCACCGGTTCGGTTATGGGCGTGCTCGCGTACCCGCCTTCACTGCCTTTCTACTTGCGACGCATGGTGCCGGTTGCTACGGCCACGGGCGCGGAGCTCACCAGCAACTACATCGCTGATAACGTCGAGCGCTTCCGCTCCATGCCCGGCTCGCCGCTCCTCCCGGCGAGCTTCTGGCGCGAGGCGCTCGCCCGCTGCGCAGTCCCCACGGTGTTCCTCGCGAGCGCGGGAAACCGCGAGTCCCGCGCCGCGCTCGCCGCTGCGCTCCCGCTCCTGGCGTCGGACGATCACTACGCGGCCTACGGCCCCTGCCGCCCTCGTGCGGATTCACAACCTCCACCACCTCCCGGACCTCCCCGGGGCCGGGGGAGGGGGCGGTAGTGTGCGGTATCTTCGGCGCCGTCTCTCTCACGGGCGCTCCGCTCAAGCACCCCGACTGCATCGCGTCCATGGCGGCTGCCCTCGCGCATCGCGGGCCGGACGGTGAGCGCACTGTCGGTCACGAGCGCGCCCGGCTCGGCGCCCGCCGGCTGGCCATCATGGACCTCACCACCGGCGACCAGCCGTTTCAGAATCCCGACGGCTCCGTCTGGATGGTGTGCAACGGCGAGATCTACAACGCCCGCGATCTGCGCCTCGCGGGGACCCGGGCCGGCTATCCCTTCCGCTCGACCGGCGACATCGAGACCATCGTCCCCTTGTACCAACGGCTCGGTCCCGACGGCGTGGCGCGGCTCGAGGGCATGTTCGGCCTCGCGATCTGGGACGATCGGCGTCAGCGTCTGATCCTGGCGCGCGACCGGGCGGGCGAAAAGCCGCTCTTCTGGGTGGAGATAGAAGGCGAGCTGCGGTTCGCCTCCGAGGTTCAGGCGCTTCTTGCCTACCCCGACCAGCAGCGGCGCTTGAATTCCCAGGCGGCCGCGCTCTACAGCGCCCTCGGCTACGTCCCCGCTCCGCTGACGATGCTCGAGGGCATCTCGAAGGTCGAGCCCGCCCACGTCTTGGTAGCGGATCGGACCGGTGTCTCACAGCACCGCTATTGGGACCCGGCGCAGGTCGCCGCCCGAACGTCACGCCTCGAGTCGCCTGCCGCACTCCAAGACGCGCTCGTCCGCGCGGTGGAGCGCGAGCTAATGTCCGACGTGCCGGTCGGCGTGTTCACGAGCGGCGGCCTCGATTCGTCGCTCCTCGCCGGCGCGGCGGCGCGCGTCATGGCCGGCGAGAGGATTCACACGTACTCGGTGAAGTTCCTGGAGCGGGGCTACGACGAGAGCGCCTACGCCGAGGCGGTGACGCACGATATCCGCACGGTGCACCACGTGGTCACGGCGGATGATACGGCGCTCGAGCGGGCATTCGACATCGTCATCAAATCCCTCGCCGAGCCGGTGGGCGACCCCGCCATCCTGCCAACATACCTCCTGGCCGAAGCAGCCCGGGAGCACGTGAAAGTCGTGCTCTCGGGAGAGGGCGCGGACGAGCTGTTCGGCGGTTACCCGACCTACCTGGGCCACACGGCGGCGCTCGCCTACCTCCGCGCGCCTCGGGCATTGCGCCGCGCGCTCCGCTGGACCGTCGAGCGCTGGCCGACGTCGACCGGCAAGGTCACGCTCGAGTTCCTGCTCAAGCAGTTCGTGGGGGCCGCGGAGCTGCCGTGGCTCGAGCGCCATCTCTCCTGGTTCGGCGCGCTGGGCCCAGCGCCGGAGGCCGCGGGAGCAGGCGCCGTCGCTGACTTCGGCTGCCGGCTCGCGCCGTTCCCCCGCACCGATCCTATGAATCGGATCCTCTGGCTCGATCTTCTCACGTATTTGCCGGACAATCTGCTCGTAAAGGTCGACCGCGGAACGATGCTCGCGTCGATCGAGGCGCGCGCTCCCTATCTCGACCGCGAAGTGATGGAGCTGGTCCTCCCGGCGCCGTCGGCGCTCAAGGTGCATGGCTTCACCACCAAAGCGATATTAAAGAAAGCTGCGTCGGGCCTCGTGCCTCCCGCCGTGATCCGGCGGAGGAAGCGCGGCCTCTCGGTGCCAGTGGCGCGGTGGCTCAACGCGGGGCTGGCCCCGCTCGCCGACCGGTATCTCGCGGCGCCCCGGGTGTTCAAGGGTGCGCCGACGGCGAGCCTGCTTGCGGAGCACCGCAGCGGCCGGCGTAACAATGCTCGCAAACTGTGGCCCCTCTTGATGGCGGAGCTATGGGCGGAACGGTGGCAGGTCGACCTTCGTTGACGCCGGGCCAAACGGATAGGTATGAATAGAACCGAAGCCCTCAACCTGATGCACGAGCACACTCAGTCCCCGTCCCTGCGGCAACACATGCTGGCGGTCGAGGCGGCGATGCGCGCGTACGCGAGCAAGTCCGGCGAGGACGGGGAGGCGTGGGGTCTGGCGGGACTGTTGCACGACTTCGATTACGAGAAATACCCGAACCACGAGCACTCGCCCACCGAAGGCCACCCGGCGTGGGGCGCGCGGCTCCTACGCGAGAAGGGGGTCGCCGAGCCGGTCTGCCGGGCGATCCTCGGACACGGGACGTACACCGGCGTGCCGCGTGACACGCCGATGGCCCGGACGCTCTTTGCCGTCGACGAGCTGTGCGGATTCCTGGTAGCGTGCGCGTTGGTGCGCCCATCCCGAAGCTTCGCGGATCTAGAGGTGAAATCCGTCAAGAAGAAGCTCAAGGACAAGGCGTTCGCGAAGGGCGTAAACCGGGCCGAAGTCGATCAGGGGGCGACTGAGCTGGGCGTGCCGCTGGACGAGCACATCGCGTTCGTGATCCGGGCGCTCCGCCCGGTGGAAAGCGCGCTCGGCCTGGGCGCGCAGGCGTCGGTGGGGTGAGCGGCTCCACTACCGCGGCGCGCGTCGAGGAGCGGGCGACCCGTTCCCCGGCCGAGCGCGACGAGCTGACGCTGGCGATCGACCGCGCTGCGGGAGCGCGGCCGATCGGCGGCAACCGGCTCGATCATTACGCCGACAGCCCACGTGCGCTCGATGCGATGGTGGCCGGGATCGCCGGGGCGGAGCGTTGGGTCCACCTCGAGAACTACATCATCCGGGACGACGCCACCGGCCGCCGGTTCGCCGACGCGCTGGTCGAGCGCGCGGGGTCGGGCGTCCCCGTCCGTGTCTTGTACGACGCTCTCGGCTCCGTCGGGACCTCACGGAGCTTCTGGCGCCGGCTCGTCCGGGCTGGCGTCGAGGTGCGCGCCTTCAATCCCCTCCTCACCCGGCATCCGTTCGACCTGCTGTCACGCGACCACCGCAAGCTGCTCGTCGTGGATGGCGGATGGGCGATGCTCGGCGGCCTGTGCATCGGGAACGAGTGGGCCGGCGATCTGGCGCGCGGCCGGCGGCCGTGGCGTGATACGATGGTCGCCGTGTCGGGGCCGGCCGCGGCTGCGTTCGACGGCGCGTTCACCCGCATCTGGAGCCGCGCCGGCGCGGCCCTCCCGCCCGACGAACTCGACGCCGACCCGGCGACGGCGGGCGGCTCCACGGTGCGCGCCGTGGAAGGCGTACCCGGACGCGCCCGGGTGTACCGGGCGGTGCAGTTGCTCGCCGCGAGCGCCGCCGAGCGCCTCTGGATTACGGACGCGTACCTCGTCGCACCTGCGCCGCTGTACGCAGCCTTCGTGGACGCCGCGAAGAGCGGGGTGGACGTGCGAGTTCTCGTCCCGGGCGCGACCGACCTACCCGTGCTCCGGAACTTCACTCGGGTCGGCTATCGCGACCTGTTGCGCGCGGGCGTGCGCGTATACGAGTACCAGGGCCCAATGATCCACGCCAAGACCATGCTCGTGGACCGGCGCTGGGCGCGGGTCGGATCCAGCAACCTGAACGTCTCGAGCCTGCTCACGAACTACGAGCTCGATCTCGCGGCCGAGTGCGAGCATCTGACCGAGGAGCTCGCCCGACAGTTCCGGCACGATCTCACCTCGAGCGTCGAGGTCGTGCTGCAGCCGCGTCGCCTGAGGTTACCGGAGCGCCTCGTGGGAACCCCCGCCACCGGCGCGAGCCCGGAAGCCGGTGACCCGTCTCACAAACGCTCAGGATACGAGCTCGGCGCCGTGGCCGTCGTGGCGCTGCGGCGGGTCGCGGGCGGGATCCGTCGCGCCATGGCGGTCACGGCGGCGCTCGGTTGCGCGATCGCCGGCGGGCTGCTCCTCGTATTCC
This sequence comes from uncultured Gemmatimonadaceae bacterium, assembly GCA_964465315.1. Classification (GTDB taxonomy): domain Bacteria; phylum Gemmatimonadota; class Gemmatimonadetes; order Gemmatimonadales; family GWC2-71-9; genus AG41. The sequence continues at coordinate 176,512 of CAYXIK010000001.1, read as the reverse complement.
CGCGTGTCATGGGTATTGTGCTCGCGGTCGGCGCGTTCACGCTGGCCCTGGCGTTCAGCGGCTATGCGTTCGAGCGACGCCGCACCAGGGACGCGGACGATGGTTGATCCCCCGGGGTCCCCTCCCCCTCGACCCTCCCTGCCCCTCCAACCCGCACGGCAGGCCGCGCGTATAGCTGATCAGGACGAGGCGGACTTGGTGGCGCGCGCCGTGGCGGGTGATCGCGCGGCGTTCGGCACGCTGGTTCAGCGGTATGCCGGTGTCGCGCGGCGCGTGGCGCGCGCCGTCCTCGGCAATCCGGAGGATGCCGACGACGCCGCGCAGGACGCCATGCTCTCGGCGCTCGTGAAGCTCGACCAGTACGACCCGCGGCGCCCGTTCGGCCCGTGGCTCCTGCGCATCGTCGCGAACGCCGCTACCGATCGCCGCCGCCGTCGCACCGTGCGACGCGCTGAGCCGCTCGACCTCGGTTTCGTGGCAGGCGGCCCGCGCCCCGATACCACCGCGGAGCGGCGCGCGTTGGCGGAGCGGTTACGGGAAGCGCTGGCGGAGCTACCTGAGCGACGGCGGATGGCCGTGGTGCTATTCGACGTCGAAGGCTATTCGCACGGCGAGATCGCCGAGATCCTTCGCATTCCCGAGGGAACCGTGCGATCCGAAGTATTTCACGCGCGGCGGCGTTTGCGCGCGTTGCTCGTGGATTGGAAGGAGGACGCATGAAGGACTTGCAGCCGTTCGATCACCGGCCCGATCCGTTGCTTGGAGACGCCCTGCGACGGGCGCTCGACCCGGAGGACGGCGAGGACGGGAACTCCGCCTTTGTCGCCCGCGTGCTGGCCCGGGCTGCGAATGTGCGTGCGACGTCGTGGGACCACGTGCTCGCGCGGTGGGCGCGCGCGGGCGTGGCCGCCGCGATCCTCGTGGCGGTCATCGCCGGCTATTTCGTCGGCCGGGCGGGGGTTGCTACGCCAGCTCAGCGGCCCACGATGACGGATGTGCTCCTATCGCCGCCCGCGCATCCTCGGGAGGTCGAAATCGTCCTCGCCTCGGTGATCGACAACCAGTAGAAGGAGAAGGCCGTCATGCTGAATCGTTCCAAGACGTGGGCCGTGGTACTGCTCGCCGCCACCTTCGCCGCGGGTGCCGCCGTGGGTGCCGGGGGGCGGGCGTTGTGGGTCCGGTACGCGTCCGCCGCGGCACCCGAGCGGCCGCGCGGCATCGATCGGATGATGAGCGAGCTGGACGAGGAGCTGCACCTCACGCCACTCCAGCACGACTCGGTGCGCGCCATCGTCCAGCGCCATTGGACCCGCATGAGCGCGGTCTGGGAGACGGTGCGCCCGCGGTTTGACTCGATGCGCGCCGTGATGGACTCCGAGGTGTCGCGCCACCTGACCCTGGACCAGCAGGCGAAGTACCGCGACCATGTCACCCGGTACCGGCATCAGAAGGATCAGGAGCGGGGTGACTCGGGAGGGCAAAAGAAGTGATGCACGCGCGGCACGGAGTCGTCGCGGGAATCGTGTCGGTGCTGCTCGCGAACGGGGGGAGCCTCGGGGCGCAGCAGCCGCAGCTGGAGATGACCCTGGCTGAGGCCGTTCGCCGGGCGCTCGACGTGCAACCGACGATGGTGCAGGCGCGGGGGGCGGTTTCGAACGCCGGCTGGCAGAAGCGAGCGGCCGACGGCGCCTTCCTACCCACCGTGACGTTGAGCTCAAGCGCCTTTCGCCAGAACACCGGCTCCGTTGTGAACGGCCTGCAGGCGGGCGGTACGGGCGCGTACCAGTACAGCACAGGACTCACCGCGTCGCTCGACCTGTTCACCGGGTTTCGCCGTATTGCCCAATACCGAAACGCTAACGCGACTGAGGACGCGGCCGATGCGGGGCTCGTCAACCAACGGTTTCAAGTAACAGTCGCTACGCAGCAGCTCTTCTACACGGCCCTCGCGAATGAGGAGTTGGTGCGGGTCGCCGACGCCCAGCTGCAACGCGCGAAGGAGGAGCGCCAAATCTCCGTGAACCGGTTTCAGGTCGGTGCGGCGACCCGGGCCGACACTCTTACCTCGACCGTCGATTTCGGCAATGCCCAGCTCGCGGCGCTCCAGGCCCGGGCCAACCTCGCCACCGCTCGGGCCAGCCTCGCGAGGCAGGTCGGCGCGGACGCGCCGGTGCGGGCGGTGCCCGACTCGCAACGGCCATCGCTCCCCGACACAACAGGTCTCCGCGCGGCGGCGCTGCAGCAGGCGCCCGTCGTGGTGCAGGCCGCAGCCCAAGAGCGGGCCGCGTCCGCGGCCATGTGGCAGTCTCGCTCCCAATACTGGCCGACACTCACTGCGTCATACACCACGTCGAGCCAGGGGCCCACCGCTCCCTGGAACGGGTTCGATCCAAGCTCAACCCAGCGCAACCTGAACCAGCTGCGGATTGGGCTCTCGTGGACCTTGTTCAATGGCTTTCAACGCGAGCAGGTGACGGCGCAGAGCACCACCGCTCTCGATCTCGCCCGCGCACAAGCTGCGGACACGCGACGGCAAGTCGACGCTCAGCTGACTCAACAGATCGCCGCCACGTTTACTGCGTTCGCCCAGATCGCGATCACCGGTAACAACGCGGCGGCGGCTACCGAGGCGCTCCGCGTCCAGCAGGAGCGCTACCGCCTCGGCGCCGCGACCCTCCTCGACCTGCTGACGGCCGAAGCCAACCTGACGCAGGCCGAAGTGAACCAGATCCAGGCGCGGTACAACTACCTGATCGCTCGCGCCCAAGTCGAAGCGCTGGTGGGGCACTCCCTGTGACCACCGCCGAGATGATGACGTTCCGCACCGGCGACACACCGTTGCCGGACATCGTGATTCTCACGCACAAGCTGGCGCGCGACTACGACATGGGCGGTGAGGTGGTGCGCGCGCTACGCGGCGTGCACGTCCAGATCAAGAAGAACGAGTTCGTGGCGATCATGGGCCCGTCCGGCTCGGGCAAGTCCACTCTCATGAACCTCATCGGCTGTCTCGACACGCCGACCGCCGGCGAGTACTGGCTCAACGGGCAGAAGGTCAGCGACCTGTCGGATGACGATCTCGCGCGCATCCGCAACAAGGAAATCGGATTCGTGTTCCAGACGTTCAACCTGCTGCCGCGCGCCAGCGCACTCCACAACGTCGAGCTGCCACTGATCTACGCGGGGCTCGCCGCCAAGGAACGCCGCGACAAGGCGGCCGGCGCCCTCGAACGCGTGGGGCTCGCCGACCGCATGGAACACAAGCCGAACGAGCTTTCCGGCGGTCAGCGCCAGCGGGTGGCGATTGCCCGGGCCCTCGTGAACGATCCCTCGATCCTCCTCGCCGACGAGCCCACGGGCAACCTCGACTCGGCCACCGGCGAGGAGATCATGCGTGTGTTCGAGGAGTTGCACGACACGGGACAGACCATCGTGCTGGTCACGCACGAGGCGGACATCGCGGCGCACGCCTCCCGCCAGATCCACCTGCGCGACGGGCTCGTCGAACGCGACGAGAGCACCCCGCGCGCGTCGCGGCCATGACGCGCCTCCTCTCCTCCAGCAGAGCGGCCATGGTCCCGCTGTTCGCCGCGGCCTGCCACAGTGCCCAGACGGCGCCGCTCTACGAGGCGGTCCCGGTCGAGCACCACGACATCGTCGTCACGGCGAGCGCGTCTGGGGTGATGCAACCGATCCTCACGTTCAGCGTGAAATCCAAGGCCTGGGGCGAGATCACCGAGATGCCGGTGCAAACGGGGGACGAGGTGAAGAAGGGCCAGCTCCTCGTGCGGATCGACCCGCGCATTCCGGAGCAGAACCTGGCACAGGCACAGGCGGCGCTCGACAAGGCGCGCGCGCAGCTCCGGAACGCATCGGCCCAGTTCAAGCGCAGCGAGGACCTGTACAAGTCTGAGTCGATTGCGGAGACCGAGTACGAGGCCTCGAAGCTCGCCCAGGCGACCGCACAAGCCGCCGTGGTGAACGCCGAGGCGACGCTGCAGACGGCTAAGGATGCGATGGAGGACACGCAGGTCCGAGCGCCGATCGCGGGCTCGATCCTCGCCCTGGACGTCGTCCTGGGCACGGTCATCTCCAGTCCGACGCTCGGCGGGGGGACGGTCATCCTTAAAATGGCCAGCCTCGATACGGTGCAGGATTCGGCGATGGTGGCGGAAACGGACATCGGCAGGGTCCAGCCGGGCCTCCCGGTGACGATCACCGTCGATGCGTTTCCAAACCGCAGCTTCGATGGCACCGTCCTGAAGATCGGCCCACAAGCGCAGGTGGTGCAGAACGTCACCACGTTCCCCGTTTTTGTGAACATCCCGAACCCTGGTCATCTGCTCAAGCCAGGGATGAACACGGAGGTGCGGATTCACACGGGACGGCGGGACCACGTTCTCGCGGTGCCGAACGCGGCGCTACGAACGCCCCGCGACGTGGCCTCCGGCGCGGCCGTGCTTGGCCTCGATGAGCAACTGGTCACCCAACAGATCGCCACGGCACCAACCCCGGCGGGGGGAGGGCCTGGCCAGCGCGCGACCGACACGAGCGCCGGGCGGCAGACCCAGGCGGGAGGCCCGGGCACGTTCACGATGCCGAACGGCCGCGCCGTCACGCTGCCCCCGGGCGTCACGACCGAGCAGGTGCAGACCGCGATCACTAAAATGCGGAGTGGCGGAGAGCCGACGGCGGCCGAACGAGCCCTGCTCGCGCAGGTGTTCGGCCGGTCGCAACGCCCGAGCGCGGGCGGTGGCGGCGCCCGAGGCTCGCGGGCCAGCCAGGGCAACAGCTACATCGTCTTCGTGCGCCGGGCGGGCAAGATCCTCGCACTCCCGATCAGGACGGGGCTGTCGGATCAGGACTACATCGAGGTCACGGCCGGTCTGACTGAACAGGACACCGTCCTCGTCCTGCCGAGCGCCTCGCTCGTGCAGTCCCAGCAGCAGTTCAAGCAACGCTACCAGAACGTGACCGGGGGCGGGCTCCCGGGCCTGCGACAGCAGCCGGCCCAGACGAGCGGGGCGAGATAATGCGCTCGCGACTCCGCCAGGCGCTCGCATCCGTCACCGCGCTCCTGATCGCCTCGGCTTCCTGCCGCAAGGCCGAGCAAACCCCACCGTATCAAAAAGTAGCGGTGGCTCGGCGAGACATCGTCGTGTCCGCGACTGCCTCCGGCGTGATCCAGCCGATCCTCACCTTGAGCGTCAAATCCAAGGCCTCGGGTGAGATCATCGACATGCCGGTCCAGACCGGTGACGAAGTCAAGAAGAGCCAGCTGCTCGCGAAGGTCGATCCGCGCATCCCGCGGAACAACCTGACCCAGGCAGAGGCGAATCTGACGGTGGCGAAGGCGCAGCTCGACAACGCGACCGCGCAGCTCAAGCGGAGTGAGGCCTTGTATCAAACGCAGTCGATCACGCAGGCGGGGTACGATTCCGCGCAGCTCGCCGCCGCGACGGCCCAGGCGGCCGTGGTCACCGCGCAGGCGAACCTGCAGACCGCCAAGGACGCTTGGGAGGACACACACGTCGGGGCGCCGATCACTGGCACGGTACTCGAGCTCGATGCGGTGCTCGGCACCGTCATCTCGAGTCCGACGAATGACGTGGGCGGCGGCACCGTCATCCTCAAGATGGCGAACCTCGACACCGTGCAGGTGTCGGCGCTGGTAGACGAGACCGATGTCGGCAAGGTGCAGCCCGGCATGCCGGTGACGATCACCGTCGACGCGTTCCCCAACCGCACGTTCGATGGCAGCGTCCTGAAGATCGAGCCGCAGGCTCAGGTCACGCAGAACGTGACGATGTTCCCGGTCGAGGTGAACATTCCGAACGCCGGGCACGTGCTCAAGCCCGGGATGAATACCGAGGTCGAGATCCATATCGGTCAGCGGCAAGGCACGCTCGCCGTGCCGAATGCGGCATTGCGGACGTCGCGCGACGTGGCGTCGGCGGCGGGCGTGCTCGGCCTCAACCTGCAGACGGTCCAACAGCAGCTCGCGTCGGCGGGCGCCGGAGACCCGGCGCCGCGCGCCAGCGCCGACACGCCGCTCACGGACGGCGGCAAGCTGCACGCCGCGGAGCTGAAACCGGGTGGGGCGACCTTCACGATGCCTGGAGGCCGCGTCATCACGCTTCCGCAAGGCGTCACCGCCGAGCAGGTGAAGGTGGCGTTCGCGAAGCGGATGATGGGGCAGGATCTCACGCCGGCCGAGCAAGCCGTGCTCGCGCAGGTCCGAGCGCAGTTCCAGGCCTCGGCGGCAGGTGGCTCCACGGCGGTCAAGGGCGCGAGCACCGGGCGCTACATCGTGTTCGCCGTACGCGGAGGGAAGATCGCCGCCGTGCCGATTCGCACGGGCCTCACGGATCAGGATTACATCGAGGTAACAGCGGGGCTCTCCGACAAGGACACGGTGATCGTGCTGACGGGCGGTCGCTGAGATGCTGCTGGGCGAGATCGTTCGGGTCGCGCTCGAGGCGCTGCGCGCGAACAAGCTGCGCTCCCTCCTCACCATGCTCGGCATCATCATCGGCGTGGGCGCCGTGATCACGATGATCGCGCTGGGCTCGGGCGCGCAGAAAGCGGTGCAGGACCGGATTCAGGCGCTCGGGCCCACGCTGTTGAGCATCTACCCGGGCCAGAGCTTTATGCGCGGCGTGGCGAGCGGCAACCGCGTGAGCCTCACTATGGACGACGACACGGCGTTGGCGAACAACGCCCGGTACCTGAGCGCCGTCGTGCCCGAGCTCTCGAGCAATCTCCAGGTGCAGAAGGCCGACCAAAACATCAACGTCACCGTCATGGGCACGACGCCCAACTACGCGACCGTGCACAACTACACCATCACCTCCGGCCGCATGTTCACCGCCGGGGATGATGCCGCGCGTCGTCGCGTGGCGGTCCTCGGGTCCGCCGTGCCCCAGATGCTCAACTCGAACCGCGACGCGATGATCGGGCAGGAGATCATGATCCGCAGCATCTCCTTCGAGATCATCGGCGTGCTGTCGGAGAAGGGCTCGCAGGGCTCGTTCTTCAATCCCGACGAGCAGATCCTGATCCCGCTCCAGACGGCGCGCTATCGCGTGATGGGCACCGACCGGCTGCGCGACGTCACCGCGCAGGTGCAGGATCTGGAATCGATGAACCTCGCCATGATCGAAATCGAGCGGGTGCTGCGGCGCCAGCACAAGATCCGGCCCGGCCAGGACAACGACTTCCAGATCCGCAACCAGACCGATATCCTGGCGACGCTCCAGCAAACCACGGACACGTTCAAGTACTTACTCGCGGGCATCGCGGCCGTGAGCCTGCTCGTCGGCGGCATCGGGATCATGAACATCATGCTCGTGTCGGTCACCGAGCGCACCCGCGAGATCGGCGTGCGGAAGGCGCTCGGCGCCACACGCTTCAACATCCTCTTCCAGTTCCTGGTCGAGGCGCTCGTGTTGTGCCTCGTGGGCGGGCTGATCGGCGTGTTGATCGGATCGTTCGGCGCCGTGGTGTTGTCCAAGCTGGCGCACTGGAACACGCTGATCTCGCCCCTCGCTATCCTCCTCGCCTTCGTTTTCAGCGCCGCCGTCGGCCTCTTCTTCGGCATCTGGCCGGCCCGTCGCGCGGCGAGCCTCGATCCGATTCAGGCGCTGAGATACGAATAGTCGGCCTCCAGAAGGCCGTGCGTCGTGCGTGGTACGTGGTGGCTGACGGTTCGTAGGCCGACGGGCGCACCACGTTGGTCGCCATTTCCGGATAGTACCACGCACCACGCACCACGCATATTTTTTCCCCATGTTCGCCCTTCTGCTGGCGCTGCAGACCGGGGTAACGGACCCCGGTCCCACCTACAGCGGGCTCGCGAAACAGCTCGACGTTCGCATCCCGCGCTTCGAGGATGTCGTGAAGATCGACGGCGTCCTGGACGAGCCGGTGTGGAATCGCGCGGCGGTGCTCACGGGCTTCTCGCTGTACCGCCCGGTGGACGGCCGTCCCGCGGACGATTCGACCGCGGTGCTCGTGTGGTACGCCCCCGATGCCATCTACTTCGGGATCCGCGCCTACGAGGCGCACGGCCACGTGGTCCGGGCCACGCTCGCCGACCGCGACAACATCGATACGGATGACCGCATCGAGATCCTGCTCGACACGTACCTCGACCATCGGCGAGCCACGATGTTTGCCGTGAACCCGCTGGGTGTTCAGGAAGACGGCGTGTGGAGCGACGGCGTGAACGCGGGCGCAGCAGGCGGACCGAGCGCCGGGGGGCGGTTCGACGCGACCATCGACTTGAACCCGGACTACGTCTACGAGTCGCGTGGGCACGTGACTGACTGGGGGTACGAGGTCGAGGTGCGGATCCCGTTCAAGAGCCTGCGATACCAAAGCACGGATCCGCAGGATTGGGGCATCCAGATCGTGCGGGAGACTCAACATTCGGGGTACGAGGAAACCTGGACGCCAGCGGTCCGGGCCAACGCGAGCTTCCTCATCCAGTCCGGCCGTCTCGTCGGGCTCACGCAGCTGCGACGCGGTCTGGTCCTCGACCTCACACCGGAATTCACGACCAAAGTGGACGGCACGCCCAGGCCCAGGGGGTACGAGTATCGCGGCACCCCCGAGGTCGCGGGCACGGTGCGCTGGGGCGTGACGCAGAACCTGGGCATGACGGGAACGGCCAACCCCGACTTCTCGCAGGTCGAAGCCGACGTCGGCCAGGTGACCCTGAACCAGCGGTTCGCGCTCTTCTATCCCGAAAAGCGACCATTCTTTCTCGAGGGTCTCGAGCAGTTCGACACTCCTAACCAGCTGATCTACATGCGGCGTATCGCGCAGCCGGTATTTGGCGCGAAGCTCGCGGGCAAGGTCGGAGGAATGGGGATCGCCTACCTCGGCGCCGCGGACAACAGTGACCAGTCGACGACCGGCGCCAACCCCGTCTACAACATGCTCCGCCTGCGGCGCGACCTCGGACCGACATCCACGGTCGGCGCCGCCTACACGGACCGCATCGACGGCGACGACTACAACCGTGTGTTGGGCGTGGACGCACGCCTGGTGTGGCGCAACATCTGGTTCTCGTCAGTACAGGTCGCGGGTGCCTGGACGCGGGACGCCGCTGGAGGACGCGCGGGCAAGCTGTGGGACATCACGTTCGCCGACCGCACCGGGCGCGCGTATGGCAACCACTTCGAGCTACTCGGCCTGGAACGCAATTTCCAGGACACGAGCGGATTTGTAAACCGCACCGATATCGTGGCGGTCCGGACCTTCAACCGGTTCACCTGGTACGGACGTCCGGGCGCGCTCGTCGAGCAACTGACGGGCATTGTGGGATACGCCCCCATTTGGAAATACGAGGACTTCGGTCGGCTGGGCCCCACGCTGGAGGATACGCTCCAGAACTTCTGGATCGCGAACCTGCGCGGTGGATGGCAGGGCATCCTCAACCTGAGCCTGGACCATTTCGGATTCGACCCGGCGGACTACGCAGGGTACACGGTCGGCGCGGCCCCCTTTGTAGTGCCGCACCCCTTGTATCATCTGCCCGCGGCGTCGCTCACGATCAACACGCCCAATCGGGCGATCACCGAGAGTGCGTCGTTCGGGGTAGGAGCCACGCCCCTCTTTCCCGAAGCGTCCGAGGGGCGTCAGGTGACGCTCGTGACGGTCACACAGTTTCGCCCCACGCCGTCGCTGCGGATCGAAGCCCGTTGGGTCCACCAGCGGCTCACGCGGGCGCAGGACGGGAGCCGCTTCTCGACCGCCAACATCCCCCGCCTCAAGCTCGAGTACCAGGTGTCGCGGGCGATTTTCGTGCGCTACGTGGGGCAGTACGTGGCGCAGGACCAGGTCGCGTTGCGCGATCCGCGCACCGGGCAGCCACTGTTCGTGAACGGCAGCGCCGCCGCCCCGTCGGTCACCAACGATTTCCGCAACGATGTGCTGTTCTCGTACAAGCCCACCCCCGGGACCGTCCTGTTCGTCGGGTACGGGGCATCGCTCACCGAGACGGAGGCGTTCCAATTCCGGAACCTGTCTCGTACCGACGACGGCTTCTTCCTCAAGCTGAGCTACCTGCTCCGGATGTAGGGCCTCTACCCCCGCCCTTCGAGCCGGGGCATTTTCCCTCCCATGCCCGACGCGGCCGATCTCGCCCAGCAGTTCGCCGACGAGGAGCGTGCCAAGCAGCGCCAGTACGTGCTGGCCAACACCCGCGCGCGCTGGGGGTTCGTTGGAATCGGCGTACTGCTCCTCGCGAGCGTCCGCGTCTTGGGCATGGTGCACGTCTCGTTGGCTTTCATCCTGGCCTTCACCGTCGTTTTCGCAGCCGTCAACTACGGCATGCTGCGCACCGCGCGGGACCGCACCTTCCACGGCTGGTTCGCCTACCTCAACATCGCCATAGGCGCGGCGATGATCTCAACCGTCGTCTACGCGCTCGGACCGACCGGCCACCTCCTGTACGTCGCGTATCTGATCGCGCCGCTCCAGGCAGCGCTCTACCTCGGGCAGACCGAGGCGTGGCAGGCCCTGCTGGTGAACGTCACCGGATTCGGGCTCGTCACCGCAGTCCGCGTCAGCCAGGGATCGTCGGGCTGGGCGTGGAGCGCGTTCGCACAGGAGACGCTCGTACTGGCGTTCGCGTGCGTCGTCCTGGTCCCGATGCTCACGCGCCTCGTCGACCGCCTTCGGGCGGCGCGGGAGACGCTAGCCCAGGTCGAGGGGGGCGACCTGCGGGTAAAGGTTCAAGACGACGAGCTCGACGAGCTGGGATTCCTGGGCGTGAGCGTGAACCGGACCACCGAGGCGATCGCCGGCATCGTGGGACAGGTGCAGCAGCAATCTCAGGACCTCGCCGCCATGGCGGAGCAGCTTGCCGCATCCGCGCAGGAGCTTCAGGCCGCATCCCAGGAGATCTCGGCAACCGCGCAGCAGCTCTCGGACGGTACGACCCGACAGCGCCAGCTCATCAGTCACGGGCGGGAAGATTCAGAGGCAGCGGCCGGCGTCGCGGCGCAGCTGCACACGCGGGCCCAGGAAGCGGAGCGCCAGATCTCCGACGTGGCACAACAGGCGCAACGCCACGGCGTCGAAATCGCCCGTGCCAGCGAGCTGCTCGTAACGCTGGTCAATCACCTGGACCAGGTGTCCGCGGCGGCCACCAGGCTGGAGGAGGGCTCGCGCGAGATCGGGAAGCTGGTGGACGCCATTACCCGGATCGCCAGCCAGACCGACCTGCTGGCGTTGAACGCGGCGATCGAAGCGGCGCGGGCGGGGCAGCACGGCCTCGGGTTCCGTGTGGTGGCGGACGAAGTGCGGAAGCTGGCCGAGCAGAGCGCACGCACGGCGGAGGAAGTGCGCGCGCGCGTGCGCCAGACGCAGAACCAGATCGGCGAGGTGATCGCCGCGATGGGGGAGGGCCGGCGGACGGCCGAGGGCGTGGGCGTCGTGTCGGCAGCGGTCCGGCAGGCGCTGGACGCCATCTTCGGCGATCTCAACACCACCGTACGCTTCGCCGGTGCGTTCGCGGGAGAGACCGAGGGGCAGGCGCGGCGCATTCGCGACGTGGTGCAGCGGATGGAGGAAGTCGCGGGGATCGCCGAAACCGCGGCACTCGGAGCCGAGCAGGCCTCCGCGGCCACGGAGGAGCAGATTGCCTCGCTTGGTGAGCTCACCACGACCTCACAACATCTGTCCGTCGCGGCCGCCAAGCTCAGCGAGACGATTCAACGCTTCAACGTGAACGGCGCATCGTCACCACCCACGAAATAGCGGCGCGTCCCCGTAGTCCCACAAAACGAAGGCGATGAGCCGCGGATGCCGCGGCTCGGGCCCCTTGGCGGGCAGCTCGGCGCCGACGGAGGCCGCCACGTGTCCCAGCCGGGACAGCCGCACCCACATCTGCGGATATATCGACAGGGTACTCTGTCCCTGCCTCGGAACCGTCCACCCCGCTTCGACCATCGGGACAACGCGGCCGATCTCCCGACCCACGCCGAGGCGGTACGACCAGGCCGTGAGGCCCGCGCCTTCTTCCCAGCTCGTCACGATCTCGCCCTGCAGGACGACCGCTGACGCGGGCGCCGCGCCGAACGAGAAAAAGGGCTCCGCCTCCCAGGCCGGCTGCCGGCCCAGGGGGGGCGAGGCTTCGAATCCGACAGTCGCGAGCGTGTGGCGCTCGACGCTGTGCCACGCGTTGAACTTCAAGACTCCGCTCACGCCGTCGAACACGTTGGGGAGTCCATCAAACGCCGAGCGGACGCTCGCCTCCATCTGAAACCGCTTACCCAGCCGATGCTCGTAGATCAACTCCTGGCCGTGGGCTTCGTCGGCGATCACGACCTCGTCCTCGGGATAGGCTTTTTCGACGAGGAACGCTCGTGGAAAGTTCAGCTCGCCCGGCGGCCAGCCGAGCTCGCCGCACAGTGAGCGGGCGTATCGGACCACGGCGCGGATCTGCTCGGGCGTCGCCGCATCGCCGAACGCGGGCATGTCGAGCGAGAGCCCGAACGCGGCTCCCCCCTGGGTCACGATACCGACCCAGCGGCGTTCGGTCTCCGCTGTGCTCCCTTTGCAGTCCCTCAGATTGGCCGGGGGGACTTCGAGCCGCGTCGTCGCCGCGGGCGTGCCACGCCCGTCCGCCCCGTGACACGACTTGCACCACGCCTGGTACAGCACCCCCGCGGCGACCGTGTCCGCGGGGGTGTGCGCGGCGAGCAGGAGCGCCACCACGGGAGATAGCGTCACGGCGTCCGGCGCCGCTACCGTTTGGCTGGCGGCGTCGGCACGGGCGAGTCGCTATTCCAGATGTCCTGAACCATGAGCCAGTCCCCGCCCTCTTTCACCCAGCGTACGATGTACTTGCCGGAATCGGCTATGGTCGTTCCCGGCGGCCGCTTGGCACCGGCGGGCCACGTGAAGGTCCATCGACCTAGCTCCGTCGCGACCGGCCCGTTCGCCCACACCGACTCGGCCCGCACGGCAAGCGTCGGAGGCGGGCTCGACATCCCGTTTACGGACGCGAAGAACGCCCGAACGGCCTCGTGCCCCCGGATGGCGCCCATGTTGGGTGGGAGGGCCACAGCGGCGGTGTGATAGTAATGAGCGATCGAATCCCAATGGCCCGCGGCAGTGAGTCCGGCCCATGTGGCATTCTTGGCATCGATGGCCTGTTTGGCCGCCTCCGATTCGTGGGCGATCCGGGCCGCTTGCTGCTCCGGCGTCTCGGCCTGACCGCAGCCGAGGGCCAGGACCATCGCGGCGGTGAGTAAGCGAGTGTTTTGCATCGAGACCCTCCTGATTGGAGAAGACGAACGACCGGCGCTCATGATAGCCGCGCCGCGCTTCGCAATTCCGACGCGCAGCGGTCGGACTCGCGCACGATATCCTCGATTGGCGCGGTGATCAGGTCGTGCCCGAGCACCACCGGCCGCCCATCGACGAACACGTCGCGCACGTCGCTCGCGCGCGCCGTGTACACGACCAGCGACACCGGATCACCGACCGCCGGATGGAGGTGGGGCTCGTGCAGATCGAGCACCACCAAGTCGGCGCGCTTGCCGAGGGCGATGGATCCGATCTCGCGCTCGAGCCCGAGCGCGCACGCGCCACCGAGCGTCGCAAGCTCGAGCACCTGCCCCGCCGGGAGCGCGTCGGCCCCGAGCCGGGGCTTTTGAATCAAGGCGGCGAGGCGCATTTCGGCGAATACATCGAGCCGGTTGTTGCACGGCGCGCCGTCGGCGCCGATTGCCACGCGACACCCGGCCGCGAGGAGCTCCGGGATCTTCGCCACGCCGCTCGCGAGCTTCAGGTTGGATGAGGGACAATGGACCACCGTCGTGCCCTGCCGAGCCAGCCGCGCGGTCTCGTGCCCGTCCACCCACACGCAGTGGGCGAGCGCCGCTCGGGGGCCGGCGATGCCGACCGAATCGAGATACGCGATCTCCTCGAGTCCGGTGGTGCGGAGTACCGTCTCGCGCTCCACGATCGTTTCGGCTGCGTGGGTGTGAAGCTGCGCGTCGAACCGCTCCGCCAGATCGCTCGCGGCGCGGAGCAACGGTCCCGAGCAGCTGGGCACGAAGCGCGGTGCAAAGCACACGCGGAGGCGGCCTCCCGCGGCGCCGTGCCAACGCTGGGCGAGTGCCTCGGCCTCGGACAGCGCCGCATCCGTCGATTCCGCGAGCTCGAGCGGGGCGCCCTCGGGATGAGCGTCCATCAGGCACTTGCCGGCAGTGGCGCGGATCCCAACGCGCTCAAGCGCTTCGAACGCGCGCCCGGTGTGACGGACGGTCTCCATGTCGAGGATCGCGGTCGTGCCGCCGAGCACGAGCTCCGCGGCACCGAGGAGGGCGGACCAGTAGACGGTTTCCTCGGTGTGGGCCACCTCGAGGGGCCAGATGCGGCGGACCAGCCAGTCCTCGAGCCGCAGATCGTCGGCGAGCCCCCGAAACAGCGTCTGGCAGAGGTGAACGTGTGCTTGGATCAGGCCGGGGATGATCAGGCAGCCGCTGCAGTCCCGGACCTGGGACTGAGGCTCCTGGCCCGCCTTTCCGATGCCGGCTATCCGGCCATCCCGGACAAAGACGTCCGCCCGGACGACCTCCCACCCGCCGTTGTGCAACAGCACATCACCACCGGCGAGAATCAGGTTTGGAGAGCTCAGGTCGTGATCCGCGGCTGAGCGCTGGTGCTGTCGTCCGGCAGGTCGAAATAGGCGCGGAGCTCGTCCATCAGATCCTGGTCCGCGTACACGCCCGTGAGGATCCGCTCGGGACCGCCCGGTTCGATCAGCAGGTAGCCGTAGGGGTAATCGAGGCCCGACAGCAGGATCGTGCGGCGCTTGGTGTCGGGAGCAGAGACGTACACGGTGTCGGCGTTGGTCGCGAGGAGCCGGATCCCGCTGGCCTCCAAGGCGGGAGCGACCTGCTCCGTGTAATACTTGAGGTCGTCGAACGTGTCCGTCCGGTCGTCCGGCCCCAGGGTGTCGGCGGCGCGCAACCAGAACAGCACCACGCTCGGCTCCGTGATCACTCGGGGGATGAGCAGCGTGCTGTCGACCGAGCCCTGCGGGACAAGCCGGGCGACATCCGTCGAGTCCCCTCGCGGCGTCCTTTTCGCGAACGGGCGGATCTGACACGCCGCCAGCGACACGAGCGCGGCCATCCAGATGACGGGCCTCATGCCGGGAAATATATTCAGCCGATGAGCGACAGCCCGGCGCCCGCGCCACCCGCGGTTCCCCCACGGACGCTCGTCCGCCGCCACCATTGGATCGTTCGCCTCACGCACTGGGCGACCGTCCTCGTGCTCGCCGGGATGATCGCGAGCGGCCTCCAGATCTATGAAGCCTACGCGCGGTTTGGAAGCCGCGGCGGCCCCCTGCTGCCGAGCCCTTTCGACGGCACACAGTGGCCGCACTGGAGCAGGCTGGGCGGCTGGCTCGCGGGAGCCCTGAACTGGCACTTCGCGCTCATGTGGCCGCTCGTCACGCTGGGCCTGCTGTATCTCGCCTATCTCGTGAAGAGTGGCGAGTGGCGCGCGCTGCTGTTTCTGCCGCGCGACGTGCCGGGGGCCGTGCAGATGGTCAAGTACTACCTGCGCCTCCGGCGCGATCATCCACCCCAGGGCAAGCACAATCCGTTGCAGAAGCTCGCCTATACCAGCGTGATCGTGCTCGGCGCGCTTGCCGTACTCACCGGCCTCGCCCTCTACAAGCCAACCCAGCTCGGTTGGCTCACCGCGCTGTTCGGCGGATTTCAAGCCGCCCGCTACTGGCATTTCTGGATCGTCTGGATCTTCGTGGGGTTCACGATCACCCACATCATCCTGGTCTTCGTCGTGGATCCGGCCTCGTTGCGCGCGATGCTGACCGGCTGGTACCGCGGGAGATTCCCGAGCCATGACTGACCAACAGACACAGGGCCTCGATCGACGCGCGTTCGTGCGGATCAGCCTTGCGGGCGGCGCGGCGTCGGTCCTGGCGGCGTGCGGCTGGGACGGCGGCCGTCTCATTCGCCCGGCGCTGCTCGATTGGAGCCGCGTGAACGACTGGGTGGGCGAGAAGATCCTTTTCTCTCCCACGCGCCTCGCGCGCACCTACGACCCGAGCGAGCGGAGCGCGATGCTCCCGAGCTATTTCATCTCCGACATGATGCCGATGCTCCGCGACCCCGGTGCGTGGCGGCTGCGGGTGGATGGCATGGTGGGACGACCGCTCGACCTCTCGCTCGACGACCTGATGGCGATGCCTCGCGTGTCGTACACGGTGAAACACCATTGCGTGGAAGGATGGTCCGCGATCGCCAGCTGGCACGGCGTGCCAGTGTCGGCGATCGTGGAGCGGTGTCGCCCGCCCGCGGGAGCGCGCTTCATCCAGTTCGCGTCTTTCGATGCGGGGTACTCGAACGGCTGGGACCTGGCGAGCGCGCTGCATCCGCAGACGATCCTCGCATACGGCATGAACGACCACCCGCTGCCGCCCGCGCATGGAGCGCCATTGCGCCTGTATTCCCCCACGAAGCTGGGATACAAGCTGACGAAGTATCTCGTATCGATGACGTTCACGGACAAGCGGCCGGGCGGGTATTGGGAGGACCAGGGGTATCCCTGGTTCGGAGGTATCTAGCCGATCGCCTCCAGCGCGTCGTGCATCTCGGCCGCCGCCTGAAACCGCCCGGCCGGCTCCTTCGCCATCGCCTTCCGAATCACCCGTGACAGTGATTCCGGCACTTCGGCGTTGAACCTTCGTGGATCCGGCGGCTCCTCCTCGAGCTGTTTCGCGATCAGGGCGTACATCGTGTCGGCCTCGAACGGCACCCGCCCCGTGACGCACTCGAACAGCACAACGCCGGCCGAGTAGAGATCGCTGCGCGCGTCGAGCTCCATCCCCGAGAGCTGCTCGGGCGACATGTAGTCCGGCGTGCCGATCGACAGGCCCTCCTGCGTCAGGCCCTGGTCCTTGGCGCGCGTCGCGAGTCGCGCGATGCCGAAGTCCATGACCTTCAGGAAGCCGCTCGGCTCGACCACGATGTTCTGGGGCTTGATGTCGCGATGGATGATGCCCTGCTCGTGCGCCACTTCGAGCGCCCGGCACAGCTGCTTGCCGATGGTTACGGCGACGGGCACGGGTAGCTGTCCCCGGACGCCGATCAGCTGCTTGAGCGACGTGCCCTCGACGTACTCCATCGTGAGGTAGTACGTGCCGTTCACCTCGCCCAGGTCGTACGTCCGAACCACGTTGCGGTGGGCGATCTTGCGCGCCAGGCGGATCTCCTGCTTGAAGCGCTCCAGCGCGACCCCGTCGCCCGCGAGTGATTCCGGACGAAGCGTCTTGATCGCAACGGCCTCTTGCAGCTCGCGATCGAACGCCCGATACACCACCCCCATGCCTCCCGTCCCCAGGATCTCCTTCACCTCGTACCGATTGGCGAACACGGTTCCGGGCCGGAGCACCGTGCCCGCGGGAGCAAGCGAGGAACGCGGAGCCTTGACCTGCTCGGTGGGCGCCGCCCCGGCGGCCGACATCATGTACTCCACCAGGTCCGCCTTCTCCTTCAGGTCGGCGACGAGGCTCTTGAACGCCTGGGACAGCATACCGATCTCATCTGCGCTTGAAACCTCTACATCGACGGTGTAGTCGCCGTCCTGCACGCGGCGGGTCGCGAGTGCGAGCCGGCGAATCGGACCCGCGATGTGTCGGGCCAGGACATATGCCGAGGCGAGCGCGAGGAGGAGACCGAGGAGCACCGCGAAGCCGATGGTGCGCTGCAGTGCCCGGAATGCCGCGAGCTCTCGGTCGTGCGAGCGGAACGCCACGAAGCCGCCGAACGCGTCGCCGCCCGCCGAGCGGATCGGACTGGCGAGGCCGATCAGGTGCTCACCCGCCACGTTCGCGGCGACCTCCGTGCCGGCGGAGTCGCGCGCCAGCGCGCCCATCGCGCCGGTGTCGGCCACGAGCGCGGGCTCCACGGCGTCGCGTGGCAGCGTGGTGCCGACGATGTACGGCCGGTTCAGCGTGTCCAGGGCGAAGAACACCACGTCGGTGGTGGTCGCCTGCTTGATTTCCTGGGCCAGGCTGTCGTCGATGGCGTAGGCGGCCACCAACGCCCCCTGCGGCGTGGCGGTGGGTGAGGCGCGGAGAGGGACCGCCACCGCGATGAACAGCTTGCGCAGCCGCTCGTCCAGCCAGGCCCCACTGGTTTCATCGCCCGACAGGGCGTTCGCGATCAGGGCACCGCGGGAAAGGTCGATGTCCGACTCGGCAGGGTAGTCCGTTCGCGCCACGAGAATGCCGCGCTCGCTGGTGACGAGCACCCAGGCCGCGTTGAGCAGGTGGCGATACTCCTCGGCCTGGTCGAGCACGTTGCTCCGCTCGGACGCCTTGAGCAGGCGCTCGCGGAACTGCGGCACCTCCGCGGACACCGCGCTCATCCCCACGAACGTCGCGGTGCGCCCCGTCAGGAATGCCTGAACCCCACGACGCACCCCCGCCAAGGCCCGCCGGATCGACTCGTCGGCCGTGCGGTCGGCCGAGAGCGAGGTGAGCCCGAGCGTCACCCCCAAGACGCCCACCACGGACAGCGTGGCGGCGATGAAGATCTTCGCGCCGAGTCCGAGCCGAGCCGTTCTAGTAGCGCTCGCGTCCGGCATTTGTCGGGTAGTCTTTGCCGTACTTGTTCTTGTGTGGCACCCAGTGGAAGCCGCGCGCGTCGAGCTGCACGTCGATGCCCGCCGCGCCGGCCGCCGTGACCTGCACGTCCTGCGCAACCTGGGGGCTCCGCTCGTGCCAGACGTGCAGCACATAGCGGCCGGCGGGGACGTCGTCGATCTCGAAACTCCCGTCCGCCCCTGGTTGAGTGAAGTAACGGCCCGCCATGACCTGGACGAACATCACCATCCGGGGGTGGACGTTACAGAAGACACGCGTCAGGCCGGGTCCCGCGAACGTCCACGCCCGCGTCTCGCCGCGCCCGTACGTCCCGAGATCAAAGGGATTCGCTTCCGACGCCGAGAACACGTTGTGATCGAAGGGATCGTGATTCACGAAGCGGACAGTCGAGCCCGCAGGCACGACCACGACTCGGGGGACGAACTCCTTGTCGTTGATCGCGACGTCGGCCGTCATCGCCCGAGCCACCGGCGTGGTGGCCTCGAGGTACACTACCGCAGCCCCCAGGTCCCGGGACGGCCGGCCGTCCTTCTCGAGCAGCGTGACGCGACCGGTGATGCGGCCCCCCCCTGCCTTTGCTCCGACGACCCCGCCCTGCGCGGCACCCCGGCGTGCCACTACGACGCAACTCACACCCACCAGCATCGCGACCCAACGCGTCACTCGGCTCGTTCCCCTTTGCGCTTGAGGCGTTGCAGCTTACTGTAGTCGTACCGAAACCGCCAGGAGCCCGAGATGCGGGCCATGCTCCCTGTCGCGCTGATCGCCGTCGCGGTGCCGCTCGCGGCGCAGACGCCTCCGCCCCCCACGCCTCCGCCGCCGCCACCACCTCCCGCGACGCCCGCGCCTCCCGAAGCGAAGCGGACCGTGGAGTTCACGGGACTGGTGCTCGTGAACGGCTTTTTCACCAATGCGCGCGTCAACAACGTCGACGTGCCCCAGTTCGTGGACACCCTCCCGCCCGCGGGTGGCGCCGGCGGCACCATCCGTCAGACGCGACTCGGCGTCTTCGTCACGGACCCGGACGTCTTGCGCGGCAGCTTTTCCGGCGAGGTCGACGTCGATTTCTACGGCGGGCAGCAGCCGTCGACCGGGGGACGCACCTTTCCGGTGCTGCGCTTGCGGCGCGCGGTCGGCATGGTATCGTGGGCGCATGCGCAGCTCTTGTTCGGACAGGAGTCACCGCTCGTAGCGGAACGCAGTCCCCACTCGCTCGCGTCCGTGGGGTTCCCGGACTTCGCTGGTGCGGGGAACCTGTGGCTGTGGCTACCTCAGTTCCGCGTCACCGTGGAGCAGGGGTACACGTTGCGCCTCGCCGAGCAGATCGCCGTCCTCGCCCCGACGGCCGGCACCGTGCAGGGGCTTTTCAATACGCAACCGGACTCGGCCGAACGGAGCCGTCGCCCTTACCTGCAGGCCCGGGTCCGACTGGGCTGGGGACCGACGGACGACCCGAGCGAGATCGCGATTGGCGGTCACCTCGGCTGGCTCGCGGCGGCGGACAGCTTCTTCCAGTCGCGCGCGCTCACCGCGGACACGCGGGTCAAGCTCGGCCCCGTCGAGATCTTGGGGGAGGCATTCACGGGGAAGGCGCTGGCGGGGTTGGGCGGGGGCGGGATCGGGCAGAACTTCGGGCCCACCGGAGCGGCGGTACGAACCAAGGGCGGCTGGGGTCAGCTCAATGTGCGGCCGAAACCAGAAGTGATGCTCGGCGGCGGCTGCGGTCTGGACGACCCCGACGACCGTGATTTGTCGTCCACCCCCGCCAACCCGCAGCCCCGGCTCAAGAACTTCGTGTGCGAAGGACACGTCGAGGTGCGGCCGCGCGGGCCCCTCGTGTTCGGCTTCGAGTTCCGGAGACTCGAGACCACATACCCGAGTGGCAAGTTCACGGCCAACCATCTGAACCTGGCGGCGGGCTACCGGCTCTGACCCGTTACAGCGACTTCAGGTACTCCACCAAGTCGCGTTTCTCTTGTTCGCTCAGGCGGAGCTTGAGCAAGCCGTCGTAATGGCTCACTAGGTCGAGCAAGGTTGCGAAGCGACCGTCGTGATACAACCCGCCTTTCTGATGCGACCACAACCCGGCCAGCGGCGCGGTCCGATACATGTGGGTCGGCGAGCGATCGGCCTGCCACCCGTCCACCCCGACCTCGGCGGGCGCGTGCAGATTGTTCCCGGGCTCCGTAAACAGCGGCGGTACGTGGCAGGTGGCGCATTTCGCCCTGGTGTCGAACAACGTTTTCCCGCGGCCCGAGGCGACCCGATCGAACGAGCCGTCAGGCGCCTTGGGCGCCGGGATCGAGAGCTGGTAGAAGTGCAGCGCGGCGAGCTTCGCTGTCAGCCGGTCCGGTTTCCCGCGCGTGTCTTGCGACCCGCTCTTGGCCGACACCGGATACTGGCCCGCGCGGCCCAGGCGCGCATCGAAGAACGTTCCTGAGCCATGCATCTCGGTCGCGCCGACGTAGGCATTCCAGTACGGGACTGACCCGAACCCGGTCCACGTGTGGAGGTTGACGCCTGCGAGGCCGAAGGCGGGCGGGATCAGCGTGCCGGCCTGCTTACCGTCGGGGCGGAACGCCTTCCCGTCCTTGTCGAGCTCGGCGTCAAAACGACCCGGCCCCCAGCTCGCCAGCACTTTCTTGACGGTGGCCTCGTCCACACCCAGGAGATCGGTGAACGGTCTGAGGTTCGGCGCGAGCGCGACGATGGCCCCGACGTTCAAATCGCGATTGGCCCAGCCGTCCAATCGGCGACCGATGCCGGGCGCGAAGGCATCGTCCACCGTTGAGTGACAGAAGGCGCACTGGATGCCGAGCGACCGAAGAGCTCCAGCGGCATTGAAAAACCCCGTGACCCCGACGACCGCGTTGAGCTTTAGCAGCGCCAAGGTCGTCGCCGGGTCGTCGAGGTTGACCTGGCCCGCCTTGAGCTGCTGCTGTAAAGCAAGCGGAAGCGCGTCGAGATCTACTTTGAGGCCGACAGCGAGCGCGGTTTTCGGGCTCACCCCCGGGCCGACCCCGCCGTTCTTGTCCCCAGCGATGGCCTGATGCAGGCGCAGCGCGTCGCCCCAGAACGCTTCGTCGCCGAAGGCGTCGAAACGGAAGATCTGCCGCCCCTCCAGCACCATCCGAGCGGCATTATCGTCGATCGTTTTATCGAACCCGGAGGACGCGGCGCCGTTCGAATGGGGCAAGCCGCGACTGCCTACCAGTACGAGGGCGCCGAGCGCGATCCCCGCTGAGAGCAAGAGTTTCGAGGGAGTGAGGGTCCACATGGCCGTCCTCCTGCTGGCGCACCAGCACGGAATCGACGTGACAGGCTACTGCTCGTTGAAGAGATGACGTCGTCGACCACTCGGATGGATGCACGAATGCGAGAGGATCGGTTAGGCCGGAAGGCGACCCTCTAAATCCTTCGCTTTGAACGGCCCTGGCTCCGCGATCAATGCCCGCGCGTGGTCCACCTGCCCCCACGTGTTCCACAGGAGTACACCGCGAACGCGGCCGGCCTTCAGGTAGTAGACCACACCTTCCCGGAACGGCTCCTTCCAATCCGCCACCGTCTCGAGGCGTGCGTCGACGTCGCCCACGGCTTCGTAGCCAAGATCAAATAGGTCTGAGTAGAAGAACGGGAGATGGTGATAGGGAGTGGCACCGCCAGCCATATTCTGGCCGGCCATGCGTCCCATGGTGTTGGCGTTATCTTCGTGCTCCACTCGAAGCCGCGAGCCGAGCGCCGGGTTGGCAAAGTTCGCCACGTCACCCGCGGCGTAGATGTCTGGGTGGCTCGTGCGACAGAACTCGTCCACCACGACCCCGTTGTCCACCCCCAGCCCTGCCTCCTCGGCGAGCTCGACGTCGGGAACGATGCCAAGTCCGGCGACCACGACCTCGGCGGTGAGGTCGCCACCCGTCGTAGTGCGTACCACGCAGGAGCCCGCGCGGGTGTCGAGCCCGGCCATCCCCTCGCCCATCCGCATGGTCACACCCTTCTTCCGGTAATAGTCCACGAGAAAGCCGGCCAGGTCAGCCGGAAACACGCGGGCGCCCACGCCCGCTTCCGGGACGAGCATCGTGACGTTTCGCTCCTGCATCCGGAGCGCCGCCGCGACCTCGCTCCCGATGAACCCCCCGCCCATGACGGCGAACCGCACGTCGTGCGTCGCGAGGGCGCGTAGGCGACGGTAGTCATCGAGCGTGCGGAAGTAGATGATCTGGTCGGTCTTGAGCGGCAGCCGTCGGGGCGTCCCACCGGTCGCGAGCAGCAGCTTCTTGAAGCGGTACGTCGTCCCCCGATCGTCCGTCGCGCCGTGGCCGCGCGGGTCCAGCGCCGTCACGCGCCGACCCATGTGAAGGGTCGCGTTCGTCTCGGCGGTCTTGCGCCAGATCTTGTCCTCGGGCTCACCCTTCCACAGGGCTTTCGAGAGGGGCGGCCGGTCGTAGGGGGGGTGAGGCTCGGCGCCAATGATGCCGATCGAACCGGCGGGATCGATTTCGTGGATGGCGTGGGCCGCGGCGTCGGCGGTCATGCCGCCGCCTACGATCAGATATGTGTAGTCGGGCATCGAGTACCAGTCCTAGTTCGTAAGGAAGTACGCCGCCAGCGCGCCAGTGGATTAGTCGTCGTCCGCCGGTGGGCGCGGGTGCTTCGGCCGTCGCTGGTAGTGCTTCGCGGACTTATGCACCTTGTGCGAGGGCGTTTTGAGGCGCCCCTTCACGGGCGCGTCCGGGTTGGGGACCCGTATCGTGAGCTTGCGCTTGTCCTTTCCGCTCACGATGCGAGGCGCGAGCGGATCTGCTTCGCGTGATGCGCGCAGTGCCGCTCGTGGAACCGTAGCCATTCCGGCAGGGTGAGATCGCCAAGCCGGGGATGCTTGACGAACAGATCAGACGCGCGGGCGGGCAGCAGCTCGCGCTCGAGCGAGAGGAAGCGCGCCACCCCTTCGCGAAGCAGCCGCTCCACGGCGGCTGCCTCGGGTCGCTCGGCTGGCCGGGTGACGTCGGGCGCGCGGAAGCCGGACGGGATCCAACCGATCCTCAGCATTACGATGTCGCCGAGAAGCTGCAGCGCGGTGCGGGACCGGCGCCGCATCGGTGGCTTGCCGCGCCGCTCCAGGAACGTGCGCCCGCTGGTATCGATCCCGATCGCCACATGCTGAACGATCTGGGCGGCGCACCATTTCCCGGGCGGCGCCCGATACCACTCGGCTTCGGGCCGCCCAGCGAGCGGGCCGAGTACCAGGTCGGGAATCGCGGCGAACTCGGCCCGGCTCATCGCAGCACCGCGTCCGCAATCTGTTGGGCCTGGGTACCGGCGTGGGCCCCGGACCGCACCCGACTCACCGGAGTTCCCGCGCTGTCCACGATGACCAGGTCCGCCTCCGTCATCGCCGCGCTGTCGGTGCGGACGGAGAGCACCCACTGGTGTCGCGCGGCGATCCCTTGGAGCCGGCCCACCAGACGGTCGGCCATCTTGGACGGTAGGTAGACGATCACTACCGTTCCGGCGTCGGCCGGAGGCCGAGACGCGCCGGCCCGCTCGGATCGCCTGCAGGCGAGCCCGGCGGGGAGAGTGGCGAGGAGGCACACCGCCGTGGCGCCGGTCGCGTTCATACTCAAGATTGTACGAGTGAATCTCCTGCGCCGCCACCCGATCGCTCTCGCACTCATCGCGCTGATCCTCGTCTCGGCTCTGTCGCCGCTCCCTCCCGTGCTAGATGCCGTCGGCGGGACACCGCCGGTCGACGCGGATCTCGTCCGCCCTGCGACGTACACTGCGCTCGCACCTCTCTCGAACGTGCTCGATACGCTCACGTTCCTGACGGTCGATCGGGCGAAGGCCCTGCTCTTCGTGTGGGTCCCGGTCCTCGGACTGTGGGGATGGCTCCGCCCGGGCTCGCGTCGGCGGCGCGCCTTCACCACGGTGCTGGGCGCGCTCGCCGTCCCCGCGCTCGGCGTTGCCGCGGTCCTCCTTCCCCGACCGGTTCCGAGGCTCGCCGTCGCAGACTCCGCCATTACCGTGCTCGACTATCACGCCCACACCGATCGCTCGCACGACGGCCGCCGGGGCTGGACGCTCGAGGATCTCGCCGAATGGCACGCCGCGCAGGGATTCGGCGCGTCGTACGTAACCGATCACAACGTCCTGTTCACCGAGGACTTCGCCGGGCCGATCCCGCTCCTACCCGGCGTGGAATGGAGCGTCTACGATCAGCACATCGTGGCGCTCGGCACGGTGACGCTCATCGATCGCGCGGCGTTCAGTCGCGACACCAGGGCGATGCTACGCCTCTTCGCCGAGCTGCACCGGCATGGTGCGATCGGCATCGCCTCCCTCCCCGAGTACTGGCGCAATCACTGGGGCGACCTCGACGCCTTCGTGAGCGCCGGGGTCGACGGGTTCGAGATCGTCAGCTGCGCACCAAAGGCAATCGGTTTCCCGGCCGACGCCCGCGCCCAGGTGCTGCGTCTCGCCGCGGCGCGCGACCTGCTCGTGGTGGGCGCGAGTGACAATCACGGCTGGGGCAAGGTCACCTGCGTGTGGAACCTTTCGAGCCCGAGCGCGCACGGCTATCGATCGAATCGCGTGATCGCCCGGCCCATCGCACTCGTACAGGGCGACTGGGAAGCGTGGACAGCGGCGTTCACACAGCCCTGGCTGATGCTCGAGAGCCTCTCGTGGAGCGAGCGTTCGAGTTGGATCACGTGGATCCTCGTGATCCTCATCTATCGGGCTGTCCCGCGCCGTGCGGGCGACCCCCGCGGGCTGGGGATCCTGGCGCGCAGCCTGTCGCTCAAGATTCTCAAGCTGCGGCGGCCCGAGTCCGGCTGATCGCCTGGTGATGACGCCAGGTCGCCGCTCGCTCGTCTTCCTGCTCTGCGTAATCACATGCGGTTGCGCGGATCGGGGTCCGGACGCGAAGGCCGGCGCATTCGAGGTACGCGTGGTGAAGGAGCTCGGTGCGCTGCAGGGCGGTGGGACGCCGGCCGACTGGTTGCGCACCCACCCCGCCGATTCGTTCGTGATCTTCGCGCCGGCGCGTGATAGAGACAACAATCGACCGTGGTGCGCACGCTCGAGCGCTCGAGGTACGCTCCCCGGCGGCGAGCCGGTCGTCCGCCATGCGTACTTCTATCCGCCGGCACCCCCGGCGTCGCTCGAGCTGCCGGCGGAGTCCGCCGGCCCGGATCTCGTGCGGCGGCAATGCCTGCTCGCGGCGATCTGGATCGAGTCCCCCATCACCGACACGACCGTGGGCCGCGCGAAAGCCGAGGCGCTCCGCGCCGCGCTGGGCCGGGTGTACGGCCGGGTACGGCCCGGGCCAGACTCCTTCTACGGCCGCGTGCTGAGCGACTCCCAGAAGCGCCTGCTCGGGCGGTTCGGGGGGTTCGAGAGTCTGCAACTCGGAGTTTCGTTCTTCGGCTCCGCGGGCTGGCGGACCATGGGTCGGTGGGAAGCCGACTCGGCGACGATCGTGAGCGCCTTCGACGCCGGTCTCGGGCCCACGGCGCCGCGCCGCGTGCTCGGCATCGCGTTTTTCCCCCAGTCACACTTCGCAGCGCCGCCAGAGGTCGGGGCCGACCTCGACGGCGACGGTGCTGCCGATACCAGCCTCACCGCCGCCGCCCACCGCACCGGCCTCGGCGCGGGCGCCACCGCCGCCGTCCTGGCGCTGCCGAACTCTCATGCTCCCGACTCGGCACGGGTCGCAGCGCTTCGGACGTGGCTCGCCGCAGCCCGGGGGTTGGACAGCGCGCATCGCGCGGCCGCCCTGTTCGTCGCGGATGCGACTGCCCCCACGAGCTTTGAGAGGAAGGACAGCTCGGCGCTCGCGCCGTTTCAGGCGCTCGGATTCGAATTCGTTTATTCCGAGCTCGACGGCGGGTACAACTACACGCACAATCTGGTCGAGCAGGCTTTGCGGCTCGACTCCGACGGGCCGATCGGCGAAATGGTCCGTCTCTACAAGGTGCACATGGGATTCAACCTCAACGGGATGTGCGGCGGCGGCGCGGACGCGTTCCGTAAGGTGATCGGGGAGGGCGAGGCGCTTTTAGCGGGTGCCAAGAGCCCGGGACTCCAAGCCGAGCTCCACTTCCTGATCGGCGACGGATACGCCGATATCGTGGCGCTCGCCGCGGGCGAGGGCGACGAGTACGCCGATACCACGGCCTACGCGCCGGAGGCGCCTCAGGCGCGCCGCAACGCCATCGCCCAGTATCGCGCGGGCCTCGGGCTCGAGCGCCGGTCGGCCAAGGCGCGCTCGTCGTGGCTCGAGGCCTGGCGGCTGATGGCGGGGTTGCCGCCGACCACGCCACATTTTTTCTGCGTCTACGACTGACCTGTGTCCGACGTGCGCGTGCTCCACCCCGGCGACGAGGCCGCCCTCGACGCCTTTCTCGCGACGCACCCCGAGACGTCCATGTTCTTGCGCGCCAACGCTCGCAGCGCGGGACTCACCGACCGCGGGAAGCCGATGCAGGCGACGTACGTGGCCGCACTCGACGCAGGTCGGATCACGGGTGTCGCGGCGCACTGCTGGAACGGCATGGTGCTCGTGCAGGCGCCGTCACAGGCGGCGCCCGTGGTGCGGGAAGCCGTGCGTCGCTCGGGCCGCGGAGTCACCGGGTTCTCGGGGCCGTGGGATCAGGTCGTCGCGGCTCGGAGGGCGCTCGGCCTCGCGGCGGCGCCCACCGCCAAGGACAGCCGCGACGAGCTCTACGTGCTCGATCTCGCGCGCCTCGTCATCCCTTCAGTGCTCGCGACGGGCGCGGTCCACTGCCGTCACCCGGAGGCCGGGGAGCTGGACCTCCTGGCCGAGTGGCGCGCGCATTTCTCCATCGAGGCGCTGGGCGCGGTCGACGACGCGGAGCTGCGTCGCTCGAGCCGTGCCGACGTGCTGCTGCAGCACGAGCGCGGAGCCGACTGGCTGCTGCTCTCGGGCGCCACGCCCGTGGCATACTCGGCGTTCAACGCGATGCTGCCGGACATCGTGCAGATCGGCGGCGTCTGGACACCGGCCGAGCATCGCGGGCGCGGCTATGCGCGCGCCGTGGTGGCGGGTTCGCTGCTCGCGGCGCGGAAGCAGGGCGTCCAGCGCGCCGTCCTCTTCGCAGACCCCGGCAACGCGATGGCCCGCGCTGCCTATCTCGCGATCGGATTCCGGATCGTCGGGGACTATGGACTCGTGCTGTTAGCGCACTAGCTGGCCGGGAACCCCACGCAGCGGTGAATCCGCTCGATCCGCGGGTCGGTCTGGAGGAGGCGTAGGAAGGGATGGCGTTTTCGAGTAGACCAGTATTCCATCGTGCTCGGCGCACGCCCGTTCCAGGCGCTGGAAGGCGGCGTCCACGTGCCCGAGGCTCGCCGCGACGATAGCGAGCGGTGTCGACTGTACGTACTCCCGCCGGGGACGCGCGTTCAATTCGTCGCTTATCGCCGCGACGTCCGCGAGTTTCCCTAGGGAGCCGTAGCACACGGCGAGCGCCGCGAGTGTCCAGGGGTGCCGCCCGGACGCCGTCACTGCGACCTCGAGCGGCGCGATCGCCTCGTCGCTCCTGCCCAGATGGTTGTAGAGTTGCCCGAGGTGAAGTGCGGCCAGAGGCGCTGCGACTCGTCACACCATGGCTGACAGATTGAGGATGGCCCGCCACGCCCGGAACACCTCGGCGTAGTCCTGGTGTGCGAAGGTCACCGTGCGACCGGTGGTGCGGGTTGCGCCCGGGCAGAGCTCCGCCATGTCGGCGTGGATGGTGAGCGCGAAGTCGACCTCGAGCGAGATCGGCTTGGTCAAGACGTACGGTGTGTGGGACCGCTTGAGCGCCTGGGCGACCTCTTCCCGAATCATCCGGCAGGCTACCGCTGGCGCCACGCTCTGCGCCGCGTGACGACTCACCGCCTGCTTGACGACGACGGTCGCCACCTTCGGCCCGAGTAGCTCCCGCGTCTCAGCCGCGAGCGCGGAGTCTCCGCTCACCAAGGCGACCGGTACGCCATGGATCCCCGCGAACGCCGCATTGAGCCCCAGCTCTCCCACCGCCTTCCCGTTGAGACGTACCTCGTGGATCCGGTCGGCGTAGGTGTGGTCGAGAATCGCGTTGCGTGTGCCGGCGCGAGCGTGATAGCCGATGAACAGGGCCGCGTCGAACCCGCCTTCGATCCCCTGCACCATCGAATGCGGCTTTGGGTCGCCGGACACGAGCGCCGCCGCCTCATGGAGCTCCTCGACGAGCAGGTTGCGCATGAACCAGTGACTGTCGTTCACGAGGACCTTCGTGGCGCCCGCAGCGAGCGCGCCTTCGACGGCGGCGTTCGCTTCGGCCGTCATCAGGCGACGGAACCGCGCGTATTCGGCGGCGAACGCCGGGGTGGCGGGGTCAGTCTGGGACTCGTGGACCACGCCGGCCATGCCTTCCATGTCGACTGAGATGTAGACGCGCATGGCGTCAAACCTATCTTGGCTCGATGCTTTGTATTGCAAAGTACTTGACAAGCGAGCTTCGGTCGCGCATCGTATCCCCATGGCCGCCCCCAAACCGCTCCACGATCGCGCCTTCGACAACCTTCGCTTCATCCGTCAGACAATGGAGCGGGCGGGGTCGTTCACCGCCGTGCCCGGCTGGGGACAGGTCGCGGTGGGCCTCACCGCCTTCGTGGCGGCATTTCTCGCCGCCCGCCAGCCGACGCACGAGCTGTGGCTCGCAACCTGGCTGGGTGAGGCCGTGGTGGCGCTCGCCATCGGCGGAGCGGCCATGGTTCGCAAGGCCTACGCGGTGCACGACCCGATCCTCTCCGGGCCCGGCCGCCGCTTCGGGCTGAGCTTCCTCCCGCCGATGATCGTGGGTGGCCTCCTCACCGTGGCGCTGTACCGCGCCGGTCAGTGGCACGCCTTGCCGGGGACCTGGCTCTCGCTCTACGGCGCCGGATTCGTGACGGGAGGCGCGTTCTCGGTGCGGATCGTCCCAGTGATGGGGATCTGCTTCATGGTGGTCGGGGCCGCGGCGTTGTTCGGACCAGCGGCGTGGGGGAACTGGCTCATGGCCGCGGGGTTCGGCGGCCTGCACATCGTGTTCGGCATGATCATTGCCCGGAGGTACGGTGGCTAAGCACGGCGCCGCAAGGAAGGCCGACGCGGTCGAGGCCGGGCTCAAGGGCGAGCGCGGTGGGGCGGGCCTGCGCGCCGCCGAGCTCGACCGCCTGATCCACGAGCGCGTCCGTCTCGGCATCGTGAGTGCGCTCGCCGTGAACGACGCGCTCAGCTTCAACCAGCTCAAGGCGCTACTCAAGACGACGGACGGGAACTTGAGCGTGCACGCGCGCCGGCTGGAGGATGCGCAGTACATCGCGTGCAACAAGTCGTTCGAGGGTCGGATTCCTAAAACCGAATATCGGCTCACGGCGGCCGGGCGGCGCGCGCTGGAGCGCTACCTGGACCACATGGAAGCGTTGATTCACGCCACGCGGCAGGGGTGAGACTCCTTTTATTTTTTTTGAGGTCGTACTTTATGTCGCAAAGTTCTCCGCTGCATGTCGCCATCGTGATGGACGGCAACGGCCGCTGGGCCGGGCGCCGGGGCCTGCCTCGCGTCGCGGGCCACCGCGCCGGCGTCGAGGCCGTCCGCCGAACCGTCGAGGCCGCGCCCGGGCTCGGCGTCGGCGCGCTCACCCTGTACGCGTTCTCCGCGGACAACTGGAAGCGCCCGTCGGGCGAAGTCGCCGCGCTGATGCGCCTGTTCGCCCGCTACCTCCGGGCCGAAGTGCCCCTCCTCGTGGAGAAGGGCGTGCGACTCGAGGTCGTGGGACGCCGCGACCGGCTGCCCGCTCCGCTCGTCGCCGCGATCGACGCCGCCGAGGGCGCGACGGCGGGAGGGGCGCTCCTTGTGCTGCGGCTCGCTGTGGACTACTCCTCCCGCTGGGCGATCGGCGCCGGCGTCCTCCTGCCGGATGTCGACCTGTTGATCCGCACCGGCGGCGAGCAGCGTCTCTCGGACTTCCTGCTGTGGGAATCGGCGTACGCGGAGTTGTACTTCATCGAGACGATGTGGCCGGACTTCGGCGCGGCAGACCTCTCCGCCGCGGTCGTCGCCTTTCACGCGCGGGAGCGGCGGTTCGGCGGGCTCCCGGAGGCCGCGGCGGTATGACCACCGTGAGTCGGACGACGAAACTCGGGCTTGAAGCCCTGGCGGGAGCGGCCGTGCTCGGACTCGCGGGGGACGTGCTGCTCCGAGCCCTCCCATGGGGTCTCAACGCGTTCCTCTGTACCGCCGCGCTCGTCGCCGTCGGGGCGTCCCTCGTGCGCCGGAATCACGTCGCGGTCGGTCCGGACGCGCCGTGGCTCGCAGCCGCGGCGCTTCTCATCGGCTCGAACTTCGTCGCGAGAGCGTCGATTATGCTTCACCTGCTCGACGCGATCGGGCTTACCATCGTCCTGACGGTCGCGTGCTTGAGCTTGCGAGGCGTCGCGCTCCGGGGCCGTCACGCGTGGCAGTACCTGCGCGCCGGAGTCGAAAGCGTGGCGAGCGCAGGTATGGGGGTCTTCCAGCTCGTCGGTCATGACGTCAACTGGAGCGAGCTGCCGCGCGGGGGACGCCTGGAACATGCGCGCGCCGCCGCGCTGGGCGGTGCCATAGCGTTTCCACTCCTCGTCGTCTTCGGCGGCCTGTTCGCATCGGCGGACGCCGTGTTTCATGACGCCATCTCAAGTCTCCTGAACGTCGATTTCGGTGCGTTGGTGTCGCACACTTTGACGTTCGGGCTGCTCGCCGCGGTGACGGCCGGGTATTTTCGCGGCGCCCTGCTGCGCCCCGCGCCGCAAGGCCCTCTGCAGGAAACTACCAGTCTGGCGCTGCGAGCGGTCCCGGTGGTCACCGCGCTCGTCCTGGTCGACCTGCTGTTCCTGGGCTTCGTCGTGATCCAAATCCGGTATCTCTTCGGAGGCGCTCACCTCGTCGGCCTCACGTACTCCGAGTACGCGCGGCGTGGCTTTTTCGAGCTCGTGACGGTGAGCGCCCTCGTCCTCCCGGTGTTGCTCGCGGGTGATTGGCTGCTCCGGAACGAGCCGCACGGTCACCAGCGCGTGTTTCGCATCGGGGCCGACGTATTGCTCGGACTGCTCGCGATCGTCATGGCGTCCGCCCTGCGGCGGATGCGCCTCTACGTCGCGGAGTACGGGCTGTCGGAGATCCGGCTGTATTCCACGGCGTTCATGATCTACCTCGCCGTCGCCTTCGCGTGGTTCGCCTGGACCGCACTGCGCGGCGAGCGGCGACGTTTCGCCTTCGGCGCGCTCGTGCAAGGATTGGCAACGTTAGGCACGCTACATCTCGTCAATCCCGACGCTTTCATCGTCCGGACCAACCTGGCCCGCCCGGTGTCCGAGCGGCCATTCGACGGCTGGTACGCCGCCTCGCTTAGCGCCGATGCCGTACCCTTGCTCCTCGAAGCGCTCCCCCGGCTCGATCACGAGGCCCGGTGCTCCGTGTCGGCGGGGTTGCTCGCTCAACGCCGCGACCTCGAGCACGACGACTGGCGCAACTGGAATCTGTCGCGCGCGCGGGCGCGGCGGCTGCTGCAGGACCAGGTGGAGCGTCTGCAGGCGGGTACGTGTCAATCGCCCAAATCGTGATCACGGACGGTCACGCTCCGCCCTGACGGCGTAGATTTCCGCCGGGCGATGGATCTCGGCGCGGTCATTCACAGCTATGGCGGGCCCGTGTTGTTCGTGTGGTCCTGGCTTCAGGGCGAAGCGGCCGTCATTGTCGGCGGCTCCCTTGCCGCGCAGGGATACTGGCCCTGGTGGGCCGTGTGGCTCGCCGCCTGCATCCCCGCGACGCTCGGCCACCAGATTTACTTCGCCCTGGGCCGCCGGTTCGGCGACCCATTGCTCGCGCGCCTCCCGATCGGCTGGCAGCCAGGGATCGCGCGCGCCCGGACGCTCGTGCGCGACAATGCCGGCCGCGTCATGGTGTGGATGCGCTTTGCCTACGGCGTCCGTCTGCCCCTCCCGATTCTGTGCGGCGTCGCGGGAGTTGCTCCCCTGCGGTTCCTGCGGTACAACGTGGCCACGGCGCTGGCGTGGGCTGGACTGTTCACCTGGATCGGCTACGCCTACGGCGCCGCGGCCCGCGCGGCCCTCGGCCGCATCGCCCACTATGAAGCCTGGACGCTCATCGGCGCCGTGGCGCTCGGGATCTTGGCCCACACGCTCTCGCCGCGCGCGGGAAGCAGGCTAAGTTAGAAACATGGGGGTCCCGATCGTCCAGGTTGATGCGTTCGCCAATCGCCCCTTCGGCGGGAATCCCGCGGCGGTGTGCCTCCTCCCCGAGCCCCGTGACGACGCCTGGATGCAAGATGTCGCGCGCGAGATGAACCTCGCCGAAACGGCCTTCCTTTATCCTGAGACCGACGGCTACCGCCTGCGCTGGTTCGCTCCCGCGGCCGAGGTGGCATTGTGCGGGCACGCGACGCTCGCGAGCGCGCACGTCTTGTGGGAGGACGGCCATCTCGCCGCGGACCGCCAGGCGCGGTTCCACACGCAGAGTGGCCTCCTGACCGCCGATCGCCGCGGCGACTGGATTGACCTGGACTTCCCGGCGACGCCTCCAACGCCGGCGCCCGCGCCGCCGGGTTTGGCTGCGGCACTCCGTGTGGGCCCCCGTTGGGTGGGCCGGTCCAAGTTCGACTACCTAGTGGAGCTGGATTCGGAAGACGCGGTCCGCGGGCTCAAGCCCGACCTCCTGGTGCTTGATCGGGTCGAGGCACGGGGGGTCATCGTCACCAGTCGCGCCACAACGTCAGGGTACGACTTCGTCTCGCGGTTCTTCGCGCCCCGCGTCGGCGTGCCGGAGGACCCGGTAACCGGCTCCGCGCACTGCACCCTCACGCCGTTCTGGAGCGATCGACTCGCCCGCACCGAGATGACGGCGTACCAGGCATCGCCGCGGGGCGGTGTGGTTCGGGTGAGGCTCGCGGGCGACCGTGTCATCCTCGGCGGACAAGCGGTCACGGTGCTGCGCGGCGAGCTGCTGTGAGGCGGACCACCTTCGCCTGCGGCGGCACACCCGCGGACGCTCGCGCCCGGCTCGAGGCGCTCATCGACCGCCGGCCCTGGGATGCGCCCGGGCTGGATGGCTGGATCCGGGGCGAGAGCGTCGTCCTCTACTATCGCGACGCGGCGCGGTACCGCGCGCTGTTCCGGCCCACGTTCGTTGGGCGGTTTCACGAGCGCGACGGCCACACGGTGCTCGACGGACGCTTTCAGATGACCTGGTTCGCGCGCGTTCTCCTCCCGGTGTGGCTCGCTCCGGCGGTCGTCTGTCTCTTCGTCGCCCTCGTGCCAACCCGGCTCGAGCCGCGCGCTGCGGCCATGCGCGTGGGCCTCACCCTCCTTGGAGCGTTGCTCGCGGTGCTCGCCTTCGGACGATTCGCGCTGGAGTGGTGGGGTCGCCCCGGGGACGTCAAC
Source organism: uncultured Gemmatimonadaceae bacterium (assembly GCA_964465315.1). Taxonomy (GTDB): domain Bacteria; phylum Gemmatimonadota; class Gemmatimonadetes; order Gemmatimonadales; family GWC2-71-9; genus AG41. The sequence goes on along the minus strand of CAYXIK010000001.1, from coordinate 142,385 downwards.
GCGATTTCGACGGCGATACGCACGGCCGTTCAAGCGCAATAGTTGCAACCCGAGTCTTGAACCCGCACTAGCCAGGGCGGGCGGTCGCCGTCTATCCTTCGGCCCATGACTGCCCAGACCTCACCTGTCGGCCCGCGAACCAGTCGCATCGCGGGCTATCTCCTGGCCCTCGGCGCCGGCGCCACTTGGGGGACGACCGGTCCCCTGTCCACCGGACTGTACGGCCTCATGCCCGCCACGAGCATCGGATTCTGGCGGGTGCTTCTCGGGACGGCGTGCCTCGCGCTCTGGGACCTCGCCTTCCGGCGGGAGCTCTTCCGGGCGGACCGGCGGGGGTGGATCCTGGTGGGGCTGGGCGGTGGATTTCTGGTCGCCCTGTTCGAGATCGCGTACCAATTCGCCATCGCCGGAGCCGGTGTCGCGGGCGCCGCGGCCATGCTGTACACGGCGCCCGTCATGGTCGCGGTCCTCGCGCGCGTGATTCTGAAAGAGGCACTCACGCCGACGCGGCTCCTCCTTGCCCTCCTCGTGATGGCGGGTGTGGCGCTCACTGTCACGGGCGGCAGCAACGCCGGCGCGGAGGCGGCCCGGCTCGGTCTCGGTGCGGGCATCGCCGGTGGCCTGCTCTCCGCCGTGAGCTATGCCTGCACGACGCTCATGGCGCGGTTCGCGGTGCCACGTTACGGCGCGGTGCGTGTGCTGTTCCTCGAAGCACTGGGAGGGGTATTGATTCTGGGCGCGGGGCTCGCGCTCACGGGCCACGCGCCCGCGCCGCCGCCATCAGCGGCCGCATGGCGTGGCCTCGCCGGTCTGACGGCCGGCTCGGTGCTGGCCGCGAACATCCTGTTCTTTGGGGCCGTGAAGCGAATCGAGGCCGCGCCGGCGGCCGTCGCCGCGACCATCGAGCCCGTCGTGGGAACGACGCTGGCGCTGCTCGTGTTCAACCAGCGACTCACATCGTTCGGCTGGCTTGGCCTGACGATGGTGGTGGTCGGCGTGGCCGCCGGATACGTGCTGGAGGCACGGCGCGCGCCCACCGTCATGCCCGCTCAATCCTGAGGAGACGTTGATGCTGGCCTTCGCGCTCGTGCTCGTCGCCCTACAACAACCGCCCCCTACGCCAACGAGCTCGACGGGCCTGCCGCCCCAGGTGGCCGACACGTCGCCCTTCAGGCGGCTCACCCTCACGACCGCCACGATGATCCGCGAGGGCTCGGGGAGCCCAGGCCCGCGGTACTGGCAGCAGCGCGCCGATTACACGATCCGCGCGACGCTCGACACGGCTACCCACACCATCGCCGGATCCGAGACGATCCGTTACACCAACAACTCGCCCGACACGCTCCGATACCTGTGGCTGCAGCTCGACCAGAACATCTACAAGGCGAACAGTCGCGGCGCGGCCTTGAACCCGACTGATGCGCGGTTCGCCGGCCGGGGCTTCGAGGGAGGCTACACGATCGATTACGTGCGGGCGGTGCGGCGGGCCGGACAGGCAGCCGGCCGGATCCCGCTCGGGAGCACAACGAACGGGACGATGCTGCGAGTGGAGCTCGACCGACCCCTCGCCCCTGGAGGGGCACGTGCGGAGCTCGAGCTCGCGTACTCGTTCGAAGTGCCCGAGCATGGGTCCGACCGCATGGGACGGGAGCAATTCGCCGCCGGCTGGCTGTACGAGATCGCGCAGTGGTACCCGCGGGTCGCAGTGTACGACGACGTGCGCGGCTGGAATACCGAGCAGTACCTCGGCCAAGGCGAGTTCTATCTAGAGTACGGCGACTTCGACGTGTCGATCACTGTGCCGCGGAGCTTCGTGGTCGCCGCCACCGGCACGTTGCTCAACCCCAACGAGGTACTGACCGCGAGTGAGCGCGCTCGCCTGGCTCGGGCGGCGCGATCGGACACCACCGTCGCCATCATCCCGAAGACGGAGGTCGCGCAGGCATTCACCCGGCCCGCGGGACTGGGCCCCACGCTCACGTGGCGCTTTGCCGCCAAGAACGTTCGCGACGTGGCGTGGGCGGCCTCGGCCGGCTTCATTTGGGACGCGAGCGGCTACACGGGCGCGCTCATCCAGTCGTTCTATCCGCCCGAGGCCAACGCCGATTGGGCGCGCTCAACGGAGTACGCCCGGCATTCGATCAAGCACTACTCTGAGAAATGGTTCCGCTATCCCTACCCTAGCGCGATCAACGTCGCTGGGCCGGTGGGCGGGATGGAGTATCCGATGATCGTGTTCTGCGGCCATCGCGCCGGGGATCGCGCGTTGTTCGGCGTGACCACGCACGAGCTCGGCCACGAATGGTTTCCCATGATCGTCGGATCGAACGAACGGCTGTACGCCTGGATGGATGAAGGCTTCAATACTTTCATCAACATCTACTCGACACTCGCGTTCTATCACGACACGGTGCCACAGAATCGCGGCAACGCGACCCAGTGGGCGCGCTTCGTCGCCACGGGCCTCGACGAGCCATCCATGCTGCCAGCCGACCGGGTCGCCCCCGCGCTGCTGGGCCAGGCCGAGTACAACAAGCCCGCCACCGGCCTGTATCTCCTGCGCCAGCACATCCTCGACGACACGACCCGCTTCGACGCGGCGTTCCGCGAGTACATCCGCCGGTGGGCGTACCGGCATCCCACGCCCGCAGATTTCTTCCGGTCCATGGAAGACGGCCTGGGCGAAGACCTGTCGTGGTTCTGGCGCGGGTGGTTCTTCCGGAGCGACGTGGTAGACCTCGCCGTGGACTCCAGCGTGACCCGAGCCGATTCGACCGAGACGCGCACGGTGCGCATCTATCTCGCAAGCCTGGGCGGGCTCCCGATGCCCGTGGAGCTGCGCCTGACGTACGCGGGCGGCGCCACGGAGAGCGCCCGCCTGCCGGTCGAGATCTGGTTCCAGGGCAACCGCTACGTGTACGTGCGCAAGGTCCCTGCGGACGTCGTGAAGGTGGAGGTGGATCCAGACCAGCATTTCCCGGATGTGCGGCGGGAGAACAACGTGTGGGTGAAACGGTAACCGAACCACCCAACGCTGCGTCGTACGTCTTAGGACTTGGCGTCTTGCCGTCGGGTGAAGCTGTTGAACAGCGGTTGCCAGATTACCAGGAAGAGTCCTCCCCACACGAGCCCGGGCAACTCGTTCAAGTCGCGTCCGTACTTGATCCACAGCCAGCCGGCGACGAGATGACACCACAGGCCTCCCGCGAACCAGCCGGTGACCCGCACCAGGCGCCCGGCGCCCTCCTGGATGCCGGGGAGCGCGAGTAACAGCCGGTCGATGTAGTGGCCGAAGAACGTGAAGCAGAACGCCACCGTGAACGCATCCAGGAAGTCCCCAGTGAACGATGCGTGTCGGGGCAGCGCCACCAGGAGGACGAGTCCGAGGATCGCCGCCGCGATCGCGGATCGATTGACGGTCTTGATGAACGGCTCGCCCATCAGCGTGCTCCCGTCGGGGGGGCCGGCTTCAAGTACTGGTCCAGCCAGTCCAGCACCGTGCCCCACCACAGGCGACGGTTACGTGGCCGGGTCACGAAGTGCCCCTCGTCGGGGAAGTATAAGAACTTGGCCGGGACGCCCAACACCTTGGCCGCCGTGAACGCCTCATACCCCTGCGAGAGGTCGACCCGAAAGTCGAGCTGCGAGTGGACGATGAGGATCGGCGTTTTCCAACCGCGAACGAAGTTCAGGGGCGACCACTTCTCGTACAGCGCGCGGTTCGCGTAGGGCATCCCTCCGAACTCCCAGTACGGGAACCACAGCTCCTCCGTGCTCCCGGCCATGCTCGTGAGATCGAATACCCCGTCGTGAGCGACGAGGACCTTGAACCGCGTCGTGTGCCCGGCAAGCCAGTAGATCGCGTAGCCGCCGTACGAGGCGCCGGCGGCCCCCATCCTAGTCGAATCCACAAAGGGGAGTCGGGCGACCGCGTCGAGGCCTTTTATCAGGTCGTCGATCGGAACGTCGCCCCATTGCTGCGAGATCGCGTCCGTGAATTTCTGCCCGTAGCCGGTCGAGCCGTGGAAGTTGATCGCCGCGACGACGTAGCCACGCGACGCGAACATCTGGTAGTTCCAGCGGGAGTGCCAGGTGTCGTCCCACGCACCTTGTGGCCCGCCGTGCACGAGGTATACGAGCGGGTATTTCCGCCCGGGTTCGAAGCCCGGCGGCTTGAGAATCCAGCCGTGCACAGAATCACCCAGCGCCCCCACAAAGCCGAACTCGTCGAGGGGATGCAGATCGAGCGGCGCGAGGCCGGCATCCGTGTGGCTCGACAGCTGTCGCCCCGTCATCCAGACCTCGGCGGGCTGAGTGTTGCTCTGGTGCAGGTACATCAGCGTCTTGCCGTCGGGAACGACGCTGACGTTCGTGTTCACGCCACCCGATACGACGACGGTACGGCGGAACGACGGAACGTCGATCCGGTAGAGGTTGTCGCGGCCCCGCTCTTCTACGACGGCGTAGATACATTTCGAGTCCGGACACCATGTGTAAGACCCGACGGATAAGGTCCATCCAGCTGTAGCTTCCGTCGGCGCCTCACTTTCCGTCCTTCCATCCTTCCGTCGCAGTATCATCAGTCGTAGTCTATCCGCCTCGAACCCCGCGTGCTCCATCGAGAGGTAGGCGAGCCACTTGCCATCGGGCGAGTAGCGCGGTGTGTTGTCCGCCCCGCGATTGGTCGTGAGCTGCCGCATTCCGGCGCCGTCGGGCCCCATCAGGTAGATGTCGACGTTGGTGTTGTCGGCCACGGTGGAGTCGCCGTGCATCGCGACGGCGATCTCCTTCCCGTCGGGCGCGACGCTCACGTCGCCGTCCCCGCCGGTCGCGATGGTCGGTACGTCGTGGTCCACCGGTGAGATGTCCTTGGCCGCTCCGTCGGCGAGCCGGACGGTGAACAGGTGCTGCCGTTTGCCGGCGCGCCAATCGTCCCAGTGGCGCCACATCAGGTTGGTCCAGAGACGGGCGTCCGTTGGAAATTCGCCGTTCCGCCGGTCGAGCTCCTGCTCGGCCGGCCACTTGATGTCGCTCGTGACCACGAGGCCCGCGCCGTCGGGCAGCCACAGCGGATCGGACACGCCGTCCGGAAGACTGCTGACCCGCCGCGCCTCGCCGCCCGCGAGCGGCAGAACCCAGAGCTGGGGGCCGTTCTCCCGGGTCGACACGAACGCCAGGGTCCGACCGTCCGGGGACCACCGCGGCTGACGGTCGGATCCGGGGCCGGTGGTGAGCTGTCGGCTGGGTCCCCCACCCGTGGCGTCGGCCAGCCAGATGCGCGTCGTGCCGCGATTCTCCTTGAGCGAGTATTCGGTGACCGTATAGGCGACCCATCGCCCGTCGGGCGAGAGCTGGGGATCGCCCACCACGGGGAGTGCTAGATAATTGTCGAAGGTGATGGCGCGCTTCTGAGCGGAGGCGGTCGCCGGAAGGAACAGCGGGAGAAGCGTGAGGGCAAGAGCCGCAAGCACGAGCTGTCGTCTCATCGTCATTCCGTCGTTCCGTCCTTCCGTCGCGTTCAGTAGTCCGGATGCGTGAGGATCGCCTTGACCAGGTCATCGAACACCCGGGATTCGGGAGTGACCGCGCCGGTCCCATCTGTGTGCACGTTCCACGAGCACAGCTCGTTGAGCGCCGTCGCTTCTTCGTACGTCATGTGCAACACGTAGCCCTCGCCCGAATGCGCGGCGCCGCCCAGGACCTTCTTCAGGACGTCGGGGAGATGGCGCGCCCCCCGAATGGCGTCGTACTGCGCACGGCTGACCGCGAGATCCATGTCTCCCTTGCTTTGGCGCGTCGGGGGCGAAATCTTCTCCCGTCCCCCCGTTCCCGCAAGGAAGTACCGATGCCACGCACCGAATTCATCGCCACCGGCTTCCACGTTCCCGAGCGCGTCGTCACCAACGATGATCTTGCTCAGATCATGGACACGTCCGATGAGTGGATCACGCAACGCTCGGGAATCAAGACACGGCACTGGGTGTCCCATGGCGAGACCGGGGTGACGCTCGCGCGCGAGGCGGCCGGCCGCGCGCTCGCGAACGCCGGTATGGAGGCGTCGGATCTGGATTGCATCGTCTACTGCACGTGCACTCCCGACCACTTCGAGCCCGGCAACGGCGTGTTCCTCGAGCGCGAGCTCGGGCTCACCGATATCCCCGCGATCGACGTACGCAATCAGTGCTCCGGGTTTATCTACGGCCTCTCGGTGGCCGACGCGTGGATCCGCACGGGCCAGTACAAGCGCGTGCTGCTCGTCGGCGCCGAAGTGCACTCTCGCGGGCTCGATAAGACCACACGCGGCCGCGACACGGCCGTCCTGTTCGGAGATGGCGCGGGTGTCGCGATCCTGGGCCCCACCGATGACCCGCGTCGCGGCGTGCTGTCGACGCACCTCTTTGCCGACGGCCGTCACGCCGAGAAGCTGTGGGTCGACGCGCCCGGGCTGGCGCACGATCCGTACGTGAGCGAGGAGCTCCTCCACCAGGGAAAGCACCGCGCGGTGATGGAGGGCAAGGAGGTCTTCAAGTACGCGTCGGTGCTGATGCCGCAGTCCGTAGCGGCGGCGCTCAGGGCGAACGGGCTCACGCCCGCCGACATCGCGCTCCTCGTCCCCCATCAGGCCAACCTGCGGATCATCGAAATGGTGCAGAAGGCCACCGGCCTGCGCGACGATCAGGTCTACGCGAACATCCAGAAGTACGGGAACACCACCGCCGCGTCGATCCCGATCGCGCTGCACGAGGCCGTGTGCGCGGGACGCCTCGCGCGTGGGGACCTTGTGCTGTTCACGGCATTCGGGTCCGGCTTCACGTGGGCGAGCGCCGCGATCCGGTGGTAAGCTACTTGACCTCCTGGCCCCACACGTCGCGATACACGATCGGCCCCTCGTTCAGGGCCTTGATGCCCGCCTCGATCTGATTCTTGTCGCCGACGATCACGATGTCGAAGTGGTCGGGGTCGATGTACCGGCGAGCGACCCGCTGCACGTCGGCGGCGGTGACGGCGTTGATTCGCTCGATGTAGTGGTCGTAATAGTCGAGCGGCAGCCCATACGCGAGCAGGTCCCGGAATCGCCCCGCAGCGCCACCCGTCGTCTCGAACTCGCCGGGCAGGCCGAGCGTGACGTACGCCTTCGCCTTGGCCAACTCCGCCGCCGGCACCGCCTCGTCGCGAATGCGACGCAGCTCCTTCAGGAACTCGATCAGCGAGCTGTCGGTCTTCGCCGTCACCACTGAAGCGAGCGCGACGAACGCTCCCGACAGGCGTCGAGCCGCGAACTGCGAAAATGCGCCGTAGGTATACCCGTGCGTCTCGCGCAGATTCTGGTTCAGCCGCGACGTGAACGCGCCGCCGAGGATCGTGTTGAGGACGTCCAGAGCATACCAGTCGGGCGTAGTGCGTGGCGGGCCCACGTGACCGATGCGGATCACGGATTGGGCGGCACCCGGCTTGTCGATCAGGTACACGGCGCGCGCCGCTGGTGCGGGGGGCCCGGCCGTTGGGAACGCCGGCACGGTCGCGCGTTCCCACCCGCCAAAGCGCGCGGTGACGAGCCGGCGTGCCTCCGCGATATTGATGTCGCCGACGATCAAGACGCGCGCTGCATCCGGGCGGTAGTAGGTCCGGTAGAAATCGACGATGCGCGGGCGTGCGAGCGCGGCCGTCGCGGCGTCCGTGCCGTTCAGGGGGTGCCCGTACGGGTGGACCGCTCCGAAGACGATCGCTGGAAACGCGACGTTCGCTACGGCGACCGGTTCGTCGCGCTGCTGCACCAACTGTGCGCCCCGCAGCTCACGCTGCCGGTTGACCTCCGAGTCCGAAAACGTCGGCCGGAGCACCACGTCGGCCAACAGGTCCAGGGCCGCTTCGAGCCGCCGCTTGGGCGCGTGCAGCGACGCGACGGCCCCATCGAACGACGCGGTGGTGTTGAGCTGCGCCCCGAGGAACGCCGCCTCGTCCGCCACCTCCAGGGCGCCGCGGGCCCCGGCCCCCTGCTGCAGCATCCCGGCCGTGAATGTCGCCAGGCCGGGGGCGTCCGCGGGATCGCGGGCGGCCCCGGCGTCGACCATGATTTGCACGTCCACGACCGGCACCTTGTGCATCTCGATCACCGCAAGCGTCAGGCCGTTTCCGAGGGTCGCGGTCTGGACGACGGGAAGCTTGAGGGCCGGCGGGGGCGTGAGCATCGGCGGCTTGGTGCGGTCGACCTGAGCGGCTACTCGGTTCGACGGATAGCCGGTTAGCAAGGCCGCGGCAGCCCAACCAACCGTCCAACCAACTGACCGTCTAACCGTCGTCATGGCGTCGCGCCTTCTTTCACTGCGAGTTCGGGCTTCCCCTGCGGCACCACGCTTAGCACGACGCGATGCGGCGCGACGAGATACGTCCGCACGGCCTGCTGCACCGCCGCCCGCGTCACCCGGCGGTACCGATCCAGGTCCTTCTGGAAGTAGTCCGGCGTCCCCACGAAATAGTTGTAGAGATTCAGCTGGTCCGCCTTCCCGCCGAATCCGCCGACCCGCTCGAGGCGCGACAGGAACTGCGCCTCGAAGCCGTTCTGTGCGCGCTCCACCTCGCGTGCCGTCGGTCCCTCATCCGCGAGCTTCTTCACCTCTTCGTCGATGACCCGATGCAGCTCCGGGAGATCGTGCCCGGGCCTCGCGGTGGCCCAGAGCTCGAATTTCCCGTCGATCCGGCCGCCGTCCTGGAACGCGACCACATCTGTGGCAATCTGGAGGTTATAGACGAGCCGGCGGTACAGCCGCGACGAGCGGCCGCCGGCCAGCACGTTGGCCACGACGTCGAGCGTGGCGTCGTCATCCGCGAACCCCTTCACAGTGTGCCACGCGTGATACACCCGCGGGAGCTGCACCCGGTCCTCGAGCCTGGCATACACGTCCGCCTCGAGTCGCACCGCGGGGGGGGGCGTGCGGGTCACGGTGGGACCGCGTGGAATGTCTCCGAAGTACCGCTCCGCGAGCTGTCGCGCGTCCTGCGGCGTGATGTCGCCCGCGATCGCCAGGGTCGCGTTGTTGGGGGTGTAGTAGGTCTGGAAAAACCGGCGCACGTCGTCGATAGTGGCCGCCTGGAGGTCCACCATCGAGCCGATCACCGGCCAGTTGTAGGGGTGGCTCGCGGGGTACAGCCGCTTGAGGATGTTCTCATCCGCGAGCCCGTACGGCCGGTTCTCGTAGCTCTGACGCCGCTCGTTTTGCACCACGCCCCGTTGCAGGTCGACCTTGTCGGGCGTGATCTCGGGGAGCAAGTAGCCCAGGCGATCCGAATCCAGGTACAGCATCATGGGGAGCGCGTTGGCCGGTCCGTCTTCGTAGTAGTTGGTCCGATCCTCGGTGGTCGAGCCATTGTTGTCCGCGCCGGCGGCCTCGAGCAGCCGATCGAACTCTCCCGTTGGGACATGCTCTGAGCCCATGAACATGATGTGCTCGAACAGATGCGCGAACCCCGTGCGCCCGGGCTGCTCGTCCGCCGACCCGACGTGAAACCACGTGTTGACGGCCACCACGGGCACCGAGTGGTCTTCGTGCAGGATGACCTGCAGGCCGTTCGGCAGGGTGAACGTCTGGTAGGGTACGCGCAGGCTCTGGGCGGACAGCCGGAGGGTCGGGCCGACCGAAAGGAGCCCGAGCGCTGTCAGCGCGATGGCAATTCGCGGCATCATCCACTCCTCTGATTCCGGAGACGGGAAAACGGTTGCAGGTCGCCCCGAAAAGCTACCACGCCTCCCCCGGCTTCGCCCCCGCGCCCTGGTTTTCACACAGAACTCGAACACATTTCCAGGCGGGGGAAACTCCCCGACACGCTAGCGCGTAAGGCGCGAGCGACAAGGAGACGAGCATGCTTGGCTTGTTGATCGGAGTAGCGGCGTTTGGGGGCGGGTTCGTGGGTGCCCGAAACTTCGTGCGTCGCCGGTTGCGCTACGTCGATGCGGTACAGAAACCGGCGGCTCCACTCGTGGCGGGCCTCGCGGCGACGGCAATTGCCCTTCCTGTCGCCGCGCTCCCGATCGTGACGGCGATGACGGCGGTGGCGTTCGGCGTGGGTGTGGCGGGTGGGGTGGCCAGCGGCCGTCGGGAGCCGCGCGCGCTCCCCGGCCCCGGCGACTAGACGACGCGCAGGCCGGGCTGCTGATCCACCGTGGCCTCGGGGCGCGCCGAGACGGTCCGGAGCGCTCGCACCGCGTCCTTGGCGAACGTTTTCCCGGCTCCCTTCTCGACTTCCTCGAGCGCGCTCCACTTGGGGAACGCGGGGCGCACCGGCGTCGCCATCTGCAGGGTCTCGAATGCGTCCGCCACCGCCAGGATCTTGACGGTCAGGGGCAGCGGCAACGCTTCGATATCCCAGTCCTCTCCCACGATCTCGTAGTAGTGCCCGTACTCTCCGATGATCTCGGCGGCTCCCCTCATGGCGCGCGCCACGCCCACCGACGAATCGCTCACCGATCGTGAGAGCAACCGCAGCAAGCGCTGATCGCGGGTGCCGACCTCGTGCAGCAGTGCCGCCACTCGAAGGTTCTCGATCGTGTCCTCGGGGAGCTTCAGCTCCCGGCCGATCGCGGCCGCGACGTCCGCCACCCGATTCGAATGCCCCTGCTGATGGCGCTCGGTGGACTCGATGTGGTAGGTCAGAAGCTCGAGCGTGGCGAGATACGCGTTCTTCACCTCAGCGAGCCGTGCTTCCCGCTGCTCCGCCAGGCCGCCGACCACGTAGCCCGTCAAGATGAGGAACCCCGCCCACGGGATCAGCGCGAACAGCGCGTCCGCGTAAAAGCCGGGCAGCATGTCGAGTCCCTGCACGTACTGGTAGAAGAGGACGAGGGCGACGACGAACACCCCCGCCATCACCGCGAACCGCCTGCCGCCGTAGAAGCCGGCCAGAATCATCGGCAGATTGTAGAAGCTCAGGAACGCGAATTTCTGGGTGACCAGGTCGTGGATCGCGACCATCGCGAGCACGAGCAACAGCACGAAGATCCGCTCAAAGTGGCGGAAGAAGAACAGCTTGGCGCGCTCCAGCGGACGCGGTTGAGCCACGAGGTTCCTCGGCGTAGGACGGTGTCAGGGCGCGGAACCCAAGGTGGGAAAACCGGTTCGTCTTTGCAATAGGTGCGTGGCTATCCGTGCTCGGAAAACGAGGAGAACGGAGAGGGAGACGTTCGCTCCGCTTAACGAGCCTCTCCCCTCTCCCTTCGCCCACTTTCCTGGTCGGGCTCCCCCTCCTCGTATCCGTCGCAGTGCAGAACGGGGAGTGCCGGGTACCGCGGGAAGCGCGGATCTCGATCGGCGAGACCGCAGCGATAAAACGTCGAGCCGCGCCGATTTGGGATGCGACGCATCCACCGGCACGTACGACACAGGCCGACGGTGTCGGGTTGGGTCATGGGCGAGCCCCGGCAAGATAACCCGGCGCGCCCTGGCATTTTCGCTCGGGGTCTCCCCATCTTGATACATGATGGCCGACTCGGCGTCGCCTCCTGAGCTCCCGCCCGGCTTGCTCGAGGAGTACCTCGAAGGCATGCGCGGGGAGCTCGGTCTCCTCGCAGATCTGGCAGACCGCCTGGCCGTCGCGGGGAACGACCGCGAGGCCCTAGAGGCGCTGCGCCGCGAGACCCACAAGATCCACGGGTCCGCCGGCTCGTACGGCTTCTGGGGAGTCTCGCGCCTCGCGGCAGGGATGGAGGCGACCGTCAAAGACTGGGCCGCCCGGCCCGACGACGTGGACGCGGACCGCGGCTCCCTCACGCAATGGTTCGTCGCCCGGCTGGCCGAGGGGCTGAAGCTCGAGGTCCCGACCACACGCGGCGGGGACCACCGCCCGATTGCTCCGCCGCCCGCTCGGGCCGACGACACCCGCGTCCCGGACGTGGTGGTGGTCGAGGACGACCCGGCCCTCGCGGAGCTGCTCGAGTACGGTTTGCGCTCCCGCGGCTATCACTTCGCGTCGTTCCGAAACGGGCGGGACGCGCTCGATCACCTGCTTGCCCTCGACACCGGGCGGTCGCACCCGCTGCTCCTCCTCGACGTGGATCTCCCCGCGCTGGACGGGTACTCGATCTTTGCCGCGCTCCAGCGCGAGCGCCCCGGCGCGTACCGCGTGGTGTTCACCACGGTCCATGGCGACGAGAGCGAGCAACTGCGCGGACTCGAGGCGGGTGCCCTCGACTACCTCGTCAAGCCGATCAGCCTGCGTGTGGCGCTCGAGAAGGTCCGCCGCTGGGTGGGCAAATGACGAGTCGCCACTTTCTCGCCGTCGTCGCGGTCGCGCAGGGCGCGCTCCTCGTCGCCCTCATCATCCTGATCATTCTCAACCGCTGGTTCCGCCTGCGCCGCAAGGCACGCGTGCATCCCCGCATGGTCCGGCTCAACGCGGCCATGCAACGCTGGGCGCTCGGCTCGACGGACCTGGGAAGCGTGCTCGTGCACCTGGCGCGCCTGCCCATCCCCCTCGCCGTCGACGCGCTCGTGAGCTGGTCGGCCCGCGTCCCCGGCGATCGCTGGCGTCAGCTCGCCGCCGCGCTGCGGGGCCACTGGTGGGCACGGATCGTCCGGTCGAACGCGCAATCGGGGCGATGGTGGAAGCGGCTCGAGGCGGCGCGCTTCTTCGCGGTGGCCGCGACCCGGGAGGATACGTCGAGCGTTCTCAAGCTCCTGCACGATGCCAACCCCGCCGTGCACATCGCCGCCGTCGCCACGCTCGAGCGCCTTGAGAGCGCGGCCCTCACGACCGCGGCGCTCGAGCGCCTTCCACGACTCGCCCCCACCGTCGGGGCCTACTACGCCGGCATGCTCCGCCGGTCGCGTCCCCTGGTCGTGCAGCTCCTCCTCAAGATGCTGCAGCGCAGCGACGACCCGGCCTTGCCTCGCCTGACGGAGTTCGCCGGGCGTCTCAACGAGCCAGCGCTCCGCGAGTCGCTGACCGCGCTGGGCGCGCACCCGAATCCGGAAGTCCGGGTCCAGGCGGCGCGCGGGGTCGGCGCGTTTCCTCACCCCGCGTCGATCGCGGTCCTCACCCGACTGGTCCGTGACGAAGCCTGGGCGGTCCGCGCCCAGGCCGTACGCTCGCTCGGCATGATCGCCGATCGTGCCACCCTGCCACTCGTCCGAGACGCGCTCCGCGATCCCGAGTGGTGGGTGCGAATCCGGGCTGGCCTGGCGCTCACGCGCTTTGGGGGTGTGGGCCGCGACGTTCTCCTGCAGAACGAGCACGGTCCCGACCAGGCGGCGCGCGACATGGCGCGTCTGGTCCTCGGGCTCTCGGCCCAGGCGCTCGCGGAGTACGCCGCGTGAGGGATCTCATCGGCGGCGGTGACTATGTAATCCTCGTCTACTTTTTGGCCCTCAACTCGTTCTACGCCCTGCTCCTGATTCTTTCGATCCCCGAGATCTGGGAGCAGACGCGCCTGGCCGAGGACGACGATTTCCAGCGGATCATGCAGAGCGACGCGCTGCCGCCCATCTCGATCCTCGTTCCCGCATACAACGAGCGCGCCACGATCCAATCCAGCGTCACCGCCATCCTCACCCTCGAGTATCGCAATTTCGAAGTGATCGTGGTGAACGACGGTTCTAAGGACGACACGCTCGACCGGCTGCGGGAGGCGTTCGACCTGTACGAAGTGCCCCGCACGTATCCCGAGGTGATTGCGACGCGCCCGCTCCGAGGTGTTTACCGGTCTCGCAGCCGCACGCGCCTGGTGGTGCTCGACAAGGAGAACGGTGGGAAGGCCGATTCGCTGAACGCCGCAATCAACGCCAGCCGCTTCCCGCTCGTGATCGCCGTGGACGCCGACACGCTGATCGAGCCGGACGCGCTCCTGCGGCTCACGCGCCCGTTCCTGCTGGGCCGCCACATCGCCGCCGTCGGTGGGACCGTCCGCGTGGCGAACAGCTGCACGGTGGAGCACGGGCGCGTGACCGACGCCCGCGTGCCGCGTCGCTTCCTCCCGGGCGTCCAGGTCGTGGAGTACCTACGCGCGTTCCTGTTCGGGCGCCTCGGGTGGAATCGCCTCGGGGGCAACCTCATCATCTCGGGGGCGTTCGGGCTGTTCCGCAAGGAGGACGTGCTCGCGATCAACGGCTACCGCACCGCGAGTGTGGTGGAGGACCTCGATCTCGTCGTGCGGTTGCATCGCTACCTGCTGCGGCGGCGCGTCCGCTACGAGATGCCCTTCATTCCCGATCCGGTCGCATGGACGGAAGTACCGGAGTCCGGAAAGGTGCTCGCGGGCCAACGCGAGCGCTGGCACCGCGGTCTCCTCGCGGCCATGTGGACCTACAAGACCATGCTGTTCAATCCACGCTACGGACGTGTCGGCCTGATCGCCGTTCCGTTCTATACGTTCGGCGAAGCGCTGGCGCCCCTCATCGAGGTGCTTGGGTACGTGATCACGTTAGTGGGCCTCGCGCTCGGCGTCGTCAACGCCGGCTTCGCCCTGTTGTTCGTGCTCGTCGCGTGGGGCTACGGCATGCTGCTGTCACTCTGGGCCGTCGTGCTTGAGGAGGCGAGCTTTCGCCGCTACCGCCGGCTCGGGGACCTGCTCCGTCTGGTCGCGTTCGCGACGCTCGAGAACTTCGGCTATCGCCAGCGAACCGTGTGGTGGCGACTCAAGGCATTCGTCACGGTGTGGAGGTCACAGCACGTGTGGGGAGAGATGACGAGGACAGGGTTCGAGTCCTCAGGCCCGCAGGCTGCAGCACCTGCAACGGCGAGACGCGTAGACGCACAGGGGTGAACAGGTGGCAGGGTGGAGGACCAGCCGCACCTTCCCGCCTGTTCGCCGCTGCGCGTCCGTGCGTCTAGCTTTTGCCTTTCCTAGTCCCGGTCGCCACCCGCTCCGCCGCCCGCATCACCCGAAGCGCATTCAGTCCTGCCACCTTGCGGACGTCCTCTTCATTCCATCCCCGCCGCAGCAGCTCTGCGATCAGATCGGGGAACTTCGAGACCTCCTCCAGCCCCACCGGCACCTCGGTGATCCCGTCGAAGTCGGAGCCCAGCCCCACGTGGTCGATGCCCGCGACCGTGCGGATATGCTCGATGTGGTCCGCGACCTGCTGGAGCGTCGCCTTCGGTCCGCGGGCCGTCCACACCTTGACCGAATCCTCGATCGTCGCGGTGTCGACGCCCGCGGCGTGCAGCGCGCGAGAGCGCGCGGCCATGCTCTCTTCGTTCACCCGTACCGCTTCGGAGACGAATCCGGGATTGAAGTTCACCATCACGACCCCGCCGTTCGCCTTCACCATCTTCAGGATCGAGTCGGGCACGTTGCGCACGTGATTACTGAGGGCGCGGGCGGAGGAGTGAGAGAAGAACACGGGGGCGCGCGAGACGCGGATCGCGCCGACCATCGTGGCATCGGACACGTGCGAGAGATCGACCAGCATGCCCAACCGGTTCATCTCGCGCACCACCTCTTCACCGAACGGGGTCAGGCCGTTGTGCTTGGCGCTGTCGGTGGCGGCGTCGGCCCAGTCGATGGTCTCCCAGTGGGTGAGCGTCATGTACCGCACGCCCAGCTGGTAGAACATTCGCAGCGCGCCGAGTGAGTTCTCGATCGCGTGACCCCCCTCGATCCCGATCAGGCAGGAAACCTTCCCCGCCTTGAAATTCCGGTCGACGTCGGCCGCCGTCAGGGCCATCGCGAGGGCCTGGGGATACTTGCCGCAGAGACGGTGGACGAGATCGATCTGCTCGAGCGCGTATACCGCCGGGTGCTCCCCGCCGTGGATCGTCGTGACCGGCACATAGGCCGCCCAGAACTGCGCGCCTACCGCTCCGGCGCGAAGCTTGAGTATGTCGGTCATGAGCTTCGGCTGGTTGACGGCAAAATCCACGGAGTCAAGCCCGCCTCGACCCCGGATGGCGTCCGGGATGTCGTTGTGCCCGTCGATGAGAGGCACGGTCTTGAGGATGGCGACGGCGCGGGCGCGGTAGTCCTGGGCGGTCAGACCGAAAGACGGATAGACAGATAGAAGGAGCGCTACCCCACCAACCGTCCAACAACCTAACTGTCTAACTGTCTTCATTTGCGCTCCTCGATTTGAGTTTTGCGCTCCGATGCGGCCCGAAAGCTGGCGCCCGACCGCACCGTTATCAAGATTACGATTAAGCACAATGCCCGATGCCAAAGCGAAGATCGCGCTCGAAGTGAACGGGGAGCTCGTCGAGGTGGCGTTCGCGCCGCACAAGACGCTCCTCGAAGTGCTGCGTGAGGACCTGACCCTCACAGGCACGAAACACGGCTGCGAGCTGGGAGAATGTGGCACCTGCACCGTGCTGCTCGACGGCACGCCCGTGCTCTCCTGCCTCGTCCTCGGCCTCGCTTGCGCGGGACGCCGCGTGAAGACCGTCGAGGGGATGGCCGATCGCGGCACCCTGCATCCGCTCCAGGAGACGTTCGCCGAGCTCGGGGCGGCCCAGTGCGGCTACTGCACGCCCGCCTTCCTACTTGCGGCTGAAGCGCTACTCGCGGCGAATGCCAGTCCCTCGCGCGACGACATCAAGCAGGCCCTGGCGGGCAACCTGTGCCGCTGCACCGGCTACATCAAGATCTACGAAGCGGTTGAGCTCGCGGCGGCGCGGATGCGGGGTGAGGACGCACAGCCGGCTCGGGAGACGCTCTATGGGTGGTAAGAAGCGCGCGTTACGCGTGGTAGGGCAAGCGCTCCGCAAAGTGGACGCGACCGCGAAGGTCACGGGCGCGACCCGCTTCGCCGACGACCTGTTCCTGCCACGGATGCTCTACGCCAAGCTGCTCCGGAGCCCCCATCCTCACGCCCGCATTGTGTCGATCGACCCGTCGAAGGCCGGGGATCTCCCGGGCGTCAAGGCGGTGCTCACCGGGCGGGACCTGCCGATTCCTTTCGGCATTCTCCCCGTGAGCCAGGACGAGCATGCGCTGGCGCTCGACAAGGTGCGGTTCGTGGGCGACCCCGTCGCCGCAGTCGCAGCGACCAGCGAAGAGATCGCCACTCAGGCGCTCGATCTCATCGAGGTGCATTACGAGCCGCTCCGCGCGTTCCCCGATGCCATCGACGCCGTGGAGCATCCCGACCCCGCGATTCACGACTACGCCGACGCCGGCAACATTCACAAGCTGATCGATCTCGAGTTCGGCGATGTTGAGCTGGGATTCCGCGAAGCGGACCTCGTGCGCGAGGACCTGTTCTTCTTCGAGGGGAACACGCACCTGCCGATGGAGCAGCACGCGGCAGCCGCGGACTGGTCCCCTGGCGGAAAGCTCACCGTCTGGAGCTCGACCCAGACGCCCCACTACGTGCACCGGGCGCTCGCCAAGGTGCTCGAGCTTCCGCCCGCCCGGATCCGCGTGATCGCGTGTCCGAATGGCGGCGGCTTCGGGGGAAAGAGCGATCCCTTCAGCCACGAGATCGTCGCCGCCAAGCTCGCCATGCTCACCGGCCGGCCGATCAAGATCACGCTCACGCGCGAAGAGGTCTTTTACTGTCACCGGGGGCGCCACCCGACGCTCATGTGGGTGAGAACGGGCGTCAAGAAGGATGGGGCGATCACCGGCATGCACTTCAGGTCGCTGCTCGATGGCGGCGGCTACGGCTCTTACGGCGTCGCGAGCACCTACTATACCGGCGCCCTGCAGACCGTCACCTATCCCGTTCCCAGGTACAAGTTCCAGGGCGCAAGAGCATTCACGAACAAGCCACCGTGCGGCCCGAAACGCGGACACGGAACGCCACAGCCGCGCTTCGCGCTCGAGGTCCACATAGACAAGCTCGCCGAGCAGTTGGGCATGGATCCGGCGGAGCTCCGGCTCAAGCATCTCGTGCCGCCGAAATCGGTCACCGCGAACTGGCTCCGAGTCGGGACCATAGGGCTGGGACGCTGCATCGAAAAAGTGGTGGGCGGGTCGGATTGGAAGAGCAGATTCAAACGACTTCCGTACGGGCAGGGCATCGGGCTCGCGTGCTCCTCGTACATCACGGGCGCCGGCCTCCCCATCTACTGGAACGCGATGCCCCACTCGGGTGTGCAGCTCAAGTGCGACCGCGGGGGCGGCGTGACCGTGTTCTGCGGCTCCACCGAAATCGGGCAGGGCTCGGATTCGATTCTGGCAATGATCGTGGCCGAAGTCTTGGGGCTCGACCCGGGGCACATCGCCGTGGTCACTGGCGATACCGACCTGACGCCGGTGGACCTGGGGAGCTATTCCAGCCGGGTCACCCTCATGACCGGGAACGCCGCGATCCAAGCCGCGGAGCGCGCCCGCGACCTCATCGCCCCCCACGCCGCCCGCAAGCTCGAGGTCTCCGAGGAGCGCCTCGCCTTCGCGGACGGACGCGTATTCGACGTAGAGCGACCAGAGCATGGACTCGCTTTCGCGGAGGCGGTACAGCTCGCGGAAGCCGCGGAGGGGACCGTGGGAACGGTCGGATCTTACACGCCGCCGAGCTCACCCGGTCGCTACCGCGGCGCCGGTGTAGGTCCGTCGCCCGCCTACTCGTATAGCGCCTGCGTCGCCCTCGTGGACGTCGACCCCGCGACTGGCATCGTCCGCGTGCCGAAGATCTGGATCGCCCATGACGTCGGGCGCGTGATCAACGCGACAAGCGTTATGGGACAAATCGAAGGATCGGTCTACATGGGGCTGGGCGAGGCGCTCATGGAGGAAATGGCCTACCGCGGGAACCGCAACGTGGTACACAAGATTCCCAGCCTGCTCGAATACAAGAGCCCCACGACCCTGGAGATGTGCGACGTCGTGACGTACGTGGTGGAGGACCCCGACCCGAACGGGCCGTTCGGCGCCAAGGAGTGCGGTCAGGGCCCCTTGCTGCCGGTCCCCCCGGCGGTGGCAAACGCCGTGTACGACGCCGTGGGGGTGCGCATCGACGAGGTGCCGATCACGCCGGAGAAGGTGTTCAAGGCGTTGCGGCGGAAGGAAAAGGGCGAGGACCCACGCTTCGGGCCCACCAGCTTTCCCGAGATCCCGTGGCCGGAACCGACCCGGGTACCGCCGCCGTGGGAAGGCGGAGATGGGACAGCGGTCGGACAGTCGGTCGGTCGGACGGTCGGACGGCATGCTTAGGCTTCCGTCATTCCGCTACCTCCGGCCCACGACGCTGGGTGAAGCGCTGCACATGAAGTCCGACGCGGGACCCGAGGGCACGTATGTCGCCGGGGGCACCGATTTGTATCCGAACATGAAACGGCGCCAGCAGGAGCCGAGAACCGTCATCTCGCTCATGGGGATTCGGGAGCTAAAGGCGACGGAAGGACGGAAGGACGGAACGATGGGGACGGTACTGGGTGCCTGCTTGACCCTGAGCGAACTTTCCGTCATTCCGTCATTCCGTCGAAGTTATCCAGCCGTTGTTCAGGCCGCCGACCTCGTCTCGACTCCCCTCCTCCGCAACATGGGCACACTGGGGGGGAATCTCTGTCTCGACACTCGCTGCAACTATTACGACCAGACGTATGAGTGGCGAAAGGCGATCGATTTCTGCATGAAGAAAGACGGCCACATCTGCTGGGTCGCGCCGTCGTCACCGCGCTGCTGGGCGGTGACGTCATCGGACCTGGCACCAGTGATGGTCGCGCTCGGAGCTGAATACCTGCTGGCCGGGCCCGCCGGCGAACGGGCCGTGCCCGCGGCGCGGTTCTACAACAACGATGGCATCAACTACCTCACCAAGCAGCCGGACGAAGTGCTCGCCGAAGTAAGGCTCCCCGCGCCGGGTGATTGGGACGCGGTATATCACAAGTTGCGGCGTCGCGGCTCGTTCGACTTTCCCGTCTTGGGCGTCGCGGCGTGGTTGCGGTGGGAGAGGAATACGGCGGCGGAAGCGCGGATCGTGCTCGGTGGCGTGGCGAGCCACCCACAGGAGGTTCCCGAAGCGGGCGCGGCGCTGCGTGGCAAGACGCTCTCGCCGGAAGTGATCGCGGCCGCCGCGGACGCCGCGTACCGCCCGGCGAAGCCGATGGACAACACTGACTTCGATCTATCGTGGCGAAAGCAGATGACGCGGGTGTACGTCACGCGGGCGCTCGCGGAACTCGCGCGCCGCCGGAGCACTACAACGTAAGACCAAACCGCGGAGTCCCCATGGAAGAGTTGACGCCTCTCGAGCCGTCCCTAGCGCCACCCTACAACCTAGTCGCCGAGCGGCTGTTCCGCGCCCGAACCGTGATCATCAGCGGCGAGGTCACACAGCGGGTCGCCGCCAACGTCACGGCCCAGCTGCTGGCGCTGGCGGGCGAGTCGAGCGACGACGTCACGGTGTTTATCAACTCCCAAGGCGGGCACGTCGAGGCGGGGGACACGATCCACGACCTGGTGCGATTCTTGAGTCCCCGGGTGCGCATGGTGGGGACCGGGTGGGTGGCGAGTATCGCCGCGCTGATTTACGTCGCGGTCCCCAGGGAGGACCGCTATTGCTTACCGAACACGCGATTCCTGCTGCACCAGCCCGCGGGCGGCGCGGGCGGCTCTGCCAGCGACATCGAGATCGAGGCCCGTGAGATCCTCAAGATGCGGGACCGGCTCAATCGCGTGTTCGCCCAGGAGACCGGGCAGCCCCTCGAGCGCATCGAGGAGGATACCCGGCGTAACTTCTGGCTGACCGCCGAGGAGGCGCGCCGCTACGGACTGGTGGGCAGGATCATCGAGCACCAGGCCGAGCTGACCACGTCTTCATGAGGCCGACGTACCAGCCGAGCGAGCGGCGTCCGCCAGCGCTTCGACTTCGCTCATAGCCCGGTCAAGGATCCCAACGAGGGCCTCCCGGGTCGCCTCGTCGCGGGACCGCCACCCGATGCGATAGACCGCCTTCACCAGCCGTCCTAGCGAGCGGTTCACGTCCGCCATCTTGCCGCCCAGCGTGCTGTCTACGGCCTCACGCACACGGTCGAAGATGTCGTCGACCACGTCGTGGTGCTCATCGAGAAAGCGCCGTCCGGCGTCCGTGATCTCGTACACCTTCTTGCCCTCGACATCCTTCGCGACTACCAGTCCCTCGTCTTCCAGCCATTGCAGCGTCGGGTAAACGGTTCCTGGCGATGGTGAGTAGCAGCCGTGCAGCCGCTCTTGCAGCTCCTTCATGACCTCGTAGCCGTGGCGTGGCTTGTCCTTAAGCAGCTTGAGGATCACGTACTTCATGTCGCCGGATTCGAACCAGCGCCGCCGGCGCCCGCGCGGACCGGCCCAGAAGAACCCCCGGGGTCCGAACCCGAACGCGAACCGGTCCCAACTGAATTCCCTCGTCATACATTGCTCTCCGATTGCGATGTAACGTCAAGATATAGCTACACGATATATCGTGTCAAGCTAGGCGTGCGTAATAGCGCTCACAGCAAGTTCGTTTCTGGTCGCACAACTTCCAAGGCCGCATGAAATTGTGCAGAGGGGCCACGGCGCTACATTTGGAGCCCGCGCCAGGCCCTTTTTTATCCCTCAGCTCGCGCCCTGGAAGGAGATCCGATGACCGTGCAGGTGACCCCCCACCCCTCCTGGGTGGCCGACCTGGATGCCGCGCTCGATCCGAGCCGCGAGGCGATCCTCGACACTCCGGTGATCGTGGACGCCTCGGAGAACCAGCTGGCAGACGGCCGGATCCAAAACTTCCTCGTGGCGTTCTACCCGATCATCAGGGACTTTCCCCAGTGGCTGCAGGTGCTGCTCGATCGGTCGCCGGAGGACGGTAAGGCGTTCTTCCGAGACAACATCCGGGTAGAGAAGCGGCACGATGCGATGTGGCGCGCCATGGGCGACGGCTTTAACGTCCCCAAGGAGCGGTTCCAGGTCCCCGAGCCGATGATCCCCGACGTCAAGGCCTTCCATGCTTATCTGACCGAGATGTGCCGCGGCGCCCGTTTCGGCGCGGCGGTGTCGGCGACCAATTATGCCGTGGAAGGCGTGGCGCAAAAGATCTCCGAGAAGGCCCTTCGCGGGCTCGCCAAGAACGAGAAGATCGGGCCGCGGGGACGCTGGTGGCTGGAGGAGCACGCCAAGTACGACGATGAGCATCCGATCCACGCCCTCGAGATCATCAAGAACTGCGTCAAGCGGGGCGAGGCGCCCCACGGCGTGACCGACTCGGCGCTGAAGAGCCTGGCGCTGATGAAGGATGCGATGGTGGCTTCGTACGACTCATGAGTAAGGGTAGGCGCGTATCGCCGACGCGCGGGATGCGGTCCCCCGCATCCCCTTCCAAGGCGGCCGCTACACGCCGGCCCGTCGACCCGTTGCGCGTGGCCGCGGAGATCGTTGCCACTCTCGCGGACGCCGTGGTGGTGACGGGCCTCGACCGTCAGGTGTTGACGGCCAACCGGGCGGCGGCGGAGCTGTTCGGGCGGCCGCTCGACGATCTCGCCGGCACTCCAACGGACGATCTCGTGGCCCTGAGCGAGCGCCAGCACGTGGCCGAGCGGGAGCATCGCGCGGTCGGGGGCGAGGCACAACACTACGAAACGAAGGTGATCCGGGCCGATGGGGAGGAGCGCGTGGTCGCGGTGGCCACGACGCCGCTCGTCCTCGAGGGTGAGCTCCTGGGCACGGTCGCCACGCTGCGCGACATCACCGAGCAGAAGCGGGCGCAGGACACCCTCGCGCGGTCGGAGGCACGGTACCGCAACCTGTTCGAGTCGGCGTCGGACGCAATCGCGACGTTCGATGCGAACGGCAGGTTTACCACCTTCAACCACGCCGCCGAGATCATCTCGGGCTATCGCCGGGAAGAGCTCCTGGGCCAATGGTTCGCGCCCATGCTCCCGGACGACGAGCTGCCCAAGGCCCTGGGCCACTTCCAGAAGGCGCTCGCGGGAGAGACCGGCCTGTTCGAGACAAACTTCTACCGCAAGGACGGCGAAGTCCGGACGATTCAGGTGACGTACTCGACGCCGCAGCTGGACGAGGAGGTCCTCTGCGTCATCCGTGACGTCACCGACCAGAAGATGCTGCAGGAGCAGCTCATTCAGTCCGAGAAGATGTCGGCGATCGGGCAGCTCGTTTCGGGCGTGGCGCACGAGCTCAACAACCCGCTCGCAGGCATCTCCGCCTTCGCCCAGCTGCTGCTCTCGGAAAAGCGCTTCCCGCCCGATCAGCGGACCGCCGCGGAAATGATTTACGCCGAGGCCCGTCGCGCGTCCCGCATCGTGCAGAACCTCCTGACCTTCGCGCGCCAGCACAAGCCGGAGCGCACGCCGACGTCGGTCAATCAGGTCCTGGACGACACCCTCGAGCTGCGTGGGTACGAGCTCCGCGTCCGGGGCATCGACGTGCAGCGGGACTACGACGAGCAGGTCCCCGAGACGATGGCGGACGCGCACCAGCTGCAGCAGGTGTTCCTGAACCTGATCACGAACGCCGAACAGGCGATGGAGCGCGCGGAGCGGGACCAGCAGCGCCTCACGGTGCGCACGCGCCGGGCGGGGGAGCTGATTCGGATCGAGGTGGAAGACACGGGGCCGGGCATCCCACCCAACCTCCTCGAGCGGATCTTCAATCCGTTCTTCACGACGAAACCGACGGGCTCGGGCACGGGACTCGGGCTGTCCATCTCCCTGGGCATCGTACGCGAACACGAGGGACGCATCTGGGCGGAGAACGCGCCACAGGGCGGAGCTCGGTTCGTGATCGAGCTAGGGATCGTGGCGCCCCGCGGCACGGGCGAGTTCCTGACCACGCCGGCCGCGCAGCCGGTCACCGACCGCCTCCACGTGCTGGTCGTGGACGACGAGGCGTCAGTCCGGGTCGCGCTGCAGCGCTACCTGTCGAGTCGGGGTCACGAGGTGGAAACGACCGCCAGCGGGAAGGAAGCGCTGGCACGGATGCGCGAGGACGCCTTTGATGCCGTGATCATCGACATGCGGATGCCCGATCTCTCGGGCGAGCAGCTGTTCGGGGAGCTCAAGACCCGGGATCCGTCGTACGCGGACCGTGTGATTTTCACGACCGGACAGCTGGTGGACGACGGCGTCCGGGGGTTCCTCGCCTCCACCGGGCGGCCGTGCGTGCCCAAGCCCTTCGAGTTCAGCGCCTTCGACCAGGTCCTGCCCGCGCGACGTCTGTCCTAGCACGCGCCAACAAGAAAAACGGGGCCCCCGGTCGTGGCCCCGTCGTCCGCTCGGATACCGCGCGAGTTCACACACGCTGTAAGCGGATCCGGTGTCGCGCCACGCGCCGCCACGCGCTCTGCTCGTCACGCTCGTGCCGCTCCTCACGCACGCGAACCCGGTCGTCGCGCGAGGGCACCTTCCAGCCCACCGTGAGGCGCTTCTGCTTACGCAAGATCTCGACAGATACCGTCTCGCCCTTGTCGTACGACCGGAGGATGCGCATCGCGTGCTCAGGGCTCGCAGGCTTCCGCCCGCCGATGGAGATGATCACGTCGCCGCTCTTCAGGGGGAGGCTCGAATCGGCCGGCGCCCTCACGACGAGGATCCCCTCCTTGGTGCCGAAGTACTCGCCCAGATCCGGGTTGAGGCTCACCAGCTTTAGATCGCCCCACGGTGAGACGAAGAAATCGAAGTTCATGTCGGGCATCTCGTGCATGTCGGGCATCGAGGGCATGACCATCAATCCCGGTTCTCCCATCTCGATCCTGAACCGCCCCGCACCCAGATTCTCCGCCACGAGCGTCGCCTTTTTCGAATCCGTGCCGCGCCGATATTCGATCTGAATCGTGTCGCCCGGGTCCATCCTATGGGCGAGTTCGATCAGCTTTTTCCCCGGCCCCGACTCTTCATCGTCGTCGGCAGGAACCCCGGCGAGCGACGTGCCGTTGAATTTCGTGATGATGTCCCCGACCTTGAGGCCCGCTTTGTCCGCCGGGCCGCCTGGGGTCACGGCCTCGATCTTGGCGCCGAGCTTGTCCGTCTCCGCGCTCGCGTCGGTCCGCACGATCACGCCGATGCGACCGCGATTCTCGCCCATCGCGTACGCGAAGCCTCGCGCGGCGCGGGGCGCCCGCCGTGGAGCAGGCGTCTGCTGCGCCGCGAGCACCATCGGCCACGCGGTGATGGCGGCCGCCGCGATAACCATCCACTTCCGTTGCATCTCCGATCTCCCTCCGGGCTCTAGAGCCCCACGTAGGTCGCGCGGGTCACCCGGACGCTCACCAGTTGCTGCATGAGATCCACCCGCTGCTGCCACAGGTTGACGAGCTCGGCGGGATCGATCCCCGTATCGGGGCGACCCATCCGGGTCAGCTCGCCGTCAATGACGGCAATACGATCTTCCAGGGCCGACGCCACCGCGGCCTCACGACCGCTGGTCACGCGCCCGTCGGGCTCGTAGCGCTGCAGCTGCTGCTCGAGCGTGGCCGACTGCTGTTTGACGCGCGCCAACTCGGCGCCCACCGCGGGCTCGGTCCAGAACGGACGGAACACGAGCAGCCCGGCGACCATCGCCGCCGCAGCCACGCTCCACACGCCCCAGCGCTCACGGCGGCGGCGCCGCTCCGCCAGCACCGCATCGCGCACGGCGGGCCAGCGGTCCCGCGGCGGCCGGTGCACCGGCAGCGCCTTGAGCTGGGCCACACGTTGATACAGCGCCTCGAGCTCCGCGCGACACGACGCGCACGCGTCCGCGTGCTGGCGTGCCCACGCGGACGCCTCCCCCGCCCGTAACGCCAGCAAGTCGTCCATCGTACAGTGCATCATTGTGCCGCTCCCTCCTCCGCGAGCAGCCGGCGAAGCCGGGCGTGCGCCCGCGCCAGCTGCGACTTCGAAAAGCTCACCGTCCGCTCCATCCGCTCCGCGATCTCCTCGTGCGTGTACCCCTCGACGTCGTGCAGCCAGACCACCGCCCGTGACGTGGGCGTCAATCGCTCGAACGCTCGCTCGAGATCGATCCGTGCGGGCACGCCTCCCAGGCCCAGGCCCGCACGCGCTGGCGTGTGCTCCTCGTGGAGCTCTTCGGTGTCGCGCAGCTGGCCGCGACGGATCCGCATCAGCGTCTTCGACACGGCGATCTGCCGTACCCAACCCCACAAGTGGCCCTCCCCGCGGTACTGCTTGATGCTTTTCACGACCTCGAGGAACGTTTCCTGGAGAACGTCCTCCGCGTCCTCGGACTGGCGCAGCATGCGGAGCGCCAGGCTGTAGACGGGCGTCTCGAACGCCCGGTAGAGCGCTTCCAGCGCTTCCAGGTCGCCCGTCTTCGCCCGCGCAACGAGGATGTCGGGAACGGCGAGTGAGATGGTCATCTCCTGACATACAAAGATGCGTGAACTACGAAAGGCGTCGCGAAACGACGTCAAGCGAACGACGTGAAGTCGCCTAACCGATTGCGATTCTGGAAGTTGCGACTATCTTCCGGCATGGCCGTCACCCTCGATTCCGTCACGTTGCATACCTGGCTGCACCACCTCCAAGACGAGTTCGACGCCGCCTACCTCTATCTCGTCCTCGCCGGTCAGGAACAGGACCCGAAGCGGAAGGACGTCTACATCAAGCTCGCTGGCGTCGAAGAGCGTCACGTGCAGTTGTGGGAGAAGCTGCTCACCGAGCACGGACACGCGGTCGGGCGGCCGCGGCCGTCGCTGAACGCGCGGCTCCGGGCGTGGTTCGGGCGGCGCTTTGGGTCCAATTACCTCTTGCCTCTGCTGCTGCGGGAGGAGGGGCAGGAAGTGAAGGGGTACATGGACCTTCACAAGGAAGCGACCTTCGACGACGCGCGGGACGTCTCGCTCAAGCTCGCCAAGGAATCAGCGGCGCACGCCGAGACGCTCGCGGAGCTCGCCGGCCGGGCAGCGGAGCCCTGGCACAAGACCGGATCCGGGGGCTTCCTGCGGAACGTGGTCTACGGGTTCAACGACGGTCTCACCGCGAACTTTGGGCTCGTGGCGGGCGTGATCGGCGCCGACGTATCGCCGCACATCGTGCTGCTCTCCGGGCTCGCGGGGATGATCGCTGACGCGCTCTCGATGGGCGCGTCGGGCTACCTGGCCGCGAAAAGCGAGCAGGAGGTGTACGAGCACGAAATTGCCATGGAGAAAGAAGAGATCCGCATCATGCCGGAAGTGGAGGAGGAAGAGTTAGCGCTCGTCTATCAAACGAAGGGGATCGAGTCGGGCATCGCCCGCAAGATGGCCGCCGAGGTGATGCGCGACTCGAAGCGAGCCCTGGACGAGCAGGTGCGTGAGGAGCTGAAGATAGGCGAGGCGCACGCGACACCGTTCAGAGAAGGTTGGGTGACGGGCGTCGCTACGGCGGTTGGGGCGTTCATCCCCGTCGCGCCGTTTCTCGCCTTCCCCGGGCGGACAGCCGTGTGGACGGCGTTCACGGTCGCGATGCTGTCGCACTTCGCGGTGGGGGCGGCACGGAGCTTTTTCACAGGGCGCGGCGTGATCCGCAGCGGCATCGACATGTTCGTGATCGGGTTGGGCGTGGCAGGTGTCGGCTACGTCGTGGGCGACCTGATCGCGAAGATCCCCTAGACCACGAGGTTCAGCACCCGGTCCGGGACATAGATCGTCTTTCGGACGGAGCTCCCGTCCACGAATTTCTTCACCGATTCGTCCTGCATGGCGCGCGCGACCACCTCCGCCTCGGTCGCGCCCCGTTTCACGCTCACGCGCCCGCGCACCTTTCCGTTCACCTGCACCACCACCTCGACGTCGCCCGCGGCCGCCAGGCGCTCGTCGAACGCCGGCCAGCGCTCCCGGAAGATCGACTGCGGGTGGCCGAGGCCGGACCAGAGCTCTTCGGCGAGGTGCGGCGCGTACGGCGCGAGCATGAGGAGGAGCGCCGCGATCGCCTCGCGGCTCGACACGTGCTCGTCTCGGACGACGTTCACGTACTCCATCATCGCCGCAATCGCCGTGTTGTAGTCGAGGGTCTCGGTGTCCGCCGTGACCTTCCGGATCGTCTGGTGGAGCTTGCGCTCGACGGGGGCGGGTAACGCCGGGCTCGCGCCCGGAGCGATGGCGGCGGCTTCGTGCGCCAGCTGCCACACCTTCTCGAGAAAGCGCCGGATCCCTGTGATCCCCTCGTCGCGGAAGTCCCCGCCCTCCCGGAACGGGCCGAGGAACATCAGGTACATGCGGAACGTATCCGCACCCCACTTCTGGATGTAAGCATCGGGGATCACCACGTTGCCGCGCGACTTGGACATCTTCGCGCCGTCCTTGATGATGAGCCCGTGCGCCCGAAACTTGGGGAACGGCTCCTCGAATGCGACGTGCCCGAGCTCCTGGAGCACCATGGTGATAAAGCGGGAGTACAGGAGGTGCAGGACGGCATGCTCGTTCCCCCCGATGTAGCTCGTCACCGGAAGCCACGTCTTGGTGCGGGTCGCGTCCCACGGCCGGTCGTCGAACTCGGTGGAGGGATAGCGCAGGTAATACCACGCCGAGTCCAGGAACGTGTCCGAGACGTCGGTCTCGCGCCGCCCCTGCGCGCCGCACCGCGGGCACTTCACAAAGTACCACTCCTTGTGGCGGGCGAGCGGCGACACGCCGCTCGCGTTGGGGCGGAAGTCCTCGATGAACGGAAGCTCGACCGGCAAGTCCTTCTCCGGAACGCCGACCGGCCCACAGCGGTCGCAGTAGATGATCGGAATCGGTGGGCCCCAAAAACGCTGGCGGGAGATGCACCAGTCGTGTAGCCGGTACTGCACCTGTGGCCTGGCGAGCCCCTTCGCCTCGAGCGAGGCGACGATACGGGGTCCCGCCTCGCGGCACGGAATGCCGTCGAACGGTCCTGAGTTCAGGAGGACGCCGTCGTCGGACACGCTCGGCAGCGGCTCGCCGGTGCGCACGACCTCGCGGATCGGCAGCCCGAACTGGGTGGCGAACTCGAAGTCGCGCTTGTCGTGCGCCGGCACCGCCATGATCGCCCCGGTGCCGTATTCCATCAGAACGTAATCCGCGATCCAGATCGGGATCGCCTCACCCGTGGCGGGATTGCGGGTATACGAGCCGAGAAAGACTCCTGTCTTCGACTTCTCGCCCGCCACCTTCCGCGAGACGATGTCCATGCGTTGGGCCTCGCGACGGTACGCGTTCACGGAGCGACGCTGCTCGTCCGCCGTGAGCTGGTCCACGAACGGGTGCTCGGGAGCGAGTACGATGTACGTGGCGCCGAAGACCGTATCAGGACGCGTGGTGAAGACCGTGATCTTCAGGCCCGCCGGTGTCTCGAACACGAACTCCGCCCCCTCGCTCCGGCCGATCCAGTTTCGCTGAAGGGCGCGGGTCGAGTCCGACCAGTCGAGCCAGTCGAGGTTCTTGAGCAGGCGCTCGGCATACTTGCTGATCGCGAAGAACCACTGCTCCAGGTATCGTAGCTCCACCTTCGTGTCGGGATGGCGCTCGCAGTAGCCGTTGATCACCTGCTCGTTGGCCACGACGCTCATGTCCTTTGGACACCAGTTGACCGCCGCCTTTTTGCGAAACGCCAGCCCCGCTTTGAAGAGCTGCAAGAAGATCCACTGCGTCCACTTGTAGTAGCGCGGATCAGTCGTCGAGAGCTCGTGCCGCCAGTCGAACATCCCGCCGAACCGCCGCAGCTGGCGACGGAACGTCTCGATATTCTGGGGGATGAGCTTGCCGGGATGCGTGCCCACCGACAGCGCGTAGTTCTCCGAATGGATGCCGAACGCGTCGAAGCCGATCGGCTCGAACACGTCGTGCCCGCTGAGCCGCTTGAATCGGCCGTAGATGTCGGCCCCGGTGAACGCGAACATGTTGCCCACGTGTAGCCCTTCGGCCGACGGGTAGGGGAACATCATGAGGTTGTAGAACGGTCGATTGAGCCGGTCCATGTCCGGCTCGTCGACGCGCTCCCGCGCCCACCGCTCCTGCCACCGGGCCTCAACGGCCGCGGGGTCGTAGTTCGGCACCTGGGTCATAAGTCTATGAAACTAAACAGGCTTGCCTCGCCGGGTAACCCTGCGTAGCTTCGCTCCCGACCCTCCACATGTCCAGTCGCCCGCAGCAGTTCCGGCAGAGTTTCCTCGTCAGCGGGGCACTCGTGGCCCTGGCGCTGGTGACCGCGTTCGCGCTGCTCTCGACCAACAGCGCGACGAGGGTCGTCGAGCGACAGGCGAACGAGCGTGGCCGGGACATCGCGGCGCACGTCGCGTCCCTCGTCGGGCTGTACCTCCGAGAGCGGCACCAAGAAGCCGAGGCGCTCGCGCGCTCGCCCGCCGTGGTGCGTGCGGCGGTGGACGCGGCGCAGCAGGCGGCGCGGCAGCGCCTGACACAGCTCGACACCCCTGCCCTCGAGCGGATGTTCAATCAGCGCCGGGAGTTGGGCGGGGACGCCGACCTCGCGACGTACCTCCACGAGTACAGCCAGCGCTCCGATTTCGCCGAGCTGTTCTTCACCGAGAGCCACGGCTACAACGTGCTCGCGTCGGGGCGGACGTCCGATTTCGTGCAGTCGGATGAGGAGTGGTGGCAGCGGGCGGTGGCGGACGGCGCCTACGACGGCCCGCCGCGCTACGACTCCTCGGCCGCCATCGTGTCCCTCGAATACGACATCGCAATCCGCGCACCGCGTGTCGCGCGTCCCGTCGGCGTGCTGAAGGCGGTCTTCGCGCTGGACCGGCTGTCGCAGCTCCTCGGGGCGTCCGACTTGGCGGGGGCCGCGCGGCTCCAGGTCGTGGACTCAGCGGGCAGTCGGATCGTGGGGCCCAACGAGGCCGGCCTGCTCCGCCCGCTGGCGGACGCGGCGGCGGTTCCACGCCTGGCTGGGCCCGCGACCGCCGTCGTGCATGGCGCCACGGGCGACGAGCTGGTGGTGACGGTGCCGACGAACAACGGGAAGTGGTGGGTGGTGTTCCGCGAGCCGGTGTCGGTAGCGTACGCAGCCGCCCGCAGCACGGCCTCGAGCATCGTGCTGTGGACTCTCGTGCTGTTCGGGGCCACGCTCGCCCTGTTGTTTCTCTTCTGGCGGCGCCTCAACATGCGCGTGACGGAGCCGGTGAAGGCCGCCGGCGCGATCGCCAGCCGAATCGCGGGAGGCGATCTATCCGTGACGGTGGTGACGGAGCGTGGCGGGATGGCCGAGGTGGGCGACCTGCTTTCCTCGGTGCATTCGATGGTGGTCGCGCTGCGCCGTCTGGTGGGCGCCATCCGGACCGCCGCGGACGAAGCGGCGGCGATGGCGACCGAGATATCGGCCTCGACGCAACAGATGAGCGCGTCGACCGGCGAGATGTCCACCACGTGCCAGGATCTGACCAAGCGGGCCGCGGAGCAGGCCCAGCTGGTGCGTGCCGCGGCGGACGATGCGGCGAAGATACTGCAGATCGCGACCGTTCTCGCCGCGGGGGCCGAGGACTCGGTTCGGCGGAACACGGCGGTCACAGACATCGCCCGGCGCAACAAGGAGGTGTTGGACCAGAGCACGGCGCAGCTCGCGAAGCTCGCCGAGGAAGTTGAGCGCGGCGCCGCCGAGGCGGAGGCCCTGGCCCAGGCGTCTTCCGAGATCCAGAAGTTCGTCACCCAGACCAAGGCCGTGGCCACGCAGACCAACATGCTCGCCTTGAACGCGGCGATCGAGGCGGCACGTGCCGGACCGCAGGGCCGTGGGTTCGCCGTGGTCGCGGACGAGGTGCGGAAGCTCGCGTCGCTCGCGGCAGCCGCGGCCACGGATACTGCTGACACCGTGCGCGGCGTGCTCGCCCGGGTGGAGGCGACCCGCGAGCGCCTGGCGCACCTCGCGCAGGGCGCCGGTATCGCCCGCGAGGCCGCGCAGACGGCCGCGCAGGGGCTCGGCACCGTCGCCGCCGAGGCGCAGGCGAGCGACGTCTGGAGCAGGGAGATTGCGAACATGGCGGGGGAGATGCGCACCCTGGTGGCGGAGATCAGCACGCGCCTCGGAACCATGGCTCAAGGCACGGAAACCCTGCTGGCGTCGGCCCAGGAGATCGCCGCGTCGAGCGAAGAGCAGAGCGCGTCGACCCAGGAGATCGCGTCGTCGGCGAACCAGCTGGCCGAGGCCGCCGACAAGCTGACCGGGGCCGTGAAGTCGTTCCGCTTGCTGGCCGACGAAGAGCCGCCCCACCAGCAGGCGGCGGACTAGTCCCCGAAGTTCGCCAGCCGGACGAGCTGGATGTCCGGCACCCGCGCGAGCTCGTCGAGCACGCCGTTGGTGAGCGGTTGATCCACCGTGATCGCGGCGAGGGCGTCATGGCCCGGAAACGGCACGCGGGCCTGATGGTAGCTCCCGATGTTGATCCCCGCCCCGCCGAGTAGGGTGCCCACCCGGCCGATCACTCCCGGGACGTCGCGATTCCGGATCACGAGCATCCATCCTTCGGGCGCGACGTCGACCTGGTAGTCGTCGATCCGGATGACGCGCCCGTGGCCGTTGCCCAGCACCGCACCAGCGACGCGAGCCCGTCCGCGGGCCGCCTCAAGCGTAACGCCCACGGTGGTCTCGAAACCGGGCTCGGGTGTGCCCGTGCGGCGCGCGTGCCGGATGCCCCGCTCCTCGGCGATGAGGAGCGCGTTGACGAGGCTCACCGGGTCAACGCTCATCGCGGAGAGCAGCCCCTCGACCGCCGCCATCAGCACGGGGCGCGGCGCCGCGTCGTCCTTGCCCCCGTAATCCACCTCGACAGAGGTGACCGGGCCGTCCACGAGCGCCAGGGCGAGGCGGCCCAGCCGCCGGGCCAGATCGAGCATGGGGCCGAGCCGCCGCAACAGCTCCCCCGAAATGCCGGGAACGTTGATCGCGAACGAGAGATCGCCGTCCAGCAGCGCATCGCGCACCGCCCCGCAGATCTCGACGCTCACGCGCTCCTGCGCTTCGGCGGTGGACGCGGCGAGGTGTGGGGTGAGAATGACGCGCTCGAGCGTCCGGAGCGGCGCGTCAGCGGGCAGCGGCTCCACGGCGAACACGTCGATCGCCGCGCCGCCGATGCGCTTCTCGCGAATCGCGTCCGCGAGCGCCGCTTCGTCCACGAGCTCTCCGCGCGCGGTGTTGACAAGCACCGCGGTCGGCTTCATGAGCTTCAAGCGCGCCGCGTTGATGAGATGATGGGTCTGTTCGGTGTGGGCGACGTGCAGCGTGACCACGTCCGCCTGGCGCAGCAGCTGCTCGAGCGGCAGCAGCTTGAGCTGGAGCTCGGCCGCGCGCTCCGGCGCGAGATACGGATCGTGCCCCACGACCTGCATGCCGAAGGCCCGCGCGAGCTGGGCCACGTGGCCGCCGATGCGGCCGAGCCCCACGACACCGATGGTCTTACCGCGGAGCTCCGTGCCCTCGAACCGCTTCCGGTCCCACTCTCCGCGGCGCATCGCCTCAGCCGCCCATGGGATGTGGCGGACCTGCGCGAGCAATAGGCCCATCGCGTGCTCGGCGGCGCTGACGGTGTTGGCCCCGGGGGCGTTCATCACGGCGATTCCCCGCCGCGTGGCCGCGGGCACGTCGATGTTGTCGACGCCCGTCCCCGCGCGGGCGATCACTCGCAGGTTCGGGCCACGCGTGAGCAGATCCGCCGTCACGCGCGTCTCGCTCCGCACGATGAGCGCCTGTGCCCCTGCCAGCGTCCGCTCGAGCTCCTCGCGCGGCTTGCCAGCGCAGTTGGCGACCTCGATGTCCGGCGTGGCCGCGAGCAGCTTGAGCCCTGTCTCCGCCACCCGATCCGCCACCACGACGCGGTAGCTCACGCCAGGAGACCGTTCACGAGCGCCAAGAGCTCCTCGAGTGCTCCCACGGTGTGATCGCCCATGTGGCCGATGCGGATCGTGGACTCCTTGAGCGGTCCGTAACCCGAGCCGATCGTCCACCCGGCCTGCTTCAAGCCCCCGACGATCTCCTTGGCGGTCTTGCCCTGCGGCAGGTTCAGGCACGACACCGTCCAGCTGTGGCGCCCATCGCGCGGCAAATAAGTCACGCCGCGCCGCTCGCTCCATTCCTCCACGCGACGGCGCATTGCTTCATGGCGGCGCCACCGCCCCTCCACACCGCCCTCGCACTCGATGCGCGCTAGCTGGGCCTGGAGGGCGAACAGCAGGGATATCGCGGGGGTGTTGGTCGGCTGGTGTTTGCTCGTGGCTTCGAGGAAGCTGATCAGGTCGAAATAAAGCCCGCGTCCCGGGAGCGTCTTGGCGCGCTCGCGCATGCGGTCGGAGGCCGCGCCCAGCGCCAGGCCGGGCGGCAGCGCCAGCGCCTTCTGCGAGCCTGTGAGCACGAAGTCGAGCTGCCACTCGTCCGTTTCCACCGGAGAACCGG
The DNA here is from genome assembly GCA_964465315.1 of uncultured Gemmatimonadaceae bacterium. Classification (GTDB taxonomy): domain Bacteria; phylum Gemmatimonadota; class Gemmatimonadetes; order Gemmatimonadales; family GWC2-71-9; genus AG41. Next base: position 108,206 of record CAYXIK010000001.1, on the reverse strand, counting down.
CGAGTGAGGTGACGGCATCGACCAGGAGCAGCACGTCATCGAACTCGCGGACGACGGCGGCGAGGGCGGCGACGTCCTGAAGCACGCCCGTGGACGTCTCCGAGTGCACCACGGTGACCGCATCGACAGGGGTGCGCCGCAGCGCGTCACGGAGCATGTCGGGCTCGACGGCGCAGCCGAGGGGCACGTCGAGCCGGATGCACTCCTTGCCGCAGGCGCGCACCAGGTTGGCGAACCGCTCGCTGAACGAGCCGTTCACCAGGGACAGCGCCCGGTGGCGTACGCCGTTTCGGACCGCCATCTCCATGAACCCGGTCGCCGACGTCGTGCCTACAAGAACGGGATGGGACGTGCGGAACAGCTTGCCCAGGGGCGCATCGAGCCCGGCGAGCAGCTGCTCCATCGCGCCCGAACGATGTCCGATCATCGGCCGCTGCATAGCCGCGAGGACCTCGGGGTGGACGTCGGTGGGGCCGGGCAGAAAAAACCGCCCGAAGGCGGGCGGCGCGACGGGCGGGGATGCGGTCATGCGGTGGCGCGGGCGAGCTCTTCGACGAGCCCCTCCTCGACCACTTCCTTCGTCTTCACGAGCCGGACACCTTCATCCCCCCAGTCCTTCAACAGCTGCTCCGAGGCATCCTTATCGATCCCCCTCACCGCGTCCGTGACGACGAAGAGCCGGGTGTGCGGCCGCCGTTCGAGCAGCCCTTCCACCGCCGCCTTGTCGCACACGTCGGTCGCCACGCCGTACAGCACGATATCGTCCGGTGCGAGCACGTTCAGCACCGTCACGACGTTCGGGTTGGTGAAAACGTCGAAACGGTGCTTTTGAAAGAGGACGTCCCCCTTGTGCCCACGTACCCGTTCGCCCAGCGCCTTGCCATCGGTCCGCTCGGGCTCGATCACCAGGGGGTCCGTGAGCCCGGTCTCCGGAATCTTTTTCTGGCCCGGGGTCCCGCGCATGCAGTGGGGCGGGAACGTGGTCGCCCAGTCGGGTGCGTCGGAGATCTCGGCGTCAGCCGGCACGTGGTCGTCGGCGCTGGCGATGATCCGGATGCCCTTCGCGTGCGCGTAGTCCGTAAGGCGCTCCAGGTTACCGATGATGCGCTCCGCCTCGGGCACGTACAGCTTGCCGTCAGCGTGCATAAAGTCGTACTGGGTGTCGACGTCCCAGAAGATGACGCGTGGCATGGTGCTCTCCTCATCCGCTCTCTCGTCCGGGGAATCTCCACGCGCGTCGTGAAGGCTGTCAACGGGCCTCAGAAACGAGGCGCGCCGTCACGCGCGGTGCGGTATTCGACGGAACGGGCAAATCGTTGCGCTACGCCGAGTCGCTGCACCGCTTGCCCGTCGCGCACGGCGGTGGCGACGGGTGCGGGCAGATCCAGCGCCGCGAGCGCTGCCAGGGTGCCTGTTCGCTCGGAGCCGAGGCCGTACAACGGTTCCCGTGCGTTGAACACCCAGCCATAGGAGATCGCTTCCACGGCTTCGCGCCGGACCGCCGGGAGGAGCGCCGTATCCCGTGCCCAGGACGCGAGCGCCGCAGCGTTGGCGGCAAGCGATCCCGCGACGGGCATCCAGCGGCGCACGGCCCGCAGCTCGATCAGATCCGAATCGCCACGAGCGAGCGCGGCGGCGGGGTCTCGAACGCCGAGCCGGCTGGACAGCGCCGGTACCGTGGCGAGGAATTGCCGCTCGTCCCGCATGACGCGCGCGCCGAGCAGGACGTGCACCAGGTCGGGCTCGGCTTCGAGCCCGCGACCGATCGAGATCGCCACGCGCTCGGCGGCGCCGGCCTCGTCCAACTTCGGTGGCGCGGTCAGGGCGCTACGCGCCCGCGCGTGCAGGGCGCGCGTGACCGAAAGGATCAGATTCGCGTCCATCTGATCCAACGCCTGCGCCGTGTCCCGTCGGTCGCCGCGTGCCGCTGCGCGCCCGAGCAGCACGAGGACCGCGCGCCAATCAGCGGATCCGATCCATTCTCTGCGCTCGTCGGTGCTGGCGGGGAACGTGTCGCCGTACGGCAGGGCCCGGATACCGATTAAGGGACGCTCCGTGCGCATCTCGAGTAGGGCCAATCGCCAGGCGCTGCTGTCGGGTCGATCGGCGGTAATCCGCCGCGGGGCGGCGAAACGCGACCGAAGCGCCTGGAGGGAGTCCCGCGCTGCGGACGCCTGTAGAGGCGCGAACAACGGCTCGCTCGGGTGGTCGAACTCAGAGCGCGGCGCCAGGAGAAAGGCGATGGCCGCGAGGATAACGAACACGCCCGCGCACCCGAAGCCGGCGAAGATGATCTTCTTGTGGACGGAGCCCTGCACGACCGCCTTGCCTCTAGAGGCGAGGCGCAATCTGTCAGAGCGTCAGGACAACCGCAATCTCGTCGCAGCAGGTCTGCCGCGGACATTTCGCGCAATCCGCCCACACCTTGAGCGGAAAGTGCTCCCGCTCGGCGGGGGCGAAACCGAGTTTGAAGAAGAAGGCGGGCTTGCGTGTCAGCGCGAGGACCTCGGTGAGGCCGTGCGCGCGGGCCTCGAGGATGAGGGCCTCGACCACCGCGCGGCCGAGCCCCGCCCCCTGCCACTCATGCCGGACGGCGAGCCCCGCGACTTCCCCCAGCCGCTGCGAGTAGATCTTCAGCGATCCGCACGCGAGGACCTCGCCCCGGCCGCCCGCCGCCTCCGCAACCACGTACTCCTTGATATGCCGACACAGGTCGTAGTTGCTACGCGGCAACAGGTCGCCGGTGGCGATGAAGGGAGACATGAGCGATGCCAACTGGGGGACGTCGGCGAGCGCCGCCCCCCGCACGACGACACCGGAGACAGGGGACAGGGGAGAGGTACGCTCCGCAGCGTGCATAGCGCTCACGCCAGCACGTCCTCCAAGATCGCAACTCCCCGCTCCAGCTCGGCGTCCGTGATCACGAGGGGGGGAATCAATCGGATCACCTGTGGACCCGCGGTGAGCACGAGCAGGCCGCGCTCGCGCGCTGCCGCGACGAATGGCGCCGCCGCCTCGGCGAGCTCGAGGCCCCACAACAACCCACGCCCGCGGACATCCTTTACCCAAGAGGTTACCACGCCCAGCCGCTGGAGCCGCGCGCCCAGCCACTCACCCTTGCGCTGGACGTCGGCGAGGAACGTCGGATCGGCGATGGTGCGGACCACGTCGAGCGCCACGCTTGCCACGAGCGGCCCGCCACCGAACGTGGTGGCGTGGTCGCCCGGCTTGAGCGCCGCGGCCACTGCGTTCGTCACGAGCACCGCCCCCATCGGCAGGCCGCCCGCGAGAGGCTTGGCCAGCGTCAGGATGTCGGGGACGATGCCCGTCTGCTCGTAGGCAAACAAGGTTCCGGTCCGCCCGAGGCCACACTGCACCTCGTCGAAGATCACGGCCACACCGCGCGAGTCGCACAGCTCACGCACGAAGCCCAGCCACTCCGGATCCAACGGCCGGACACCGCCCTCCCCTTGCACCGGTTCTACAATGACCGCCGCGGTGCGGGAAGCCGAGATGGCGTGATCCACGGCTGCCCACTCCTCGCGCGGCACGATCCGGATCCCCGGCACGAGCGGCTCGAAGGGCTTCCGATAGTCGGCGCGGTCGGTGGCGGCGAGCGTCGCGAACAGGCGCCCGTGAAAGGACCCCGAAAATGCGACGATTTCACTCTTGCCCGACCACTTGCGGGCGAATTTGAAGGCCGCCTCGTTCGCCTCGGCGCCCGAGTTGCAGAAGAAGGCGCGGTCCGCGAACGAGCGGGCCGTCAGCTCCTCCGCGAGCCGCTCTCCCGGTTCTGTCCGGTACAGGTTGGAGACGTGGATCAGCCCCGTGCCGAGCGCCCGCTCGAGGGCACCCCGGATAACCGGGTGATTGTAGCCCAGCGCGTTCACGCCGATCCCGGCCACGAAGTCCAGGTAGCGGGTCCCGTCTTCGGCAACGAGCTCCGCACCCTGGCCACTCACCAGCAGCGGCCCGACGCGGGCGTACACGTCGAGCAACGCCGGCGCGGGAGCTGCGGGCAGCGTGGGCGTCGCGGTCACGCTGGTTGAGCCGCGATTGCGAGGATGCGCGTCCCCGCCCGGGGGTCGCTGAGCATGTGCAGGTCTCCGATCCGGACGGCCCGCGCTCCGGTCCGGAGGGCGACCCCCGCCGCTCGGAGTTTCACGGCCATGCCCTCGGAGGCCGCCCCGATCTCGATGAGCGAGTCGACGTCGGCCCCGTCGAGCACCGGCTGCACGAGACCGTCGACCTGGACGCCCGGGACGTCCGAAACGAAGAGCAGCTCGGCGGCGCGTAACGCTCCCGCGACGGCCGCCGCCGCCTCGTCCGCGTTCACGTTCAGCGGCGTGGCGGAGCCGTCTCCGGCGTCGGGAGCCATGGGAGCGATCACGGGCGTGAGCCCGGCGAGCACAAAGCTTTCGAGCAGCGCGGCGCGCACCGCGACGATCTCGCCGACGTGGCCGAGGACCTCCGCCCCCCCCGCCGGCTGGGCGGTGAGGAGCCCGCCGTCTACGCCCGAGAGCCCGACGGCGTCGAGCCCCGCCGTGCGCAACGCGGCGACGACGCGACGATTCACCGGGCCGCCGAGCACCAGCTCGACCACCTCCGCCACGGCGGGGGACGTGACCCGCCGGCCCTCCAGCTTTTCGACCGGCAGACCGAGCCGCTCCGACCACGTGCTCACGGCGCGGCCGCCGCCGTGCACGACCACCACCGGGTCGAGCGGCACCAAAGCCCGCGCACACGCGTCGAGCCACGTCGGGCGATCGAGCTCTTTGCCGCCGAGCTTGACCACGCGGACGCTCAGCACGCGAGCCCCGTGGTTTCGGCGAGGCCGAGCATCACGTTCATGTTCTGCACTGCCTGTCCGGCGGCGCCTTTCACCAGGTTGTCGATCGCGGTGATCACGGTAAGCCGCGGGCGGCGCACGTTCGCAACGGCCGCGACCCCGATCGCGACGCGGTTCCGATGGACGACGTCCTTGAGCGAGGGCAACGCGGCGTGCATTACGATCACACAGGGCTCGTCGTGATACACGGATTCGTAGATCCCTTCAGCCGTGGCCCGGTCGAGGAGGCGCGTGAGCGGCACGTGGATCGTTTCCAGGATGCCCCGCTTGACCGGGAGCAAGTGCGGCGTGAAGACGAGATCGCCCGTGAAGTCGCTTTCCCGCTCGAGGGTGGCCAAGAGTTCCGGGAGATGGCGATGCTCGTTGCCGACCGCGTAGGCGCGGAAATCCTCGGCCACCTCGCCGAACAGCAGCTCCTGCTTGGGAGTTCGGCCCGCGCCGGTTACGCCCGAGGCAGCGTCGATCACCACTTCACGCGACTGGTCGATCAGCCCCCGTCGCGCGAGCGGCAGCAGCGCGAGGAGGGCGGCGGTGGGGTAGCAGCCGGGGTTCGCAACGAGCTCCGCGGCCGGGAGGCGGGGACGCGTGACCTCCGTCAACCCGTACACGGCTTCCGGCGACAGGCGGAAATCGGCCGACAGGTCCACGGCGCGCTTCCCGGCCGCCCGGGCCTCCTGCACGTACCGACCGGAGACTCCGTGCGGAAGCGCCGACAGCACGATCTCCGCCCGCCGGAGCGGTGCGTCCGAAATGCGCACGAGCTCAACCCCTTCGTGGCGCTCGCCGGCGGCCGACTCGGCGGTGGCGAACACCACCGCGGCCCCCGGATGCCGGGTGAGCAGGCGGAGCAGCTCCTGGCCGACGTACCCCGAGGCCCCGAGCACGCCAACCGGGACGCGTGAATTAATATTCATCGAAACGGAAGAATATTCATTACCCATGCGGAGTGCAAGAGCCGCGGCCGCTAGCGCACGCCCGGCGATGTACGTAGCCTTCCCGCCCTCGATCTCTCGGAGAGCTCGTCCATGATTCGTCCGCTCACCGCTCTGGTCCTCGGGCTGGTCGTGGCGCCCGCCGTCCGCGCGCAGGCGCCGGCGCTCGCCCCGCGCCCTCGGCCCTTCACGCCGGACGACGTGCTCCGGGTGCGTGACGTGAGCGAGCCGCGGATTTCCCCTGAAGGCGACTGGGTGGCGTACACGGTTTCGAGCGCGGACACGGCCGAGGATCAGAACCATCAGGCCATCTGGATGAGCAGCTGGGACGGGAAGCGCACAATCCGCTTGACCAATTCCAAGCAGGGCGAAAGCGCTCCCAGCTGGAGTCCCGACGGGCGCTGGATCGCGTTCCTCTCGAGTCGGGACGACGAGCACACCCAGCTCTGGCTGCTCGACCGCCGCGGTGGCGAAGGCCGGAAGGTCACGACGCTGCAGAGCGACGTGGACGATTACGTATGGGCGCCAGACGGGCGGCGGGTGGCCGTGGTGGCCCAAGACCCGGACACTGCCAAACCCAAGACGCCGGCGCCGATCGTGATCAATCGGTTCCAGTTCAAGCAGGACGAGTCGGGATACTTGGGGAAGCTCCGCCGCCATCTCTACGTCGTCGACATCGAGACGGGCAAGGCGACGCTGCTCACGCCCGGCGGCTACGACGAGCTGCTGCCCGCGTGGTCTCCCGACGGCAAGTCCTTGGCGTTTGTGAGCAAACGGCGCCCCGACGCCGACCGCGACAACAACTGGGACGTGTACCTGATGGATGCGACACCGGGCGCGACGCCGAAACAGCTCACGACCTTCGAGGGCCCCGACGACGATCCCGATTACGAGAGCCGCCCGGCCTGGAGTCCAGACGGTCATGAAATCGCCTACCTGCAAGGTGGGCCGTTGAAGCTCATCTACTACGCCGTCCAGAAGCTCGCCGTCGTGCCGGCGACCGGTGGAGCCCCACGGATCCTCACCGCGACCCTCGACCGGAATGTGGGACAACCCGCATGGTCTGCCGATGGCGCGTCCCTCTACTTCCTACTCGAAGACGACCGCACGGTGCAGCTCGCGCGGGTACCTGCCGGCGGAGGGCCGGTCGAGCGTCTCGTCTCGGGACCCCGAGTGGTCAGCGCGTTCACCACGGCCCGTGAGGGAAAGCTTGCGGTGCTCGCCTCCACGCCGCTCGCTCCGGCCGAAGTGTTCGCGGTGGAAGGGGCGACGTTGCGGTCCCTGTCCCACCAGAACGACGAGTGGCTCTCGGGGGTGAAGCTCGCCGCGGTCGAGCCGATCAGCTTCAAGAGCCGCGACGGCACACCCATCAACGGCTTCGTCGTGAAACCGCCCGACTTCGCCCCGGGGAAGCGCTACCCGACCATCCTCCGTATTCACGGCGGGCCGGTGTCGCAGTACCAGTCGGAGTTCGACTTCCAACTCGAGACGCTCGCGGGGCACGGCTATGTGGTGGTGGTAGCGAATCCGCGGGGCAGCTCGGGTCGCGGTGAGCGGTTTTCCTCCGCCATCTACGCCGATTGGGGCAACAAGGACGCGCAGGACGTGCTCGCCGGGGTGGACTATGCCGTGGCGCAGGGCGTGGCCGACCCCGCGCGGCTGGGCGTGGGCGGGTGGAGTTACGGCGGAATTCTCACCAACTACGTGATCGCACAGGACCACCGCTTCAAGGCGGCGGTGAGCGGCGCCGGCATCTCGAACATCCTGGCGGGGTACGGCACGGACCAGTACGTGCGCGAGTACGAGGCGGAGCTCGGCGTGCCATGGAAGACCCCGGACACGTGGGTCAAGCTCTCATTCCCGTTCCTGCACGCGGATCGGATCACGACGCCGACGCTGTTCCTGTGCGGCGACAAGGATTTCAACGTACCGCTCTTGAACTCGGAGCAGATGTACCAGGCGCTGCGCAGCACCGGCGTGGAGACGGAGCTCGTGATCTATCCGGGGCAGCATCACGGGATCAACAAGCCGACCTACCGGCGCGATCGAATGGAGCGGTACCTGGCGTGGTATGACCGGTTCTTAACGAAATAGCGGCCGCGGCCCTATTCCACGCGCTCGAGGCGCGGATTTGGGCGGTAGGACCGACCGACCTTCGCAACAGGCTTTCCCTCCACGCGGACCACGTCCGCCGTGAAGTCGAAGCGCCCCTGGAACAGGCTCGAGCCCACGCCGTACATGTCCACCGGCACGCCTTCCTCCTCGAAGTTTCTAATCTTCTCGACCGTGAAGCCGCCGGACACGACGATCTTCACGTGCTGGAAGCCTTCCTTGTCGAGCGCCCGGCGCACGTTCCACACGAGCTGCGGGTTCACGCCGGTGGGCTTGAACGTGCCCATCTGCGGAATCACCGACTTGTCCACCAGCGTCTCCGACGTGTCGATCCGGACGCCCCACAGCCGCTGGCCCAGGGCGCGTGCCACCTTGAGGGAGGTCGCCACGCAGTCGTTGTCGAAGTCGACGAGCGTGATGAGCCGAACGCCGGGATCCGTCAGCTCGGCAAACTTCCGCGAGGCGAGGACGGTGTCGCCGCCGTAGGCGGCGATGAGGGCGTGGGGGACCGTGCCCACCCCCTCGGAGCCCCACCAGGATGCCTGCGCGTCGGTCGATACCCCGATCGCACCGGCGATGTGGGCGGCGTATCCGTCTCCGGTCTGTACCAGCCAGTGGTCGTGCCGGGCGGGGAAAAACATCACCTGCTTGGGGCTCGCCGCTTCCACCACGCGGCGCGTGTTGGTGCCGACTTTCGTGCGCCGGGCGAGCACGCCGAGGTAGAGCGTTTCCAGGTGGGCGAAGGCGTCGTACGGACCTTCGATCAGGAGCACCGTCTCCCACGGCTCGATCTCGTCGCCATCGTACAGCGCACGCACGTCGAGCTCCGGCCACTCCGTGCTGCAGAGCTTGAGGATGGCGATCGCCTCGTCGATCCCGCCGAGGAACGCGTGTGCCTTGCCGAACACCTGCATGGTGACGCAGGGTCGGTGCCCATCCTTGAGCAGCAGCTCGCGGGTGCGCACGAAATACTTGTCCGAGTAATAGCCCTCGCGCATCCGTTCGACCGGAAGATGGAAGATCGAGGGGTCGAGGCGCTGCCTCCGGGGGGGGGGCATCGGGAGATAATACCGCTTAGCGCACGGCGGGCCAGGCGAATGTGGCCACAAGGGTGTCGCCGCCCGTCAGGGCGACGCGGCGGGCGATGTTGTCGGGCCGGCCACAGCGGAGCCGGGCGGGCTCGGCCGCACCGGGCACCACCAGCCGCAGGCAGACCATGTCCACCCCGACGGCGAGAGCGCTGTCGCGGCCCGTCCGGGGCGGGTCGGGACGCTCCAAGGTCACATCGAAGTCGAAGGTCTCACCGCCGAGTGTGAAGCGGACGCGGCGCCCAGTGGTTTCGGGAACGAGGTCTACCACGCGCGGGCTCGACGCGGTGTCGCCCCGCACGAGGCTCATTCGGACCGTCACGCGACGGGGCGGAACGACCGCACGCGCCGCGAAGGCGACCGCGCTGTCGACGATGGTCACTTCTTCACTCGCGCGGGTCTCGCCGGCCGCGAACTCGCGGCTCATCGTGACCTCGACCCAGAGCGCGTGACGTTGATTCATGCTCTCCGGCCCGAAAGGATAAAGCCGGGCGGTTCCCCCCCAGGCGACCCGCGTCCATCGGCGGTACGTGTCTTCCTCCCACAGCGGAAGGCCGCGCCGCGAGCGGCCAGCCTCCCGCCGGGCGTAGAACACACCCGCAAGATTGACGGTATCCGGCTCGGGGAGGGTACCGAGCAGTCCCTCGAGCTCAGTGCGGTCCGTCCTCAGGGACAGGCGCAGGTCGGTTTCGGGAGGGCCGCTCACGACGGCGGTAGCGAGCACGCCGACTTGACCGGCGACGCGCTCTACCATCCGCAGCTGGTAGGTCACCCGGTAGTTCGGCGCCTGCGGCTCGGGAGGGCTGCGGAGGCTCGCCCCTAGCCCGAGTCCCGCCGCCGCAACCGCCAGGCTACTGCGCCACGAAGATCGCACGCGTGGCCTCGAGCGAGCCGGGTCCCGGCCCGCCCCAGCGGGTGTGTCCGAGCCAACCCGCTGCCGCGCCCGCGAGGAGGCTCGTCGCCATCCAGAACGCGAGCGTGCGGCCGCGGATCCGTGGGCGCGGCACCGTGCGTGCATGCGGATCGCCGGCCGAGCGCGCGAAGGCCACCCGCATCTCCAGGTGGCTCACGCGCGCCTCCGCGCAGTGCCGGCACGCGGCGAGATGACGTGCCAGCGCGGCGCGCTCGGGGAGGCTCAGCTCGCCGTCCAGCTCCAGGTCGATCTGCCGTACCATGTCTTCGTGCATCAGGGCAGCTCCTCCCGTACGCGGTAGCGCAGGGCCCGGCGCTGCATCCATCGCACGGCCAGCGCGTCCGCCAAGGCCCGAAACACGCGATTCCACATCCCGTACTTCGTCCGGCCGAATCGCCGCGGCCGGTGCCGCACGGGGACTTCCGCGACCGTCCCTCCGCGCATGCGGACCAGGGTCGGCAGGAAACGGTGCATCCCGTTGAAGAGCGGCAGGGCGCGCACGGCCTCGGCGCGGAACGCCTTGAGGGAGCAGCCGGTGTCGCGAATGGTCTCGCGGTTCAGCCGATTGCGCACGCCGTTGGCGATGCTGCTCTGCAGCCGTTTCCAGCCGCTGTCCCGCCGGTTCACACGGTATCCCGCGACGGCGGCGGCGCCGCTGCGCTCGAGCTCGGCGACCACGGCCGGGACATCCGCCGGATCGTTCTGGAGGTCCGCGTCGAGCGTAACGATCACACGGCCTCGGGCGGCTTCGAACCCCGCCGCGAACGCCGCCGTTTGCCCGGCGTTCGCGGCGAAGACGACGATGTGTAGCTCCGGGTGCTCCCGCTTGAGCGCCTTGAGCACCTCGAGCGAGCCATCGGTCGAACCGTCGTCCACGGCCACGACCTCGTACCGCCGTCCGGGCAACGCCCTCGCGATTTCCTCGACCAGGAGCGGCAGGTTCTCGCGCTCGTTGTACACCGGGACGACGAGAGAGAGCTCAACGGGGGCGGACATACTGCAGCTCGGGCGCCTCCGGGTAGCGCGCCGCCAGCCGGCCGATGAGCGCCTCTGCCTTCGCGGCGTCGTGCTGGTGCGTACGGTAGATCTCAGCGAGCCGGATGCCGGCGAGCACCACCCGATGGGGCGGCGGTGCAGGCTCGGCCTGGACCAGGTGCTCGAGCATCGCCGTCTCTTGGTCGATCGTGATCGTCGTGCCGCCGGGCATGACGCCGCCCGTAAGCGCGTTGGTCATGAACCGGCCGAGCGGCTCGACCAGGGTCCCATAGAGTCCATCGAAGAAGCTCCACGCTGCCCACAGCGTGAGCAGGAGGGTCACCAGCCGCCATTCGATGTGCCGGGTGCCGATGAACACCACGACGAGCGCGAGGGCCGCGAGCGCCAAGGCGGCCCCCAGGATCCCGCGCACCACCCCGCGCAGGCTCGGCGGATCCGCGAAGTCCACGGTCGGAACGTTAGGGCGCGCGTGCAGGAGGAGCAAGTTGACAGCGCCCGCCACGCGGCATAAACGTACGCACCCTCACTTTTCCCGGAGTCCGCGCGTGAAGCACCCTCTGTCCCGTCGAGCGTTCGTCGCCTCCGCTGCGGCGGGCATCGCCGCGACGACCGCCCACGACATCCCGTTCCCGATGCGCCCGCCCCGCCCGCTCCCGCCGCCGAGCCGCTGGGCGGCCAAGCCCGTCGCGGTCGCGAGCGCGAACGGGCTGCGCGCCGTGCAGAAGGCCTTCGACATGCTGTTGCAAGGGGCGGACACCCTCGACGCGGTGATCGAAGGGGTCAAGATCCAGGAGCTCGACCCGACGGACGATTCGGTGGGTTATGGCGGCCTTCCCAACGCCGAGGGCGTGGTGCAGCTCGACGCGTCGTGCATGCACGGGCCCACCAAACGCGCGGGCGCGGTGGGCGCGCTGGAGGGGATCAAGACGCCCTCCGAGGTCGCGAAGCTCGTGCTCAAGTACACCAACCACATCTTCCTCGTGGGTGAAGGGGCCAAGCGGTTCGCCCTGCAGTACGGCTTCAAGGAAGAGGATCTCCTCACCGAGCATTCGCGCGAGGTGTGGCTGCACTGGCGCGCGAATCTCAACCCGGACGACGACTATCTTGATGTGCCGGAGGCCCAGCACATGTCCACCCGCCCTACGGGGACCATCAATTGCGACGCGGTCACCCCGCAGGGGGACATCTCCTCGGTGACCACGACCAGCGGGCTCGCCTTCAAGATCCCGGGGCGTGTGGGCGACAGCCCGATCATTGGCGCCGGGCAGTACACCGACAACGCCGTCGGCGCCGCCGGGTCCACCGGCCGCGGAGAGTCGAATATGAAGGTGTGCGGCGGCTTCCTGACGGTTGAGTTCATGCGCCGGGGCATGAAACCTACCGACGCTTGTCTCGAGACGCTGAAGCGCGTCGTACAGCTCACCGAGGCGCGCTTGCTTGGCTCAGACGGCAAGCCCACGTTCGACCTCAAGTTCTACGCGGTGAACAAGCGGGGCGAGTTTGGCTCCGCTTCGCTCTATCCAGCCCGCTACGCGGCGCACGACGGCGTCGAGGCGAAGCTCCGAGACATGGCATATCTCTACGACCGCCCGGCTGCGAGTCGTTAGCGTCGCGCTGGCGCTGCTCGCGGCGGCCCTGCCCCCGGCGCTCAGGGGGCAACGCTACTGGCGCGCCAATTTCTATCCGTTCGTCGCCTACAGTCCCGCCGACGGTCTGCTGGGGGCCCTTCACTACGGCCGCTACAGCCCGCTCGGCTTCGTCGAGCGCCCGGAGCCCGATCGCGCGTCGGTGAACCTGGACGCCGGTGCCAGTACCCAGGGGAGCTACGTCATCAGCGCGGACGCCCGGGCGCCGGCGTGGTGGGACGGATGGCGCGTGGCCGTCACCCTGAGCGCAAGGCGTCAGAACCGGCTCGGCTATTACGGCCTCGGCAACGACACGCGGTACTTCCCTGACAGCGTCAAGACCGCAGGAGCCTATTTCTACCGCGTGAGTCGCGAGCGCCTGACAGCGCGCGCCACGCTACAGCGCCGTATCGTCGGCCCGCTCAGGATCCTCGCGGGCGTGGCGCTGACGCGTACCGACTTTCGCGCCCTGCCGGGCCCATCCGTGTTCTTTTCCGATTTGTCCGGCGGTAGGGTGGACCCGGCCACGGTGCCGTTCACCGACAAGGTTGCGCGGGTAGGCGTCGTGGTGGACACGAGGGAGAGTGAAGTGGACCCGCACACCGGCGTGATCGTCGAAGCGCTGTTCGCCAGCGGGACGGGCTACACCCGCACGACGGGCGACGCGCGACTGCAAGTGCGCCCGGCCGAGCGCCTCGTGCTCGCGGGGCGACTCGCCGCCGAGGGAATGGGCGGCAATCCCCCGGTCGCCGTGCAGCAGGAGATGGAGTCGAGCGAGCGGCCTTTCGTCGCCGTTGGGGGCTACACGTCGCTCCGAGCGTTCTACGACGGCCGATTCACCGGTCGTGGCAAGCTGCTCGGCGGTCTGGAGGCACGTTATGCGTTGATGGCGGTCGGCGACGCGGTGGAGCTGAAGATCGTAGCCTTTTACGACGCCGGGCGCGTCTTCGGGCCGGGCGAATCGGTGCGCCTCACGTCCAGCGGCCTGCACAGGAGCGGCGGCGGGGAGCTCGCGCTGCGCCTGCTCCGCAATTCGCTGCTCGTCGTCGGGTATGGCCACAGCAGCGAGGGCGGCCAGTTCTTGATGGGAAGCAGCTGGAGCTATTGAGGAGCGCTAGATCTCCCGAATCTCCACTCCCCGCTTCGCCAGCTCGGCCACATAAAAAGCGAACGGCACCGCCTCGTCGGGGGTGTGCACACCCTTCGCCCCAATCCGGCCGTCCACCTGCATCATGCCCGTGATCGCGAGCGAGTAGCCCGTCGTCCGCATCATCGCACTGATCCCGTGCGCCTCGTCCGAATAATCGAGCAGCTGCCACGCAACGCGCTTACCGTTCTTACCGCGCACCTCGACCCGGAGGGCCACGAGATCGCGCACCTCGGGCTTCGTGAGCTTGGGCGACACGGTCGCGATGAACGCATCGCGCGGCACGATCTCCTTGCCCTTGACCTTGACAGGCTTCACGTCCAACAGCCCGAGCTCGCGGATCGGACGCATGATCGCGATGTGGCCGGGGTAGCGGAGCGTCTTGTACTCCATGGTGCGGACCTTGCCCTGGTAGGCCCACGGCAGCGTCGAAATGCCCCCGCCCGTGTGGAACGCCTCGAGCTCGCCCACCGGCGGCGGGAACGTGACTGACTCGAGCTCGGACAGGGCGTCCACGCAGGTCGGCTTGCCGTCGCGCAGCACCCACGACGGCGTTGTGTAATAGTCGAGGGCGCCCTCGAGCGAGTAGACGATCTGATAGTTGAGCGGGGGCTCCGGATGCTGGGGCAGGCCGCCAACGAAGATCTTCACGGCCTCCGCCTCACCGACGCGACGGATTCCCTCCGATGCCAGAATGTTCACCATCCCAGGGGCCAGGCCGCAGTCCGGGATCACGGAGACCCCGCGTCGCTTCGCCTCGTCGTCGAGCTTCTTCTGCTGGAAGACGATCTCCGTGTTGCCACCCAGGTCGGCGCAGTGAAGGCCGGTTTCCACGGCCCCGCGCGACACGTCCAGGTTGAGGTAATAGGGCGCCGCGTTCAGCACGGCGTCGTGACCGGCCATCGCCGCCCGCAACGCGACGCCGTCCTGGACATCCAGCTTCAGCAACGTCAGGCGCTTCCCCACGGAGGGCTTCAGAAAACTCGGAACGCGCTCCGGTTTCAGGTCCGCGATCGTGACCTGGGCGACCTCGGGTCGTTGCAGGAGATCATAGGCGCAGGCGGACCCTTGGAGTCCCGCACCCAACACCAGCATGCGCATCGTGGAAAGGCCTCCGGATGGAAATCGCGGAAAACGGAGCGGCGGAAACCTACCTGGGACCCGGAGCAGAAGGAACCCTGCTCGCCATCGTGTTAGATTCGCGGCCGATGACCCAGGCCGATCTCACCCGGGAGCGTCTCGTCCGCGCGGCGCTGGAGCTGTTCACGGCGCAAGGCTACCACGAGACGACCACGCCCTTGATTGCGAAGAAGGCGGGCGTCGCGGAAGGGACCATTTACCGTCACTTCACCGGCAAACAGCATTTCTTCAACGAGTTGTACCGCGCCGCCGCCCGCTGGGCGACGAAGCTGGTGCGGGACGCCGACGCGCTCAAGGTCGGGCCGCGCGAGAAGCTCGCCGAGCTCGGCCGCCAGCTGGTGGCCGGCGCCGGGCGTGAGCCCGCCGTGGCGCGCCTGTTCCTCGTGCAGCGCAACGACGATCTGCTCGATGACGAGAGCCGCAAGGCCGGCCGTGACTTTCGGCTGAGCCTCGAGAGCCTGATCGCGCAGGGCAAGGCCGATGGCTCCGTCAAGCCTGGGGCCGCGGAAGTGTGGGCGGCCGTGTGGCTCGGCGTCGTGACGCTCGCGATCGATCACGTCTCAGCGCGGGACTGGCCAGAGACGCACGCGGGGATCAAGCTGGCGCTAGACGGGGCGTGGGATGCCATAAAGGCGGGGGATAAGGCGGCGACGGAATGAGAAGCGACGGATGGGAGGGCGACACGATCGTCCGTCGTACCGTCGCCTCCCCGTCCCCCGCCTTCTGATCCGTCGCCGTCACATCCGTCGCAGTTCAAACACCTCAATCTCCGGCGGCGTAAACACCCGGATCGGCACGCCGACGACGCCGATACCACGGCTCACGTACAGCTGGCTGTTCCCCCGCTGGAAGTGTCCCATGACGTACTTCGTGATCATCCGCCCGGCCGACCAGCCGATCAGCGGCAAGTAAAACTGGCCACCGTGGATGTGTCCGGCCAGGGTAAGCGGAATGCCGCGCGGGGCGGCGGTGTCCCACGCGCCGGGGCGGTGGGCCAGGAGCACCCGGAACGCTTGGGACGTGGGTGGCGCCGCGCGCAATGCCGCGTCCACATCCGAGGGCTGCGGGTCGTCGATCTTCCAGTTGTGTGGATCGTCGATTCCCAAGAGCGCGAGCGCGGCGCCGTTACGCTCGACCACATGAAAGCCGTTCTGCACGAACACCTGTCCCGCGTCGCGGCAGGCGCGGATGACCTCCTGCTCGCCCGTGTAGCGGTCGTGGTTCCCGAGCACGGTCACCACGCCGAGGGGCGCGGAGAGCTCGCGAAACGCGCGCACGTACGGTGGGATGTAGTCGCGCGAGATGTCGATCATGTCTCCGGTCTGGACAATCAGCTCCGGCCGGAGCCGGTTCGCCTGCGTCACGATCTCCTGCATCTGGTCCTCGCCGAGGTGTACGCCGGCGTGCAGATCGGAGATGTGGAGCACCCGGAGCCCGTCCAAACCGGGGGGAAGGTCGGGGAACAATAGAGTACGGCGCGTGACCGTGGGGAGCCGATAGGCGTTCCAGATGCCGTGCGCTGACAGCGCCGCGCCTGCGCCGGCGTAGAGGTAGGTGGCGCGGGCGAGGAAGCGGCGGCGCGACAGCAGTGCGTCGTGCCTGGTGCGTGGTTGATCGCGGTGGCCATCGGACGCCCGCTCGGGGTCGGCGGCAACCACGAACCACGTACTACGCGCTCGTTGCGCCAGCCACCATATCGCCTTGCCGAGCACGTAGATCGCGATCAGGGCGCCGTAGATCCATCCCAACAGCTGCCAGGCGATCCAGGGACCGGTGAAGGGGATCCGGCCGATGCTCCACACGCTTCCGCCGAACAGCACACGCGCGCCAATCAAGAGCCAGGGGACGTTGAGCACGATGAAGACGACCGCCAACGCCCGGCGTACGACGCGTGCCCGATGAGGCCGGTCGGGGTTCGGCAGCCGCTCGCGCAAGTACCGGTAGATGAGCACCTGCGGCGCGAGGAACAGAAGCAGATAGATTAGCCGCGTGGCCACTCGTGTGAGGCTCCTCTCATGGTCGATCGCGGCGGCGCTCGTGCCGCAGGCGCTCGTCGGCCAGCAGCTCAGCGCGACCGAGCGCGGCGTGGCCGTGGCCACCGTGTGGGCCGAGGCGCGTTACAACTACGCGTACTGGGACCGCGTCCGCGCAGACTGGGACTCGGCGCTCGCTGCGAGCCTGAAGCTCGCGGCCGAGCCGCAGTCGGACCTGCTCTTTTACCGCCGGCTGCGCCGCCTCGTCGCGCTGCTCGGCGACGGGCAGGCTGCCGTGATCGCTCCCCCACACCTTCGGTCCCGCATCGCGCGCCCGCCGCTGCTCCTGGAGAACGCCGAGCGGCGCCCGTTCATCCTGGATTACGCGCAGAACGACGAGATGCGCGTGGCCCGGCCCGAGCGTCTCGCCGAGATCATCGCGGTCCAGGGCATTCCCGCGGAGCTGTGGATCCGGGACTCGGTGCTTCCGGAGATCCCGGCGGCCACGGTGCCTGATCGCTGGCTACGCGCCGTCGCGTGGATGCTCGAGGGCGAAAAGGGCACATCGCTTCATCTTCTCGTGCGCGTGCCGGGCGGCGAGCCCCGCGGGCTCAGTGTGACCCGTAGTCTTTCGCTCAATGATCGCTGGCCACTCGACCCGCCGGCGTTCGCCACGGATACGCTGCCCGGTGGCGTGGCCGTCGTGCGCATCGCGTCGCTCGCGGACGCGGAGGCGGTACGGCAGCTCGACCTCGCCTTCCCGGACTTCGGGCGGGTGCAGGCCATGGTGCTCGATCTGCGACACGCGGTCGGCGGCAAGACCGAGTACGCCTACCAGATCCTCGCGCGCCTGTCCGACCGCCCCTTCACCACGGTGCGCTGGAGAACACCCGAGTATCGCGCCGTGTTCCGGGCGTGGAACCTGGCCGACTCCGCCTTTACGTGGTACGGCCAGGAGATGGGAACGGTTGCGCCACGCGTTGACCGGCCTCCCTACGGAGGGCCACTCGCGATCCTGGCGTCGAGCGCCACGTCGGGCGCGGCGGAGGACCTGCTGGCGGCGTTCCGGGCCGCGG
This sequence comes from uncultured Gemmatimonadaceae bacterium, assembly GCA_964465315.1. GTDB lineage: Bacteria > Gemmatimonadota > Gemmatimonadetes > Gemmatimonadales > GWC2-71-9 > AG41. The sequence goes on along the minus strand of CAYXIK010000001.1, from coordinate 90,355 downwards.
GGCGCGGCCTGATCATCGGCGAGCGTTCGGCTGGAAGTCCCGGAGATGTGGCTACGTTCGCGCTGCCGAAGAGCTGGGGCGTCCAGTTTTCCGTCGCACGCCACCAGTCCCCCGATGGCACCGAGTTCGCAGGGGTTGGGATCAAGCCGGACATCGTCGTGCCACGCACGGTGAACGACCTGCTCGCCGGAAGCGAGCCCGCGCTCGACCGGGCGCGGGAATACTTGAAGGGCGGGAAGCCCTAGCCTTCCAGGTTCGCCCGCAAGAACCCTACCACGGCCTTCCACGCGCTGTCTGCGACCTCCGGTTTGTCCCGCGTCCGGAAGAACCCGTGGCCCACGCCCGGATAGACGTCATAGCGGTACTTCTTGTGGTAGGTCCGTATCGCCGCGTCTACGTCCGAGAGTCCGGCGTTGATCCGCGCGTCGTTCTCCGCGTACACGCCAAGCCCCGCCGCCCGGATGCGCGCGATCGTCATTGCGTCCGGTCCGACGCCGTAGCACACCACAAACGCGCGCAGCGACGGATTGTTCGTCGCGTAGCGGAAGCTTTGCCCGCCGCCCCAGCAGAAGCCGATCACACCCACGCGGTCGGGCCGGACCGCCGTGAGCCGCTTCACGTAGGCCACCGTGGCGTCGAGATCCTGCGTGACCGTGTCGGGGTTGAGCGTCGCAATGAGCTTGCGCGCATCGTCCGTCGACGCGGGCGTGCCGCCCCGGCGCGACAGGAGGTCCGGGGCGATTGCCACGAATCCGTCGCGGGCGAGCTGCTCCGTGGTCTGGCGGACGAAGTCCGACATGCCAAACACCTCGTGAATCACGACCACCGCCGGTGCCCGATCCTTGCGCTCGGGGTACGCGAGGTAGGCCGTGATGGTGTCCTTGCCCGAGAGAAACTTGACGTATTCCGCGTGGACGTCGACGGAACGACGGAATGAGGACACGACGGAAAGGAGAATCACCGCGACTGCGATCTTCACGTTCATGAGCTCACCCTCGAATGCGCACTTGCATTGTTGGCGTACACGCCGTCGAGCGCCGACTGACCGACCGGCATCCTGTCGCGGCTCTGCAAGGCCTCCTCGGCGGCGCGGTCGACCTCCACGGTCACCGCCGCTTCGATTTCCTCGAGACGCTTCACCGGGATCCGGTCCTCCTTCAGGTACTCCTCATACAACCCGATCGGGTCACGCTTCCCCCAAGTCTTGAAGAGGTCGTCGGGGAGGGTCTCGCGTGCCTCCCGCTCGTCGTGCGTAGCGTGCCCGCCCATGCGGAACGTCTCGGCGACGAGGAGCGCCGGTCCGTCGCCGCGACGGCAACGGTCGGCGGCCAGCTTCGTCGTCGCGTAGGCGTCGAGCACGTTGTTGCCATCGAACGTCGCTCCCAGGATGCCGTAGCTCGCCGCCCAATCGCGAAAGTCGTGAGCGAGGTGGTGCTGCTCGAGACGCGTGCCGAGCGCTACCTGATTGTTCTGGACGATGAAGATGACCGGCACCTTTTGCACGGCCGCGAAGTTCGTGCCTTCGTGCGCGGACGCGGTCTTCGTGGACCCGTCGCCCACCCACGTGAGAGCCACCCGTGGCTCCGCCCGCATCTTGAACGCGAGACCGATGCCCGTGATCACGGGCACCATGTCTCCGACATGCGAGATCGGCTGCAGAACCCCCTGTGCCCAGGCGCCGACGTGGAGGTCCCGGCCCCGCGACGGCGAGTCGTCGCTGCCAAGATAGGCCCGGAGCATGTCCGCGACCGGCAGCCCGAGCTCGCAGCACGCCGCCGCGTTGCGGATCATCGGCGCCACGATATCTCTCCCCCGCTCGAGCGCGTGCACGGGTCCGACCGTCGTGGCCTCCTCCCCGGTCCCAAGCCAAGCCTTGGAGATCACCCCGGTGCGCACCCACCGCTTGAGCTGGATGTCGTGGAGGCGGGCACGGAGCAGACCGGCGTAGAGGGCGAGCTTGCTGTCGCTCGTGAGGCCGGCGACAACGGCGGCGCGCTCGGCATCTCCCTCGACGGTCGCGCGAAACGTGCGCACGAGTGCGGGGTCGGGACGCCATTCGACGTACTCGGGTGGATCGAACGCCGGGAAACGCCTTATTTCAGCTTCTCCTTGATCTTCGAGAGAAATCCGCCTTCGCCCGCCCCGCCCCCGCCCCCGCCCCCGGCTACGCCGGCCAACGCTGCAGCGAAATCGAGGGCCGTGTCGTAGCGGTGGTCCGGATTCGATTCCATCGCCCGCGCCAACGCCTTCTCCAGCGGCTCGGGCGCGTCGGCCCGAAGCTGGCGGAGCTTCAGCGGCTGGCCGCGGAGCCGGGCGATCATCATCTCCTGCGCGTTGCGCCCCTGGAAGGGTAGCTTGCCGGTGAACATTTCGAAGGCGACAATGCCAAGCGCGTAGATATCCGACCGCGCGTCGAGCTGTTTGCCACGAATCTGCTCCGGGCTCATGAACTCGGGAGTCCCGAGGATGATGCCGGTGGCCGTGAGCTTCGCGAGCGGCCCCTCGGCGCGCCGCTCCTTGGCCAGCCCGAAGTCCATCACCACGGCGCGCTCGGAGCCGCCGTCTTCCACGACGAGCATGATATTCTCGGGCTTCAGATCGCGGTGAACGATCTGCAGCTCGTGCGCGTGGTGGAGGCCGGCGCAGACCTGCCGCAGCACGGCGACGCCGACGTCGACCGCCATCGGCCCACTTTTCACCTCGCGGTCGGAGAGCAGCTCCCCCTTGAGAAACGGCATGACGAGATAGATCAGCCCGTCCTCGGACTCGCCTAAGCGGAGGATGCGGCAGACGTTGGGATGTTCGAGTCGCATGGCGAGGCCGGCCTCGCGCCGCAGCCGCTCCACCGAGCTACGGTCGGTCGCGAGCTTGGGGGACAGCACTTTGATCGCGACGTCGTTTCCCGTCGCCACTTCGCGGGCGAGGTAGACGTAGGACATCCCGCCCTCACCGAGCTTCTTCTGCACCTGATAGCGCGAGTCGAGCACCTGGCCCGAAAGCGACGAAGCGCGGTCGAGCCCGGGTTTGGGCGTCGGGGGCGTGCGGACCGCGGTGCCACCGCCGGAGGCGCCGGGTGAGGGCGGAGCCGCCGACCGGGCCTGGACCTCCACGAGCATGCTGCCGTCGCGCGGGCAGAACCGGGCGGTGTCGCCGTACACCGTTCCACACTTGGGACAGCGGCGCTCGCTCATTGGCGAACCAAGTTGCGGCCTTCGTTCTTGGCGCGATAGAGGGCCTGGTCGGCCAGTGCCACGAAGCTGTCCGCGCCGCTCACGCGGTCGTCCGGGAAGGACGCGAGCCCGATCGAGATGGTCAGGTTGAGCGGGTCCTCTCCGGGATCGGCGAAGTCGTGGTGCATCACGCGGCGGCGCAGGCGTTCGGCGAAGATGGCGGAGCCGTGGAGCGCCGTCTCGGGCATCACGACGACGAACTCCTCGCCGCCATAGCGGGCCACCAGGTCCACCGAGCGCGCCTCGCGTCGCAGGATCTCGCCCACCTGGCGCAGCACGGAATCGCCGGCGATGTGCCCCCGCGTGTCGTTCACCAGCTTGAACCGGTCGATGTCCGCGAGCAGGATGGTGAGCGCCAGATTGTACCGCCGGGCGCGGTCGAGCTCCGCCTCGAGCTCCTCCGAGAGGGCGCGCCGGTTGAGGCAGCCCGTTAGGGCGTCCGTCGCTGCCAGCTTCTCAAGACGTTTCTTGTCCGACACCGCGGTTTCGAAGTCGTACGCCTTCTCGATCGCGGCCACCGCCGTCCGGATCACGGTCTCCGAGAACTGGGCGTCGGCTCGCGTGAGCGGCGGATCCTCACCGGTGGTACGAAGGAAGAACACGCCGAGCTGTTGGTCCTTCATGGAGAACGGGAGCGCCACGGCGGAGCGAGTGGGGACGGTGATCTGTTCGCGCTGCCACCGCTGTCGCTCGTCGTGATAGAGCGGGTCGGACGCCACATCCTCGACCAGCACGGACCGGCCCGTGGTGAGCGCGCGCTGGATCTCCGGATAGCGGGCGAGCTCGATCTGCAGGTTCCGAAGCATGGGGTTTTCGTAGGCCGCCACCACCACACCCAGCTGGTCTCCCGGCTTGGCGAGCACCATCGAGCATTTCGAGATCTGCAGCACGCGGGCGACTCGCCGGACGAGGATGTGATAGATCTCGTCCGGCTTGAGCGAGTCCGTCACCTCATGCAGGATGTCGACAATCGCGGCCCGGCTCTGCGCCTCGTCGCGGGCGCGACTCAGCTCCTGCGCGGAGCGGATGTGCGCCTTGACGCGCGCCAGCAGCTCACGCACGCGGAACGGCTTGGAGATGAAGTCCGCCGCGCCCAGTCCCAGCGCCTTGACCGTCGCTTCTTCCGGGGGCATCGACGAGATCATGAGGACGGGCACGTCACGGAATCGCTCGTCGGCCTTCATTTTCGCGAGGAGCTGTAATCCGTCGACCTTGGGCATCATGATGTCGAGGAGCAGCAGGTTGGGGCGCTCCTCCTCGAGCTTCCCGATCAGTCCTTCGCCGCCGGGCGCGGTGACGACCTCGTAGCCGTTCTCCTTGAGAATCCAGCTGAGCGTGCGGACGAGGGACTGATCGTCGTCCGCGACGAGGATCTTGGCGAGGCCGGACTCGGGGGGCATCGTCTTCTCTCAGTCCTCTAGCAGCGAGGGATCGACGTTGCCACCGCTCACCACCAGCACAGTGGGGGGGACGGGGCGCACCGCACCGGAGCGCGCCGCCGCCGTCGTGGCGGCCCCCGACGGCTCGACCGTCAGGTGGCATTCGCGCCAGAGAAACTGCACCGCCTCACGCAACGCGTCATCCTCCACGAGGACCACGCCTCCCAGCCGGTCCCGCTGCGCCGCGAGGTGCGCGAACGGGATCGCGCCCACGCTGAGCGTGATCAGCCCGTCCGCCAGGCTCGCGGTACGATCGAGCCGCACGGGGCGACCCGCCTCGAGCGAGCGCTTGAGCTTGGGCGCGCCGCTGGGCTCGACGCCCCACACCGTGGCGCGGCTCCCCGCAGCCGCGAGTCCCGTCACGACGCCGGCGATGAGGCCGCCGCCGCCGACGGGAACGACTACCGTCCGCACGTCCGGCAGCTGCTCGGCGATCTCGAGTCCCACGGTCGCCTGCCCGGCGACGATGTCCGGGTGATCGAACGGCGGGATGATCGCGAGGCCTTCCTGCGCCGCGATCTCCTCAGCCTTGCGCTGGCGGTCGTCCGACGTTCGGCCCGCGAACACCACCTCGCCACCCCATTTCTTCACCCCGGCGACCTTCACCGGCGGTGCGGTCTCTGGCATCACGATCACCGCCCGCGCCCCCACCAGCTGCGCGGCGTAGGCGACGGCCTGTCCGTGATTTCCGCTGGAGTAGGTGATGACTCCGTTACGTCGTACGTCGTGCGGCATGCGACGTATGGCGTTGTAGGCCCCGCGCAGCTTGAACGCGCCCATCGGCTGCATGCTCTCGAGCTTCAGGTACGCGTTCAGCTGGTCCACGAAGCGCAGCGGCGTGCGTACCGCCACGCCGGCGAGCCCCGCGGCGGCCTCCCGCACGTCCTGCGCGCTGACCACGCTACTTTTTCGTCTTCTTGGCGCCGGCCTTCGGCTTGGCCGCTGGTTTGCCGGGCGCCTTCCCGGAAGGCTTGGGCCCACCGTCGTCTCCGTCCTCGTCCTCCCCGTTGTCCCCTTCATCCTCTTTCACCACGCGGGCCACGTCTACCACCAGGTCGCCCGCGGTCAGGTTCATGATCTTCACGCCCTGCGTGTTCCGGCCCGAGATGCGGATCCCCTCGACCGGCACGCGGATCATGATCCCCTTCTTGGTGATCATCATCAGCTCGTCGTCGGGCAGCACTTCCTTGAGCGCGACGATGTCGCCGGTCTTGTCGGCGCGCTTGAGCGTGATGATGCCCCGGCCGCCGCGGTGCTGCACCCGATACTCGTCCAGTTCGGAGCGCTTCCCCATCCCCTTCTCCGTGACGGCGAGCAGCGTCGACTTGCGACGCACCACGACGAGATCGATCACTTGATCCTTTTTCTCGAGCTCGATGCCCTTCACACCGGTCGCCGTGCGCCCCATGTCGCGCACGTCTTTCTCGTGGAACCGGATGCTCATGCCGTGGCACGTGGCGAGGACGATGTCGTTCTTGCCGTCCGTCACCTGGACGTCGATGAGCTCGTCGCCCTTCTCGATGTTGATGGCCCGGATCCCGACCGAGCGTGGATTGCCGAACTCCGAGAGCCGCGTCTTCTTCACGACGCCGAGCTTGGTCGCGAACAACAGGTACTGGTCTTCCGAGAACTCGCGCACCGGCACGAGCGAGGCGAGGCGTTCGTCCTGTTTCATGGCGATGCAGGAGAGGATCGGCTTACCACGCGCTGCCCGCGCCGCTTGCGGAATCTCGTGGACCTTGAGCCAGTAGCACTGGCCCTGCTCGGTGAAGAACATCACGTAGTCGTGGGTCGAAGCGATGAAGAGGTGCTCGACCCAGTCGTCTTCCTTCGTGTGAGCGGAGATGACACCGCGCCCGCCGCGCCGCTGGCGCCGATATGCCGAGACGGGGAGCCGCTTGATGTAGCCGGCGTGGGACACGGTGATCACCATGTCCTCTTCGGCGATGAGGTCCTCGATCGAGAACTCGCCCTGGTCCGCCACGATCTCCGTGCGCCGCTCGTCCCCGAAGCCGTGCGCGAGGTCGGAGAGCTCCTCCTTGAGGATCTTGAGGCGGCGCGGCTTGGACCCGAGGATCTCCTTGCACTCCTTGATGAATTTGCGGACTTCCTTGAGCTCGTCCTCGAGCTTGGTGATCTCGAGGGCGGTAAGCCGGGCCAGTCGCATGTTGAGGATTTCCGCCGACTGCTTTTCGGACAGCTTGAACCGCTTGCGCAACGCCGCATCGGCCGTCGGCGTGTCCTTCGACTTCTTGATGATGCGGATCACCTCGTCGATATTGTCGACGGCGATCTTCAAGCCTTCGAGGATGTGCTCCCGGTCCTGGGCGCGCTTGAGCTCGAACTCGGTTCGGCGGACGATGACGGTGTGGCGATGCTCGATGAAGTGGTCGAGCAGCTCCTTCAGGTTCATCTCCTTCGGCGCCCCGTCGACGAGGGCGAGCATGATCGCGCCGAAGGTGGTCTGCATCTGCGAGTGCTTGTACAGCTGGTTCAACACCACGGCGGGCACGGCGTCGCGCTTCAGGTCGATGACGACGCGCATGCCCTCGCGGTCCGAGTAGTCCTGGATGTCCGAGATCCCGTCTAGCTTCTTGTCGTTGGCGAGCTCGGCGATCTGCGCGATGAGATTCGCCTTGTTCACCTGATAGGGAATCTCGGTAACGACGATCTGCTGCTTGCCGGTCGACTCTTTCTCCTCCACCACGGCGCGCGCCCGGAGCACCATGCGGCCGCGCCCCTTCTCGTAGCACTCCTTGATGCCCTCGCGCCCGTAGATGATCGCGCCCGTCGGGAAATCGGGGCCCTTGATGAACTTCCGCAGGTCCTTGATGGTCGCGGTGGGGTGGTCGACGAGATGGTTGATCGCCTCGACCGTCTCGGCCAGGTTGTGCGGCGGGATGTTCGTCGCCATCCCCACCGCGATGCCTGACGTGCCGTTCACGATGAGGTTGGGGAGCCGCGCCGGCAGCACGGTCGGCTCCTGCAGCCGGTCGTCGAAGTTCGGGACGAAATCGACCGTGTTCTTGTCGATGTCCTCGAGCATCGTCATCGCGATACGCGTGAGGCGGGCCTCGGTGTAGCGGTAGGCGGCCGGAGGATCGCCGTCCACCGAGCCAAAATTCCCCTGCCCGTCCACGAGCGGGTAGCGCAGCGAGAAGTCCTGCACCATGCGCACCAGCGAGTCGTAGACGGCCACGTCGCCGTGCGGGTGGTACTTGCCGAGCACGTCCCCGACTACCGTCGCGCTCTTCTTGTAGGGACGGCCCGGGACGAGCCCCAGCTCGTGCATCGCGTACAGGATGCGACGGTGCACCGGCTTCAAGCCGTCGCGCACGTCGGGCAGCGCGCGCTGCACGATCACGCTCATCGAGTAGTCGAGGAACGACTCCCTCATCTCGTCTTCGATGAGGCGCGGCAGGATGCGTTCGCGGGCGTTCGGTCCGGTCATGAAAAGACGGGTGTCAGGTGTCGGATGTCAGGTGTCGTTGCCAGGCAGCCGGGGGCTCCGCGGAGCGGCCTAAGTTCCCAAAAAATAATCACTTAGATAGTGAAAGGCAACGCGGATGAGCGCCCTAAACGGGGCGCAGGGGGTCACTTACGGGACTCGGTTGACGGTCGGTTGACGCTGCGACGCCAACGTGTGTTCACCGGGGGGCCGGCCGGCGCTGTCTGACGCGTCGAGCGAAGCGGGCAGGGAGAGCGAAGCGTGCTTCAGGATGGCGAGCGGCCGAGCTCCCCGCCTCGCGCGCTAGTCGTTAGGAACGGTTAGGGCGAGCAATACGAGGAACCCCACTCCGGCAGTCACGAGGCCCACAGTCACAAGCCCAGCGTCACGCTCGCCCCCAGACTGCCACTCCTCCAGCCGCACCACGTCCAATAGGTCGACGCCGCGCGGGGGGGCCGTTGCCCCGCTGTTCTGCTCGCGCGATCGCTCCACCAAACTGTCGTTGCGGACCAGCGCGTCGTGCAAAACCACTACCGAATCATTCCTGAGAACGACGCGATAGTCTCGCGGTGGGCGGAGCGGCGACGGACGGATCGGCTGCTCAACACCCAGCCAACGGCCAGCGCATCCCGCCAAAAAGAGTAAACCAAGCACGCCAAACAACCGGGGCATAGCGACGACAGTCGTGCCCTTCACCCGTCCGCCACCGTCAGGACGATTTTCCCGAGCTGCTCGCCCCTGTCCAATCGCTCGAGTGCCTCACGGGCACCTGAGAACGGAAACACGCGATCTACGATCGGCCGGACCTCGCCGGTACCGAGTACCCGCACGATGTCGCGGTACTCGGCGAGGTTGCCCATGGTCGAGCCCATGATGCTCCATTGATACCAGAAGAGCCGGCGCAGGTCGAGCCCCACCTTCGGACCCGTGGTCGCGCCGCAGCTCACCAGCCGCCCTCCCCGCCGCAGCGATCGTAACGACTCGTCCCACGTCGCTTCCCCGACGTTGTCGATCACGACGTCCGCGCCGCGCTTGTCGGTGAGTGTGCGGACCTCTTGAGAGACTTTCTGTGTTCGGTGATTGAGCGTCACGTCCGCGCCGAGCCGCTTCGCGTGCTCGAGCTTCGCGTCGGAGGACGAAGTGACGATCACGCGCGCGCCCTTGAGCTTCGCGATCCGCATCGCCGCAAGCGACGCCCCGCCGCCGATCCCCCACACCAGTACCGTCTCACCCGGCTGCACCCGCGCGCGGGTGACCATCATGCGCCACGCGGTGAGGGTGACCAGCGAGAAGGCCGCCGCTTCGGCCCACGAGAGTGCGTTCGGCAGGGTCGGAATAACGGCGACATTCGGCTCTGGAACCACGATCGCTTCTGCGAGCGTCCCGGGCAGATGCTCTCCCAAGAGCCCGTAATTGAGGCAAAGCGAGTGCTCGCCCGCCCGGCAGTACTCGCAGGTGTAATCCGCGATCCCGGGATTGATCATCACCCGGTCGCCCGGTCGCACCGAGCGGACATCCGGGCCCACGGCCGCCACGACTCCAGCCCCGTCGGCACCAAGGATGTGCGGGAAGGCGTACTCGTGCGGCAGGCCTCTCACGACGAATAGATCGAGGTGGTTGAGCGCCGCGGCTCGGAGCACGACGCGAACCTCGGTGGCACGCAACGTGGACGCAGGGTCGGGAACCTGGGCGAGCTCGACCCGCTCGAGTCCGCCGATACTTCGGATCACCCAGGCGCGCATGGGACGCGCCCGCTAGGGCATGAAGGCGGGGGCCACCATCTGCTCGGCGCCAGTGGTTGGAATGGCCACGGGCGCCCCCGCCCCATTCGCTCCCACCGGCTGGACGTACACGCGGAACACGTTCTTCTGCACCGCGACGACGAGGCCGAGCAGGTCGCCGCCCGGCGACGGGGCGAAATCACTGATCACGAGATCGGTACCGGAGAGGGGCGTCATCTTCCCGCTGACCAAGTCGGTCTTCACCACTTGCGTGACGGTCCGGCCGCTCTCCTTCTGCTCCACCAAGTAGGCGAGGGTCCCGTCGCGCAGGAAGTGCGGCGCGCTCTCCTTGCTCTGTTGCCCCTTGATCAGCGCACGCTGATTCGAGCCGTCCTTGGCCATCAACCAGATGTGATTGTTGCCCTCGCGGTTCGACACGAACGCGATCGTCTCGCCGTCCGGCGACATCGTGGGCTGCAAGTTGTCGGCCGGCTCCTGCGTGAGTTGCACCGCGTCCGAGCTGGTGATCGGCTGAAGGAAGATCTGACGGTGTCCAGTGCGCTGGGAGTGGAATACCACCGCCTGGCCGTCGGCCGTGAACGAGGCGTCTCCATCCAGTCCCGGGGAGTTGGTGAGCCGCGATACGGCAGTCCCGTCGGCGTCCATGAGATACACTTCCGGCTGGCCGTCGCGCGTCGACGTGAATGCGATGCGCGATCCGTCGGGCGAGAAGGCGGGTTCGCTGGCGATCGCGGAGTCGTCCATGACCTTGCGGAACTGCGCTAGATTCGAGCGCTCCGCCGCGTACAGCTGGAACCGCCCGGTACGTGAGCTGGCGATCACGATCTCGCCCTGCACAAACACCTCGGCCGTGGCGCGCCGTCCGCCGGGCGCCGTCGCCGTCACGCGCGCGTGTCCGTACGCCGAGGTGGCGACTGTGCCGTCCTCCGCGACGGTCGCCACCTGCGGGTTGTCGGATGCCCAGGTGACCCCGGTGGCGGGGCCGATCACCACTCCCGATTCATCGGCGAAGCTCGCCTTCAGCGGGAACCGTCGGCCCAGCGGCTCGCCCACGCGGGTGGCCGAGAGCTTCAGGCCCGCCGCGATGACGCGGACTTGCCAGGTGACCGCGAGTCCCGGGCCCGGCCCTTTGACGGCGAGCGTGGTGCGCCCTGCCTTCTTGCCGGTCAGCACGCCGGTCGCCGGATCGAAGGTCGCGAGCGACGTGTCGCCCACGGTCCAGCGCATTTGCGCTTCGGTGACCACACTCTTGTCGGCAGCCAGCGCCTGAACCTGGAACTTTACGGACCCCTGAATCGGCAGCGGCACGTCGCTCTTGGACGTCGGGAGCACGGCCAGCGCCTCGACGGTCTTGTGTACCACGATCTCGATCGTCTTCGCCTGCAAGAGCCCCCCCACCGTGAGCGTCGTGTGCCCGGGGGCCACCGCCGTCACGACGCCCGTGAGGCTCACGTGGGCGACCGCGGGATCCGCCGCCGACCATTGCAGCGCGAGCGGGCTCACGACCCGACCGCCCTGGGCGGGCACGACGACGTGCAGCGTGTCCACGTCCCCCGGCGACATGACGACGGGGATCGCCTCCTGGATCGCGATGTCGCTCGGTTGCACGACGATCGGGGCCGTCGCCGTGAGGCCGCCCGTACTCGTGACCTGCACCGTTCCCTGGCCCGGCGCGAGTGCCACGATGACGCCGTTCTGGTCGACGCTTGCGATGTCCGGCCGCAGCGACTTCCACGTTACCGCCACCGGTGCCGCGGGCGTGCCGTCGTCCTTCAAGGCGCGGGGAGAAGCGCGCGTATTTTCAGAGGGCAGGAGGTAGATGGTCGGGGGCTCGATGCGGAGCACCGACGCCGGACCGGTTCCAGCGGGCTGGCCGGCGAAGGCTTCGCTGCCGGACGGCGGCGCGGTGGCCTCATTGGGCCGCCCGGAAGACTGACCGGGGGAAGGTTGCGCGGCCGCCCCCCCTGGGGGTGTCGCGCCACCTACCACTTGCACCGCGGCCTGACCTTTTCGGGCGCCAACACGAGCCTCGATGATGGCCACCCCTCCGGCCACGCCGGTCACCGTGCCCTGATTATCGACCTTCGCGACCGCGACGTTGTTCGACGACCAGATCACGCGCACGGTCGGGATCACGTTGCCCGCCCGGTCGAAGGCGGTTGCGAGCAGGCCGCTGCGCTCTCCGATCTTGATGGTCACGGAGGGCGGCGCGACTTGCACTTCGGCGACGTTTTGGGCCAGCGCCGCGCTCGGGCAGACACAGGCGGCGAGGAGGACGACGCGGCGTGACGTCATAGCGGCGCGAACGTAAGCGGTCGTAAGTGTAGTTGTCAAGCTAACTTGTCGCGAAATGCACGCTCGCGCCGTGATCCATGATGCAGCGCTTTCGTGCTCTTGCGTGGGAGCTTTCGCGGGGTAAGCTATAGGCCACGCCCACGGACAACCAGCGGAGGAGAGATCACGCGATGCTCGAGCCCACCGACTTTTCGGAGAGCAGCTGGCCTGGCTCCGGGATGATGGAGCCGATGTATCCGCCGGCACCCCCGACGCCGCCCGCGCCCGCACCGATGATGGGCGAACCGATGGGGGCGTCCCGGCCGAAGCCGGCGAAAAAGAAGAGGAAGCCGGCGAGACCCAAGGCAAAGAAAAAGGCCGCGAAGCGTCGGCCCAAGGCAAAGGCAAAGAGGGGCGGGAAGAAGCGGAAGAAAGCGGCGAAGAAGCGCCGTCGGTAGCACACCTCGACGTCACACCGCGGGAGCGCCGTTCGGATGGCTCGAGCCATCTCGTCAAGGCGCTCCCGCGGTACGTTTGTAGCCTCCCTCGAAACGAAAGGCGATGCGATGGATGTAGCGCGCTGGGCGTGGTGTGCGGCGGGAGCGGCTCTCGTCGCCTGCACCGCCCCGAAGGTCGCGCCTGGGAACCCCCAGGCCGAGATCGCCGCGATGCTCGAGCGGAGCGCCGCCGATTGGAACCACGGCGACCTCGCGGGCTTCATGAGCGACTATGTGAACGACTCGACCGTAGGCTATGTGTCGGGCGGCCACGTGCAGTACGGATGGCAACCCTTGTACGACCACTACCAAGCGACGTACTTCGCTCCGGGCAAGTCCCGCGACTCGCTCGCGTTCGAGGAAGTCCGCGTGCGGCCGCTCGCGGCCGATCTCGCGCTGTGCACCGCGCGCTTCAAGCTGCTGCGCGCACGGTCGGTGACGGCGAGCGGCCCCTTCACGCTCGTGGTCCAGAAGCGTGGCGGCCGGTGGCAGATCCTGCACGATCACACGTCCAGCGATCCCAAGCCATGAGCCGCGCCCGGATCCGTCCCCGCCTGTTGCCGCTCTGGCTGCTACTCGCGGTCGCCTGCAAGCCCTCCGGAGAGGGCGTGATCGCCCTCGAGGGCGCCACGCTGATCGACGGGTCGGGCGGCGATCCGGTCAAAGACGCCCTGATCCTGGTCAAGGGGGGGCACATTCAAGCCGTCGCTCGAGTCAACGACGTGGAAGTGCCGCGCGGAGCGGAGGTGATCAACCTGATCGGGAAGACGATCGTCCCGGGCCTGATCGACGCGCACGCGCACGTCGAGCGCTGGGCCGGTGAGCGCTATCTCGCCTGGGGCGTCACGACCGTGCGTGACCTCGGCGCCTCGAGCACCGATTCCTCCATCGCCTTGAAGAACGATTTCGACCTGGGCTCCGCCCTGGGGCCGCGAACGTTCACCTCTGGGGCGATGATCGACGGGATCCCTCCGACATACTCCACGGCCACAGGGGTTCGGTCGTCGAGTGATGTGCGCAAGGCCGTGGATCAACGTGCGGTCGCCGGGGCGGACTACGTGAAGATCTACACGAAATTCCCGTCCGACCTGCTGAAACCCCTGCTCGACGAGGCGAATACGCTCCGGCTCCCCGTGGCGGCGCACCTCGGCAAGATCGACGCGCTCACCGCCGCCCGGGCGGGCATCGCGTCGCTCGAGCACATGGCGGGGGTCGTGCAGGCGGCGAGCAGCAGCCCCGCCACCTACGGTCGCGCCCACGATCAGTTCCTGCGGGGCTGGACCACCGAAGAGATCGGTTGGGCCACGCTCGACTCGGCGTCCGTCGGGCGCACCGCGCGCGCCCTCGCGGCGACGCGCGTCGCGATCGTACCGACCCTCGTGGTCCACGAGATGTTGTCCCGGCTGGACAACCCCACGCTCCTGCTGCGGCCGGGGATGGAGGACGTCCCGGCCGGAGCCGCGAGTGTGCGGGACGTCGCGGGCTTGCTGCGACGCACCGGGTGGCGCAGCGCCGATTTCCAGGCATTCCGCCGGTCGCGCGCGCGGCAGAACCAGTTCGTCCGGGAGTACAAACGCGCGGGCGGCCTCATCGCCGCGGGTTCGGACGCCGCGAACCAGCTGCTCGTCCCGGGACTCTCGCTGCACGAGGAGATGAGCCTGCTCGTGGCCGCCGGCCTCACGCCGACGGAGGCGGTGACCGCCGCCACCCGCAAGAGTGCGGAACTGTTGCGCGCCGACTCGCTCGGCCGTATCGCGGAAGGAAAGGTGGCGGACCTCGTGGTGCTCGACGCGAACCCCGCGAAAGACATCGCGGCCACGCGGCGCATCACGTGGGTGATGTTCAGGGGACGGATCCTCTATCCCGATTCGCTGAGGAGAACATGGGCAAAATAGGGTCGGCTCTCGTGGCTGGTCTCGCGCTCGTGGCGTGCCCCCCGGGGGGAGGCGGAGATGGGCGGGGCGGCTACGACCTCGTCTTGAAGAACGGGTGGATCATCGATGGGAGCGGCAACCCGCGGTATCGCGGCGACGTCGCCATCCGGGGCGATCACATCGTCGCCGTGGGATCCCTGGGGGACGCGCCCACGCGCGAAACCGTAGACGTGCGCGGACTGGTCGTGGCCCCGGGGTTCATCGACATGATGGGCCAGTCCGAAATCAACGCCCTGATCGACAATCGGGTGCTGAGCAAGATCACCCAGGGCGTCACCACGGAGGTCACGGGCGAGGGCGGCTCCGTCGCGCCGCTCACCGACCGCCTGGTGCTGGACGACTCCGACGCGATGAAGAAGTGGCATTATCGCGAGGACTGGCGGGATCTGGACGGCTACTTCGCGCAATTGGAGAAGCAGGGATCTGCCCTCAACATCGCGACCTTCGTCGGGGCGACGCAGGTGCGGCTCGCCGTGGTGGGGAAGGATGACCGTGGGCCGACGGACGCAGAGCTCGCGCACATGGCGGCGATCGTCGATACGCTGATGCAGCAGGGGGCCCTCGGCCTGTGGACCGCCCTCGAGTACGCACCCGCCAGCTATTCCAAGACCGATGAGCTCATCGCGCTCGCCAAAGCGGCGCGCCGGCACGGTGGCGTGTACGCGTCGCATATGCGGAACGAGGGCACCCGCATCGACGACGCCTTGAACGAGGTGTTCCGCATCGCCCGCGAGGCGGACATCCCCGCCGAGGTGTCGCACCTGAAGGTCGCCGGGCGCCGGAGCTGGGGCAGGATGCCCGCCGTGCTTGCCAAGATCGACTCGGCTCGAGCCGCGGGACTCGACATCACGGCGGATCAGTACCCGTACACACGGGCGGCCACGTCCCTCGACGCGTGCATCCCCACGTGGGCCGAGAGTGGCGGCTGGGACTCGCTGCTCGTGCGGTTGCGCGATCCGCGGATCCGCGCCCGGCTCCACGCGGAGATGTTGCACCCGACGGATGGCACGGAGGGGTTCTACAACGAGGCGGGCGGGGGAGGGGGCATCCTCATCACCGGCGTGTTCCAAGATTCGTTGCGCCCCATCCAGGGCAAGACCATCGCGGAAATCGCGGTGGCCCGTCACCGCGATCCGATCGAGACGATTTTTGACGTCGTGCTCGGGGAGGCCGGTCACCGGACCGATGCGGTGTACGCCGTGATGGACGAGCCGGACGTCCAGGCAGCGATGAAAACGTGGTGGGTGGCGGTGAACACCGACTTCGGCGGGGTGGCGCCGGACGGGCCGTTCGGCACACAGTCCGCGCACCCCCGTGCCTACGGCACATTCGCCCGGATCCTCGGCCACTACTCGCGCGACCTCAAGCTCTTCCCCCTCGAGTTCGCGGTGCGCAAGATGACGGCGCTCGCCGCGCAGCGCGTGGGCCTGTACGACCGCGGGATGCTGAAGCCCGGCATGGCCGCCGACATCACCGTGTTCGATGCCGCGACGGTGGCCGACAGAGCAACATTCGAGCAGCCGCACCAGCCGTCGGTCGGGTTCGCGTATGTGTTCGTGAACGGGAAGAAGGTGCTCGACCACGGGAGGCTCGCCGCGGCGCGCCCGGGACGTGGCCTGCGCGGGCCCGGATACGTGCCTCCGGAGGCACGCGGCCGGCGGTGACGCTGGGGCGGCTCGTCCTGGCGTGGTTACCGGTGGCGGCAGTGTTCACTGTTGTCGGCGGCCTAGGGACGTGGTTCTTGAGTGCGAGTGCCACCGACCGCCAGGACGAGTGGACAAAGCCCGAGAAGGTCTGGGTGTTTACGACATGGGACTTCTTGTGGCGCTCCTTGGAGGCGGCGGCAGTCACGCTCGTCGCGTCACTTTGGTTTAATTCGCTGGGACACGGCGAATGGTGGGTACTTTTTTCGCTGCTCGGTCTCACCGTATCGCTGGCCCAGCTGCAGGGCTCGACCACTTCGATCGCTGGCGCGCCGCAAGGCACGTGGCGACGACGTGAAGCACT
This sequence comes from uncultured Gemmatimonadaceae bacterium, assembly GCA_964465315.1. GTDB lineage: Bacteria > Gemmatimonadota > Gemmatimonadetes > Gemmatimonadales > GWC2-71-9 > AG41. The sequence goes on along the minus strand of CAYXIK010000001.1, from coordinate 73,784 downwards.
CGTTCGGGCGATCCGCGACGTGGCTCGGTACGTCGTCGCCGGCGCCATTCTCGCTTGGATACTGCGATAGAGTATCTTCGGTAGACCCTATGTCTGCCGAACCCATGACCGCCATCCGGCTGACGCGCTACTCGCACGGCGCGGGCTGAGCCTGCAAACTCGGGTCATCCGAGTTGGCGCAGGTCTTGCGCCACGTGCCGGTCGCGACGGATCCCCGGATCCTCGTCGACGCCGCGAGCCGCGACGACGCCGCCGTCTTCCAGGTGGCGCCCGACCGCGCGATCGTGGCGACTGTGGACTTCTTCACGCCGATCGTGGACGATCCGTACGACTTCGGGCGTATCGCCGCGACCAATGCGCTCTCGGATCTCTACGCCATGGGCGCGACGCCGCTCTTCGCGCTCAACCTCGTGGGCTGGCCGCGCGAAGGGCTTCCATTCGAGCTGTTGGGCGAGGTGATCCGCGGGGGCGCGGACATCGCGCGCGCCGCCGGCGCCTTCGTCCTCGGCGGGCACTCTGTGGACGACCCCGAGCCCAAGTACGGCATGGCCGCCATCGGTGAGACTCACCCGGACAAGATCGTCACCAATGCCGGGGCGAAGCCCGGAGACGTTCTCGTGCTCACGAAGCCGCTCGGTACCGGGGTCTTGACCACGGCGCTCAAACGCGATCTCGTGAGCGAGGCTGACCTCGCGGAAGCGGTGTCGACCATGACCACATTGAACGCCGGTGCCGCGCGTGCCATGCTCGCCGTCGGCGACGCGGTCCACGCCGCCACGGACGTCACCGGGTTCGGGCTGCTCGGCCATTTGCGGACGCTCCTCGAGGCGAGCAAGATGGAAGCCGAGATCGAGGCAGCCGCGGTGCCGCTCCTCAAGGGGGCTCGCGAGCTCGCGGCGCGCGGGGCGGTCCCGGGTGGCACGACGCGCAACGTGGAGAGCGCCGCCGCGACGGTCACGTTCGCGCCCGGTGTCGACGCGACCGTCCGTCTGCTGCTTTCGGATGCGCAGACGTCGGGTGGCCTGCTCATCTCCGTCGCGTCCGAGCGCGCTGGCGCGCTCGTGACGTCGCTCGAGCGAGAGGCCACACCGGTGGCGGTCGTCATCGGGCGCGTCATCGGCGGGCAGGCCGGTCACATTTGGGTCCGGTGAGACACATGAGCGCGATTCTCGAGTTTACGAGTCTCACGCCGGATGCCCTCGACGCGCTAGAGCGCGCTGTTCGGGAGCGTCGCCGGGTAGCGCTACGGCGGCGGGGCACGGAGTACGTGGTGGTCGCGGAGCGGCTCGACACGCTCGAACGTGACGAGGCGCTCCAGGGAAGGCTTCCGATGACGGGAGAGCTGCTGGCGTTCCCACTGCGCGACCTCGAATCCTTCGCGGTTTTGCCCTAGCGATGTTCACTCGCCTGCTCGTGGGACTCGACGGCAGCCCGAGGGCGGACGCGGCGTTCGAGCAGGCAGTGCTTCTCGGCAAGCGCTTCGGCAGCACGATCATCGTGGCCTACGTGAAGGAGCCGGACGGGCGAGAGACGGACGGTCCCGCCATGCTGGACCGGGCCCGCGAGCGGGTGGTTGCGGCCGGCCTCCACGTGGAGATCACCGGGCTCACGGGTCACGCCGATGTGGAGCTCGCCGAGCTCGCCAAGACCGCCGACGCCGTGCTCGTTGGGCGCCGCGGCGTCACCACCAAAGGAGACGCGCTCGGGCCGACCGTCGCCTCGCTCATTCGGATCGCGGAGCGCTGTGTGATCGTGTGCGGTGGCCTGCCCTCGCCCATGCGGTCGATTGCGATCGCCTTCGACGGACGCGACACGAGTCGCCGGGCGCTCGAACTCGCGATGCAGTTCGCCAGCGTGGCCGAGAGCACCGTCCACATCGTTCACGCCAACGCCGACCGCGAGGCTGGGCTCAAAGTGGTCGGGGTGGCCGAGGCGACGCTCTCCATGCAACGCGTGCCGTTCGTGACGCACGTCGAGCCCGGGAAGCCGGGTGAAGTGGTCGCGAGCGTCGTCAAGCGAACCCGCTGCGATGCGCTGTTCGCGGGCGCCCACATGAGTCACCGGGAGGGCCGGCCCAGCGCCGTGGTCGTGTCCCACGCCGAGGAGATCCTGCGCCACACCGACATTCCGGTGGTCATCCAGCCCTGACATGGCCGGTGCGCCCACCACCAGTGTCCTGGTGCACGCCGACGAAAGCTGCCTCGGAAACGACAGCTCCAAGCCGAGCCCCGGCGGGAACGCGGCGCTGATCGAGGCTCCAGCCGGGGACAGCGTGGCGCGGTGGGACTTCTACGAGTACTCTCCTCAAACGACCAACAACAAGATGGCGCTCGCGGGTGCGATCGCCGCGCTCGAGTGGATCCGCCGGCAGTGGCAGCACGCGACGGTCGGGTACGTCTCCGACTCACAGTACCTGATCAAGGGCATGACCGAATGGGTGACGGGCTGGGAGGCGCGGGGGTGGAAGCGGAAGGGCGGTACCCTCGAGAATTTGGAGCTGTGGCAGAAGCTCGTGCAGGCGGCCGCCGCCCACCGAGTCACGTGGCGCTGGATCGAGGGGCACGCCGGCCACGCCAAGAACGAGTACGCGAACGATCTCGCCGTCCGGGCCGCCGAGCGTCAGGAGCGCTCCAACGGCCTGGTGCCGTCGGGTTTCGACACCTGGCTCGATCACAAGCGGGCCCGCGGTCATTACGTCGATTACGATCCGGATCAGGAGCTGCATGAGCGTCGCTAAGGACGGCGTGCCGGCCAATACGCACTTCCTGAACGTCCTCGCGGACGGCGTGCCCGCGCCAGCGGTCGAGCGGATCCCGTTGTACGAGGTATATACGCGGATGGCCGAGGAGCTCGCGAAGCGCTCCACGTGCGCGCGGCTCCAAGTGGGCACGGTCGTCACCGACCAGGCGCTCGAGAACGTGCTCGCGATCGGATACAACGGCAACGCGCGGGGCCTCCCCAACAAGTGCGACTCGGCCGTTCCCGGGAACTGTGGGTGCATTCACTCGGAGATGAACGCGCTGGTCAAGGCGCCGGGGAGCGCGCGTGACAAGGTCGTGTTCATCAGCGCGTCGCCCTGCGTGATGTGCGCCAAGCTGATCATCAATTCGGGCGTGACGCACGTGTTCTATCGGAAAGCCTATCGCGACCCGTCGGGGATCGAGGTCCTGCAGCAGGGAGGCGTGGTGCCGGTCCTGTACGACAAATGGGTGCGTGAGTGGCGGTGAACACTTCCCAGGAGGAATCGTCGTGAACCGTGCCTCGTTCGCTTTGCTCGTCTTCGCGGCTGCATGGCCACTCGGCGCACAGTCGCTCCTATACCGCCCGCCCAACCTGGGAGGCACCTGGGTGCCCGACGGTGGCGTGGTGCAGTTCAATTTCGTGCACCGCTTTTACGTCGACCCCGCTCCTGATCATGCGGTGGTGAACTTTCCGAACTTCACCTTTGCTGCAGGCTTCGGGCATCAGCTCGCGATGGGCGCGCGATTCGCGACACGCTCGCTCCTCGTCGGAGCCGGAAGCGGTTCGAACTCCAGTAATGAGACAGAATTGTACGGCCGCTGGCGCCTGTATGGCACCGAGGGTCGTCCGGGGTTCGGCGTGGCCATAACGCCCGCGTACAACCTCCTTGCAAAGAGCGTCGACGGCGAGCTCGGCATAGATTGGACGCGCGAATGGTTCACGCTACACGGCACGGCGCGCGCGATGTCCCGCCGGCTCGGCGAGCGAGGGAATGCGGCAGGGGCGTTCGCCGGCGGGCTCAATGCCCGTCTGACCCAGTACATCGCCTTGAGCGCCGACCTCGGGTCGTTCGTCAGCCCTACGGTTCGCGCCGCGTGGAGCGCCGCGATCAACTTTCTGATCCCGGGATCCCCTCACACGTTTTCGCTTCAGGCGAGCAACGCCATCAGCGGGACAATCCAGGGCAATTCCGAGGGGATCGCATCTCCAAAGAACGTTCTCTACGGCTTCGAGTTCACCATTCCCCTCCACCTCAAGCGCTTTAGCCCCTGGTTTCATAAGTCACCAAAGCCCGTCGCCCTAGGGAGCACCGGTGGAGCGGCGATCGGGGCAGAGGTGCGGATCTCGAGCGTGAAATTCCTCGGCGACTCGGTCACGATCGCCGTTGGCCAAGCGGTGCGGTGGACCAACGCGGACCCGATCGAGCACACAGTCACGTTCGACGGCGGCGCCGAAGCCGGCTCGCCAGTGATCCCGCCGAACGGCAGCTACGCGCACCGCTTCGACAAGCCAGGGCCCTACACCTACCACTGCACGCCGCACCCGTTCATGAGAGGCGTGGTGATCGTCAAGTAATGCCGGACGACCTCGATCGGCTGTTCGAGCGACTCGTGAGCGTGCTCGCCGACGACGCGCCCGGCCGCCTCGCCGTCCCGTTCCCCGCGTCCGAGGTCTACGAGCGGCTGGTGCCCTACCGGTCGAACCGCTCGATCCTGAAGGTGGCGACGCACCAGGACTACGAAATGGCCGTGTTGCGACTCCTGGCCGGGGAGCGCGGCTACGCGTCGCTCGAGCCGGCCGAAGTGCGGGACGCGCTCGAGCGGGAGACGGCCGAGTCGAATCCCGATACGGCGTTGTTCCGGCAATTCCCGGACGCGATCCTGAGCCTCAACCGGCTCGCCGCCGAGCGCTTTCTCCGAGGCGAGCGCGCGTTCGCGCCACCGCCGCCTCCACCCCTGTCCGCGTCGCCGGGGTCGGCCGAGAGTGCCGATCAAGAGGAAGAGGAGGGTGGCGACGAGAAGCCGCCCCTCGCCGGGGCGGCGTTCGAGCTCGCCGAGCAGAGCGAGTCCCCGCGGCAGTGCCCCTACTGCGGCGAGACCCTGCCCGGGAGCCGCAAAGTCAACTTCTGCCCGCAATGCGGGCAGCCACCCTCCGGTGAGCTGCGCTGCCCGGCCTGCGGTGGTGAGGTGGACGTCGGCTGGCGCTACTGCGTGAGCTGCGGCCGGGCGACTGGGTTCGAGTGAAGCACGACCACAAGATCGCCGTCATCGCCGGAGACGGGATCGGGCCGGAGGTGATCGAGGCGGCGATCCCGGTGCTCGAGCGGGCGGCGGGGAAGCACGGATTCACGCTCGACTTCGAGCGACTCCCCTACGGAGCCGATCACTACCTCAGCACCAGGGAGACGCTCCCCGACGCCGCGTTCTGGCACCTCCGGGACGACGTCGACGCCATTCTGCTCGGCGCCATCGGGGACCCGCGGGTGCCGGGGAACGAGCACGCCCGCGACATTCTCCTCGGACTGCGGTTCAAGCTCGATCTGTACATCAACTTTCGCCCCGTCACCCTGCTCCACCGGGACCTCACGCCATTGCGCGGCGACGATCGCGCCATCGATTTCACCATCTTCCGCGAGAACACGGAAGGCGTCTACCTCGGGCGCGGCCGGATCGCCGGGGACGAGTACGTCGCGGAGGAAGTAAACACGGCCAAAGGCGTCGAGCGGATCATCCGGGCCGCGTTCCAATGGGCCAAGACGCACAAGAAGACCCGCGTGACAATGAGCGACAAAGCGAACGCCGTGCCCGCCCACCGAGTCTGGCAGGAGACCTTCAAGCGCGTCGCCGCCGAGTTCGCCGGCATCGAAGCCGAGCACCGCTACGTGGACGCCCTCGCGATGGAGATGGTGCGCGAGCCCGAGCGGTTCCAAGTAATCGTCACCAACAATCTTTATGGCGATATCCTCTCGGACCTGGGTGCCGGTTTGGTCGGCGGGCTCGGACTCGCCGCCAGCGCCAATCTTCACCCTGGGCGGGCGGGGTTGTTCGAGCCGGTGCACGGCTCGGCGCCGCCGCTCACGGGCAAGGGCATCGCGAACCCGATGGCCGCCGCGCTGACGGGCGCCCTCATGTTCGAGCAGCTGGGCCACCCGGAAGCGGCTCGGGATCTCGAGGGGGCGGTGAAGCAGACGCTCGCCGCCGGCTTGCGAACGCCCGATATCGGTGGCAAGGCGACGACCGCACAAGTGGCCAAGGCAATTGCCCGCGAGCTCTAACGTCGCGGGTACGACGCGGGAGCTGGCCCGCGTCCTGACGCTCCGCGACCTCGTCCTCATCGTCGTAGGCACCACGATCGGCTCGGGCATCTTTACCGTACCGGGGGCGGTGCTGCGCCAGTCGGATGGAGACGTCGGCGTAGCTCTGGTGGTCTGGGTCGTCGGGAGCGTACTCGCCCTGCTCGGCGCGCTCACGTTCGGCGAGCTCGGCGCCATGCTCCCCGACGCGGGGGGCAGCTACGTCTACGTGCGCGAGGCGTTCGGCCGCATGCCCGCCTTCCTGCTCGGCTGGACCTTGTTTCTGGCGATCAACACCGGCTCCACCGCGACACTCGCGGTCGCATTCGCGAACTACGTGGGGGAGCTCACCCCGCTCACCCCGGTGGCCCACAAGATCGCGTCCGTCGCGATGATCGGTGCCGTCACCGCCGTCAACATCCGCGGGGTCCGTCACGCCGCCTCGGTACAGAACTGGAGCACCGTGCTCAAGGTGGCAGCGATTCTCGCTCTCGCGGTCGCGGGCTTCGCGTTGGGGGACGGGTTCCATCACGCCGATACGCGCGCGTTCACCACGCCCATTACCGCGGCGTCACTCTCCGCCGCCGGCGTCGGGCTGTTGGGCGTTCTCTGGGCTTACGAGGGCTGGCAGAACGTGACCAATTCCGCCGGCGAGGCGGCGGACCCCCAGCGAACCTTCGCCCGTGGGATCGGTCTCGGGACTGCGGCGCTCGTCGCCATCTACCTGACGGCGAACGCGGGGTACGTGGCGGCGGTGGGCGCTTCGGGCGTGGCCGCATCCGACCGCATCGCCGCGGACGTCGTGCACGGGCTGTTTGGTCCCGCCATCGCCAAAGTGGTCACTCTAGTCATCCTCGTATCGATCTTCAGCGCGGCCAACGGGCTCGCACTCACGGGCCCTCGGATGTATTTCGCGATGGCGCGAGACGGTGTGTTCTTTCCGTCGCTCGCTCAAGTCCATCCCCGGTTCGGCACGCCCGCCCTCGCCGTGGCGGTCAGCGCGGGATGGGCGGGGTTGCTCGCCCTTTCCGGCACCTTCGAGCAGCTGTTCACCTACGTCGTGTTCGCGAGCTGGATCTTCGCTGCGCTTGCGGCTGCGAGCCTGTTCGTGTTGCGCCGCCGCCGGCCCGATGCCCCGCGGCCGTTCCGGGTGCCGGGGTATCCCGTCACACCCGCGCTTTTCATCGTCGCAGCGATCGCCATCGTCCTGAACACCGTCGGTGCGCGCCCGGTCCAGGCGTTGATCGGGCTCGGGATCGTGGCGACGGGCGGGCCGGCGTACTTCATCTGGAGATGGCAGGCGAGGCGGAGCGCGAGTACTCGCGTTTCTGGGCCCTGACGGGCCCGGTCGGAGGGAGTCACTCACCCTCTTCCAGCTTCAGCTCGCGTAGCTCCTGCGCGGCGCCCGCACCGAGCGCCGTCCCACGCTGCCGGTCGGCCATGCGCGCGAGCTCGACCTTGAGCCGGTCGCGGCGGCCGAGCCTACGATACACGTCGATCAAGCCGTTCGTCACGGGCACGTCGAACCGCGGCTCTTCACTGAGTCGACGCACGGCCAGATACTGCTCCTCCGCGCCCGCCAGATCGCCCACGCGGCGCTCGAGCAGGTCGGCGAGTTGGAGTCGTGCGTGTACGTCTTCCGGAGCGATCCGCAAGTGATCGCGGAAGAAATCGGCCGCCTCGGCGTACTTGCCCTGGCCGATGAGGATGTCTTGTTGCGGATAGCTGGGCGGTGGCGGGATGTTCCCCGCTGCCGTGGCCATGTGCGCGAACCCCCTAGAAGCACTCCGTACGACGAAGAAGATGGCGAGCACGCCGCCCACGGTGATCGGAATGTTCGCGAGCATGAGCCAGACGAACGTCTGGGGCGTAATGAGACCCTTGGCAAGAAGGAAGAACCAAGCGGCCGAGAGGATGATGATGCACGGCGGTCCGAACAGCACGGCGATCCGGAACAAGTCCGTCGTGTCGTGAGTCTCCAACTCCTTCATGCCCCGGAATCTACGGTCGCCGCAGGCCGTCGCCCGCCCTACCGCCCCTCCTCTATCCCGCCGATATTCCCCTTGTCTCACGTGGAGCTTTCTCCCCATGAAAACTCAGGGTTCCAATACAGACGTGGTATTCCTCTCGGGTGTCCGCACGGGCTTCGGCACGTTCGGCGGCACGCTCAAGGATCTGTCGGCCATAGAACTGGGCGCGGTGGCCGGAAGGCACGCCCTCGAGCGCTCGGGCGTCCCGGCGAGCGAGATCGGCCATTCGGTGTTCGGTAACGCCCTGCAGACGTCCGCAGACGCTATCTACTGCGCCCGCCACATCGGGCTCAAGTCAGGGCTCCCGATCGAGGTCCCCGCGGTCACGGTCAACCGTCTCTGCGGCTCCGGCTTCGAAGCGATCACTCAGGGCGCCCAACTCATCATGCTGGGCGAGGCGCAAGCGGTGCTCACCGGAGGCACCGAGTCGATGAGCCAGGCTCCCCACGTAGTGCGTGGGGCCCGCTGGGGCCTGCGGCTCGGCCCGGCGCCGCTCGAAGATCTTCTGTGGGAGGCGCTCAAGGATCCGCAGTGCGGCCTGTCCATGGCCGAGACCGCGGAGGGCCTCGCCGAGAAGTACAAGCTCAACCGGAAGGAAGTGGACGAAGTCGCGCTCGCGTCGCAGCAACGCGCGAAACAGGCCTGGGACGCCTGCGTATTCCAGGACGAGGTGGTACCCGTTCGCATCAAGGGCAAGAATGGCGAGACGGTCGAATACCGCGCCGATGAGCATATGCGGCCCAACACGACGCTCGACATTCTCCTCTCGCTCAAACCGTACTTCAAGAAGGACGGGCTCGTGACGGCGGGGAATGCATCGGGAATCGTGGACGGAGCGGCCGCCGCGGTGATCGCGAGCGCCGACTACGCCAAGGCCCACGGATTGAAACCGCTCGGCCGGCTCCTCGCGTGGGCCGTGGCCGGCGTCGAGCCCAGGTACATGGGGATCGGACCCGCACCCGCCGCCCGCAAGGCACTCCACAAGGCCGGGATGAAACTGGAGCAGATGGACCTGGTCGAAGTGAATGAGGCATTCGCGCCGCAGTACCTCGCGGTCGAAAGGGAGCTCGGTCTCGACCGCGAGAAGACCAACGTCCACGGAGGCGCGATCGCGATCGGCCATCCCCTCGCCGCGACCGGCACCCGAATCACGATCCACCTCCTCCACGCGCTGCGCCGCGACAAGAAGCGCTTCGGGCTCGGGTCGGCCTGCATCGGCGGCGGCCAGGGTGCGGCCGTAATCGTCGAAGCCTTCCCGGCCTGAAGAGGAGTCGCTATGGACGTCGTCGTGACGGCAGTTCTGGGAATCCTGGCGCTGTATCTCTTCGGCGGGCTGAAGGTACTGCGGGAGTACGAGCGCGCCGTGTACTTCTTCCTCGGACGGTCCTGGGGCGCCAAGGGACCGGGCCTCATCTACGTTCCGCCGCTCTTCGCCAAGACGCAGACCGTCTCGCTGCGGGTCGTGGCCCTGGACATCCCTCCGCAGGACGTGATCACGCGCGACAACATCTCGATCAAGGTGAACGCCGTTCTCTACATGCGCGTGAAGGAGCCGGTGAAAGCGGTGATCGGGGTGGAGAACTACCTATACGCCACCAGCCAGCTGGCGCAGACCACGCTGCGGTCGGTCCTGGGTGAGACGGAGCTGGACGAGCTCCTCATGAACCGGGAAAAGATCAACAACATCCTCAAGAACATCATCGACAAGCGCACCGAGGATTGGGGCATCGAGGTGTCGGCGGTCGAGGTGAAGGATGTGGACCTGCCGCCCGAGATGAAGCGGGCGATGGCGCGGCAGGCCGAAGCGGAGCGCGAGCGACGGGCCAAGGTCATCAACGCGGAGGGCGAGCTGCAGGCATCGGCGAAGCTCGCGCAGGCCGCCCATGTAATCGGCGCGGAGCCCGCGGCGATTCAGCTCCGCTACCTCCAGACCGTCACCGAGATCGCATCCGAAAACAACTCCACGACTATCTTTCCGATCCCGCTCGACCTGTTCCGAGGCTTCCTCGAAATCGCGAAGAAGGCCGCCGCGCCCGCGCTTCCCGAGCGGACGTCTGGCGACACCGTACCGGCCATACCGGGAAAGTCCAAGGCCGAGGCCTGATCCATGCCGGGCGACTTGATCCGCCGCGAAGCGCTCGAGCGCATCATCCAGCGCGCGGCGGAGCTCCAGGCGGGGGAGCACGACATCGGGGAGGGACTCACCGAGCACGAGCTGCTCGCGCTCGGCCAGGACGTCGGGATTCCGCCCCGCTATCTCCGCCAGGCGCTGCTCGAGGAGCGCACTCGTAGCGTCGTGCCGGAAGCCCGGGGCGTCCTCGCGTGGCTCGCCGGGCCGACGACCCTCGCCGCCGAGCGCGTGGTGCCGGGGGACCGTCCGGAGGTCGAGCGGGCGCTCACGGGCTGGATGGAGAACGAAGAGTCGCTGCAGGTGAAGCGCCGATACGCCGACCACACTACATGGGAACCCCGCATCGGCGCGTTTGCATCGATCCAGCGGGCACTCGGCGCTCGTGGTAAGAGCTTCGCGCTGGCACGCGCCAACGAGGTGGCGGCGCAGGTGACGCCCCTCGAGGCCGGCTTCTGCCACGTCCGTCTCACGGCGAGCGTCCGGGGCCAGCGCACGCAGCGCCTCTGGGGCGCAGTCGCGCTGACCGTGTTCGGAGCCGCGCTCGCGAGCGTTTTCCCGATCCTCGGCGCCATCGCACCCTGGTCGCTCGTGCTACCCGTTGCCGCGTGGGCCGCGGCCATCGCCGTCGCCCGCCGGCACCGCTACGAGAATGAGCGCGTCCACGTCGGGCTCGAGCAGGTGCTCGATCGGCTGGAGCGCGGAGAAATCCGCGGTGACAGGCAGATCGCGGGACCGGGGACGAATGCCTTCGTCCGCATCGCCGACGAGATTCGGAAGACCTTCGAAATCATCTGAGCGAGACAATGACCGATATCAAGCGGGTCGGGGTGCTGGGGTGCGGCCTCATGGGCAGCGGCATCGCGCAGGTCGCCGCCACCGTGGGGTACGACACCATCGTGCGCGACGTCTCGCAGGCAATCTGGGACAAGGCGCGCGGCGGCATCGAAAAGTCCCTCGCCAAGTTCGTGGAGAAGGGGAAACTCGCCGCCGCTGATCGCGATGCCACGCTCAAGCGGCTCCGCTTTACGACCACGACCGCCGACCTGAAGCCTTGCGACGTGGTGATCGAGGCGGTGACCGAGGACTTGGACCTGAAGAACGCACTGTGGAAGGAGCTCGACGCCCTGTGTGGCCCGGCCACGATTTTTGCCTCCAACACGTCGAGTCTCACCATCGCGGCCATGGCGGCCGCCACTAAGCGCGCCGACCGCTTCGTGGGGCTCCACTTCTTCAACCCCGTGCCCCTCATGCCTCTCGTCGAGGTCGTTCGTACGGTCACGACCTCAGAGGAGACGTTCCGGCGCGCCTTCGCGTTCGCCAAGTCGCTCGGCAAGGAACCCGTGGCGGCGAAAGACACGTCCGGGTTCCTCGTAAACCTGCTCCTCGTCCCCTACCTGCTGGACGCCATCCGCGCGGTCGAGCGCGGCGTAGGGAGTGTGCCCGACGTCGACAAGGCAATGCAGCTCGGGTGCGGCTACCCAATGGGACCCCTCACCCTGCTCGACTTCGTGGGGCTCGACACGACGTACAGGATCGCGGAGATCATGTTCGCCGAGTATCGGGAGCAGCGCTACGCGCCGCCTCCGCTCCTGAAGCGCATGGTCCTGGCCGGGATGAATGGCCGCAAGAGCGGCAAGGGCTTCTACGACTATTCCGTCGATCCTCCGAGGGTGCAGGACCTCGGGGTCTGACCCATCACGACGAATCACTCCAACCGGCGAGGAATCGATCAGCATGTTCGGCTACGACTGGCCACGCTTTCACGCGGCGGTGAACGACCTCCCGGCGGCGCTGCTCTTCGTGACGGTCCTGTTCGACCTCGCCGGCTGGTTCACGAAACGTGAGTCGCTCAAAGCGGCCGCCCTCTGGACGTTGTGGGCCGGCGTCATCGGTGGGTGGATCGCCGTGATCGCCGGCCTTCAGGCCGAAGAAGCGATCGAGCACGGCGAAGCCATTCATGAGCTGATGGAGACGCACGAGACGCTCGCGCTCACCACGATGGGGATCTTTACTGCCGTGCTCGCCTGGAAGCTCTTCCGCCGGGCACGGCTCTCACGCGGCGAGGAGGCCGGCCTGCGACTGCTGAGCGTCGCCGGGCTGGTCTCGATCATCTGGACGGGTGTGCTCGGCGGCAAGCTCGTGTTCGAGCACGCCGCGGGCATCCCGAACGCAATGATGAAGAGGGAGTTGGAGAACCGCGAAGCGGGGCACCACCATCACCCGGGCGAGGCTGACGAAGAAGAGCACGAGCATGCGGACTCGAACAAGGACTCGAGCCACACGCACCCGCCGGGTACGCCGCCGCACAGCCACTGAGACCAAAAGGCGACGGATGATAATGCGACGGATGACCAGGCGACGGAGAGGGGTTCGTAGGGCGAGCCTCGCTGCTCCGTCCGTCGCCTCTTTCTCCGTCGCTGTTTCGACCGTCACCTCACTCTTTTGTACCCCCATCACCACGCGGCCAGACTTCCGGCCCGACCCCCGCGCGCCTGTCGTCACGCTCAATGCGAGACCCGAGCCGGTCACGCTGGGGATCGACAGCCTGGTGCGCGCCGAGAGCCTGGAGGTGGTGCATGTCAACGTGCGAGACGGGTACGTCGAAACGGCGTGGTACGACACGAAGGCCCATCGCTCCGCCCATCACGAGCGTGAGATCCATGACCCAGGTGCGACGGTGAAGATCCGGTTCTGGGCGGACCCGTGGGTCCCCGGTCAGACCCGGCTCACGGTCGAGCCTGTGTACCGCCCCCGCGTCGACCCTTCACGTACGGAGCGGGACCTCGAGGTGATCCTGACCAAGGAGCACGAGGGCTACAAGATCGCGCAGGAACTGGTGGAGAAGTTGAAGAAGAGATTCGGCGTGCCCAAGGCCGCCGGGTGAGCCGCTAGGCGCGGATCCAGCCCTTTACCCACCGCTCCATCACGTCGAGGTCGAGGATCGCATCCCGGCAGGGTCCATTCGGGAGTCGCATCGTGAGCCCGAGCACCGGGAGCCGCCCGGCCACGTCGCGAAGTCCGGTCATCATGTCGCGCTCGCAGGCCACCGCCACCACCGCCCGCGGCCGGCGCTCGCGGATCACGCGCCTCGCAAGCTGGCCCCGCGTCGCGACGAACACCGGAACCTCGTAACGCCCCGCGATGGCGAGCACGCCATCGAGCGCTTGCTTCGACAAGCAGCGCGGGATGAGCACCAGCAGTTCTCCTTTGCCCACGGTGCGCCCGCGGCGCTCGGCGAGAGTGTTGTAGACATCGATCGCCGCGTGCTCAACCCAGTCGCGTTTGCCGAACACCCGGGAGACGTGCGACGTCAGGTTCATCAGTCGGAGGTAGGGGCCGCGCTCGAGCCACCGCTCCGGGAGCGCCAGCACGCCTCCATAGAAGGAAAGAAGGAGGACGGCGAACCAGAGCCAGCTCGCTACCGCCCCAGCGCCGAGCGCGAGCCACAGCACCGCGGGGAGCCCGGCCCACACCCCAGCGAGCCGGGGAGCGAGCACGTAGATCAGGCCGGCCCCAACGGCGAGCGCGAGCGCGATCGTCAGGGCCCCAAATCGGAAAAAGAGTCCGGGGGGCGCAGAAAAATCCCCGCTGTTCGGGAGGGGCCGCCCGTCCCACTCGTCCCATTCGTGGCCGAGCCGGCGGTCGGTCTCGATGTGAATAAGCTGGGCGCGCGGCGCGTCGGTGGTCATTGCGCGTCAAGCATCACCTGCACCCCGAACGGTGTCAAGCGTGAATGGTGCGTGGTACGTGGTACGTGGTAACTTCCGAGTCGTGACACAACCACGTAGCACGCACCACGCACTGCCGCTGACGTCCGGTCCGCCCTCACTCCTCACTGACCCTCGCAGTCGCGCCGCCTACGCCGAAGGCGCCGGGATCTATCGGATCGTGCCGGCCGGGGTCGCGGTCCCGGGAGGGGTGGAGGAGCTGCTACCCCTCGTCCGCTGGGCCGCCGAGGCCGGCATGCCGTTGGTGCCGCGTGGGTCGGGCAGCGGCATGGCGGGTGGCAACGTGGGGCAAGGGGTGGTGGTAGACCTGAGTCAGGGATTCCGCTGGATCGCTCCCGACTGGCCCCACCGAACGCTCTGGGCCGGGGCCTCGAATACCTGGGCCGAGGTGACGGCGGCGGCGCGGCCATTCGGTCTGCGGTTGCCCACCGATCCCTCCTCCGGTGCGTTCGCGACGTCCGGGGGGATGGTGTCGACGAACGCGGCGGGCCCGCGCTCCGTGCGGTGCGGCAGTGTGCGAAACTGGGTCGAAGCGATTGAGATCATCGGAGCGGATGGGGAGGCGCGGCGAATCAAACGGGGAGAGGGGCGAGGGGACGGGCTCGTCCTGACGCAGGACCAGCGCCGGACGGTAGAGGCGCGCTTTCCGAAGACCCGCAAGAACTCCGCGGGGTACGCGCTGGACCAGTACGCCGCGTCGGGCGACGAGCTGGACCTTTTGATCGGGTCCGAGGGAACACTTGCCCTCGTCACGGCGGTCGAGTGGCGCCTCGAGCCGATCCCTACCGACGCCGCGGGCGTAGCGCTGGGGTTCGAGCGTCTCGAGCAACTCGTGGAGGCGGTACCCTACCTCGTGGCGCTCAACCCTTCGGCAGTGGAGCTCTTGGACCGTACGCTGCTCGATTTCGTCATGGACACGGGGGTCACGAGCCTCCCGAACGGACTCGAGGGTCTGCTGTTGGTTGAGTTCGAGCGCGAGACGGCGGCCGCCGCGCGGGGCGTGGTCGGGGACGCGGTGCGCGGCCTGCGGGAGCACACGGCCCACGTGGCCACAGCCGTGGACCGGGCGGGCCTCGAGGCCCTCTGGGGCGTGCGCCGCTTGGCGAGCCCGGCGCTGGCGCGTCTTCCGGAGACGCGCCGCTCGCTGCAGGTGATCGAGGACGGCTGCGTCCTGCCGGAGCGACTCGGCGACTACATCGGGGGGATTCGCGCGGCCTCACGGCGGCGAGATGTCCCCGTCGCGATTTTCGGGCACGCCGGTGACGGCCACGTACACGTCAACGCGCTTCCCGATGTCACGACGTCCGGGTGGCGCGGGGCCCTCGCCGGGCTGTACGACGACGCGGCCGAGCTGCTTCTGGCGCTGGGAGGAACACCGAGCGGCGAGCACGGGGTGGGACGACTCCGAGCCGGCTTGCTCGAGCGGTTCTACGGGCGCGAAGTGACGGCGCTGTTCCGCGACCTGAAGCAGACTTACGACCCGCGCGGGATCCTGAACCCCGGTGTTATAATCCCCCCGCCCGGTTGGGCGCCTCTCGCCGACCTCAAGGTCGGACCGGAGGCGACGCAGATTCCCGACGATATCGCCCGGCGCCTGCGTGAGGTCGAACGCACCGCCGGCTGGGCGAAGCCGAAGGTCGAGCTCGCGACCCCGAACCCCTAGCACTGCCCCTGGCATATGGAAATCTTCCGCGCGCCGCGCGTCACGCTCATTGCCCGTCCCGAGTTCCTCGAGCCCGAGCACCTGCGGGTGCAGTGGCAGGGCCCGGCGTCCGCCGGAGAGCGGCTGGCCGAGTTCGCCGGGCGGATCTGCTACATGAGCCAGCACAACCCGGCGAGCCGGTCGACGGCCGAATACCTGGAGAACATCAAGAAGCAGGGGCACGGCTCGGTGCTCGAGCACGCGGTCTACGTGCTCCTGATCGAAGGGATCTCGCGCTCCTGCTCGCATGAGCTGGTGCGGCACCGGGCCGGGTTCGGCTTTTCCCAGCTGTCGCAGCGCTACGTGGACGAGTCGCACGCGGCGTTCGTGCTGCCGCCGGCGCTCCTGGGTGATGCGGCGCTCGAAGCCGAATGGGAGAAGGAAGTCGCGGACGCACAGGCGGCGTACGTCCGCGCCGTCGAGGCGTTGATGCAGCGCTACGCCTGGATCACCGACAAGGTGCACCGCCGCAAAGTGGCGCGCGAGGCGGCGCGCAGCGTCCTGCCCAACGCCACCGAGGTGAAGATCGTCGTGTCGGGCAACGCGCGCGCGTGGCGCACGATGCTCGAGCTTCGCACGAGCGAAGGCGCGGAGCTCGAGATCCGGCGGATGGCGATCGCATGTCTCCGCGTTCTGCAGCGCGAAGCGTCCGCGCTCTTCTCCGACTTCGAGATCTACGTCGCCGACGATAAACAGGACGCCGCGCGCGTCGCGTATCACAAAGTGTGACGCGTCGACGCGCGAAAAAAATTTCCGAATTCCCTATTGCGCATCGCGCCGGTCTTTCTTATTCTCTACTCAACAATGCGTTTCGATCCACAGACCGCACGAGCGGCCTTTTTTTGTAGGAGGTCACCCGAGACCACATGCGAATAGGTCTCGCGTACAACGAAAAACCCGAGTCCACGTCCGCCGGAGAACCCGACAGCAGCAACGACGCGTTCGCTGAGTGGGACGATCCATCCACCATCGCTGCGGTGGAACAAGCTCTCGGCCTCTTCGGCAACGTCATCCGCCTCGAATCCGATCAGTTCTTCCCTCAACAGCTTGCCACCGCCCGACCGGATCTGGTGTTCAACATGGCCGAGGGGCTCCACGGCCAGAGTCGGGAGGCCCTGGTCCCGGCCATCTGCGAGTATCTGACCGTCCCCTACACCGGCTCTGACCCGCTCACACTCGCGCTCTCGCTCCACAAGGGGCGTACCAAGGAGACGTTGGCGTATCGCGGCGTGCCGACGGCGCCGTTCACTTGTGTGGAGGTCCTCGCGGATCTGGAGCGCGTGACGCTGCCGTTTCCCGTGTTCGTCAAGCCAGTGGCAGAGGGATCGGGCAAAGGCGTCTTCACGAACAACCTGTGCGCCACACCCCGGGCGCTCCGGCAGCGCGTCCGGTTCCTACTGGAGCGGTACGCCGAGCCGGTGCTGATCGAGACCTACCTGCCCGGCCCCGAGTTCACCGTCGCCATCCTCGGAAACGGGGCGGAAGCGTATTGTCTGCCGGTGGTAGGGTTCGACTTCTCGGCGCTGCCGCAGGGGGCGCCCCCCGTGTACGGCTACGAAGCGAAGTGGGTTTGGGACCGACCGGACGCGCCGCTGGCGATCTTCCAGTGCCCGGCGCCGGTGCCGCCCGCGTTGTACCGGGAAGTCGAGCGCACGGCCCTGGACGCTTACCACGCCCTAGGCTGCCGCGACTGGTGCCGGGTGGACCTCCGGGTCGACCGCTTCGGCGTTCCGAACATCCTGGAACTCAATCCGCTGCCCGGGATCATTCCCGACCCCGCAATGAACTCGTGCTTCCCGAAAGCCGCCCGCGCGGCCGGATTCAGCTACGACGAGCTGATCCAGGAAGTCGTGCGCATCGCGTGGCGGCGAATCACGGGACGGGAGCTCGCGCTCGATCGCCGCGCCGCGATTCCCCGACGGGCCGTGGTGGGCGCGTGAGGATCGCCATTCTGTACGATCCCGGCGCTGACGACTGGACGCCGGAGGACATCCGCGGCGTGATGAAGGCCGTGGACGAGATCGGCACGATCTTCGGAGGAATGGGCCACGCCGTACGGAAGGTGCCGGTGCGCCACGACATGCGCTGGTTTCAGGTGGCGCGCCGGGCGGACCTCGTGTTCAATTTGTGCGAAGGCGTGCACGGGAACAGCGAGTGGGAGGAGCACGTCGTGGGGACGCTCGAGTTCGCGGGCATCCCCGTCACCGGCGCGAGCCTTTGGACCATTGCCGCATGCCGCCGTAAGCCGATCGCGAACGCGCTGCTGCAGCAGGCGGGCCTCCCCATCCCCCGGTGGACCGTAGCCCAGGGCAAGATCGAGGACGACTTTCCGCTGCCGGCGATTGTGAAGCCGGCGGCCGAGGATGCGAGCGCCGGGCTCGACCGCGGCTCCGTCGTGAGCGACCGCAAGTCGCTGCGCGTGCGTGTGGCGGCGATGACGGAGCAGTTCGACGAAGTGCTGGTCCAGGAGTATATCGGCGGCCGGGAGTACAACGTCGGATTCGTCGGGAACAGGGTCCTGCCGATCTCCGAGATCGACTTCAGCCGCATGCCCGAAGGCGCCTGGCCGATTCTCACCTACGCCGGGAAGTGGGAGACGGGCTCGCTCGACGACCTCGGCTCGCTGCCCGTGTGTCCGGCCACGATTCCCCAGAAGCTCGCCGACCGTCTCCTGCGGATCGCCGACCTCGCGTGGCGCACGATGCAGGGGAAGGGGTACGGCCGCGTCGACCTGCGCGTCGACGACGAGGGTCGGCCGTGGGTGCTCGAAGTGAACCCCAACCCCGACCTGAACGACGACGCCGGCCTGTCCCGCATGGCGAAGGTCGCGGGATGGGACTACGCGGAGCTCGTGCGCCGGATCGCCGAAGTGGCGCTCCGCGAGGCACAGGGCGCCAAGGCGGCGCGTGAGCTGCTCGCTCCGTCCCGTCGGCCGCGCGCAACGCGGACCGCTTGAGCGGCTCACGGCGGCCACCGGCCTGTTTCGGCCGGACGAGGTCGCCATCGCCGTGGAGCTGCTCGACGAGGCAGTCGCCGGCGACGATGACTACCGCTTCCTCGGCGCCTATGCGGACGATGCGCTCGTCGGATACGCCTGCTGGGGACCAACGCCCGGTGCCACGGGAACCTTCGATCTCTACTGGATCGTCGTGGATCCGACGCGTCAGGGCGAGGGAGTCGGCACCCAGCTGTTGCGGGCGGTCGAGGACAGGCTGACGACGGAAGACGGACGACTGGTCGTCGTGGAGACCTCGTCGCGCGACGACTACGCGCCCACACGCGCCTTCTACGAGCGGCGCGGCTACACCCAGGCGGCCCGGCTTCCGGGCTACTACGCCCCCGGCGACGACCTGGTGATCTATCTCAAGGAACTGACGCATGGAGTCCTGGCAACAGGTACTGCGTAAGCAGAGCATCGCCTCACTCGAGGCGCTCGTCGCCAGGTTCGGGCCCGAGCATTTCCCGGATCTGGCGCGCCTCCGCCAGGCCGCGGAGAACTTCGAGTTCAGGATCTCTCCCGCCATGGTGGACCTCATTCAATCGCCGGGCGATCCGATCTGGCGGCAGTACGTGCCCGACCTCCAGGAGCTCGAGGTGCACGACGGGCTGGTGGACTCGCTCGCCGAGGACGCCGATTCTCCGGTCCCGAACATCACGCACCGCTATCCCGATCGCGCGCTGTTCCTCGTATCGCCCGTGTGCGCGTCGTACTGCCGCTTCTGCACCCGTCGCCGCAAAGTCGGCGATCCGGAGAAGATCCCGATAGCGCAGCTCGAGTCGGCCTTCCGGTACCTCGAGGCGCACACCGAAATCCGCGACGTGATCATGTCCGGCGGCGATCCGCTGCTCCTCTCCGACCGGCGGATCGACGAGCTCTGCGGCCGGCTTCGCGCGATCCCGCACATCGAGCTCGTGCGCATCGGGAGCCGGGTGCCGTGCCATCTGCCGGAGCGCATCACCCCGGAGCTGTGCGCGATCTTGAAGCGGTATCACCCGCTGTACATCAACACGCACTTCAACCATCCCGACGAGCTTACCCCCGCCGCGGTCCAAGCGCTGGGCCGGCTCGCCGACGCGGGCATCCCGCTCGGCTGCCAGACCGTCCTCCTGAGGGGCGTGAACGACGATCCAGAGGTGATGAAGCGCCTGATGCAGCGGCTGCTCGCCGCGCGGGTGCGACCCTACTACATCTATATGTGCGACCAGGTGGCGGGCGCCGAGCACTTCCGTACTACGGTCGAAAAGGGTCTCGAGATCATCCGGGCATTGCGCGGCTGGACGTCAGGTCTGGCCGTGCCGCACTTCGTCATCGACGCCCCGGGTGGGGGCGGGAAGATCCCGCTTTTGCCCGAGTACGTGGAGGCGATCGGCGACGACGAAGTCGTCCTGAAGAATTACGCGGGTGAGCGGTACGTGTACAAACAGCCTGTCCGAGCGGAGCCGATTCTCGTCGGCTGACGCCGCTCAGCTGTCGCGACGGCGCAACAAGAAACGTCAGGGTCCGCCTGCCTGTCGCATTTCCACCCCCCCGGTGCCGCAAGAACACCCTGACGGAGCCGCGCCAGGGGCTACATGTTTTCAGTAGCCGTAACCCGGACGCGTCACGATGGCCTGTTCGTCTTCCGTCTGCGTCTCCCTCGCGGCGGCGCTGCTGGTTTCGAACCCCACGGCAATCGGAATAGCACAGCAGTCCACTACGGTCTCGACGCCTCCACCGACGGCTCCCTTGGTCGCCGCGGACCGTTACGCCCCTGTGTACGACCAGTTCCGAAACATGACCCCTCGCGGCGATCGCCTCGCGCTGGTGCACGGCCTGGCACTCCGGCGTGATGCGATCGAGTTCAAACTGGAGCAGGGGGGCATTTCGCTCCTCACGTCGGTTGCCGGTCGCACGGTGGCCGCGGTCTTCGTGGGCGCCGGGTCGGTGTCAGTCACGCCACCGTGGGACGTAGAGCGCGCGCAGCTCTTTCGCGTGTTCGGCGACTCGGAGCTCAACGTGCGGATCTCCGCCGTCGCGTTCGTGTTCGCGGACTCGACGCAGGCGGAGCTCGAGCACCGTCTCACGTTCGGAACCGGAGAAGTCGTTCACGAGGCTAGCGGGGTCGCAGAGGAGGCCGTTGACCACCTCACCGCGGGCCGCGGGCACCGCGTCCACGCTACGCTCATGTCCGCGCTCTTGAACGGAGACACGAACGGGTTCTTCTACGCCTACGTGAAACGACAGAGCGGCGAGGACCTGATCTTCGAGGTGGATCCGGAGCGCGGCGAGCAAGTTCTGGTGCAACGCAAGGGCAGGCTGGAGGGACAGAAGGTGCAGACCGTGTCCCAGTTCCCATTGGCCGCCGATCTCCGAGACAGCGAGCCGGTCTCCGACTGGGAGCGCAATCCCCTAAAGATCGACGCATATCGGATCGAGGCGACCGTCTCAAAGGGGCTCGACTTTTCGGCCGTCGCCACCGCGCGCTTCACCGCTCGGCGCGACGGCCTTCGTTGGGCGCGATTCATCCTCTTCGACGACCTGAAAGTCGACTCGGTGATCGACGAGACCGGAGCGGTGGACAGCTTCTACCGCGCGAGCAAGGAACCAGAGCTTTGGGTGCGGTTTGCGGCCGCGCTGCGAGCAGGTGAAGTGCACGCCATACGTGTGGTGTATCACGGGGACCTCCTCGCCCTCCGGATGCTCAGGCCCCAGCTGCCTCCACCGCACCCGCCGATCCCCCCCAGCATGTGGTACTTCATGAGGGACCCGGACTCATGGTTCCCCAGGCTTGCCTTCCCTACGTACGGCGGGGTGCAGGCCGCAGACATGGATCTGACGTTCCACACTCCCAGCAGGTACCGCCTGGCGAGCATCGGCCGACTGGTCGATTCGCAGAGGGACGGCGACGTCGAAACGACGCACTGGGTCACCGAGCGGCCCACTGCCGAAGCGTCGTTCAACGTCGGCGATTTCGAGGAGTCCCAGATACGTGATCCCCGAATCCCGCCCGTCATCGTGCAGGTCAATGGCGAGGTCCATCGTGCCCTCCGGACGATAGGGCTGATGGGAGGAGTCAACCCGGCGGAGGATGTGAGCGCGGACGTCGCGAACAGTCTCGGGTTTTTCTCACAGGCCTTCGGCCCGCCGCTCCCTCAGCAGTTCTACGCCACTGAGATCCCGTATTTCTACGGCCAGGCGTTTCCGGGCTTGATCTACCTGTCGTTCGGGACCTTTCAGACCATCAACGAGAGCGGCGTCGAGGAGACGTTCCGTTCGCACGAGATGGCGCACCAGTGGTGGGGGATCGGCGTGGAGCCTGCCACGTACCGTGACGCATGGCTGTCAGAGGGGTTCGCGGAGTTCTCGGGCCTCTGGTACACGCAGGTGTTCCTGAACGATAACAGGAAGTTCTTCAAGCAGCTACAGGACCGGCAACGGGTAATCCGGTCGCGGCGCGCTGACATTGCGCCGATCGGTTTGGGCACTCGCCTCGGCGGAGTAGACCACCCGCAGGACTATCAGCTAATGATTTACTACAAAGGGGCTTGGGTCCTGCAGATGTTGCGCAACATGATGCTGGATTTCCAGACGATGAAGGAAGACGCCTTCAGGAGCACGATGCAGGATTTCTACCGGCAGTATCGCGGTCGGCGGGCTTCCACGCGCGACTTCCAGCGCGTCGTGGAGAAGCACGTGGACCTCCCGATGGACTGGTTCTTCGACGAGTGGGTGAACGGTACGGCCATCCCGACTTATATCTTCTCTTGGCACGCCGAGCCCACTCCTGATCACCAGTACCTTCTGCGTGTTCGCGTGCGGCAGGAAGACGTGCCGAGCGATTTCGTGATGCCCGTCCCCCTGAGCATCGAGTTCAAGAGCGGTGGGTACGTGACGGTCCGCGTGACCGTGCGCGGACCAGTGACCGACGCCCAGATCCAGGTCCCCACCGAGCCGGCTAAGTTGGTGCTCAACCCCCTGGAATCAGTCCTCGCGGAGGTGAAAGAGGAGTCGTGGCACTGAACCCGTGACGGATCACGGCAGCTGCCAGATCTCGACCCGGTTCCCCGTGAAGATCGGCACCAACACCCGCTTCCGCTTCGCGTCGTAGCCGATGTCGGCCGGACTCGGCACACCGGTTATGACTTTCACTTCCTGCCCCGTCTCGTAGCTCGACACCGTCGAGTCGGCCCAGCTCGAGACCAAGAGCCTGCTCCCGGCGAACTCGACGCCATCGAATCCGCCCGGTCCCTTCGCGATCACGCTCGGCGCCTTCTCCCCGGGCTTCCAGGCCAGCACCGAACGGCCGCCGAACTGCACGACAATGAACCGCTTGCCGACCGAGTCCAGCGTGATCCCATTCGGCCGACCCAGCGTGTCCCCGCGCACGGCCACCGTCACCTGACGGTCCGGTCCGATCCGGAAGATGCGATCGGGACCGGGGTGCAGCACGTTGCCCACATCGTCGAAGCGGATGCCGGTGTCCGTGATGTACAGCGCGCCGGTCGGCGCGACAGCGATGTCGTTCAGGAAGACGGCGCCTAGACTCGCAAGGCTGATGCTATCCCTGGGGGCGCCCGTCTTCGCATCGAAAGCGCGGACCACGTCGATGTCCGCGACCCACAGCGTATCTCCCCGGAGCGCCAGCCCCTTCGGGGCGTTGAGCGTCACCCCATTGTGCGCGCCTTCGACGAACTTGAGGTTCTCGATCGCGCCGTCCGGCCGCACGCGGCTGATAAAGCCGTTATTGTCCTTCGCCAACGGCCCGCCATTCACGTTCGAGACGAAATAGACGTCTTGCGCCGTGTCGTCCTTGACGGACTCCGGCGTGAGAAAACCTTCCACCACCGCCACCTTTGTGGCGGCGGGCGTCGGAGGCGCGGCCGGGAGCGCCGCTGGCGCGGGCGCCTTCATCGCGGTGTCCACTACCGCCGGTGATTGCGAGGCCGGCGGGGTGTTGTCCGCCCGCTGGCACGCGACGAGCGCGGCGAGTGTGGCGCAGACGACGGTCCCTCTCATGGGTGGTCTGCCTCCTCAGCCAGGGCCTTGATGTGCCGGAGCACCCGCGCATGGATCGTCCCGACGATGTAGCCGGCGGCCACGGTCCAGTAGCTCTGCGGGAACATCTCCACCACGTAGCGCGTCCGTCCCTCGAGCCGGGTCCGACCGCCCGGTAGGGGGATGAGCCGGAACACCCCGTGGGTCGCTCGGAAGTACCCGTCGAGGTGCGGCGGGTTCACTTCCCTGTAGGGGCTCCACTCCCGTAAGGGGGGCGCCTGGGCCGCGATATCGAATTCGAGCCTTTGATTCTCCTCCCACACGGTCACGGGCTCGACGAAGGTTCCGGTCGTAAAATCGCAGTAGCGGGTGGCGCCGACGCCCGTTCCTTCGATCCGGGCGCCGACCGGCGCTGCCAGGCCCGCCCGGAACAGCCACTCTCGCGGTGGCGCGAGCCTGGGGAACGCGACCACGTCGCGCCACACCACCGCCGGCGACGCGTCGATGTCGACGACCGTGACGACCTCGTGCAGCGGAGCTCGTTGCTCCGGGCTTGCGAGCACGATGAGCGGCGTGAGGAGGGCCGCGAGTCCCGCCCTCGGCGGCGGTACCACACTCCGCAGCGCCACCGCCCGACCGAGGACCGCTCCGGGCAGGGCGAGGAGCGCGGCGATCGGTAACGCCATCGCAATGCACACTGCGCCCTCGAGCGCAAAGAGGAGTATCGCTCCGCCTGCGAGTCCCACGGCCAAGAGTGCCACCAGCAGCGTATGACGCTCGCTCTGCGCCTCCCGCGCATTGAAGACGTACGCGCTGATGTAGCCGATGGTGAACGGCATCCCGAGAAACAATCCCGCAGAGTACATGCGCCGCAGGTAGACGCCGATCAGCACGGTCGGAATCGTGATGGCGATGGCCGCGCCGCCGCCCAACAAACCCGCGCGGAGCCGGAGTTCCGCGGCGCTGGGCGGCGGGCCGGACCCAGCCGTGGGTGCCCGCGACGGCAGAGCGGCGAGCGCGAGCATGACCGCGTAATTGACGAACGGGACGAAGAAGAGCAGCGACAACCACGGCGAGCGTCCGGCGTCCACGGCCCGCCGCAGCGTCATGCTCACGCCGATCCACACAAACGGCAGCGACCACACCACGAGCGCCGGCGCGAGCCAGGCCGGGCCGTCTCGCAGCAGCCGTTCCCGGAGCGACCACACCGGGTTCGCGTAGTCGAGCGGCGTCCACACGCGGCCGGCGAGCACCCACACGGCCGTGGCATCCACCGCGTACTTGAAGAGCATCAGTCCGGCGCCGTGCAGTAGGTACATGCGCCGATCGACCGGATCCCGCTCAGAGAACCAGAGGCGCAGCCAGCGCCTCAAGCCTTCGCCTCCTCGAGCTCCTTCTTTCGCACCTCCACGACCTTGTGCGCCGCGTCGGGCGGCACTTCCTGGTAGACGTGGAATTTCTGTCGGTAGGTGCCGCGCCCGTGCGTGAGCGAGTGCAGCGCCGTTGCGTACCGGTCGAGCTCCGCTTCGGGCACCAGCGCCCGGACTTTCGTGAGGCGGCCGTCCTTCTCCGTGCCGAGGATCTGGCCGCGCCGCGACGAGAGGTCGCCCATCACGGCCCCTTGGTACTCGTCCGGCGTCCAGACCTCGAGCTCGAGAATCGGCTCCAGGAGCACCGGCCGGCAGTTGGGGCTCACGTTCCGGAAGGCGAGAATGCCCGCCATCTTGAACGACATTTCGTTCGAGTCCACGTCGTGGTAGGAGCCGTCGTACAGCTCCACCTTGAAGTCCACGACCGGATATCCCGCCACGGGTCCGCGTGCCGCCGCCTCCTGGATCCCGCGCTCCACAGCCGGGATGTATTGCCGTGGAATCACGCCGCCCACGATCTCGTCCACGAACTGGAAGCCCGACCCGCGGGGAAGCGGCGCGATCCGAATCCAGCAGTCGCCATACTGGCCCCGGCCACCGGTCTGCTTCTTGTGCTTGCCCTGCCCTTCCCCCTTGCCCTTGAACGTCTCGCGGTACGCGATCTTCGGCTTGCCGATTTGGGCGTGGACCCCAAACTTGCGCGCCAGCCGTCCGACGATGATCTCGAGGTGCCGCTCGCCGAGCCCCCGGATGAGCGTCTGGCCGAGCTCGCCGTTGTACTCGTGCTGGAACGTGGGGTCCTCTTCGTGCAGCTTGTACAACCCGTTCGAGAGCTTCTCCTCCTCGCCCCGCTGCTTCACCTCGATCGCCTCGGTGATCACGGGCTCAGGGAACGGGATCTTGGGGACTACGATGGCGTGGTCCTTGGTCGAGAGCGTGTCGTTAGTGTGGGTGTCACGCAACTTCGCTACTACGCCGATGTCGCCCGCGTGCAGCTCGGGGACCTCGATCCGCTCCTTCCCCACCGTCACGCAGAGATGGTTCAACTTCTCCACCGCCTCGCGCGGGGCGTTGTAGACGTCCTGGCCGTTTCGGACCGTTCCGGAGTAGACCCGGAACAGCGTCACATCCCCCACGTGCGGCTCCGAGATCGTCTTGAACACCTGTGCCACGAACGGGCCGCCGTCTTCCGCCTTCAACGTCACCCGCTCGGCGCTGCCCCACCGCTGCGCTTCAACCGGCGGCTGATCGCTCGGCGCGGGCACGAGCTCGACGAGCTTCGAGAGCAACGCCCGCATGCCGAAGGTCTGCTCGGCCGCCCCGCAGAAGAGGGGGAAGAGCTCACCTTTGAGCATCCCGGCCTTCATCGCCGCGATCGCGTCGTCCCGTCCGATCTCCTCGCCCCCGAGATAGCGCTCGAGCAGCGTGTCGTCCGTCTCGGCGATGCGCTCGATCAGCTCCTTCGAATAGCGCTCGAACCGCTCCTGGTACTCGGCCGGGACGTCGACTTCCTCGTACTCACCGGCCTTCGTGCCCTTCTTGTAGAGGTGGCATTTCTTCGAGAACAGGTTGATGATCCCGTGGAACCCGGGGCCTTCGCCCACCGGAATCTCCACCGGGATCACCTTGGGCGTGAGCCGCTCCTTGATCTGCCCGTAGACCTTCTCGAAGTTCGCGTGCTCCTTGTCCATCAGGGACACGAAGAACAGCCGGGGAATAGCCCGCTTCTCGGCGTAATCCCACACCTTTTCCGTGCCGACTTCCACGCCGCCCGTGGCGGAGACCACCACCACCGCCCCGTCCGCCGCGCAGACGCCGGCGAGCGCTTCTCCGGTGAAGTCCAGGTAGCCCGGCGTGTCGATCAGGTTGAGCTTGGCGTCCATCCATTCCGCGACTGCGAGGGCGAGGTTGATGGAGTACTTGCGTTCGATCTCGTCGGGGGTGTAGTCGGTGAGGGCGGTGCCGTCTTTCACGGAGCCGTGGCGTTTGCTCGTGCCGGCCACGAACGCGAGGGCATCGACCAAGGAGGTCTTCCCGCTCGCGCCGTGGCCGACGACCGCCACGTTGCGGATCTCACCTGTCTTGTACACGCGCATGGGCGCAGCTCACTCCGGCAGGGGATCGGGAGAATATGAGGCGGAAAACGGGAGGTAGGCTAGGCAGGCGCTAGACCCGTCGTTCCTGCTCCATCTCGAGCGTCCCGAGCCACGCGCGTGCGGACGGCGGGCATAGCGGCTACACTCTACGCCGCCCCTTTCCGGAGTACCCCGTATGGCCACCTGGCACCGGCTCGGCGATCGGTCCGAGCTTTCGCAACGCCTTCCCTACGCCGTCAAGCTCGAGCGATGGTCCGTCGCCGTGTTCCTGTACGACGGTCAGTTCCGCGCCATCGGGAACACGTGCAACCACAAGGGCGGCCCGCTGTCCGAGGGGCGACTGCGGGGCGAGTTCGTGATGTGCCCGTGGCATGCCTGGGAGTACAGCGTGATCACCGGGAAGGGGCCCGAAGGCTACGACGAGGAGCAGGTGCCCGTGTTCGCCATCGAGGAGCGTGGGGACGGCGTATACGTACAGACGCCGCCGACGATGCCTCGCAAGCTCATCAAGCACATGCCGTCCCACCTCCTCGAAGAGCACCCTAAGGCTCCCGGCGCTCCACCGCGGGTGCTCGCGATCTCCACTACCGCGATGGACGACGTGAATCCCCGCTACTCGACGTCCGACGCGCTGCTCCAGCACGTCTTGGATCAGGCGAAGCGTCGCGGAGCCGACACGCAGCACATCAAGTTGCGCGATCTCAAGTTCCGCCACTGCGAAGGCAACTACTCCAAAGCCGCCCGAGCCTGCACCTGGCCCTGCGCCATCACAGAGCGCGACCCCGAGGACCAGCTCACCGCCGTGTATGAGGGCCTGGTCCATTGGGCCGACGTCGTGATCATCGGCACGCCCATCCGCTGGGGGAACGCGTCGTCGCTCTACTACAAGATGATCGAGCGTCTGAACTGCGTGCAGAACCAGGTGACGATCCACGACACGGTGCTCATCAAGAACAAGGTCGCGGCGTTCATCATCACGGGCGGCCAAGACAACATCCAAGCGGTCGCCGGATCGATGTTCACGTTTTGGGCCGAGCTGGGGTTTGTGTTCCCGCCGTTCCCGTTCATCGCGCACTCTCGCGGTTGGGACGCCGAGGACATGCAGAACAACGTTCGCCAGGTGAGGACGAGCGACACGTTGAAGGAAGCCTCGTACGAGCTGCTGGACCGGGCCCTCGATTTCTGGACGATCATCGACAAGCACAAGGCGGAGATAGACAAGCCGATGGAGCGGGCCGGCCGCAAGGCGAACTCGCTACCCGAGCCCGAAGAGGCCGAGGAGGAGGTCATTGCATGAGCCGCCGCATGGAGCTCGCCAAGGCGTACGAAAAGGCACTGTTCGCCGGCGATCGCGACGGCGTCGGGAAGCTGTTTCACGAGGACATCGTGTATTGGGTGGCGGGCGCTCCGCGCATCGGCGGAGAATGGCATGGCCGAGAGGGCGTGCTCGACGCACTCTGGAATCGCGAGCCCGGGCTCGGGCTGGCCGATTGGGTCTCGGAGGATGTGTGGCGTGACTGGTATGACGCCGACGACCGTGTGATCGTCGAGATCCGCGAGCGATCGTGGCTCAAGACCCACCTGAACGACGTGATGGACCAGCGCACGTGCGTGGTCATCCGGTTCAGGGGCGACAAGATCGCCGAAATCCGGGAGCACACCGATAGCCACATCTACGAGGAATTCCTCAGGCGCCACCGCGGCGATTTGCCCAAGTTCAAGCAGCGCTAGAAGCTGCGTGTGTGATCGGGGTCACGCTGTTAACGCTTCGCCCGATGCCGGGGTCTCACCTGCGACCCTCAACCGGACCACTTATGCGACGTCACATCGCTCTCTTCGCCGTCATCGCGCTCGCGCTGAGCGCGCCGACGGTCCTCTCGGCCCAGGACTCGGGCGCCGTGAAGCCGGACCGCAAAGACGTCCGCCACGACCGCCGCGACCTGCGGGCCGATCGCAAGGACATTCGCCACGACACGAAGGACATCCGCCAGGACCGCCGGGACATGCGGCAGGACCGCAAGGACATCCGGCAGGACGTCAAGAACGGCGACACGAAAGACGCGCGTAAAGATCGCCAGGATCTTCGCGGTGACCGCCGCGACGTGCGCCAGGATCGCCGCGACCGCCGCCAGGACGTGCGCGACATCCGGAAGGATCGTCGGGATCGGCGGCAGGACCGGAAGGACGTGCGCGAGGATAAGCAGGAGAAGAAGGACAGCTCGAAGTAGGGCCGGACAAGCACTCCTAGACGCACAGACGCACAGGGGAGAACAGAGCCGAGTGAGCAGGTAGTCCCCTTCACTCTACATTGTTCTCTTCTTTGCGTCTGCGCGTGTGTGCGTCTAGTCGTCTAGTCTGTCGAGGTGCGGGTCGCTCCGCCGCGCGATCCAATACAGCGGGATCCCGAGAAGCAGCGTGAGCCCGCTCCACGCCCAGGCGACCCCGATCGAGCGGGTGCGCGCCACCGCGCCCCACACCGACTGCCCGACTACGCCGCCCGTGTTCGCGAACATCGAGTCGAGAGAGATGATCGTCGCACGCTGCGCCGACGGGATGTGCACGTTGAGATACGCCTGCTTGACCGGCATCGCGAGCCCGATCGCCACGCCGTACAGCAGGTAGAGCGAGACCACGAGATAGAAATTCGTCAGTAGGCCACACGCGACCGCCAGCGCCGCCTGCACCGAGACCGAGACTATGAGAATCCCGGTTCGAGTCCGCACGACGCGGGAGAGCGGGCCCACGAGCGCGTTCCCGACGATGAGGCTGAGGCCCACGAGTGAGCTGATCACGCCGTCTACCCACACCAGGTTTCGCCCCAGCAGGTCCAGGAAGTAGCGTTGCCAACTGTAGAAGCCGAAGATCATGAAGCTCATCGTGACGAGGGACGCGAGCATCACCGGCCGCACCACCGGATGCTTGAGGCCGTAGCTCAGCCCTTCCACGAACACGCGCCGCATCTCGGCCGGCACTCGGCGAAGTTGGAGGGCCCGAGGCGTGAACCCCAGCTCCGGCATCCCGCGCCAGGCCAGGACGAAGAGCGGCACGACGATCGCCGCCCGCACGAGATACGGGATATCCAGCCGGATCTGGCCGAGCAGGCCGCCGCCGATCGTCCCGACGAGCATGCCGCCGCCGAAGAACATCTGCCCGCGGGCGAACACGGGCTCGAGCGGTCCCGTATACCCGGTCGCCTTGAGCGCGTCCACGAGCCACGCGTCCACGGCCCCGGTGTAGAACGTGTAGCCCAGCCCGAGGAACACCGAGACCCAGACGAACGCCCAGAACCCCCAGCCGCGCCACGCGATGGCGACGTAGAGGAGCGTGCTGACGAAGAGCGTCGCGAGGCAGAGCAGGAAGGAAACACGTCGTCCCAGCGTGTCCGCCACGACGCCCGTCGGGATCTCGAAGACCATCGATCCGAGCGTGAACGCGGCGTTGGTGAGCAGCACCTGCTGGATGTCGAGGCCGGCGCCCATCTTGAACAGCGTGTCGATCCCCCAGATGAGCGACATCGCGAAATTGAAGAGCGCCGTGATCGTGAAGTACGTCCGGATGATGCGCGCGCTCACGCCGCCACCACCTGAGTGTCGCTCCACGACTTGAGCACAGTCGCCGTCAGGATCACGATGCCTCCGATCACCGCGAGCGGGCCGGGGGCCTCGCCGTGCACCAACCACGCCCAGACGGGGCTCAACACAGGCTCGACCAGCAGGAACAGCGATGCCTCGAGCGCCGGCACACGAGTGATCGCGCGCGACAGGAACACATACGCGAGCCCCAGCTGGAACACGCCGAGATACGCCACGGCAAGCCAATCCGCGGCGCGGCCGGGAGCGAGCGGCCAGGCGCCGGGAAGGCTCACCAGAAACACCAAGAGGTTGCCACACGCGGCCGCGCCTGCCACCGGTCCGTGGTCACCAGCCCCGCCCTTCCGCGCCAGCCAGCGGTAACCCGTCACAGTGAACGCCCAGGCCAGGGCGCTTCCCGCCGCGAGCAGGTTGCCGAGCGCGGGATCCGGCGCCGTGGCGAAGCGGCGGTTCCCGCCCACGAAGAGCAGCGCAAGCCCGCAGCCGAGCACGGCCATGAAGCCCAAGTCCGCGGCGCGCACCCGCTCCCGCAGCAGCAACGGCGCGAGCCCGACGACGAACAGCGGGTTCGTCGCCTGGAGGAAAACGGTATTGGCGGCGGTGGTCAGCTTGTTGGCGAACACGAACAACAGGCCGGCGGCCGCATACGCCACTCCCACCAGGGCGACCGGCCACGTCCAGCGGCGACGGGCCTCCGGAATGAGCACGAGGATCGCGACCATCGCCGTCAGGGCGCGGAACGCAGCGATCTGCCAGGGGCTGAATGTCGAAGACTTGATGACCGCGCCCGCAGTCGAGAAGCACACTGCGGCGAGCACGAGCTGCCAGCGCGCGTTCACGGGGAGGGGGTGTGGACTCGCAGCCACTCGCGCGCGATGGCGGCGATGTCCTGGTGCTCGACGTCCGCGAGTGCGTTCAGTCGCCGCATCTCGGCGTCCGATATCTTACCCTCGAGCTCCGCCAACGCCCGGCGCAGGTCGGGATGGGCTTCGAGGGTCTGGCTGCGCGTCACGGCCGCCGCCCGGTAGGGCGGGAAATAATGCCGGTCGTCATCGAGGGCCACTAGGTCGAGCGCGGCGATCTGCCCGTCGGTCGAGTTGCCGGCGATCACATCCACCTTGCCTTCGGCGAGCGCGCGATAGGTGAGGCCGAGATCCATGGCTGTCGGCGGCGAGGCGAATTGCAGCCCGTACACCCGGGCGAGCCCGCGAAAGCCATCGGCGCGCTCGAGGAATTCGTACCCGAAGCCCGCGTGCCACCGTGGAGCGACCCGCGCGAGATCGGAGATGCGCCTCAGGTCGTAGCGGACCGCGTCCGCGCGACGCACCGTGATCGCAAAGGTGTTATCGAAGCCGAGCGGCTTCCCCCACACGAGCCCGAAGCGCTGCCGGTATTCCGCCGCCACCGCTCGATACACGCTGTCCGGATCCGGCCCGGGCGGAAGCTTCAAGACCGCCGTGTACGCCGTGCCCGTATACTCGACGTACAAATCGATCTGGCCGGCGGTGATGGCCTGATGGCAGACAAACGTGCCGCCCAGGTGAAAGCGTCGCTCCACAGGCATGGATGTCCGGCGCTCGATCTGCTGCGCGACGATCTCGCCGAGCAGGTCCGACTCGGTGAAGTTCTTCGACCCGATGACGACGCGGTCGCTTCGGGTGCAGCCGGCAAGTGCGAGCAGCAGTGCGCAGGTCGTGCGGCTCATTTTCCCCGCCACGCCAGCGTCCGTTCAGCGAGCCCCAACAGCCCGTCCGCCGCGAGCGCCATCACGGCGGCCGGCAGGGCTCCGGCCAAAATCAGCGTGTTGTCCACCGTCGCGACGCCGCGAAAGATGTAGACGCCCAGCCCACCTGCTCCGATCGCCGCGGCGATCGTGGCGGTGCCGACGCCGACCACGGTCGCCACGCGCACGCCCGCGAGGATCACCCCAACGCCAAGCGGCAGCTCGACCTGTCGAAGCAGCTGCCCATCCGTCATTCCCATGCCGCGCCCGGCCTCCCGGACCGCCGGGTCGACCCCGGCGATACCCGTATACGTGTTGCGTACGATCGGCAGGAGCGCGTACAGCACGAGCGCGACGATGGCCGTCCGCGCGCCGATCCCGCCGAGGAAGGGCAGCGGAATCAAGAACCCGAACAACGCGAGGCTCGGCACCGTTTGGAAGACGTTGGCCAGGCCGAGCACCGGGCCTCGCCACGCGGGCCGTCGCGTCAGCGCGATCCCTAGTGGCACGCCGATCAAGATGGCAGCGCCGGTCGCGATCGCGACGAGATAGACGTGCTGCCACAGGAGTCCCAGGACTTCCTGCGAGTTTCGTGCATAAAACGAGAGCACGCTCATGCCGCCGCCATGAACGCCCGGACCTCCGGTTGCTCGTTCTGGCGGAACTCCTCAGGCGTGCCGAGGAATGCGAGCCGACCCTGATACATGAGCCCGATGCGCGTGCCCAGCAGCAGCCCCTCCCGCACGTCGTGGGTGACGAACACCATCCCCTTGGCGAGGCGGCCCTCGAGCGCCCGGAACTCGCGCTGTAGCTCGACCCGAGTGATCGGATCGAGCGCACCGAACGGCTCGTCCAGGAGGAGGAGCGGCGGATCGGCGGCGAGGGCACGGGCGACGCCGACGCGCTGCCGCTGTCCGCCCGAGAGCTCATGGGGGTAGCGGGCGCCGAAGGTGTCCGCGTCGAGGCCGACCAGCAAGAGCATCTCCCGCACGCGTGCGGCGACACGCGCGGGCGGCCAGCCCTCGAGGCTCGGCACGAGCCCCACGTTCCGCTCCACGGTGAAATGCGGGAACAGGCCGACCTCCTGGATGACGTACCCTATGCGGCGCCGCAAGCGTGTCACGGGCAGATCGGCCGCGCGCTCTCCCGCCACCCAGACCTCGCCGGCCGTCGGCTCGAGCAGGCGGTTGACGAGCTTCAGCGTCGTGGTCTTTCCGGACCCGCTGCGACCCAGCAGAACGAGCGTCTCTCCCTGGCCGACGGCGAACGACACCCCCTCGACCAAGGCACGCCCCTTTCCCCCTTCCCCCTTCCCCGGCAGTTGAAATCCAAGGTCCCGGACCTCCAACACTGTCGTCATGAGGGGGCCGCGAGGGCCATGAGGAACCGCTGGTCGTCGCTCCGTCCCTGCCACCGGAGGGAGAGTCCGGCGTCGGAGAGAATCCGGAGGAAGGTCTCGGCGGCGTACTTGTAGGAGTGGTTCATGGCGAGTCGCTCTCCCTTCCGCAGGTGCAGGACCTCGCCTCCGAGTAGCGGCTCGACGTCCCGGCCCGCACGGAAGTGCTTCGGGATCAGGTGCAGTCCGGGGAGCCGGGCATCGTCCGCAGCCTCGAAGACGAGCTCGCCGTCCGTCTCCGAGATCCCGACGGCGTTCAAGGGCGCCCAGGCGAAGCGACGGTTCAAGGGATTGTCATAGCCGGCGACGGTCGCGTCGCCCGCGTAGATCTCGCCGTCGACGAGCAGCGCGTCGCCGGGCCGCAGCAACTGCGCCAGCTCGCCCGCCTCGGCGATGGGGTCGAAGGCGCCGAGCGTATTCCCGATGAGGAGCACGAGGCGACGCGGGGTCTCGGGGTCGGCCGTAAGTGCCCGAAGGTGCGCAGGATTCGTGAAGTCGGCCTTGAGCCCCTGCGTCGGGATCCCGGCATCGAGCGCTCCGGCGCACGCCATCTCGAGGAGCGCCTGGCTGGTATCCACGGGAACGTAGGAGACCCGGGCGCCGTTCTCGCGTAGCGACTCCACCAGGAGCAGGTCCTTGTCTCCCTGCCCGGATCCGAGGCTCAAAACCTCGAGGGGGGCGGGCGGGAACAAGCGCGCGAGCTCGGCGCGCGAGCGCGCGATGAGTGAGCGTGATCGCACGAAGTTCCGGTACGCCCCATCGGAGCACAGCGCCAGCCACGCCCGCACCGACAGGGGAAACCAATAGAAGAACTTCTCCGGCAGGCGCCGTTGCTCAAGCGCCACGACGAATTCTCGAGCGAGTTCGTTTTCCGTCAGCAGCGCATGAATCGGGATCATGGAGGGTTGAGAGTTACCGGTTGACGGGTGTGACGGCAACCCGTAGGATTTACCAGACAGCCGTCTTCCTGCTTCCCTGTTGCAAGGAGGTTGCATGCAGATCGTCGAAATGCAGGAGCTCGTGCCCAGCTGTCATCGTCCCGAGATCGTCGAGACGGCGGAGCTGGTGCCAACCTGCCACTCCTGAGGGAGCGGCTAGATGCACCCGGGGGCCCGGACTAATGTCGGGCCCCCTTCGCGTATCCTGACATCCGGACCCAGGCTCGGATTCGGCGGATGGGCGGTAGGCGGAACGCGATGGGGCGCTCCCTCGTCGGAGCGTGAGCGGGCGGCGGCGGTCCAGCGCGCGATTGAGCGTGGTATCATCTTCTTCGACACCGCTCCCACCTACGGCACCGGGGCTTCCGAGTCCTTGTTGGGGCGTGTACTCCGGCCGCACCGGGAGCGCGTCGCGATTGCGACCAAGGTCGGCCCGCGCGACGACCCACGCGAGTCGCTCGAGGCGTCGCTCAGGCGACTGGCTACCGACTACGTGGACCTGGTCCAGCTGCACGAGGCGGGCGATCGCTGGGAGTGGCAGCTCGAGCGGCTGGGCCGGCTTCAGGATGAGGGGAAGGCGCGCGCCGTCGGCGCATGCAACGCCACCCACCTCCAGCTCGCCCGCGCACTCGAGATCGCGCCGCTGCGGAGCTACCAGGGACCTTACAACCTGTTCGATCGAGACGTGGAGGAGCGTCACCTCCCACTGTGTGGCGGGCATGGAATGGCGTTTCTCGCCTACCGGCCTCTCGCATCGGGGCTCCTCAGCGGAGCCTACCGCACCACGCCAAGCTTCCCCGAAGGGGATCACCGGCGGAGCATCTACTGGTTCTCGGGCTGCGAATTCGCGCGGCGTCATGGGGCCATCGAGCGGTTGGAGGAACTCGCGCGCGGGCGCGGGACCTCGCTCGCGGCGCTCGCGTTGGGCTGGGTGCTCGCCCGCCCGGGCGTCACGATCGTGCTCGCCGGGGCTCGGACCGCCGGTCAGGTGAACGACAACGTCACTGCGGTGGAGCGGCCCCTCGCCCCGGATGAGGTGGCGGGAATAGATGCGATCGTGGCGGAGGCCTTTCCCCCTCCTCGCGCGCGCCCTTCGGCGCGCGAGCTCGCCGCCGGCTGGGGCGCCCGGGAACGCTATATCGTGGAGCAGTTGGACGGCTCCAGTACGTACGAGGCCATCGCGGCGCGGTGGACAGACCGTGGTGAGCAGCCCATGGTCGCGGCACAGGTGAAGGTCTTCTGTGACCAACTCGCCGCGCGAGGGTTAGTAGAGTGATGCGGAAGGCGAGCCTGATGGTCGGCGCGTTCTACAACCCTCATCTCGGCGCGGTACTGGCGCGAGCTGAGGGGATCGACCATCTCGCCATGGCCGACCCCCCGGGAGCCAGTGACCCGTGGTGGCCCGCGATCCGCGACCGCTACACACTGCTGCTCCACGACTACCTCGGCCAGCTTTCGGAGCCGCTCGACGAGCGCTCGATTCGGCGTGCCCGCTCGCTCGCCGAGCTGTACCGCTCACCCTGGGTGGCGGAGCACTTCCAGTGTCTTCACACGGTCGACGGCGCGTATAGCCTGAACTACGTGTTTCCACCGCTCTATACCGAAGAGTTTCTCGAGCGCTTTATCTGCAACGCCGGCGCCCTGCAAGCGCGCCTCGAACAGCCACTCGTGATGGAGAACATCCCGGGCTTTTTCGACGTGAAGGCGAGTCAGATGCCGGAGCCGGTGTGGCTGCGGCGCTTCTTCGAGGCGACCGGCGTGGGCTTTCTGCTCGATCTGCCTCACGTGTGGCTCGAGGCGCACTACCGGGGGGTGCAGCCGGAGCGTTGGCTCGACGAATTCCCGCTCGAGCGCGTCGTCGAGCTCCACGTCGCCGGCGTGGAACACGACCACGACCTTCGAGGTCCGTGGATTGCGCCCGCCGAGCCGTCGGATGAAATGCTCGGGTTCGCCGCACACGCGGCGAGTCGTTGCCCGAACGCTAAAGCGGTCACGTTCGACGCGTTCTCCCCGTCCCTCACCGCGGAGGTCCTGCTCCGGAGCGTGGAGCGGATCCGGGCGGCGCTGTGAGAACCGTCATCGCGCTGCTCCTCGCAGGGTGGCTCGGAGACACCGTGATTCCGGCAGGCACCCACATCCCGATCCGCTTCGTGCAGCGCGTCACCAGCGGCAAGGATACGGTCGGGACGGCCGTGCTGGTGCAGACCATGGGTGCGGTGGTGAGCGACTCCTGTGTGGTCATCCCGCCGTACCTCCGGGCGATGGGTCATGTCGTCGTGTCCAAGGGAGGCGGCCGGTTCGGCCGCCACGGCAAGCTCGGGTTGCGGTTCGACTCGCTCGAGGTTCGCCCCGGGCGGTGGGTGGCGATCTCGGGACTCCTCGACACGCTCGAGTACACCAAGCCCGCCTTCCTCACCGATTCGGGCCTCGTGTCGAGCGGGAAGACGTCGGCGGTGGGTGTCGGGAAGAAGCTCGTACCGGCCGGCGTCGCCGCCGCCGCCGACATCGCCCTCGTGCCCGTCGCGTTGCTCGGCGGCTACTCGCTGATGCATCGGGGGCCGCCCGTGCGTATCCTCGCGGGGGAGATCGGCGGCCTCAGGCTCACGGAGCCCCTGACGGTGCCCGGCATGGACCGGTGCGAGCCGGTGACGGCCCACGGCGAGCTGGCCGACCCACCCGAGCTACCCAAATTCCTGCCCCGTTCGGAGAATCGCACCGGGACAGTGCTCGGCGACCCCTTCAATGTGCTGCTGCTCGGGACGGAGACGGCCATCGACAGCGCATTTCGGAGCGTCGGTTGGATCCAGGCACAGAAGCGGTCGGTCAAGACGGTCGCGAGAGAGATCACCGCTGCCATCGCGAGCCGGCCGGCGATGAACGCCCCTGTGAGCACGCAGTACTTCGAGGGACGTCCGCAGGACTTGGCCTACGAGCTGCCCGGCCCGAACGTGCGCATCCGGCATCACATCCGGATCTGGCTGCTCGACACGCTCGCCCAGGTCTGGGTCGGCGCGGCCAACAAGGACGTGGGCGTTATCTTCAAGCCATGGGAGCCTCAGGCCACGCATCGGATCGAGGCCCATATCGATCACGAGCGCGACCGGGTCGTGCATGACCTCGAGGCGAGCGGATGCGCCGATCTCCTGGACTACATGTCCCTTCCCGGCGCTATCACCGAGGGGCGTAACGTCTCCGGTCAGAAGATCGTGACGGACGGCCGCACCGCGGTCGTGCGAATGCGGGGCTGCGGGCCACCGCCTGCGCCATAATGCCCGCCTCACCTCCCACAGACCGGGCGCTCCAAGACGAAGTCATTCGCGCACTGGCTGACGCGCCCTACCGCGCGTCATTCGAGTGGCGCCGGCTCGCGCTCGCCGACCCCGACCGCGTCGAGCGGTACGCACGGTTCCTGGCGCGGCATTTCTATCACGAACGCATCGTTCACTTCTTCAAGTACTCGCGCGCTTTGGCACGTATCACGGGCCGACTGCCTGAGGGGGTGCTCAAGAGTGCCCAGTTCGACGCCTTGCTCCCCGGTGCGATCTTGGGAAGCCGGCAGACGGCGCGGGCCGTTTCACGGCTCGTCGTGGAGTACGTCGGCGCGGCCGGAGCGCGCATTCCTTTTCTCGCCGATCTCCTGCGATACGAGGAAGCGATGATGGTGACGGAGGCTGGACCGCGAGTGTGGCGGGATTCCACGACTACAGGAGGCGGGAGGGGCGAGCGCGACCTTCCGGAGAAAGTGGAGGGGACCGTGCTCCTCGATATTTCTTATGATCTCCCGGTCGTTTTGCCCACGCTTCTCGCGCCCTGGACCGAGTTACCCCAAGCTCCCGAGCGGACCACGAAGCTCCTGATCGCGCGGTCGCCGCACGGCCGCGTGGCCGTGGCGCGAAGCGACGAGAGCGTGGCGGCGGTCGTGCATCTCGCGGACGGTACCCGCACCCTCGAAGAGCTGGCCGCGGGCGCCGGCGTGGAGGTCGGCGTGCTGAAGCAGACGCTCCAGGGACTCGTGGACCTCGGCGCGGTGCGGTTCTCGACAGGCAGCTGACCGTGGAAGTCCAGATCTTTGGTGTGAAGAAGAGCAGTGACACGCGCGCCGCGCTCCGCTTCTTCGCAGAGCGTCGCATCAAAACGCATTTCGTGGATCTGAACGAGCGCCCGGCGGCCCTCGGCGAGTTGCGGCGATTCGCGCAGAAATTTGGCGTGCAAGCCCTCATCGATCGCGACAGCAGGCGGTTCAGCGAGCTGGGCCTCGCGTCGGCCCGCATCTCGGACGAGCGCTGGCTCGAAAGGCTCGGCCTCGAGCCGCTCCTGCTCCGGATGCCCCTCGTGCGCCACCAGCAGCAGCTCACCATCGGCGCCGCCGAAGACACGTGGCGGGCCTGGGTCGCCGCAGCCCGGGAGTCCGC
Organism: uncultured Gemmatimonadaceae bacterium; assembly: GCA_964465315.1. Classification (GTDB taxonomy): domain Bacteria; phylum Gemmatimonadota; class Gemmatimonadetes; order Gemmatimonadales; family GWC2-71-9; genus AG41. The sequence continues at coordinate 34,659 of CAYXIK010000001.1, read as the reverse complement.
ATAAGTTGCTATGAACGCCTCCCACCGGAGCACACCGTGACCACCAAATACGAAAGTGCCAAGCTGCTCCTGAAATTGTACGACCTCCGCCGCGAGCCGGTGATGCGCAAGGCACGCGCCTGGTTCCGCGAGGATTTCCACCCGAAGAGCGCGGAGGAGATCCTTGCCGTCTACCGCGGCAAGACGAGCGCTGCCTATCGCATGGTCACGACCTACTGGAACATGGCCGCGGCGCTCGTCCTGCACGAAGCCATCGATGAGAAAATGTTCGCCGACGTGAATGGCGAGCACCTCATGGTCTACGCCAGGTTGCAGCCGTTCCTCACAGAGTTCCGCGGTCTGCTCAACAACCCGACGTACTTGGACAAACTGGAGCAGCTGATCCTGCGGATGCCGGACGCCCAGGCGCGGCTGGCGCGGTTCCGTCGCCCCCCGCCCGCCCCATCCGCAAAGCCGGCCTCCAAGGGGCCGCGGAGGGTCGCGTGACCACCGTCGCCATCCCTCGCCCGGACGCCGGGGAGTACTCGTCGAACTATTCCGGTTACCTCAGCAGGGTCCCGGATGGCGACCTCCTGCGAATGCTCGAGAGCCAGCGACGCGAGACGCAGGAGGTGCTCGCGGGGTTGTCGGAGCAGCAGGCCCTGCACCGGTACGCACCCGGCAAGTGGAGCGTCAAGGAAGTGATCGGGCACGTGGCGGACGCCGAGCGGGTGTTCTGCTACCGCGCGCTAAGCTTCGCGCGAGGCGACGCCCAGGCACTTCCCGGGTTCGACGAGCAAGCGTGGGCTCCCGCCGGCAAGTTCGACGCCCGGTCCGTGGCCGACCTCGCAGCCGAGCTCGACGCGGTGAGGCGTGCCACCATCGCGCTTTTCTCCGGTCTGCCTCGCGACGCCATGGAGCGTCGCGGCGTTGCCAACAATAACCCGGTCTCCGTGCGCGCACTCGCCTGGATCATCGCCGGCCACGAGCGTCACCACGTCGCGATCCTGCGGGAGCGCTATCTCTGACCGTCACCGTGCGGCAGACGGCACGACGCAGCCTCACCCTCACGCCCGACCACGTGGCCACGTTCGCCCGGCTCACGGGGGACTACAACCCCTTGCACTTCGATGCCGGGTTTGCAGCGCGAACGAAGTTCGGGAAGCTCGTCGTGCAGGGCGGTCTCACCACCGGGCTGCTACACGCCCTGGTCGCCATGGATCTCCCGGGCCCCGGCACCGTGTTCCTGAGCCAGAACTGGAGGTTCACCGCACCGGTCTACATCGGTGATACCATCACGGCGGAGGCGGAAGTCGTGAGCGTCCACGAGACCAAGCCGGTGTGCCAGCTGAAGATCAAGGTGAGTCGGCAGACCGGTGAGACGGTCCTGGAGGGTGAAGCGTGGTGCTACACGTTCGAAGCAGGGTCGTGATTACCTAGGCGCCAGCGAAGCCGCGTGCCACACCCAGGGCATTGACGCGAAGGCCACGGCGTTCCAGGCGAGAAACGCGAATCGCATCTCGCGCGGCGAGTACGGGCGATCACGCCACAAGAGCACCACGTCCAGCAGGAACCAGACCGCGCTTGACGCGAGGAACGCGGCGAGCCACGGATCGCGGGCCCACTTCCAAATCAGCACGGCCTCGACAGCGAGAAACGCGATCAACAGCCACTTCGCCGGCCGCGCTCCCAGCACGCCAGCCAGCGACCCACGGCCGGCGCGTCGATCGGGCTCTAAATCCATGATTTCGCCGAACAGATGGGAGTGCATCGCAAACATGGCCCCGAACAGGAACGTGAACCACGGTACCTGTGAGACATGGTTCAGCCAGCTCGCGAGGACGAAGACCAGCAGGTAACCCGCCTGGTTCAATAGGTCGAGCCCGGCACGACCCTTGAACGCGAACGGCGGACAGTTATACAGCGCGGTGGCAACGATGAGCGCGGCGAACCACGCGAATGCCTTGGGTCCGAGTAACAGCGTGAACAGAATGGCAAACGGCACTTGCACGAGCGCCATCCGCCATGGCAGGCGGGCGAGGCGCTCCGGCGTTCCGCGCGCACCAAACAGGTACGTTCCCTTGCGCGGGTTGAATCGATCCACTTCGACATCGACGATGTCGTTCCAGCCGTAGATCAGCAAACCCAGCGGGAAGGTCACATAGAGGAGACCGAGCCAAAACTCTGGGTCATGGAAGACATTTCGCCCCCCAACGGGCACGAGATAGAACCAGATCGACGTGAGCCAGAAGCCCGGCCGCGCCGCCTTGACTACGAATGCGATCTCCTCCGCGAGCCGAGCAAGGCGGGTCACCTATACCCCGCCGCCTGCAGGCTGAACAGCTCGGCGTACAATCCGCCCCGCGCCACCAGCTCCTCGTGCGTCCCCTGATCCACCAGCTCTCCGCTCCGGAGGACCAGGATCCGGTCGGCCATCCTGACCGTCGAGAAGCGATGGGAGATCAACACCGCCATCCGACCCTTCGTAAGCTCGGCGAATCGCAGGAACACCTCGTACTCGGCCCGCGCGTCGAGCGACGCGGTCGGCTCGTCGAGGATCAGCACCTGGGCATCCCGCATGTAGGCGCGCCCCAGCGCGACCTTCTGCCATTCCCCGCCCGAGAGCTCTACCCCGCCGTCGAACCGGCGGCCCAGCATCTGGTCGTACCCGCGCTCGAGCCGCTTGGCGACCGAGTCGGCCAGGCTGCGCCGCGCCGCCTCGCGTACTCGAGCGTCGTCGTCCAGCGCCTCTACCTGGCTCACCCCGATGTTCTCCTTCAGGATGAAATCGTAGCGGACGAAGTCCTGGAAAATGACGCCGATGTTCTTTCGCAGGCTGATCAGGTTGTAGTCGCGCAGGTCCACGCCGTCGAGCAGGATCCGCCCCTCATCCGGGTCGTAGAGACGGGCGAGCAGCTTCACCAACGTGGTCTTCCCCGCGCCGTTCTCTCCCACGAGCGCGACGCGCTCCCGCGGCTCGAAGGTGAACGTCAGGTGGCGCACGGCCCAGCGATCGGACCCGGGGTAGCGGAATCCCACGTCCTGAAACTCGAAGCCGCGCCGGATCGGTACGAGCACCGGTCGCGCTCCAGGCCGGGTCGTCACGCGGGGTTGCACGTCGAAAAAGGTGAACAGGTCGGAGAGGTATAGGCTCTGCTCGAACACCTGCGAGAGCGAGAGGAGAATCCGTTGGATCAGGTCACGACTCTGACGGAACGACCCGGCGAGAAACGTAAGGGCGCCGATCGTGAACCGACCCAAGACCGTCAGGTAGATCGTCACCGCGTAGGCGCCGTAGTAACCGAGCGTGCCGAGGGTGACGAACGCCGTGGACACCACGTTGCGCCTGATGGCCAGCCGCTTGTTGGCATCGTAAAACTCGTCGGACAGCTTGGCGTATCGGCCGACCAGGAAGCTCGAGAGATCGAAGAGCTTCACTTCTTTTGCCATCTCATCCGAGGCACCCGCGTACCGCAGGTAGTCGAGCAGGCGCCGCTCCGGCGTCCAGGAAAAAAGGAGCGAGTAGCCGAGCGCTGCGTAGTGGGTCTCCCCCAGAAACGAAGGCACGACCGCGACCACCAACAGCAATAGGAGCCACGGCAGCTGCACGAGGAGGACGGCGGCGAGCGACGCGAGCGTCACGAGGTCCTGGGCCGTGGAGAGCAACAGTGCCACGAGCCCGATTCGCCCGACCGTCTGGCGGCGCGCGCGCTCCAGATGGTCGTAGGTTTCCGAGTCCTCGTACTGCGCGAGGTCGAGCGTCGCCGCGTGCTGCATGAGCCGCACGCTGATCCGGTTGGAGAACAAGTCGCCGAGCAGGCTCTCGAGGAGGGACGAGAGACGCGCCAGGCCTTCGCCTCCGACCGCGATGCCGAGCTCCAGGAGAACGAGCCCGCCCAAATGCCACCAGTTGATCGCCGCCGCCCCCCCCGTTTCCCGCACCCGCATCGCGGCAATCACGCCGTCGATGATCAGCTTCCCGATCCAGAGGACGGCCAGCGGGATGAACGAGCGGACCGCCCGGAGGGCGAGAATCGCCACCGTGTAGCCGCGGTGCGTTTGGTAGACGAGCTTGAGTAGCGGTGGGACGTGCTTGAGCGCCTGGAGCCGCTCCGACCAGGTGGGTGGCTTGCCGTCTGGACCCGAGAGTAAGCTCCTGGCACTGGGGAGGATACCGTGCGACACGAAACGGCGTGGAGCGGTCACGACCTTAACTTCCCGATGGGGCGGTTCGTCAATATAACCGCATGAAATACCGCACTCTCGGCTGCCTCCTGGTCCTCGGCGTGGGGTCGCCCCTCATCGGGGCGTGGCGCGGGGCGCCGCTCCGAACCGCCGCCCCTCCGTCCGTCCTCACGTCGCGCGACTCGGCGCTGCACGCGCTCAACCGCCTCGCCTACGGGCCGCGGCCCGGCGAGGTCGACCGTGTCGCCGCCGAGGGTGTGATGCACTGGATCGATCGCCAGCTCGCGCCCCGGAACATCGACGACGGCGTGCTCGTGCGCCGCGAGCGCGAATTTCACGTTCTGGACTACGATCGTGGCGATCTCGCCGCGATGTACACCGAGGTTGAGCGCGAGCGGCGGGAGCGCAAGCAGGCGGCGAACGGCGGGGCCGATACCACGGTCACCCCGCGCGAACAGACGGCCCGCCGCCTTGCGGGGCAGCTTCAGGAGCTTGCCGCAGTGCGCGCCGTATTGTCCGAGCGCCAGCTGTACGAAGTCATGGTCGACTTCTGGACCAATCACTTCAACGTGTATTTCGCCAAGGGCGCCGACCGGTTTCTCACGCCTGATTACATCGAGCATACGATCCGTCCGAACGCGATGGGTCATTTCTCGGACCTCCTGATCGCGACGGCCGAGAGCCCCGCTATGCTCTTCTATCTCGACAACTGGGAGAGCGTGGCGCCTGGCTCCGTCCCACCAGCCGCCATGCGCGTGCGAGCGCGGCCCGTTTTCGGGCGCCGCCCGGGTCTGTTCAGTTTTCCTCCTCGGGATCCGGCCGAGCAGGACTCCATGCGCCAGCGCGCGCTTGCGAAGGCGCCCCAGGGACTCAACGAGAACTACGCTCGGGAGCTGCTCGAGCTCCACACGTTGGGGGTGGATGGCGGGTACACGCAGCAGGACGTGATCGAAGTCGCCCTGATCTTCACGGGGTGGAGCATCAAACGCCCACAGGAGGGCGGAGACTTCGAGTTTCACGACTGGGCCCATGACACCCGTGAAAAGCAGGTGCTGGGGGTCCGGTTCCCGGGGGGCCACGGCATGGACGAGGGCGTTCGCCTGCTGAAGCTGCTCGCTAACCATCCGGCGACCATGCATCACGTCAGCTGGAAGCTCTGCCAGCGATTCGTCAGCGACGATCCGCCCGATGGGTGCGTCGACGACGCGGTGGCGGCATGGAAGCGGTCGAACGGCGACATCCGGGAGGTGCTGCGCGCGATCGTGTCGGGTCCCGACTTCTGGGCACCGCAGAACGTCCGGGCCAAGGTCAAGACGCCGCTCGAGTTCGTCGTGAGTGCGGTGCGGGCGGTGGCCGCCGATCCCGACACGACGCCGCGGCTGGCCCAGGTCGTCGCCAGGCTTGGCCAGCCGCTCTACCTCCATGTGGCGCCGGATGGCTATCCTGAAATGGAGGCGGCGTGGGTCAACAGCGGCGCGCTGCTGGACCGCATGAACGCCGGCGTTGCGCTCGCCGCCGGCAGACTGCCGGGGGTCACGCCGACTGCGGATTCCGTGATCGCCGCCGCCGCGGGTCCCGACGAGCTGATCGCCGTCGTCGACCGTGAAATCCTCGGCGGAACCATGTCGGAGAACACCAAGCAGGTGATCAAACGCCAGGTGGCGGATATCAGTGATCGCGGACAAGCGCGCGCCCTGGCGATTGGACTGGCGCTCGGAGGGCCGGAGTTTCAAAGGCAGTAAGACGTCGGACGGTGGGACAGTCGGACTGAGAGACGGAAGGAGCGAGTTGGAATGGCGATCTCAAGACGCGTCTTTGTGAGGTCAGGAGGCCTGGCGTTGTTCAGCCTGGGCCTCGACCCTCTATTCCTCGCGCGGGCGGCTTATACATCGCTCCGTCCGACCGTCCGCCAGTCCGGCCGTCCGACGCTTGTCTGTCTCTTCCAGCGCGGCGCCGTCGACGGGCTCAACATGATTGTCCCGCACGGCGATCCGTTCTATTACAGTGAGCGGCCTCGAATCGCGGTTCGGGCAAACGACGTCGTGGACCTGGACGGCTACTTCGGCCTGCACCCCCGCCTCGCGGCGCTCAAGCCCCTGTGGGACTCGAACAGCCTCGCCATCGTCCACGCCATCGGCTCTCCGAATGCGACGCGCAGCCACTTCGATGCCCAGGACTACATGGAATCAGGCACACCGGGGGTGAAGGCGACTCCGGACGGATGGCTCAACCGCTACTGCCAGCACGATCGCGAGCACCAGGACACGCCGTTCCGTGCGGTTGCCTTCGGCCCCCAGCTTCCACGCATCCTCGCAGGCACCGCTCCGGCGCTCGCGATCGACGACCTCCAAGCGTTCGGGCTGCGCGCGCCCCAACCGGCCGCCCGGGATCGGCTCACCCGCGCCTTCGAGGAGCTGTACGCCGGCTCGGCCACCGGGCTGCTCTCGTCGTCGTCCCAGGAAGCATTCGAGGCGGTGCAGACGCTCAAGCGCGTCGACCCGACGCAGTATCAGCCCGCCGACGGAGCGGACTACCCGCGCGGTAGGCTCGGCAAGGCGATGCTCGAGATCGCCCAGCTGATCAAGGCCGACGTCGGATTACAGGTCGCGTTCGCGGACGTGACCGGGTGGGACACGCACGTCAACCAGGGAGGCGGAGACGGTCAGCTCGCGGCACGGCTCGCGGAGCTCGGACAGGCTCTCGCCGCCTTCACCCGCGATCTGGGCGCGCGGATGCGCGACGTCGTGGTGCTGACCATGTCGGAGTTTGGGCGGACGGTGCGCGAGAACGGCAACGCCGGGACGGATCATGGGCATGCGACGGCGATGCTGGTGCTCGGCGGGCCTGTGCGTGGCGGCCGGATGCTCGGCCGGTGGCCGGGGCTCGACCCGGCACAGCGGTTTGAGGGCCGTGACCTAGCCGTGACGACCGACTTCCGAGACCTCTTCGCCGAGCTTCTCGCGCGCCACATGAGCGCCACCGGACTCGAGGCGATCTTCCCGGGGTTTACGCCGGACCCGGCCAGGTTCCCCGGAGCGATCAGCGCTTAGCGGCTGCCTGCTGCTCGAGCGCCGCGAGCAGCGGTCCCAGGTCCCAACTCTCGTCGTAGCGCACGCCATCGATGAAGAACGTGGGCGTGCCGTTGACCCCGCTCCGCACACCGCTGCGGAAGTCCTCCCGTACGCGGGGCGCGTACGCGCCCGCCGCCAGCTCGTCCGCGAACCGCCGAGCATCGAGGCCCAGGTCGGTCGCGTACTCGATCAAATACTGGTCGTCGAGCGCGAACTGCCGCTCGAACAGCCGGTCGTGCATCTCCCAGAATTTGCCCTGCGCCCCCGCCGCCTCCGCGGCTTCCGCGGCGTGCTCGGCATGCGGGTGACTCTCACGCAGAGGAAAATCTCGAAACGCGAACCGCAGACGCGGGCCCATCGCCTTCAGAACTGCCTTGACGATCGGGTACGCGCGACCGCAATGCGGGCACTCGAAGTCGCCGTACTCGACCAGCGTGACCGCTGCATCGGCGGGGCCTAACATGTGGTCCCGGGCGCCGACGGGGGGCGTCAGGACCGCGGTTCCGGCGCGACGGCTCAGACCGGCCTCGCCTCCGGCACGAACGCCTCCAAGGCGCGCAGGATTCCGTCCGCGCCAGGGTTCACGTCGATCGGGGAGACGTAGCTCCACCGAATGATCCCGTCCCCGTCGAGCACGAACAATGCCCGCTCGGAGAGCCCGTCGCCGATGCGATACACCCCGTAGCGACGGGCCACCTCGCCCTTGGGCTCGAAATCAGCGAGGAGGGGGAAGTGAAGATTCCGGTTCGTGGCGAACGCCGCGTGGCACCACATGCCATCCACCGAAATTCCAAGCAGGTGCGCGCCATACCGCTCGAATTCCGGTAGCACCTCATTGTACAGCGCCATCTGGTCGCCGCACACAGGGCTCCAGTCCGCGGGATAGAAAGCCAGGATCAGCGGCCGACCTCGGAAGTCGTTGAGCGAAGTGGTTCGGTCCGGCGCGCTCGCGAGCGTGAAGTCGGGAGCGCGAGTCCCAGGGGCAAGCGGGCCCCGGGCGGTACGATCGGTATCGGTCATGAGGCGTCCCTCTCAGGTAGTCTCGGTGCCGGACTCTTCGGGCACGATCGCCAGCTCGAGCCGGTCCGCCTTGCGCAGCACGACGATCGTCGTGCGCGTGCCGATGCTCTCGGTCACAAGCAGCCGGTGGAGATCGTCGACCCCGGTCACGGCCTTCTCGTCGAAGTTCACGATGATGTCGCCGGATGCAAGGCCCGCGCGCTCGGCCGGGCTGCCGGCCTCGACGCCCGTCACGAGGACGCCGCTCTTCGCGCCGAGCCCGTGCGCCCGCTGGGCGAGCCGGAGCAAGGGGACGCTCTGTCCCGCCACCCCGATCCGGCCACGCCGGATCTTGCCGTGCCGGATCAGCTGACCCGCCACGAATTTCGCCGTCGTGATCCCCACCGCGAAACAGATGCCCTGTGCGGGCAGGATGACCGCCGTGTTGACGCCGACCACTCGGCCGAGCGAATCCACGAGAGGCCCGCCCGAGTTTCCCGGGTTGAGCGCCGCGTCCGTCTGAATCACGTCGTCCATCAGCCGCCCGCCGACGGATCGGAACGACCGCCCGACCGCGCTCACGACGCCGGCGGTGACGGTGCTCTGGAAGCCCAGAGGGTTCCCGATCGCCACGACGAGCTGGCCGACACGGAGCGTACCGGAGTCGCCGAGCTCCGCGACCGTGAGTGCGACCGGCGGCACCCGGATCACGGCGAGATCGGTTCCAGGATCGTCCCCCACGATGTCCGCCTCGACCCGACGACCGTCAGCGAATGCCGCCTCGATCCGCGTAGCGCCGTGGACCACGTGGCTGTTGGTGAGGACAAATCCGTCGGGGGTAAACACGAAACCCGAGCCGCTGCCGGGTACCTCCCGTGCCGGCCGGCCCCGACGCTCAGTGCGATGGCGTACCTCGACACTCACCACCGCAGGCCCGACCTTCTCCGCCGCTCCCGTTACGGCACGCGAATACGCGTCGAGCAGGTCGTCGTCGGTCGCCGGTGGCGCTTGGGGTTTGGTCTCGGTGGGTGTAACGATGTCGTCGGCAATAAGGGCGAGTGTTGCTTCCATTGATCCGTCCTCCTCTATTCAGCGAGAACACCGGCTGGTTCCCGCCCCCCCATGCTCATTGGGGGTCATATATTTGACTTCCTATGGAGCTTCCCGGCTCGCTCGCGGTGATCACGGGTGCCACGGAGGGGATCGGCCGCGCCACGGCGTTTGCCCTGGGGCGCGCCGGCGCGCGCGTCGCGATTTGCGCCCGGACGGCGGCCAATGTCGACGCCACGCTGCGAGCCCTGCGGGCCGACGGCATCGACGCGAGCGGGATGCCTTGCGACGTCTCGGACCCCGCCTGCGTGACGGCGTTCGCGGCCTTCGTGATCCGCGAGCGTGGCACCCCACGGCTCCTCGTGAACAACGCCGGCATTGGCCGATTCAAGCCGCTCCTCGAGCTCTCGCTCGACGACTGGGACCGAACGATGAGCGTGAACGTGCGCTCGCTGTACCTGGTGACGCGCGCTTTCCTCAAGGCGATGCTGGATGCGGGCACGGGCACCGTCGTCAATATCGCCTCGCTCGCGGGCAAGAACGGAGTCGAGGGGGGAACCGCCTATGCCGCTTCCAAGCACGCGGTCCTCGGCTTCTCGAAGAGCCTGATGCTCGAGGTGCGGAAGCGGGGCCTTCGGGTGGTCGCGATCTGTCCTGGCTCCGTGGCTACGGCGTTCGCGGAGAAGGGTGAGCGTGTCCGTCACAATCGGAATCGCATCCTGACCGCCGAGGATGTCGCTCACGCCGTGCTCGCCTCGGTCACCGCCGGCGATGGGGCGATGATCAGCGAGCTCGACATTCGGCCGACGAACCCATAGACGATGCTCGATCCAATTCGGAAGCTCCTGACCGAAGCCGGACGCGCTAAGCAGACGCGGGCGTTCTGGCAGGCGGCGACCGACATTCTGAGTGAGTGGGCCGGGGGCGCGCGGGTCGAGCTCACCTACAAGGGTCTGACGGAATCGGGGAGTGTCGAAGCGGGCGCCACCGGCAAGGATGGCGAGCCGTATCTCACCGACTATCACGATGCCGAGGGGCGCCATGTGAGCGCGCGGTTCCAAGGCCTGCCCTCCGGGTTTCCGGGCGACGCCCTGCGCTCGACGATCGAGATTGCGACACATCTTGCCGTGATGGTAGCGCGGCGTAGCGGGCTCGAGCGCGAGCGCCGACTCGGGACCTTCCTAGTGGAGCTGTCGCGCTGGCTCCTGGCGGCGCCCGAGCGCGAGCTGCTGCTGCGCTACACGTTGCAGAGCGTCGCGAGCCTCGTGGAGGCCCAGGGCGCGTACGTGGCGTTACGCGGATCCGATCCCGGCTCCCTGCGAGTCGCGGCGACGGTAGGTCAATGCGCGGAGCTCGACGGCGCCAAAATCACGATCGACGCAAGCCTGAACGGGCGCGTGGTCCGAACAGGCGAGCCGTTTCTCACCGACAACATCATGTCAGAAGAGGGCGCGCAGCGATCGCTCTCGCCTTCGGGGACCGCACGCGCTGCCATGATTTCGCCGCTCCGCACATCGAGTGGAGTCGTGGGCACGGTGGGCGTTGTCAGGTATCAGCGACCCGGAGTCACTCAACCGCAGCCGTTCGCCCTGATGGAGTTGCAATACCTCACCGCGGTGGCCGCGTACATCGCGGGTGGGCTCGAGCTGTCGGAAGCGGTGAGTGGGGCCCGCGCGGCGGCCGAGCGGGCCCACGCGATGGTGGACGGCAGCCCCCTGCCGATGGCATTGGTGGACCGCGAGGGTCGCGTCCAGCAGCTGAACCAGGCGGGTTGCCGGCTCTTCGGCATTCCGTCAGAAGGTCAGGCCCTCGGCAACCACCTCGAGGCCCTGGGCCTTTCCCCGAGCGAGATCTCGCTTCACCTGGTGCTGGCGCGTCCCCGCCAGGGCGAGCCGTGGCACGGACGGGTGCTCGTGACGCAGCCGTCCGGCGACCGCCGCATCTGCGACTGTACCGTCACGGGTCTCTCCGGTGTGGGGCCCGACAGCCTGCTCGTGGCGCTGTACGACCGGACGGACGAGCTCCGCGCGCAACGCGAGCTGATCGCGCGCGAAAAGCTCGCCACAGTCGGCGAGATCGCGAGCGGCGTGGCCCACGAGGTAAACAACCCGCTCGCGGCCATCCGGATGGAAGCGGAGCTGCTCGGCCGCGCGAGCAAGGATCCCGAGACGAGCACCACGGCGGCCACGATCACGCGCGAGGTGGACCGTGCCGCGCGCATCGTCCGGAGCCTCCTGCGGCTAGCCCGTCGCGCCGACACGACCCCGACGCGCGTCCAGATGAACGACCTGGTACACGACGTCGCAGAGATTCGGCAGCGGGTGCTGCGCGCGGAAAGCATCGAATTCCGCACCACGCTCGATCAATCCGCCCCGGCCGTCCTGGGCCTGGGTCAGGAGCTACAGCAGGTGGTGATCAATCTGGTGACCAACGCGGAGTACGTGGTGCGCGGGCGCCGTCCTGCCGTCATTCAGCTCCGGACGCAGGCCCGTGAGGGATGGGTCCGGCTCACGGTAGACGACTCCGGACCGGGCGTTCCGCGGCGCATCCGAGGCCGCATCTTCGACCCGTTCTTCACCACCAAGAGCCCCGACGAAGGCACAGGACTCGGCCTCGCCATCTGTCAGCGTGTCGTGACCGAGGTCGGCGGCAAGATCTGGATTGAGGACTCGGAGCTCGGGGGCGCGCGTTTCGTGGTCGAACTACCCGCTGCGCCCGAGCACGTCGAGGTGACATCGATCGGTTGAAGCCGGTCAGTGCTCCAGGACGCGCGTGCGGTACAGGCCGAGCGCGACCAGGCCATAGGCGCCGAGTCCGGCAAGTAGCGCAGTAAGGCGCCAGTCGAACCCGAAGCGCGTGGCCCCCACGACCGCGGCCAGGAGCCATGCCACGCTCGCGAGGAAGCCGAGAATGATGACTTCCTTCCGGGCCATCAGGATGCCGAAGACGTAGCCCCAGCTAAAGGCGCAGACGGCGAGGAACATCATGCCATGAGGGATCTTGCCCGGATCGATCAAATTGAGGCAGCCTGCGAAGAAACAGAACAATCCGAGCACCGTGTAGCTCGCGAGGTGCAGTGCCAGCGGCAACGGGACAGTTCCCATCTTGTTGAAGGTCATGGAGAAAAGATACGGTGCCAGGTGCCGGGTGTCAGGTGTGTGGTGCCGTCTTAAATTCCCCCCGTGCAAGCCACGCGAACCTACCTGGAGCTCAGAACGCCGGAACAGTTTCGTGCCGCGTTCGGCGATTTCCCTCGACTCGTCATCGAGCACGTCCGCCGGCCGGGTCCGGACTTGTACCGCCGGTGTTACCGCACGGTGGGCCAAGCCTATCACTGGCGCGACCGCTGGGATTGGAGCGACCGGGAGATCCGCGCGCATCTGTCCCAGCCGGAGATCACCCTCCACGTGGCCTGGCACGGCGACGAGCTCGCGGGCTGGTACGAGCTGCGGCGCGTGCCCGAGGACGGCTCCGTTGAGATCGCGTACTTCGGCCTCTTTCCGGACGCCATTGGCCAAGGCCTCGGCAAGCACCTCCTCTCGTGCGCCGTGCGGGATGCCTGGGCGCTCGAGCCCGCGCGCGTGTGGCTGCACACCTGCACGCTCGATCATCCCGCCGCGCTGACGAACTACCGAAAGCGCGGCTTCGTGCCGTACAAGACCGAGACGTACGAGGTTAACTTCCCGTCGTGAACTTCACGCTCTCACGAACGCAGAAGCTCATCATCGCCGGCGTCGTGATTCTGCCCATCTTCGTGTTCGCCCTGTACACGTGGGTGGCCCTGACCTGGAGCTATTCGAAGGGAGAGCGCGCCGGCTACGTGCAGAAGTTCTCGAAAAAGGGCTGGATCTGTAAGACCTGGGAAGGTGAGCTCGCGATCGTGTCGATCCCCGGGACGATGGCCGAGAAGTTCTACTTCACGGTTCGCAACGATTCCGTCGCGAGGCTCGTGAACCAGACGATGGGTAAGCGCGTGGCGCTCGCGTACCACCAGCATATGGGTATCCCCACCACCTGTTTTGGGGAGACCCAATACTTCGTCGTCGACGTGAAGCCCGTGGAATGACGACCTCCAACACCTTCGGCGCGGCCGCCCAGCTGAAGGTCGCAAATCGCCCATTCGAGATCTTCAGGCTGGACGCGCTCGAGCAGCGAGGCCTTCCGGTGTCGCGTCTCCCGTATTCGCTCCGCATCCTGCTCGAAAACCTCCTGCGCCGCGAGGACGGGCGCACGGTAACGGCGAGAGACATCGAGAGACTGGCGCGCTGGGACCCGAAGCAGACGCCGGTCGACGAGATCGCGTTCATGCCGGCGCGGGTCTTGATGCAGGACTTTACCGGCGTACCCGCGGTGGTGGACCTCGCCGCTATGCGCGACGCGATGCAAGGGATGGGCGGCGACCCGAAGAAGGTCAACCCGCTCCTGCCCGCCGAGCTTGTGATCGATCACTCGGTGATCGTGGACGAGTTCGGCACACCTACCGCGTTCAAGGTGAATGCCGACCTCGAGTTCCAGCGCAACCGCGAGCGCTATGCCCTGCTCCGCTGGGCACAGCAAACGTTCCAGGGATTCCGCGTCGTCCCGCCCGACACCGGCATCGTGCACCAGGTGAACCTCGAGTACCTGGCACGAGTCGTCTTCACAGCCGAACGCCCCAAGCCGCAGGCGTATCCCGACACGCTCGTCGGCACCGACTCCCATACGACGATGATCAACGGGCTCGGCGTGCTCGGGTGGGGCGTGGGCGGGATCGAGGCGGAAGCGGCGATGCTGGGACAGCCGGTGTCGATGCTGATCCCCCAGGTCGTGGGATTCCGGCTCACCGGCAAGCTGGCCGAAGGGGCCACGGCCACCGATCTCGTGCTGACCGTGACGGAGATGCTCCGCAAGAAGGGAGTGGTCGGCAAGTTCGTCGAGTTCTACGGCCCCGGGATCACCGCCCTGCCGCTCGCCGACCGCGCCACTATCGGCAACATGGCGCCCGAATACGGCGCCACGGTGGGGATTTTCCCCGTCGACCAGGAGACGCTCCGTTACCTGGAGTTCACCGGTCGCCCCAAGGAGCTGGTGCAGCTCGTCGAAGCCTACATGAAGGAGCAGGGGTTGTTTCACTCCGCCGCGGCGCCCGAGCCCGTGTACTCGGACACGCTCGCCCTCGACCTCTCGACCGTGGAGCCGAGCCTGGCCGGCCCCCGACGCCCGCAAGATCGCGTGTCGCTGCGTGATCTACCGCGCAACTTTCAGCTCGCGCTTCCGGCGCTGGTCAAGCCTGCGGCGCCCGCCGCGAACGCCGGCCGCTGGGAGGGCGAAGGCGGTCACGTCGCCACCGCGGTGGAAGCGCCGTCGCAACGCCGCACGCACGTGGATCTCACGATCGATGGGGCGGACTGCAAGCTGCAGCACGGCTCGGTCGTGATCGCCGCTATCACGAGTTGCACCAACACGTCGAACCCCTCGGTGATGGTGGCCGCCGGCCTGGTCGCCAAGAAGGCGGTGGAGCGGGGCCTCAAGACGCAGCCCTGGGTCAAGACTAGCCTTGCGCCGGGCTCCAAGGTCGTGACGGACTATCTCCAGCAGGCCGGCCTGATGCGCTATCTCGAGCAGCTGCGATTCCACCTCGTGGGTTACGGCTGCACGACCTGCATCGGGAACTCCGGCCCGCTTCCGGAGGCGGTCTCGGCGGCGGTGGCCGAAGGCGAGCTCGTCGTATGCTCCGTGTTGTCCGGCAACCGCAATTTCGAGGGGCGCATCCAGCAGGAAGTACGCGCCAACTATCTCGCGTCGCCACCGCTCGTCGTCGCGTATGCCCTGGCCGGGCGGATCGATCTCGACCTGCAGACCGAGCCCCTCGGAACCGGGAAAGACGGGAAGCCCCTCTATCTGCGCGACATCTGGCCGACCGCCAAAGAAGTGGACGACGTGGTCCGCTCGTCCGTCAAGTCAGCGATGTTCCATAAGGAATACGGGGAGGTGTTCGCCGGGGACGAACGCTGGCGCGGCCTGCCGGTGCCCGCCGGCGACGGGTTCGCCTGGGAGCCCGAGTCGACCTATATACGCCGGGCGCCGTACTTCGACGGCATGCCAAAGGCGCCGGGGCCCGTTACGGACATCCGTGCCGGCCGTGTGCTCTGCCTCCTGGGAGACAGCATCACCACGGACCACATTTCCCCCGCGGGCTCCATCCGCAAGACCAGTCCCGCCGGTCAGTACCTGGTGGCCCACGGCGTCCAGCCAGCTGACTTTAACTCCTACGGCTCGCGTCGCGGCAACCACGAGGTGATGGTGCGCGGCACATTCGCCAACGTGCGACTCAAGAATCTGCTCGCCCCGGGGACGGAAGGTCCCGTCACGGTGCACGTCCCGGACGGCGAGCAAATGACCATCTATGACGCGTCGGTCAAGTACCAGGCCGAGGGCGTTCCGCTCTTTGTGATCGCAGGGAAGGAGTACGGGTCGGGCTCGTCGCGCGACTGGGCCGCGAAGGGGCCGCGCTTGCTGGGCGTGCGCGCGGTGATCGCGCAAAGCTACGAGCGCATACACCGCTCGAACCTGGTCGGGATGGGGATCCTGCCGCTCCAGTTTCTCGCCACGGACACACCTGCGAGCCTGGGGCTCAGCGGGAAGGAATCGTTCGACATCATGAGCCTCGCAGACATCCTTGCCGAGGGATTCCCGCGGGGCAAGGACGTCGAGGTCAAGGCGACGCGGCCTGATGGCTCGGGTGTCCGGTTCAAGGCGACCGTCCGGATCGACACGCCGCAGGAGCTGCAGTACTACCGGCACGGCGGCATCCTGGAGTACGTGCTGCGCCAGCTACGAGGCGTCGGAGCCTAGGCGGTGGGCTTCTGCGCCCGCACAAAGGCGCCCATGACCCGGCCACCCACCTCACGGGCCAGAGTGTCGGTATCGAGGCCCGCGCCTTCGAGCACGACGCGAGCGTCCCCGAACTCGTAGATCCGCGTCGGCTCGACATCGACGCCCGCGAAGCCGGCGTCCGCGAGCAGGCGCCTGTACTCACTTTCTTCCAGCGCTCCCGCGACGCACCCCACCCACAGTTCCATGCTCTGTCGCACCGCGGCGGGCAGCTCCCCACGGACGACCACGTCCGACACGGCGAACCGGCCACCCGGCTTGAGCACCCGGTACGCCTCGCGGAGCACCTGACGCTTGTCGGCCGAGAGGTTGATCACGCAGTTCGATATGATCACGTCGACCGACCCATCGGGGAGCGGGATGTGCTCGATCTCACCTTTCAGGAACTCGACATTCGCGACGCCCGCCTTGCGCTGGTTCTCGCGGGCCAACGCCAGCATCTCGTCCGTCATGTCGACGCCGTACGCCTTTCCGCTCGCTCCCACGCGTTTGGCCGAGAGGAGAACGTCGATCCCTCCTCCCGACCCCAAGTCCAAGACCACCTCTCCCTCCCGAAGCTCGGCAAGGGCGGTGGGATTGCCGCAGCCGAGTGAGGCGAGTACGGCCTGCTCAGGAAGGCTCGCTGTCTCCTGCGCGTCATACAGGTTCGAGGTGATCGGGTCGCACCCGCCGTTGGCGCCGCTCGCTCCACAACAAGACGAGCGGTGTCCATCCAACACCCGTAGCGCCGCCTGCCCGTACTTTTCCCGCACCGTTTCCTTCACGCCGTCCGTCATCGCCCCCTCCGTTGAGCTTCCATCAACAATCGTTGATATATAGGACAAAGAAAAACACCCTAACCACAGCACGCCAACCGGCAGCTGCCGGCGTGCCTCCCGGGCTTCACCGACGAGGTGAAGTTCGCGATCTCGTCGAGCGCGTCACGATTCAGGGCGTAGTACACCCACCGACCTTCCCGCCGGTCGCTCACAAGACCGGCATCCTTAAGCGTCTTGAGATGGAAGGACAAACGCGACTGCGCAGCGTCGAGCACGCGTTGGAGCTCACACACGCACCGCTCGCCGTGCGACAGCATCCGCACGATCTCGAGTCGGGTCTCGTCCGAGAGCGCCTGGAACCGCCGCGCCGCCCGGCCGATGTGGGGAAGAGTGACCGCAGGCATGGGATATTTATATCAACAATTGTTGATGTGTCAAGCTCACGGAGAAGGGCTGGGCTTCATCATCTGCCGGTGCTGTTGCATCCACATTTCTAGCGAATCCGCCCACGCCTTGAGCGTGGCCCGCTGCGCGGGGGTCAGCAACGCTTTGGCCTCCATGGCGGACCGGATCGACAGCCAGCGCGCCCGGCCCATCGCGGCCTGGGCCGCCTGGAAGTGGGTCTTCACCACCCCTGAGTCCGGGAGGGCGGCGTCGGCGGCCTGCTGCAGCTCCTCGAGATGGGTCCTTGCCTCAGACACGGCGGCGTCCTGCGCCGCGGTCGTCGCATCGCGCAGCGCAGTGAGCCGCGCGACTTGATCCGCGGTAAGTCCCAGCGCGTCCTTCCGGGGAAGGAGATGCTGCGGCGTGTACAGCATCACCTGCGCCAGGGGCGCCATCATTTCCTGCATGCCCATCGGGTCGCCCATCATGCGGCCCATTGGTGCCGCAGGGTGCTGGGCCGCGAGCGGCGTCGTCGCGAGTCCGATCACGATCAATAGGCGGGTGGTCATCGGAGCCTGCTCCTGTGGGACCCTGCTGAATACTAACCATCTTGCACCCCAGTCCGAAAACAAAAGGCCCGCGCGCACCTGGACGGGTGTGCGCGCGGGCTTCACCCTTTGACGCGCGTAAGCGCATGGAATTATTCCCCTCTGCTCCCCAGTCTCCGGGAGCTGGATTTTTCCCAGTTGACGAACAGGAACCCGCCTGGCGCGTCGAACTTTGGCTCGCCCCGCCCGGGCAGAATCTGCAGCTGCAGCTCTTCGATCTTGTTCTTGGAGCAATCCCAGCAGGCGAGCGCGTAGTCACCCTCCCGCCGCGTGCGCGACAAGAGCATGACGTGCACCATCGCGTTGTCGGTGACGAGCGCGTCGTTCTTGTACAGGTGCGCGAACGCCCAAAGGGCGACGGCGCTGTTGATCGTCGGTACGAGCGGCGTGTGAACCTGGGTCACGCCGTGATAGTAGAGCCCCATGATGACGCCCCCGAAGCGGGGGTGGTGTGGGACATCCTTGGTCTGGACGCGGTCCATCACGAGCTTCCACCGAGCGCCGTCATGAGTCGTAAACTCGGCCACACCGTCCACCGAGTCGCGCGTGGCGCCTTTATCCCACGCGCTGAACGTGAACGTCCCGGAAATCGGCGTCACGTTGTTCGAGTACGGGCCGTTCTTCACCTGTGACTCGAGTCCCTCTCGCTCGGCGCCAAATGCCCGGAGGATTGGAGCGGCACTGTCCGGGAACGGGAACGGCCCGGGCAGGATCTGGATGACGGGCCCACCGCTCGTCACCCGGATCGCCTGGAGGTTCGCGGACTTACTCGGGCCGCTCGCGGCCGGCTCCTGGTAGCCGGCTGAACCGGCGCTCCCGGGCTTCAGGACCGTCAGGTGCGTTTGCATGCCAAGCTTCTTGTGTGAGTCTTCGCCCACCGGGCAGTACACTTCGTAGGTCCCCGGCGCGAGCGTGAGGGTGAGCGTGGAGGTCGATCCCGGCTGGATGACGTCGGTCTCGCGCTCCACCCCGCGCCCTTCAACTTCGAAGGCGTGCGGTACGGTGCCCGTGTTGGTGATCGTGAACGTGACGGCGCCCGCGGTGACCGTGGCCGCCGAGAGCTCCACCTTCCACTCGGACAGCTTGGCGGTGACGGCCGAGGGATCCTCCCACGAGCGAGTTGCCGGTGCCGCGGCGACCGCGGTTGCGGCTACGAGGAGCCCAGCGACGTTTCGAAGCGCAACAATGTAGGTGCGTCTCATGTGCGATCTTCTCCTGAGAACGTGAGTAGTAACCCTTTCCCTTCGAGGTCAAAGACACGCCACCCCCCAGGGTTATTCCGGCGGGAATAATTCGACGGAGCGGAGAGTCGTCCCGTAGAGGTGTCGCGACACTCATTGAGGGCGGGTTGGAACCCACCGAGCTCGAGCGATTCGAAGCGGTCGTGCTCCCACATCTGGACGCCGCCTACACTTTGGCGCGCTACCTGACGCGGGACGCCGACGACGCGCAGGATATCGTGCAGGAAGCGTCCTTGCGCGCGTTTCGGTACTTCGGCGGTTTCCGGGGAAGCGAACCCGGGGAGGGCCGGGCATGGCTCCTCGCGATCGTCCGCAACACGGCGTGGACCTGGCGCGACCGCAATCGACACCACGCGGAGGCGACGGAATTCGACGAGACGCAGCACAGCGAGGGGATCGCGGACGATCACCCGGAAGCGTCGGTGGTTCGGAAGAGCGAGGGCGAGGCGTTGCGAGAGGCGATCGATCGACTGCCGCTCGAGTTCCGCGAGGTGATCGTCCTCCGCGAGCTCGAAGGGCTCTCGTACAAGGAGATCAGCGACGTCGCGGGTGTGCCGGTGGGCACCGTGATGTCCCGGCTCTCACGCGCGCGCCGCAGGCTCGAGGAGGCGCTGTGCCTCGTAACGGAGGATTGCTGACGTGACGCACCCTGCATTCGTGGCGCAACTTGAGGCGTATCTGGACGGTGAGCTCGCGATGCCCGAGGCCGGCGAGCTCCAGGCACATCTGCGGGTCTGCGCGGAGTGTTCCCGAGTAGAGCAGCGTCGACGGCGGTTGAGCGCGGCGCTGCGGGAGCAGCTCCCTCGCTACGAGGCGCCCGACACCCTTCGCGCCCGCGTTCACGCCGTCGTGCGCGGGGAGTCGAGTCGCGTCGCGCGGCGCCGCGCCGTGCCGTGGCGCGTCCTCTCCGTTGCGGCGTCGCTCACGGTCGTGGCGGTCGGTAGCTGGCAGCTCGCCCTGACCCGCGCGCGGGGCGAGGCGCTCGCCGACCAAGTGCTGGCGAGCCACGTGCGCTCGCTCATGGCCGGCCATCTCGCCGACGTGCCCTCGTCTGACCAGCACACGGTCAAGCCGTGGTTCAACGGCAAGCTCGATTTCTCTCCGCCGGTCTACGACTTTGCGGGCCGCGGCTTTCCGCTCCTCGGCGGACGGCTCGACTATGTGGGTGGGCAACCGGTTGCCGCGTTGGTGTACGGCCGGCGACAACACATGATCAACGTGTTCCTGTGGCCGGTCGGGCGCGGGCGCTCGGCGGGGTCGCGGGAGCGAGACTTCACGCAGCAGGGCTATCACGTGTTACACTGGACGACGCCCGAGTACAACTACTGGGTCACGTCCGATCTAGGGCTTCCCGAGCTCCGGGACTTCGTGGGGTTGGTGCAGCGTGGAGATTCGGCGGCGGGCGCGGCTCGGTGAGAAACTGAAGCGGGCCCCGCCGTCATCGGAGCCCGCTGGCCGTTCGCCCGGTGGACATCACCTCCCCTTAGGGGGAATCTGGTTTCGGCTCCTTTCGGAGCCGCTCTTCCATGCGACGCTCGAGCTCCTGGAACTTGGTGCGCTGCGCCGGTGTGAGCTGTCCGCTGATCTCGGTGCTGATCACGGCGCGGACCGAGTCGAACCGCGGGCGCATCTGACGCCACAGCGCTTCCATTTGCGGGCGGTGGCGCGCGAAGATGGCCCGCACCGAGTCTTCTTGCGCGGGCGTCAGGTCCAGCTCGCGCTTCAGGAACGAGTGAACGCCGCCGCCCGGGCCCCCCCGGCCGCGGCCCCAGCCCGGACCCCCACCCCCACCCCATCGGTGGCCCGTGCGCATGCCGATGCCCCAGCCGACGAGCCCGCCGGCGACGAAGATCGCGAGCAACGTGGCCATCGCCCAGCCGGGCGATTGCTTCAGCATACCGGGGCTCCTTTCGTCAATTGGACTCCACCGACGCGTACAGCAGGGTCGCGTCCGGGGCACTCTGCGACGTGTACAGCGCGGCCGCGACCCACTCGGTCTCGAGCGCCGGCGCCGGCTCGGGCGTGGTCCGAATCACCAGCACGCTGCCCACTGCGCTGACGACCAGGCCGGCGATCGCCACACGGGCCCACCGTCCCAGCACCGCGCGCGTCGAGCCGACGCCGGCCGCCGTCGCGCCAGCCATGACGGCCGCGACGAGCTCCGCATCGCCGGGACGATCGAGCAGCGCCCGCAGCTCAGCACCGAGTACGCGGTCCGGCTCCGCCGAAAAGGCCTTCGATTCAGGATTCACCCGATCCCGTCCTCCTTCCAGTCTTCGAGCCACCGTCGCAGCCGACGTCGTGCGTGAAACACAGCCGAGCGCACCGTGCCGGGCGCCACGCCGAGGATCTCGGCGATCTCCGCCTGCGAGTACCCTTCCACATCGAACAACACCAGCGCCATCCGGTACCGCGGCGGAAGCTTGTCGAGCGCGATGGCGAGGCGCTGCCGTAACGCGAGACGGTCCACCTCCACGTCGGGCAATGGGCCGCCGCCCGAAAGCCCCTCATCCAGCTCGCTCGTGTCCCGCACCGCCCGTCGCCGCCGGCGGTCGATCGCCGCGTTCGCCACGATCCGCATCAGCCAGGGCCCGAACGGGCGGGTCGGGTCGTAGCGATCGAGCTTGACCAGCGCCTGCAACACGCCGTCTTGCGCGGCGTCGTCCGCTTCGTCAGGGTCCCGCAGAATGGCGTAGGCGAGCCGGCGGACCGGGGCGGCGAACCGCGTGACGAGGACGCCCAGCGCCGTCCGATCGCCCGCGAGGGCCCGCGCGACAAGGGCTGGCTCGTCGACGTCCCGAGAGCCAGCCGCTTCCCGGTCGGGCACCGCGCTCATGCTGGGTGTTACGGCCGCCGCCGGCTGGATGCTGAATGCCCCGGTGCCGCGGACCCCTTGAACTCCGGCCCGCCGAGAGCGTATACAGAGAGTCCCGATGTACGAGACCACCGGATCGATGAGGAGAGACCTATGCGCAGCGCCGTGCCGAGCGTCGTGACCGTCACCCTGATGGCGGCCTGCGTCGCGCCCCCGCCACCCGGCGGTATTCGTTCTGGGCCCGATCCGGTCAGCACACGGTACATCAACCCCGGGACGCTCGCGGCCCTGCCGGGATTCACCCACGCGGTGCGCATCGGCTCGACGCTCTACGTGTCGGGCGAGGTGGCGCTCGACAGCACCGGTCGCCTGGTCGGTTTGGGGGACCTGCGCGCGCAGGCGGCGCAGGCGTTCGCCAACCTCGCCACGGTTCTCCGAATCGGCGGTGCCACGCCCGCCGATGTCGCGAGGCTCACGATCTACGTGGTCAACTATTCGCCGAAGGATCTCGCGGCGATCCAACAAGCCGCCCCGGACTTCTTCCCGCAGCGCAACCCACCGGCGGGAATCGTGATCGGCGTCCAGTCACTGCCGCAGGATGGGTTGCTCATCGCGGTGGACGCCACGGCCGTCGTACGCGCCATGATCCTGCCGCGCGACCAGCGCATGGGGCAGCGGTGAATCGGGCGGGGCATCGCCTATTGCTGCTTGCAGCGGCCATGGGCACGCCGATCATGGCCTGCAGCACCCCGCCGCAGGCCACGGTGCCTCTGGTCGGGGCCGCGCCCGGCGTGACCGCTCTCGCGGGCCACTGGGATGGGGCGTACTCGAGCGCGCAAACGGGTCGGAGCGGGAGCATTTCCTTCACGCTCGTCTCGCGCGTGGACTCTGCGTTCGGGGACGTCGTGATGATCCCTCGGGGCTTCGGACGCCCCCTCCAGGCTTGGACCAGCGCCACACCGCCCGCCGGCACCGAGACGGCGCGTGCGACGGTCCTCACGATCAGTTTCGTGCGCGTCACAGGGGGACGGGTGACCGGCACGCTCAAACCCTATGCCGACCCGGAGACGGGGGTCCAGTTGTTTACGACGTTCGATGGACAGCTCAACCGAGATGTGATCGCAGGGACGTTCGCGACGCGGCGCGCCGGCTCTCCCGACGCCGTGACCGGCGAATGGAAGGTGACGCGCCGGAAGTCATAGCCGCGGCGCGGTCACACCTGGGCGGTCGCGCCGTCTCTCGCGATCTCCACGTTCCAACCATACTGCGCGCGAATCGCGGCTGCGAGCGCCGCCGCTCCCTCCGACTCGCCGTGGACGAGATACGTCGCGCGCGGTGGCCGCTCGAAGCCACGCAGCCACCGAAGAATTTCGTTGGAGTCGGCGTGCGCGGAAAGCGCATCGATCCGCTCGACCCGCGCGCGCACCGCCACGACCTCACCGAATATCTTGAGCTCCCGCGCGCCGTCTTCGAGCGCCCGACCCCGGGTGCCAGCCGCCTGAAACCCGACGAGCAGCACCGTCGCGCGCGGGTCCGGCAGGCGCTGCGCGAGGTGATGCAGGATGCGTCCCCCGGTCGCCATCCCGCTCGACGAGATGATGATCGCTGGTCCGCGCACCGCGTTGATCGCCCTCGACTCCTGCTCCGTGCGGGCGACGTGGAGACTCTTGGGAGAGAGGGGACGGCCACCCGACGCGAGCGCTCGAGCCATCTCGGCATCGCAATCCTCCGGATGACGCCGGTAGACGTCGGTGACTTCGATAGCCATGGGACTGTCGATGTAGACCGGCAGCACCGGCACGCTTCCCGCCTCCTCAAGGCGGCGCAGCATCCACAGCAGCTCCTGGGTCCGATCCACCGCGAAGGCAGGCACGAGGATCGGCCCACCACGGCTGGCGGCGTCCCGGACGATCCGGATGAGGTCAGCATCAGCGCCGCTGGGATGGGGCCGGTCGCCGTACGTCGATTCGAGAAGGAGCACGTCGGCGGCGGGCACCGGCTCCGGATCGCAAAGGATCGGCCGGTCGTACCGGCCGAGGTCGCCCGAGTAGACCAGCCGCGCACCATCGAGCGCCAGCTCAACCGTCGCCGAACCCAGAATGTGACCTGCCGGTCGCAATAGCGCGGTGGCGAAGGGGCACACCGTGATGGGTTTATCGTACCCACAGCGCTCGACCAGCCTCAGCGCAGTCTGCGCATCGTTCAAGGTATAGAGGGGCAGTGCTGGCGAGTGCCTCGAGTACTGTTTCCGGTTGGCTCGCTCAGCCTCCTCTTCCTGCAGGTGTGCGGCGTCCGGAAGGACGATTTCGAGCAGGTCCGCCGTGGCGGATGTGCAATAGATCGATCCTCGGAACCCCTGCCGCGCGAGCAGGGGCAGGTACCCGGAGTGATCGATGTGAGCGTGACTCAGGACCACCGCGTCGATGGTCCGCGGATCCGGGACTCTGGCGTCCCAATTGCGCTGCCGGAGCGCCTTCAATCCCTGGAACAGGCCGCAGTCGAGCAGTACTCGGCGGTTACCGGCCGTGACGAGGTGCATCGAACCCGTCACCGTGCCGGCCGCCCCGAGAAACTGAACGGTCGACAGATTCCCTCACCCGAGCTGGGACGAGGGAATCTAACGCGACCCCGCGGGCTTACCGAACCAGGCCGAGCACGTGATCCAGCGAGTAGGTCCCGGGCCCCGCCAGGGCCAGCGCGACCGCCGCGATGATCAGCACGAGGTTGTATTCATAGCCGCCGTTCTGCACGAAGAATCCCTTCGGCGCATGGACTTTCGCGATCGCCACGCCCATCGTGCCCAGCACGAGCAACCCCGCCAGCGGTGTGAACAGACCCAGCAGATAGAGCGCGCCGGCCAGCAGCTCACCGCCGACCGCCAGTCCCGCCCAGAACCGTGCGGGGCGGAACCCCAGACTCCCGATGAAGCCGGTCGCCCCCGTGAACCCCGGCCCGCCGAACGCGCCGAAAGCCTTCTGGGCCCCATGGCCCAGGAAGACGAGCCCCAGCGTCAAGCGTAGCGCGAGCAACCCCAGATTCGTCAGCATTGTCAGTCCTCCGTCATGGTAGATATCTAGGAATCGAGATACTAGATTTCTAGTTACTAGGACAACAACCGCTCCGCCCGAATGTTCCTGGAGGCGAGATGAAACGGGCCAAGGCCCCTTCCCGAGCCGCCCCGCTGAAGCTGTGGGTGGTGCTCGCCCGCGCCTTCGACGCGGTGAATCGCCATTCCCGCACCAGCATCGCGCGGTTCGGCCTCGGCGCCACCGAGTTCGGCGTCCTGGAGGTGCTCTATCACAAGGGGGAGCTGCCGGTCTGCCAGGTGCAGCAACGCATCCTGGTGGAGTCGTCCAGTACGACCTACGTGGTCGACAAGCTCTGCGACCGGGGGCTGGTGCGGCGCCGGCCGAGCCCGGCCGACCGCCGCGTCGTGCTCCTCTCACTGACCGCGGCGGGGCGCCGGATCATCGAGCGCATCTTTCCGTTACACGCCGAGACGATGCGGCGGGCGGTCGACGCGCTGCCGCCGCGCGCGCAGGCTCGGGCCATCGCGCTCCTCCGCACCCTGGGCCTCGGCGCCGCGGAGCGGCACAAAACCCGGGAGGGGCTAGAGCCCCTGGCGGAACCGTAGGCCCAGCGTCCGGTAGCGGAAGGCCTCCGTCGGCACCGTCCCGGGCGTGGTGGCGGCCGCGCTGTTCGTAATCGATCCAACGAGGCTCAGCTCGTTGTTCGCGCCCCAGTCGCGCGACAGAGCGAGCCCGAGGTGCCACTCGGTTTGACGAGCGGCCCCCTTGAACACCTGCTGGGTGCCGACGCCGCCGTCGGCGCGGACCCCCCAGGGTCGCTGCTGCCACACGTACACGGCGCGGGCCTCGACCGCGGTGAACCGGTCGGGGGAGAAGTAGCCCGTGTTCGTATTGACCCGGTATCCCATGATTCGCGCGAAGGGCCCAAGCTGCAGCCCGCGAGCCACGCGACCGAGCACGGCGAACACGGCCGAGAGACGGCGGTTGGCGTCGGAGAACCACGTGCCGCCGCCGCCTCCTGAGATCGACCAGGCCGGCCCGGGCGACACATCGAAGCTCACGTCCACCGCGTCCAGGGTGAGGTCCCTACTCATCAGGCCAGCGGTTTCGTCGAACGGCGTCCGGGAGTAGCCTATGCCGAACGTCGCGTAGCGAGCTGGGTGGAATCCCACCCCAAGCTCAGCGGTGAGCGTCGTGCGGGAGAACGAGTTGCCTGGAGCCCACGATGCCCCCTCGATGCGCCGTGCGCCCAGCCCGGCGCGCAGGACCGCCCCATGGCCGACTGAGGCGATAATCCGGCCGCCGCCGCCGTAGCTCCTGCCGCTAAGCTGGGGATCTGTCGCATGGCGCCACCCCGCGTGTAGCGTGCTACGAAGCGCCGCCGAGATCGACGTTGTTACGGTCCCGTCCTGCGTGATGACGTCGTTCATGTCCGAATCGGTCGACCCGTCCACGGAGGTCCCCACGGCCGGCCGCAAGGCAGCCCGCAGCTCCCGCTCGAGATCGCGGGCGGTACGGTCCTCAGGCGCCAATGCGCGAGCATGGATCGCGTACGACTCGGCGAGCTGGGGCTGACCCTTCCAATAGAGCGTCTGGGCGAGCCCGATCAGCAGCTCAGGATCGTCGGGGTGCCGCTCGAGGGCGGCGCGCCACAGCTGTTCGGCCCGGGCCAGGTCTCCGCTCCACGCCATCGCGCGTGCCCGCCCCGCCAGCGCGTCGGGCCGGTCCGGGAATCGCGCCAGCACCGAGTCGTACAGCGCCTCCGATGCCGCCGTTCTTCCCGCCCAGGCCAATACTTGCGCTTGGCTCACCATGATGTCCGCGTCGCGAGCGTCGATTTTGCGCAACTGCGCGAACCGCGCCAGGGAGCGGTCGAGCTTGCCATCCCAGCTGTCGAGAATGGCGAGCCGATAGAGAGCTCGTTCATTGAGTGAGTCCCGCGCCAGCACGCGTTCATAAGCGGCACGCGCAGCGGTGTAGTCACCCTTTCCGAACGCGGAGTCGGCGGCCGGCAGCTGCGCGTAGAGGAGCGCGGGCACGACGAGCAGAGCGGGCGCCCACGCCGCACGCGTCACCAGGATCCCCACACGTCGTGCATCGTGAAATAGGCGGGCTTCAGCCGCTCGTGCCACGTGGGTACCTCCCAGGTGGGCCAGGCGTAGGTCTGCGCGGGCGCAAGCTTGACGACCACCGCGCCGCTGCCCCGAGTGAGGGCGTCGACCACGAACCGGAACCCGTCGGTCCGCGCGGTCTCGAACACGCCATCCCGTCGGTACCGCACCATCACCTGTCGCGAGGACGGGTCTGTGACGTTCAGGAGTCCCCAGGCGATCCGCACTTGGATCTGCCCGGAGGCCCGGTCGATGTACCAGTCCGCCAGCGTCGACTCGGTGGCAGCGCCGTAGCGCAACCGCCCACCGTTGACACCGCGCGCGGGATAGGTCCGACCATCGCGCCCGATCCGCCAGCGGTTGGTCATCACGAAGAGCGAGTCGAACACTCCGCGGTGCCCGGTCGCATTCGCCGTGGCCGCTTCATTATAAAAAGGATCGAGGGCCGTCGGGCCCATGCCCTTCCGCGGCCCAAGGTAGGGGTTGTACCACGGCGCCACCAAGAGCTGCGCGTCGCTCGTGTCGTTCAGGACGAGGGCGAACTCGAATCCAATCGTATCCGGCCGGTCGACGCCGGGCAGCCGGACCTCGCCCAAGTCCCGCCGATACGTGTCGATCCCGATCACGTAGCGCGCCGTGTCGAGCCTCGGCCCACCGGCGAGTGCGAGATACAGGTATGAAGGATCGGCTCCCACGCGCAACGTGAGTGCATCGCGACCCCCAACGAGGGGCAGCGCTTCCCATGCCTTCGGATCGCCGCCGGGCTCGGGCGTGCCCGGCGAGGGGCCCGCGTACTCGCCCAGCAAGCCGTAGTGCTGCTCCGCGTCCTCCACGTTGTGCCACAGCCGGGTGCGCGCGGCCGGGACCTCCAAGTCGATGGTCACCCAGGTGTGCTTGAACCACTCGTCCAGCCACGAAAACAGGATCCCGCCGGCGGCGCCCGCATCCCGTATTTCCCGCGTGAGCCGCGCATCGATCTCCGCCATGGCCCGCTCGTCGTGCCCGCCGTGATCCCGGCCGTCGGTGTCGAGATGGGAGACACCGCGCGACGACGGGACCCCGTACTCCGCCACAATAAGCGCCCGACCGGCGTGATGCCGCTTCAATGCCCGCAGGTAGCCCAAGTAGTGCGACTCCCCGCGAGCGGCACCGTACGCGGAGTCGAGCCCGATGAAGTCGGGATAGTAGGGGTAGGCGTGGTACGATGCGAAGTACCCCCCGAGATCGGCCGTGGTCGTCCTCACCAACATCGCATCGAGCGACTCGCGATCGTTGTCGTACTCCTTGAGGCGGGGGTTGGGTGGGAATCCCTGGAGGCGCCGTAACCGCTGCTCTTCCTCGAGGGTCGGCTCAGTCGGGTGCGACAGGGGGTCGAGGGTCGGCCAGTTGGTGTAGGCGATTGGGCGTTGCGCGTGGTAGGCATCCCACTCGTATCCCAGTAGGTAATCGCATTGTTCCGCCATCCACACATCCGCCGCCGTCCCGCGGTCCACGGCCAGGAAGCGACCGCTGAACCTCGTGCGGTCGTGCCGCCGCCGGTTGTAGGCTGTAATCGAAAACGGCTCCCACTCCCGCCCGATGATGAACGCGAGGATGTGGTCCGACACATCGGCATCGTAGTGCCCGAAAGCGTGACCCGGTCGGGCGGCGATCAGCGCGTGTCCATGCACCACATCCACGGCCCGGCGCATTTCGACCTCGAACGCGGTCTTCCAGCCGTGGGCGTCGTAGTCGTGTTCGGGAGGGAGCTCCGTCCACACGCCGTGGAGGAGCCAGAGCGCGCTATCGGGATGCCCCGCGTTCCACGCTTTGAGCGCCCGATAGAACGCCGGCGGCAGAATCGTGTACACGCGAACCGCGTTTGCCCGCGCGCCGGCGATCAGCTCGAGCCAACGCATATAGGTCGAGTCGTCGGTTGGAAACTCGGAAGGAAAGTGGCCAGGGAGGGCCACGCCAAGGTTGACCCCCTTCACGTAGAACGGCTGCCACCCGCTCGAGGCGCGGATCTCGAATCCGTCGCCCAGGGTCCGAGCCGGCACGTCCGGGTCAAAGGGTCGGGCTACAGCCGGGAGCACCAACCCGCTGTCGATGCCCAGCGTGAGGAGCTGCAGCTCCGCTTCGCTGTAGCCGGGCGCGAGCTGCAGGGTGCGTCGCCAAGCGTCCACCGCTCCAGACCGATTGCCCAGACGAGCGCGCGCGAGCCCGAGCCCGTACCAGGCGTCGGCATCACGCGCGTCAGTCTTGATGGCCTCGAGGAATCGCTCCGCGGCGACGCGAGGTTGTTCCTGGCGCAGCCGCACGAACCCGAGACCTACCTGGGTCGCGTGATCGCCGGGGCAAAGGGAGTCGGCGGCCTCGAAACGGGCGGCCGCCTCCGTCACCGACCCGCGCCGATAGGCGTTCCATCCGGTGTCGGCCTGGCCGGCCGCCAGGGCTGCGCGCGGGCAGGTCGCCGCGGGAGCGGGGGCGGGGGGGGCCTGAAAAACGAGTGCAACCAGCAGTGGGAGCATCGCCGGTGGCACAAGATAACGGGCCCGCACAACCGTGGCGTGACTAGTGCAACTTGATCCCTAGCGCCAGCTGGAGGAGGGTCTGCTGCACGTTGGGAGTGAAGACACCCCCGGTCGCGGGCGCAAGGCGCGGCACAAACTGCACAGCCCGACTTCAGTGGAAGGTCACGCCCAGGCCGAGATCGATCACGTTCTGCTTCCAGCCGCGGGCGGTGCCGATGCCGGGCACGTCGAAGTCTCCGAGCGCGCCGTAGGTGTAGTTCACGACAGGCGTGAGCGAGATATTACGCCCCACGCGGACGTCATAACCCGCACCGGCGGTGAACCCCCACCCCGACCCGTTTACCTCGGGACTGGAGTTGATGTTGTATCCGGAGAATCCTAGGCCGCCCGTGAGAAAGAAGCCGCTGGTTGTGACAGGGTAATAGAAGAGTGACGCGGTGATATTGCCCAGCGTCTCGTTCACGCCACTGGTCTCGCGGGTCCAGGCGTTGATCGAGGCGCCGATGAGGAGATTGCGACTCGGCGTGCCGCCGAGCTTCAAGAACACGGTGGGGCCTCCGGTGCGAGACCCGGAAACGCAATTGTCGCAAGAAACGTTGGCCGATCCATACCCCAATCCGAACCCGATCCAGAAACCATCGCGCCGCTGCGGGTACTGCGCCTGAGCTGCTGACGCGGCGCACGAAAGCGCGGCGAGCAGTGTGACGACTCGAGACGTCGTGTCCATGGAACCCCCCCTTGATGCTCGCGATGTGTGAGGCCGCTGGCGCCCGCGTCGGGCGAAATCCGTGCCGGGGGAAGGGAGCGCGGCCGGCGGTGGAGGTGTCCTCACACGTGGTCAATCGATCACGCAAAAAAGATGAAGGCCCGCTGGTCAGCGGGCCTTCGCGCGTAGGAGAACGGGAAAACCCCGCGCTAGAACGTGGCACCCAGGCCCAAGCCGAAGCCGATTTCGTTCAGATCCTTGAAGTCGGAGAACCAGCGACGGTAGCGGCCGTCGAACCGGATCGCGAGGTTGTTCCTCACCTTGAACCGATAGCCGAGCGCCCCGCCCAGGCCCGGGCCGCTAATGGAGCCACCGCCTCCCGAGACCGACGCCGATTGAAACGCGCCGTTCGCGGCCAAGTAGGGGGACCCCTGCTGAGCGGGCGAGAAGAGATAGCCCACTTGGAGGGCCAGCCCGATCGTGGTCAGAGTCGTGCCGCTGCTCGAGAGCAGAGTGAAGGCGACCTGCGGCTCGACCATCACGGACGGCGAGGCAAAGATCGTCGCATAGATGGTCGGCGACGCCTGAATCCCGTCGCCTGGGATGCCCACGTGTGTGATCGACCCGCCGCCTCCCGACACGCTGAGGATAGTGACCCCCACCGAAGTGCCGACTTCCGCACTTGTCCCAGTCTTGCCGCCCTGAGCCCCTGCAGCGCTCGCTCCGCAGAGCAGCATCACCGCTCCACCGCTCAACCACCGCGTTGCCGCACGCATACTTGGCCTCCAGGCCGAGGAAGTGGTTCCAACCAACTCCTTGATAAATGGGTCACAAAACGCAACGGTCGACGGGCTCCCCTAGCGGACCTACTATGGCTCGGTGACAACAGATCTGTGCATTACTGGCAACATTTGAAGCACGTGCGGCAGAGCTATCGCCGTGGCACAATTATCGCTGCACTCATAAGTGTGCAATTCTTGCACGATTCCTTTGACAGCATGCCGGCCGGGAGGGTAGCTTTGCGCACTATGAAACTCATCACGACCATTGTCCGGCCCGAACGCCTCCCCGAGGTCAAGGCCGCGCTGTTCCAGGCCGGCATCACGGGCATCACCCTCAGCCGCGTGAGTGGCCACGGGGGCGAGCAGGAAATCGTCAGTCAGTACCGCGGTACCACGGTCGTGATGGAATTCCACGAGAAGGTCAAGATCGAAATGGTCTGCTCCGAGCCGTTCGTCGAGCCGTGCATTAAGGCGATTCTCTCGTCCGCACGGACGGGGGAGGTGGGGGACGGCAAGATCTTCGTCCAGCCAATCGAGGGCGTGATTCGCATCCGGACCGGTGAAGCGGACAACGCCGCGCTCACCGCGGTCAACGCCGACGCAGTGCAGCGGGCGGCGCTCGAGACCGCGCACCACAAGGAGGGCGCGTGAGCGCCACGATCTCGGCCGGCGATACGGCCTGGGTCCTCGCGTCCACGGCGCTCGTGATGGTGATGACCGTCGGCCTGGCCTTTTTCTACGGCGGCCTGGTCCGCCCCAAGAACTCGCTCAACACGATGATGATGAGCATCGTGGCCCTCGGGGTCGTCAGCGTCCAGTGGGTGCTGGTGGGGTACTCGATCGCGTTCGCGCACGGCACGCCCTGGTGGGGTGGCTTGTCGTGGGTGGCCTTCAAGGGGGTGGGCCTCGATCCGGATCCGGCCTACGCCGCCACGATCCCGCTCCAAGCCCACGCCATGTTCCAGGCGATGTTCGCGATCATCACACCCGCCCTCATCTCCGGCGCGATCGTGGAGCGCATGCGCTTCCGCGCGTACGTCGTGTTCCTGGTGCTCTGGGCCACTTTCGTGTACGACCCGCTCGCGCACTGGGTGTGGGGCGCCGGCGGGTGGCTGCATAAGCTGGGCGCGCTCGATTTCGCGGGAGGTACCGTGGTGCACATCAGCGCGGG
Source organism: uncultured Gemmatimonadaceae bacterium (assembly GCA_964465315.1). GTDB lineage: Bacteria > Gemmatimonadota > Gemmatimonadetes > Gemmatimonadales > GWC2-71-9 > AG41. Next base: position 2,384 of record CAYXIK010000001.1, on the reverse strand, counting down.
CGTGTCCGCACTCGTGGCCGCCCGCATGCTCGGCCCCCGTAAGGATTTCAAGCGCGTTCCGATCGTCCCGCACAACGTCCCGCTCGTGCTGCTCGGCGCCGGCCTGCTCTGGTTCGGCTGGTTCGGGTTCAACGCCGGTTCGGCGTTAGCCGCCAACGGCCTGGCCGCGCTGGCGTTCACCAACACCAACACCGCGGCTGCGACCGCCCTGCTCACGTGGGTGGGCCTCGATTTGATCCGCAGCGGTAAGGCGACTGCCGTGGGAGCGGCGACGGGTTTGGTGGTCGGCCTGGTGGGTATCACGCCGGCCGCGGGCTACGTGACCGCGCCAGCGTCGTTCACGATCGGCGCGCTCGCGGCATTGGTGAGCTATACCGCCATTCAGATCCGAGCGACGACGCGGCTCGACGATTCGCTGGACGTGTTCTCCTGCCACGGACTCGCAGGAGTGGCTGGGGCGTTGCTGACCGGGGTGTTCGCGACGAAGGTGGCCAACCCCGCCGGTGGTGATGGATGGCTCGCCGGTAACTTCGCGCAGATGGGAGTTCAGCTCTTGGCCGTGCTGACGACCGTGGCGCTTGCCGCGACCGCAACCGCCGTCATCATGGCGCTCGTGAACGCCACGCTCGGCGCCAAGGCCGACGTACGCGAGCAGCTGACCGGGCTCGATCTGAGCGAGCACGGCGAGGAGGCGTACTTCGGCGAGCAGGGCGCGACGCCCGTCCCGGGCGTGGCGCTCGGCGGTGGGGTGATCGTATCGGGCGCGGCGCCGGCGTCCGCGAAAGCCGCGGTGGCTGGCTAGGCGGAGGGCGTGTCGGGCGTCCCAGCGAGGAGCTGCGCGACGAGCGTGACCATCGCCGACCCCTCGAAGGGCTTCCCAACAAACCGGTCCGCGCCGAGCGCGATGGCGTGCCCTTCCACGTCGAGCGATCCCGCGCTCGTCACGCCGGACATCGCGACGATTTTTACTCCCGGCCATTCGAGGCGCAACCGGTCGATGGTCCGCAGGCCACCCTGCCCGGGCATGAAGATGTCCACGAGCACGACGTCTGCCGGGGAACGGGCGCACGCTCGTATCCCCGCGTCGCCGTCCGCGGCCTGCCGGACGTCGTGGCCCGCGCGCTCCAGATGCTTCGCCAACGCTTGGCGGAACGAGACGTCGTCGTCGATAAGCAAGACTCGGGCCATATGAGACCGTCGTGCGCGCGAGGCGGGAGACTCTATCCCAGTTCTTACCCCTTCACAAGGCCGGGCCACCCTGGATCCATGCGGCACCCTCGTGGCGTAATCTATAGGACACGTGGGAACCAAACTCGACCAAACGGCGTTAAACTTCGCCATGAGCCGATTCACCAGTCCGATCCCCCTCGTCACGGTTGTCTGCCTCGCCGGTGTCCTGAGCGGCAGGTCCGCCGGGGCGCAGGTCCCGGCGTTCGTCCCGGCATCCCACGTCTCGCGCCCTAGAGGAGTGCAGACGGCCGTCTTCGCAGGCGGGTGCTTCTGGGGCGTCGACGCGATCTTCAAGCACGTGAAGGGCGTCTCGGCCGTGGTGTCGGGTTACGCGGGCGGAGTTTCGGCGACCGCGCAATACCCCGTCGTGAGCACAGGCACAACCGGCCATGCCGAGTCGGTGCAGATCACGTATGACCCGGCGCAGATTTCGTACGGTGACCTGCTGCGGGTCTTTTTCTCCGTGGCGCACGACCCGACACAATTGAACCGCCAGGGTCCCGACGTGGGGAGCCAGTACCGGTCGGTGATCTTCTACGCAAACGCGGACCAGAAGGAAACCGCGCGGGCCTATATCGCTCAGCTCGACAGCGCCCGAATCTTCTCGAGTCCCATCGTCACCCAAGTGGTGCCGTTCGAGCACTTTTATCCGGCGGAGGCGTACCACCAGAACTACCTCGCGCTTCACCCCTACCAGCCGTACATCGTGTTTAACGACCTTCCGAAGCTGCACCGGTTGCGGGAGCAGTTCCCAGGGCTTTACAGGCAGTAGCGCTGGAACACGCGATCGAGCGCCTCGGCGCTCACGCGACTGCCGCGCCTGCGCCGCCAACGCGCGCAGCGCAGGCGCAAAGCCGTCGAACAACAGATCTTCCTTCGAGGTGACGTGAGAGTAGAAGGTCGATCGTCCCACATCAGCCTGCTCGGCGATGTTCTCAATGGTGATGCCGTCGTAGCTGCGCTCCTCGATCAATAGCAGAAGCGTTTCCTTCAAGCGACAGCGGGGCGTTGCGGACTGGTTGACCGCGCTCTTTTCCTGGACCAGGGCCCGCTCCGCGTCCAAATTCGAGATAGATTCGCGGCCCGTGCAGGTTGACGAGCTCGTCGGACGGTCTAGACTGTACCGGACACTAGTCCATTTCCGGAATACCATC